>CABUAT010000074.1 GCA_902489665.1 uncultured Collinsella sp. | reverse complement strand
AAAGAGAAGAGGCGGGGCATGCCCCGCCTCTTACACCACATCTCTGCGCGCTACCGACCTATTTGTCTTTTTCACCGCACTTCCGAAACGGATAGCTTTTCTAGCCCAAACAACGCTCAAACGATCGGATCGCTATGTCATTTCTTGCCTGCGGACCTACGGCTTTTCAGTACTATCGCATCCCGCCCCAAATACTGGGACTCTATCCGGCAATCCTGCCGCCCGACCATGACCATCGCTTGGTGCATTACTCAAAACAACCGGTATTTAAAGACTTGCTCGGCACACCAGTTTGGAGATCCGTGAGTGAAAGGAAACAGCGCGCGAACGGAAAGCTATTTCATAGCCGTCTGCTAACCCAAGAGCCGCCTCCTGGGTCGTTTAGACAGACTGAACATGGATTTGATGTCACTTCACCGGAGTTCACGCTGCTCAGCCTTGCCACGCAGGTCTCACGCAACCAGTTACTCATGGCGTGCTACGAGATGTGCGGCTCCTTTGCAGTGTTTAAGCCCTGCGAGCGAACGCAACAACAACTCGATGAAGCTATTTCGCTTAAGTTCATTCCACCCAACTGCGGGTGGGAGCGAGTTAACGACACCAAGGGCAATGACACCAACTTGTGGAAGCGCACGCCGCTTCTTACCGCAACGGATATCGCCGCGTTCGCCAAGCAAGCCGCAGGCCTGCGCGGCGTCAAACAACTGCGCTGGGCGGCCGAGCACATGACGGGGCAGGCCGCCTCGCCCTTCGAAGTACAGACCTCCATGCTTATCTCGCTCCCCCGCGACGAGGGCGGCCAGGGCATCGAGATCGCCAACAACGCGCGCATCCCGCTCAGTGAAGCCGCACGTTCACTGTATGACAAAACCTGCTGCTACGCCGACATCCTCATCGAAAGCGCCACCGACAGCATGGGCGTCATCTTGGAATGCCAAGGCCGCTCCGCCCATGACAGCGAAGCCGCAAGCCTCTCCGATGCCGAGCGCGCCACCGCACTCACAAGCATGGGCTACTGAGTCCTAGGCCCTTTCGACACCACCTATATTGCGAATCAGCACCGCCGCCCACCCGACCGAATATTGCCGTTCGGCACCGCCATTAAATGCCTTCCCGCGCATCCCCGTTACGCTCGGGCTGCCATGCAGTCCAGAGAACGAGGAGGTTCCACATGGCGAGAAGGATCAGGGCCAGGGAGGTCCTGAGGCTGAGGTCGGTGAACGGGCTTTCGCAGAACGCGATCGCCCGCACCGCCCACGTCTCGAAGCACAGCGTCCAGGACGTGCTGGAAGCCGCGAGGGAGCGGGGCGTCTCCTGGGAGGACGTCGAGGGGATGTCCGAGGAGGCCGCCTACGCGCTGCTGTTCCCCGGCAGGGGCGACGCCGGGCCGGTGCACGCCGACCCCGACTGGGCACGCGTCCACCGCGAGCTCGCGAGGACCGGCGTCACGCTCAAGCTCCTGCACGCGGAGTATGCCGACGGGTGCGCGGAGGCCGGCGCGCCGTCGATGTCCTACGACAGGTTCTGCAAGCGCTACCGCCAGTACACGGTGTCGCGCAACGTGGTGAGCCGCGTCGGGCACAAGGCGGGCAGGAACATGGAGGTCGACTGGTCGGGGCCCACGATGCGGCTCGTGGACCCCGCGACCGGCGAGGTCAGGAAGGTGTACCTGTTCGTGGCCTGCCTCCCGTTCAGCCGGTACAGCTACGTCGAGCCGACGCTCGACATGAAGCAGGATACATGGCTGCTGTGCCACGTGCACGCCTTCTCCTTCCTGGGAGGCGCGACGCCCTGCATCGTCCCCGACAACCTGAGGACCGGCGTCACCGCCCACCCCAGGGCCGGGGAGCCGGTACTGAACGCGGCCTACGAGGAGCTCGCCGCGCACTACGGCTCCGCCGTGATCCCGGCGAGGGTCAGGAGGCCCCGCGACAAGCCGAGCGCCGAGAACGAG
>CABUAT010000073.1 GCA_902489665.1 uncultured Collinsella sp. | reverse complement strand
GGATGCGCTGACCCAGCGCGGAGGATTTCTCGGGATGGAACTGGCAGCCCCACACATTGCCGTGGCGCACGATGCACGGGAAACTCCGTGTATAGTGCGTGCGCGCCAACACATCGGTGGCATCGACGTCGCCGGCCACCGCGTAGCTGTGGGTGAAGTACATATTGGCGCCCTCGGCAAAACCGGCGAGCAGCGGATCGGCCGCGCCGGCAGGCGTCATGTGCACCTGATCCCAGCCCACGTGCGGGACCTTCAGACGGCTCGACTCCAGGTGCGTGCACGAGCCACGCATGATGCCCAGGCCATCGACCCAGGGACCGCCGGCCTGCTCGGAGGCATCGTCGTCCGCGTCCACGCCCTCGTCCGCAGGCACGCCCTCGTTGCCACGCTCAAAAAATAGCTGAAGACCCAGGCAGATGCCGAGCAGCGGAGTTCCGGCGGCAACGGCATCGAGCACGGCCACCTCCTCGCCGCTCTGGCGCATAAAGGCGATCGCGTCATAGAACGCGCCCACGCCCGGGATGACCAGGCCGTCGGCGTTGCGGATCTGCTCCGGATCGTCCGATGTGCAGGCGGCGGCACCGGCGCGCGCAAGCCCGCGCGCAACGCTCGACAAGTTGCCCTTGTGGTAGTCAACCACCACGATCTTCGGTTCGCCCACGCGACCCCTCCCTTATCTCATCATCCAAAACCACCACAAAGGAGACAGGCACCTCTGTGGTGGTTTGTGCGATCCGTCAGCTACAGCGAGCCCTTGGTGCTGGGGATGCCCTGTACGCGGGGGTCCAGCTCGCAGGCGTGGCGCATCGTGCGGCCCACGGCCTTAAAGGCGGCCTCGATAATGTGATGCGAGTTGCCGCCCGCCAGCTCGCGCACGTGCAGCGTAAGTTTGGCATCGCGAGCAAAGGCATAGAAGAACTCGACAGCCAGCTCGGTATCGAAGCTGCCCACGCGCTCGGTCGGCACGGGCAGCTCGCAGTAGGCCTGGCCGCGACCCGAAATGTCCACGGCGGCCATCACGAGCGTCTCGTCCATGGCGATCGCCGCATCGGCAAAGCGCGTAATACCCGCTTTGTCGCCCAGCGCCCGGCAAAACGCCTCGCCCAGCACAATGCCCGTGTCCTCGACGGTATGGTGCGCATCGACTTCCACATCGCCTACCGCATGCACCGTCAAATCGAACAGGCCATGGCGGCCAAAGGCGTTGAGCATGTGGTCGAAAAACGGCACGCCGGTCGAGATATCGCACGTACCGGTTCCATCCAGGTCGAGTTTGACGACAATGTCGGTCTCCCCCGTCTTGCGGGTCACCTCGGCATAACGGCCCATCTAGATCTCCTCCTTCACCAGCACGGCAAACGCAGCCAGTACCTCATCGTTTTCCTGCGGCGTGCCCACGGTAATGCGCAGACAGTCCGAAAGCCCCGGCGCATAGCTAAAGTCGCGCACCAAAATCGAATACTCGTCGCGTAGGCGCTCGCGCACGCGCGTGGCATGCGGCGTACGCACGAGCACAAAGTTCGCCGCGCTCGGCCATGCCTCCACGGGCAGGCCCTCGGTAGCCATCGCGCGCAGGGCGCACAGCTCGCGCTCGCGCTCGGATGCGACCTGTGCCACCACGGGCGTGTACGCATCGCGGGCACGCACGCAGGCAAGCGCCGCCGCCTGGCTCAGCACGTTGACCGAATAGATCTGGCGAATCGCCGCGAACACGTCGATGACCTCGGACGCCGCGATCACGTAGCCCAGACGCGTACCGGCAGCGCCAAACGCCTTGGACAACGTATGCAGAATCACCAGGTTAGGATGCTCGGCAATAAGGCCTTGCGCCGTAGTTGCCGCGCCAAACGAATCGTCGGCAAACTCCACGTAGGCCTCGTCGACCATGACCATGCCGGGGCAGGCATCGCACAGAGCCGCAACAAAGTCGAGCGGCGCCACGTCACCCGTGGGATTGTTGGGCGAGGTCACGATCGCCAGATTGCACTCGGGAGCCGCCGCAAGCACCGCCGCCTGGTCGAGCTCAAAGGTCGCCGGGTCGCGCCACACGTCGCGCACCTCGGTCTGGC
>CABUAT010000072.1 GCA_902489665.1 uncultured Collinsella sp. | reverse complement strand
ACGTCTACCGCCCCTACCGGCAAGACGCTTGGACATGCAGCCAAAAGCATGCTCCGCGAGGATACCTGGATCCTGCTCAATCGCGGTCAGCGCCGGCTCAAAGAGAACGTCGGCGGCCGAGTTGTCGTAACTCACCACCGAAATGTCGCCCGGAATGCTCTTCCCCATCTCGTGTAAGCGCTTGAGCAGACCAAGGGCAATGTTGTCCGAACTTGCGAACACAGCGGTGGCATCAGTTGCGAGCACCGCCTCCGAGGCCTCGTAGGCACTCGGAATGTAGTACTCGCTCTCAAACTCCAAACGTGCGTCGATAGGCAGGCCAACCTCGCGCAGCGCGCGCTCATAGCCGGCAAGTCGCTTACGCCCCGTATTGGAACGGCGCGCGTTAACCAAGCAGGCAATGCGACGGTGGCCCTGCTCGATCAGATAGCGAGTGGCCATGTAGCCACCCATCTCGTGGTCGAACATCACCTTGTCGCACTCGAGCCCCTCAATGGCACGGTCGACCATCACGGCAGGGATAGGCAGATGGCTGACTTCTTCGCGCAGGGCGCGGTCGTCGGAGAACTCGTCGCCCACAACCAGGAAGACGCCATCAACGCCGCGCGTTACCAGCTGACGCAGCAGCTCCAGATCGTCGTCGGCACTTCCACCCGAGCTGGTAATGAAGAGCGCATAGCCGTCCTCGCGGCAGCGCTTTTCCAGGCTACCGGCGAGCGAGGCAAAAAAGCGGCTCTCGATGTTAGGGACGATAAGGCCCAGCGTGCGCGACTCGCGCATGACCAGACTACGCGCAATCTGGTTGGGGACATAGTGGTTGCGCGCCGCGACCTCCTTGATGAGCTTGCGGTTTTCTTCCGAGATGCGACAGGGCCGATTATTGAGAACAAGCGAGACCGACGAGGGGGAAAGCCCCACCTCCTGGGCGATCTGCTTGAGGGTGACTTTGTTGGCCATCTCGCTCCTTCCGGGTTTACGCGCAATCTCTTGAAAGTATAGCGACTACCCCTCTACCTCGGTGATAAACACTTTACCAATCCGGTAGACGGCTGTTTTATCGCCGCCAGCGCACCAAATCCGTCCGGGTGGGGTATATTGCAATCGATTGATGACAACGACCACCAAAAGGCGGATATTCGTATGCACGAGAACGACTTTTTTAACGAGGACCTGCTGTGCGCGCTTGCTGGCGTTGCCGGCGAGGACAACGTGCTGATGAGCGAGCCCATGCGCGAGCACACCACGTTTAAGATCGGCGGCCCGGCCGACGTCTTTGTCACGCCCGATACCGAGCAGGGCCTCGTCGCCACGCTCGACACCTGTTATCGCTGCGACCTGCCGCTCACCATCGTGGGCAACGGCTCCGACCTGCTCGTCGGCGACAAGGGTATCCGCGGCGTTGTCGTGGCGCTGAGCAAGGGCCTCTCCGACATTACGGTCGACGGCACGCATGTCACGGCGGCAGCCGGTGCCTTGCTTTCCGATGTCGCCGCGGCGGCAGCCGAGGCCGGCCTTACCGGCATGGAGCCCATCTCGGGCATCCCCGGATCGGTCGGCGGCGCCTGCTACATGAACGCCGGTGCCTACGGTGCCTGCATGGCCGATGTGCTGGAGTCCGTGCGCGTCTACAAACCCGCTCGCCAGCTCGACGACGGCACCCGCGGCAGCGGCAACATCATCGAGTTCGATGTCGACGAGCTCAACCTGGGCTATCGCAAGAGCCGCATCGCCGACGACGGCTTTATCGTTCTTTCTGCTACCTTCAACCTCGCACCGGGCAACGCCGCGATGATCAAGGCCGACATGGACGACTACCGCCAGCGCCGCGAGGACAAGCAGCCGCTCGACATGCCGAGCGCCGGCTCCACCTTCAAGCGCCCCGAGGGCTACTTTGCCGGCAAGCTCATCATGGACGCCGGCCTGCGCGGCCATGCCGTCGGCGGCGCCCAGGTGAGCGAAAAACACTGCGGCTTCATCGTCAACGCCGACCACGCCACCGCCGCCGACGTCGACGAGCTCATCCGCCACATCCAGGCAACCGTCAAAGACCAATTCAACGTAGACCTAGAAC
>CABUAT010000071.1 GCA_902489665.1 uncultured Collinsella sp. | reverse complement strand
GCTGCTACCGCGTCTACGATGCCGACCTACCCGACTACTCCGCCGCCATCGACCTGTACGAAGGCTGCCCGCAGACGCCGGGCCGCTGGCTCGTCATCGCCGAATACGCCGCGCCCAAGACCATCGACCCCGCACTGGCCCAGGCCCGTATGCTCGACATTCTGGCCATCGCGCCGCGCATCCTTGATGTTCCGGCCGAGCACGTGCACGCCAAGGCCCGCATGCGTTCGCGCGGTGGCTCTCAGTACGGCAAGCAGGGTGCCGGCAAGGGCGCGTCGGGCGAGCGCGCCAATATCGCACGCCGTCGTCTGCCGCTCATCGAAGAGGGCGGCCTCACCTTTGCCGTCAACTTTGACGACTATCTGGATGTGGGCATCTTCCTGGACCACCGCGTCACCCGCAACCTGGTGCGCGAGCACGCCAAGCAGGCGCGCCGCTTCCTCAACCTGTTCGCCTACACCGGCACCGCCACCTGCTACGCAGCCGACGGCGGCGTCGAGGAGACCGTGACGGTCGACCTTTCCAACACCTACTTGGACTGGGCCGAGCGCAACATGCGCCAGAACGGCTTTGTGGGGCCGCAGCATCACTTTGTGCGCGACGACGTGCTCGCCTGGATTCGTGACCAGCGCCAGACGCGCAACCGCTGGGACCTGATCTTTGTCGACCCGCCCACGTTCTCGAACTCGTCCAAGATGGGCCGCCGCACCTGGGATGTCCAACGCGACCATGTTGAGCTTTTGGCCGGCGTATCGCGCCTGCTCGCACAGGGTGGACATGCCATCTTTAGCTGCAACCTGCGTGGCTTCCGTCCCGAGACGCGCAAGCTCGCACGCGCGGGCGTGGTGCTACAGGACATTACGGCACAGACCATCCCCGAGGACTTCGCGCGCAACCAGAAGGTGCACCACTGCTATATCGTGCGCCGCCTGCCCATCGAGGACGCCATGGCCGAGGTCGGCTTTAGCGCCGAGGAGATTGCCGAGCGAACCGAGGAGCTGCGCAACCCCGAGGCGCGCAAGCCTCGCGCAACGGCGCCCGCGCACGCGCAGACCGGTGACCGAGGACCGCACTGCGACGACAAGCCTGCCTGCTCAGGCAAGCCCAAAAAGAAGAAGTTCTACGCCAGCAAGCCCAAGGACAAATAGACAAAGTTGCGGTGGAATACGGACTGTTTTGCCTGGAATTAGGCAAATTTAGACCGTATTTCACTGCAACTCATATTGGGATGGCGGATGCCGACCTATCCCTGGATGACCAATCGGTAACCAATACCCACGTGCGTCTGGATATAGCGCGGATGCGCGGGGTCGGACTCGATCTTCTTGCGCAGCGTGCCCATAAAGACGCGCAGGCTCGCCAGGTCGCTCTTAGTTGCCGTGCCCCAAATCTCGTGCAGGATAAACTGGTGCGTCAGTACCTTGTCGGCGTTATGCGCCAGCAGGCACAGGAGCTTATACTCGATCGGCGTCAGATGCAGTTCCTCGCCATCCATCGTGGCGATGCCGGCATCAAAATCGATATGCAGCTCACCGGTATCGAACGAGCCCTCGGAGGCAACGCCGCCCGTTTGCGCATACGAGAGACGCCTGAGCGTCGTGCGAATGCGCGCGAGCAGCTCCTCGACCGAAAACGGCTTGGTCAGGTAGTCGTCGGCGCCGGCATCGAGTGCGCGAATCTTGTCCGCATCCTCGCTACGCGCCGATACCACGATAATCGGCATGCCCGACCATGCGCGCACCGACTCCACCACCTTGACGCCGTCCATATCGGGCAGACCCAGGTCGAGCAGCACAATGCTCGGTGCCTGCGATGAGGCGGCAGCGATGGCGGCATGGGCGGTCTCCACGGCCATATGACGCAAGCCGTGCGCCTCGAGCGCGGCAACAATAAGATTGCGGACAGCGGGGTCGTCCTCAACGACCAAGATGAGCGGTTTTACGGCAGAGTTCGGCACAGCGCTACTCCTTATCAAACGAAACGTCGGCGACGGGAAGCTCAATCGTAAAGACCGAGCCGTGCGGGTCCGCCGCGGCAACCTCTATGCTACCGCCATGCGCCAGCGCAATGGAGCGGCAGAGCGAAAGCCCCAGGCCCACGCTGCGGTGGCTGTCGGCCA
>CABUAT010000070.1 GCA_902489665.1 uncultured Collinsella sp. | reverse complement strand
ACGTGTTGCATTCCCAAACTCATGCACGCAATGCCAATCCAGCAGCAAAAGCCCAATGCGATGGGCTTGCCGCCCTTTTTGACCAGCTCGTCGATATCGGTATTAAAACCAATAGCCGCCATGGCCATCACGATAAAGAACTTTGACAGCTCCTTGATGGGCGCCGTGATGGACACAGGAAGCTGAAACACCGTGGTGATCACGCTCGCCAGCACAAAGAACAGCACGAACATGGGAAACGCGCGTTTAAGCGAGAACGTGCTTTTGGCGTCGCCGCCGGCCTTGCGCGCCAGATGCATCTGCCAGTATGCGAGAACCAACGTGATGGGAATAATGGCCAGCGTCCTGGTGAGCTTGACCACCGTGGCGCTCTCGAGCGCATTGGCGCCGGGATGCATGCTGTCCCAAGCGCTCGCCGCAGCCGTTACGGACGAGGTGTCGTTGATGGCGGTACCGGCAAACAGGCCAAAGCCCTCGTTGGTCAGCCCGAGCATGCCGCCGAGCGTCGGAAACACGAGCGCCGCGATAACGTTAAACAGGAAGATGACCGAAATGGCCTGGGCAATCTCGCGATCGTCGGCATCGATGACGGGTGCGGTCGCGGCGATGGCAGAACCGCCGCAAATCGACGAACCCACACCCACAAGCGTCGCGATCTTACCCGGTACGTTCATGACGCGGCAGAGCACAAAGGCGATGACAAGCGAGGTCGAGATCGTCGCCACGATAATCGGCAGCGACTGGGCGCCCTTGGACAGAATCTGGGAGAGGTTCATGCCAAAGCCAAGCAGGATAACCGCGTACTGCAAGACTTTTTTGGACGTATAGGTAACGCCGGCGGCGAGCGGTTCGCGACGATTCTTGGGAAAGACGAGCGCCAGGACCATGCCAAAGAGGATGGCAAATACCGGCCCGCCGACCACCTCAATCTGTTTGCCGAGCAACGTCGCGGGGATAGCGATGATCAGGCAGAACAAGACGCCTTTCCAGCGCTCGCGTACGATATTTGCCAGTTGCATATGGGATTCCTTCTTTCTATTTCACGTTTGCGACGGCTTATGATACGGCAACATTGAGCGCAGCCTTGCGCAAACACAGACTAAGATGCCGCAATAGTTCTCGGGCGACAGCCGAATTACCCACCGCGGAGAGCTGATTCGCGGCATAATTAACAACTGACATATGAGTTTGATAGAACAGTTGCGAGGCGCTATGGAAGAATCGATGCACGTCGGCGAGCAGGAAACGAGCCTACAGGACCAGTCCTACCACACCATTCGACGCAAAATCGTCTACCTGGACTACAAGCCGGGCGAAAAGCTGGGCGTCAAGCAACTTTGCGACGACCTGGATATGGGGCGCACGCCCGTGCGCGAGGCTTTGGTTCGCTTGGCGCAGGAAGGCCTGGTGCGCACCGTGCCCCAGAGCGGCACCTACGTCTCGCCCATCAACCTCACCCTTGCCGAGAGTGCCTGTTACATCCGCGAGCATCTGGAAAAGCAGGTGATCGTGGAGTGCTGTGCGCGCGCCACGTCGGCCGGCATCGAGCAGCTCGACCGCGCCATCGTGCTGCAGGAAAAGGCCATGGCCGAGGAGGATCGCATCGGCTTCTTTTTGAGCGACAACCTCATGCATCACATGATTTTTAGCATCGCATGTCGCAGCACCGTGTGGTCGTGGCTCGAAGAGACCAATGCCGACCTGGAGCGCTTCCGCTGGCTGCGCGCCGCCACACAGGTTCTCGACAATCAGGACATCGTGAACGAGCACAAGCAGATTCGCCGCGCTATCGCCGGTCGCGACCCCATCGAAGCGAGCTTTTTGGTCAGCAAGCACCTGCATATGATGTTCCGCAACCAGACCGAGGTTCTGGACCAGTTCCCCGAGTACTTCGAGACCAGCAAGCTCCGCTAACCTGCCAAATTGGGACAGGTTCATTTTGGCAGGTTTTATCTGGGCAAATCAGAACCACCCTTAAAAAGGGTGGTTTGCTCTTAGGGTATAACCCACGGGCCCCGGGCTCGCGTCTAAAGGCGCGGGCCCGGACTTCGTCCAGGCCTAGTGCATCTTGACCCGTGGCGCGCCGGTCGAACCGGCGGGATCACCCCCTCTTGAAGGGGTC
>CABUAT010000069.1 GCA_902489665.1 uncultured Collinsella sp. | reverse complement strand
CCTTGGCGGCCTTCTCGGCAAGCTTGACCTCGTCCCAAATCTTGAGCACCTCGTCGGAGCTCTCGGCATCCGCATCGCCAAACACGTGCGGGTGGCGGCGAATGAGCTTGGCGTCGATATCGCGCGCCACGTCGGCCAGCGTAAACTCGCCGGCGTCGGCAGCAATCTGCGCATGCAGCACGACCTGCATGAGCACGTCACCCAGTTCCTCGCGCAGGTGAACCGCGTCGTCCGCCTCGATGCAGTCGAGCGCCTCGTAGGCCTCCTCGATCATGTTCTTGCCGATGCTGCGGTGCGTCTGCTCGCGGTCCCACGGGCAGCCATCGGGCTGACGCAGGCGCCAGATGGTCTGCACCAGATGCTGCAGCTCGGCCGACGCGTCTATCAGCGTGGACAGATCGCGCGAGCCCTCGGCATTTTGCTGAGCCATATGCTGCGCCATGGTTAGTCCTCCTCCAGGATCACGTGGCGGAACGCTCCGCCCTCGTAGATGCCGTAGCTGTGCGTGCCGTCCTTGGGGATGCTCACGCTGCCGGGGTTGAAGAGCCACAGGCCCGGGTGCGCGGCGCTTTCCTCGTTGACCTTGATGTGCGTGTGGCCGTAGACGAGCGCGGAGCCCTCGGGCAACGCGGGCGCGTGGTCGACGCTGTTGTGCATGCCGGCGCCAAAGACATGGCCGTGCGTCAGGAACAGCTCGCGGCCGGTCTCGTCGAACAGCGTGGCGTAGTCGGCCATGACGGGGAAGTCGAGCACCATCTGGTCGACCTCGGCGTCGCAGTTGCCGCGCACCGCGATGATGCGGTCAGCCAGGGCGTTGAGCAGCGGGATTACGCGCTTGGGGGCGTAATCGCGCGGCAGGTCGTTGCGCGGACCGTGGTAGAGCAGGTCGCCCAGCAGGACGATGCGGTCGGGCTGCTCGGACTCGATGGCGGCGACCAGGCGCTCGGTCCAATATGCCGAGCCATGGATGTCGGAGGCGATGAGGTATTTCATGGGGAGATCCTTTCGAATGGGGTTGATATGGCTGGGCGCAGGATGTCGCCACCGGCCGCGTTACTCAAATCGCAGTGCCGCGGCTTGTGCCGCCTGCATCACGCGCTGGAGCGGCACACCGTGCTCGCGGGCAAGGCGGGCGCAGTCCTCGTACTCGGGCGCTGCACGCTCGCTGCCGTCGGGCAGGGTGGCCACCTTGACGGACACCTCGCCCCATGGCGTCGTCACCTGCTCAAAGCGGCGTGGCAGGCAGACGCGTTCCATGACCTGGCGACGAATGCCGTTGGTCGTGGTTTCCAAAAAGATAATCGTCTGCAGGCGTTCGATATCCTCATGCGAGCAAATCACTTGCAGCTGCCAGCAGGGGCGTCCTTTTTTGCAATAGAGAGGCAGCCAGTGCACCTCGCGGGCGCCTGCCCCGCGCAGACGGTCGGCGGCGTAGGCAAGCACCTCGGGCGACGCGTCATCGATATCGCATTCCAGCTTGACGATGGTTTCGGGCGCATCGGTCTCGCGAGACAGCGGAGATGTGCTATCGCATTGCATACGGTCCGGCTCCTTTCCGCACGGGCTCGTTTTGTTCATCCAAACGCTAGCACATCGGACGTGGCACAGGCGTGACTTTCGTCCGTCGCCGCCCTCGCTCCTATCCAAACATGTACATCAGCCTCCAAACATGTCATTTTCTGCAGCTTTTGGAGGCTGATGTACACGTTTTGAGAGCGCAAGCGAGGCCGCACCGCGCGTCGCGCAGCCTTTCCAATCGATTTCGACCCCCGGCGTGTCCGGCGTGTTGAGAGCTGCGCCATTACAATGAAGCGGATTCGCTTGACGCAAAGGAGCCGCTATGCCCATGTGCCCGCTGGTCGATTGCCATACCCACACCTCGTTTTCGGACGGGCATGCCTCGTTTGAGGACAACGTCCGTGCCGCTGCTGCGGCCGGCTGCCGCGTCATGGTCTCGACCGACCATCTCACCCTGCCCGCCAGCATGGATGCCAACTGCGAAGTGCAGGTTACTGAGGGCGACCTGCCGGCACATCATCTGGCTTTTGAGGATGCCCGCAAGCTTGCCGCGCAGATCGCGCCGGAGCTCGAGCTTATCTATGGCTTTGAATGCGATTGGTACGAGGGCTGCGAGCCTTTGGTCG
>CABUAT010000068.1 GCA_902489665.1 uncultured Collinsella sp. | reverse complement strand
AAAAGGAACGTCCCCTTCTGCCGGCAAGCTATGTTGATATTTGAGTTGTCGTCGCTTCGCTTGTCTGGGCCGTCTCGGCGTCGTTACCTTGCTCGCCTTCGTCCTTTTGAGCATCTGCGATGGTGGAGGCCGCCGCAACGATACCACGCTGGGGCGCGACGCCCGTCTGGGTCTGAGCGCCCTCGATAACTTCTGTACCTGCATGCGCGAGCTCGGGCGATTTAAACACCGCGTCCAAGTTGGCGCCACCGCCGGCGTAGCCAAGCGCGGCGAGTGCGATGACGATCACTACAACGATGACCGCGATCGGAACATAACGATGCCAACCAGCCGGGTTGAGCCCGCTGCGGCGAGCCGCCCCGCGGCTGATGTAACCGAGCGTGCCGTCGTGCTTGAGCTTTGAGCCCACCACGCGCTTGCGGCCCCACAGCGACGACTCGGCCTGCATGGCCAAGCGAGCGCTTGCCGATGGATAGCCATATTTAGTGCGCTTGAACGAGCCATCAAACCCCGAGGCGTGTTTGCCCCACGTCACCGATGTTGTGCGTCGGTTGACCGGCGCGGCACTCCGCCTTCTGCGGCTCGGTTTTGAAGTCTCAGCCATATGCCCTCGCACGCCGTAACCAAATCGAAACAATAACGCTTTGGACTGTAGCACACGCGTCGCGCGCGGTCACGGGCGCCTCGCCCAACGGTCATCGTCCTTCAGCAAGCGCCACAGCGTTGTACGGCTTATGCCCAGCACCTCCGCCGCACGGGTTCGGTTGCCGTGGAGATGATCTACAACCAAATGCGCGATATCTCGCTCGGTATCGGCCAGCGGTCGCAGGATATACAGGTCACTTTCGAGTGTCGGGGCGCCAAAGGTTGCGGTCTTAATCACGTCCTCTTGGGCGAGCACTTCCTCCGCCACAGTGCGGTCCACCGTGCCCGCCCCCACCAATATATACAGTCGTTCCGAGACCTCGCGGAGCTGCAGATAATTGCGCGGCCAGCGGTAAGCATCGAGCGTCTTCGCCGCCGCGGCAGACAGCGTGGGCGTTGCCGTCCCAAATACATCAGCGAGATATTCCAAATAGCGCGCAACCTTCTTCGACGCGGCTCCCTGCTCGGCGATTGCCGGCGCCACGCTCACCGCACAGGCGAAGCGCTCGGTCACAAAAGCGGCTTGATCACTTTCGCTGCCGCCCGGCATGTCATTCGCCGTCAGCACCACATGGCAGCGCGTCGCCAACGCGGTGTCGGCCATCGTGGAAACGAGCTCGCGAAGGCGTTGGGGACCAACCGCATTCCAGTCCTCAATGCAAAGGGTCAGCCCCGTTTGGAACAGCGGCGATTCGGCGCTTTTGAGCACATGGCGCCAACCGCGATCGGTGAGTTCATCGAGCGCGACGGAAACAAAGGGCTGACCGGCAAAAGGACCGTCCAGATAGAGGCGCTTGGCGATCTCGACCTGACCCGCTCCCAGCTCGCCCTCGAGCATAAGGGGCACACCGCGCGCGTAACTCTCTGCAACCGGCGCAGCCACCGAGGCCGCCCCCTCAACGATGCCGTACGCGCTCGATTCGTAGCGAGCCTCAACTTCGTCGGCGTTGAGCCACTCGATACCCGCATGCGCCGCGGCACCGCGCACCTCGCGGACCACGACGACCCAAAGGCCCCCGCCCTCTTTGTCGGTGGGGCGAACGGTCAGGCTCAGGCGCGCACCCGCACGCCCCATAACCAGACGCGCGCCGTCTCCTATACGGTCGAGGCGCTCAGCGACAAAAGCCGCCACATCCCGCTCGAGCGCCGCGTCATTCATGGTCGAGATCGCGACGTCCCCACGCGCATCGATTGCCAATGCCGAGGCCCCGGCAGCAGCCAGGGCCTCGGTCAAGATGTTCAGCTTGGCATCGCTATCCATTATTTGCCCCTGTCCGCAGCGACGTGCAACCGCCGACGGTCGTACGACCGAGTGTTTCAAAATTGAACGATATTGCTCACCAAACACTATAGGGCAGAAAGCGCCGTCCTGCGAGTATAGGTGTTGCCCCGCATCGCCATCCTGGCGGGGCGATAAGAGCTCTTCGGGACTTATAAACCTGCGGACAAGCCATACCCGCAAGAGCTCCTATCGCTCCACCGTGAGAATGCGCTCGCCAGCACGCAGCACGCAGCACGCAGCACGCAAATAAGCTACTTCTCTACCAGATTCCCAGCACGTGTTGCATTCCCAAACTCATGCACGCAATGCCAATCCAGCAGCAAAAGCCCA
>CABUAT010000067.1 GCA_902489665.1 uncultured Collinsella sp. | reverse complement strand
ATGACGCGCACGCCCACGATGTTCTCGCGCAGCACCACGTTCATGCGGTCGATAAAGCTCTGCAGGCGCATAAAGATCGGCGCGGCGTTGGCAACGGTAAAGACCGCCGCCACCAGCACGATCGCAACCACCACGCCCAGCAGCGTGCCCATGGCGGGATCGATGAACCAAGCAAAAATGATGCCTGCCACGGCCAAGAACGGCACCGGCAGCACCAGCTGAATCGTCTGAAGGACAGCTTGCTGAATCACGTTGATGTCGTTGAGCGAGCGCGTGATCATCGAACCCGTGCCAAAGCGCTCAAAGTCGCTGGCGGACAGCTCGAGCGACTTGTCGTACACGGCATTGCGGATATCGCAGGCCACGTTGGCGGCCAGGCGCGCCGAAAGATAGCAGCCCAGCACCGTGCCGCCGCTGGCCATGCCGGTCGCGATAAGCATGTACAGGCCGTTGCGTAATATATAGTCGACATCGCCCGTGGTAATACCGGTGTTGACCATGTTCGCCAGCATCGTGGGAACCAACAGCGTACCGACGTTATCTATCAGCACCGCAAACAGCGTCACCGCAATCAGACCGCGGTACGGCCTCATAAACCTCATTAAGAGTCGCATGCGTCCCCCTCGCCCTTATCGTCAGTCTCGTTCTCGGCGGCCACTTGCCGTTTAAATGCCTCGCACTCTTCGTTAAGAACATGGGAGAACTTACCGACCAAGCGCATGATCTCGCACTGTTCCCACGGCTCGAGCGCCTCGAATGCCTGTTGCTCGGCTTTTTGCGCCGGCAACGCGTAGCGCTTGGCAAACCGCACGCCTTCTTCGGTCAGTCGTACAACCTTGTTTTTACGACTGCCCTCGGCAAACTCCAACGTCGCAAGCCCTCGCGCCCTAAGCGTTTTAATCGCCGAATTGATGGTCTGTTTGCTGTAGAACCATTCACTCGTCAGCCGACTCACGGCAACGCTTCCGCCCGCTGCACTCGTGTCGACGAGCATCCAGTAGGCGCAGTCCGAAAGACCGCAGGCGCGCGCGAACTCCGAATAGATACGGTCAAGCCCGTTGAGCATCCGGTCGAAATCGACCAGGCTAACTGCACTATTCATCTCTCCCACCATTCGATAGTCCGAGTTTTGACCAATTTATATCTCTACATTAGTCCGAGTTTTGACTATCGTCAACAGGCTCTCCGCGAATGCGTGCATTTTTATGGCCTATCGGCAGAAAAAGACCGCCGGCGCGGGGGCGGCGCCAGCGGTCACGTGAAAATCGAGTTTTATTGCCTGTTAAGCGGCGACGGCCTCATAGACCGTAGCGCCCGAGAAGCTGTCATGCAGGCTCTTGCCGGCAATCCACGGCAGCTCGACAACCTCGCAGACCGTGTTGACCAGCTCGGAGCAGTCAGTAAAGTGGCCCTTGTCGTTGAGGGCCTCGCAATCCTGAACACGCCAATAGCCATCGGTGTGCGTGATGTAGTACTCGTGATCGTTGATCGACACGAAAGCGCGCGTCTTGGAACGCAGCAGCTTCAGAAATCCTTCGAAATCGGTCTCGACGACATCTCCAGCCTGGAACATGATGTTACCTCCTGGCCCGGCGCCACCACGGCGCATTGATAAACGTTGGTACTCCTTTAGTAAAACCTTTATCAAAGGTTATGCGTTCGTCATTTAGGCAAGTGGTAAAAAACCGCAGGGTAGACGGGATAAAACGTTTAACCATCCCATTTGTTTGTCACATTCTGAAGGTACTTTTATGCAAACCTACTTTCCCAATTGGAATCCATCCTTTTGGCCGGGCAATTGACCGTCTATCGTTTAAGCCCGACGGGTATGAACGGGGCATCTGCAACGCCACCGCAAGGAGACACCATGGAGACTATCGAAACACTCATTCACCGCCGCAGCTGCCGCAAATACAGCAATCGTCCCGTCGAGGCCGAAAAGCTTGCACGGATTATCGAAGCCGGCCAATATGCACCGAGCGGCATGGGCCGCCAGCCGGTGACGTTTGTCGCCGTCACCGACCCCGCGACCGTCGAGCGTCTCTCACAGCTCAACGCCCAGGTCATGGACAGCAACAGCGACCCCTTCTATGGCGCCAAGACCGTTGTGGTGGTGCTGGTTGACCGCAGCGTGCCCACACATCTGGAAGACGGCTCGCTCGCCATGGGCAACTTGCTCAACGCCGCCTATGCACTGGGTGTCGATTCGTGCTGGATTCACCGCGCGCATGAGGTCTTTGACTCGCCCGAGGGCCTGGAGCTGCTGGCCAGCTGGGGCCTGCCCGCCGACGGCAGCCTGCGCGGTGTCGGTAACTGCATTCTTGGCTACGCCGAGGACACGCTACCCGAG
>CABUAT010000066.1 GCA_902489665.1 uncultured Collinsella sp. | reverse complement strand
AGCGACATGATGATGACCATGGGAACGACCATGCAGGAGCTGACGGCGAGCGTCATGGCAAGTGGCGAGCTCTTGCCCGGCGTGACCAAGTACTTAAAGGCGAAACCCTTGGCGAGCGGGCTGGCGACGAACCAGTCGCAGCACATGGCAAAAATGTAGGCAACGGGGAAGCCGAGCCACGCAGTGGCAACGACCTCGCCGTTGATGGCCCCGTGCTGCAGGGCAACGTTGTAGATGCTCATCCAGAGCACCATGCAAAAGCACATGATAAAGGTGAACAGCAGGCTCTCTCGTTTGTTGATAGGCATAAAGGGCAGATTCCTCTCTGTGTTGTACCGCGGCGCCACGCAACAAAAACGGGCGGGCAAGATGGAGCTGTTGGAACTTCATCTCGCCCGCCCGTGGTACGCGCGTCTGCGACTACTTATGTGGTGGAACCAGCCTAGCACGAAACGCATGCGCTTCGTAAGCGTTGAGTTTATGAAGATGCAGGGCACCGATAATCCCCCGACCCCATAAGTTGCGGTGGAATACGGACTGTTTTGACCCTTTAAGCAGCAATTCAGTCCCTATTTCACCGCAACTCATTTGGTGCAAAGTAACCTGTCCCCCTTGTACCAATTAGCTGGTGTGGCGCCAGCGAGGGTCGGTGAGCGTACGCGCCACACCCAGTCCAACGGGCAGAAACGCTACGATGAGCACTGCGCGCACAAACCAGCCGAGCATATTGACCGTGTCGAAGGTGCACATGTAATACATCGAGCGATACAGATACAAGCCCGGCACCATAATGACAATCGAAGGCACCGTGAGGGCGATGCGCGGGTAGGTGAGCTTGACTTCAGCCAAGCTTGCGAGCAGCCCCGATACCAGCGCGCCGATAAACGCTGCTGCCTCGGGAGGCATTCCCGTGCTGAGGCCCAGGAAGGGAATCATCGTCGGCGCATCGACAAGGGTCAGACGCAGGGTATTGGACACGGCGCCGATCAACCCAGCTGCCGCGGCCATCTTTACCGGGCTGTTGAACATCACCGAGAAGCCGAATACGCCAACGAAGCTCATCACCACGCGCAGGAGCGTAAGGGCAAGCGGCGAAAGGCCCAGTGGGGCAAAGTCGTCCGGCGCCAGGCCAACACACTCGGCAACCATCCAACCTACGAGGGTCGCCATCACAATAATCGATACGGCATATGAAAGGCGCTCGATACCGCTTCGCATGTCGAGCTTAGCGATGTCGAGGCCTGCCGTAATGAGTGGAAAGCCGGGAATCACAAAGAGCATGGCGCCGATATAGCCTTCTTGGTGCGACATTGCCCCCGGTATGACCTGGC
Organism: uncultured Collinsella sp.; assembly: GCA_902489665.1. GTDB lineage: Bacteria > Actinomycetota > Coriobacteriia > Coriobacteriales > Coriobacteriaceae > Collinsella. The sequence goes on along the minus strand of CABUAT010000066.1, from coordinate 1,064 downwards.
CAAGGCCGAGCAATGCCAGCAGATACGAAACGCAAGCGAGCGCAACGCCGGTCGTCAGCGCGCTGAACTGACCAAGGCCTTGCTTGAGAATATGGGAGCGGGCAAAGTTGCCGACACCCGCGCCCACGAACGCGCAGGCCATCTCGATAGGGCCGCCGCCGAGCAAAAAAACGAAGGCGCCACAGGCGCAGGCCGCCGCAAGGCCCTGTTGCCAAGGCGCGTAATCAGGTTTTGAACTCTCAACGGTCTTGAGCATCTCGTGATACTCGTGCACCGTGAAGCGACGACCATAGGTCTCGATTTCCTTGAGGAAACTCTCCATCATCCAAATGCGATGGGTATTGACGCCCGTTGTGGGCAAGCTGACGACCTCATTAAAGCAGTGACCATCTTCGATGCAGGTGCACTCAAACGACAGAAGACTTAAGTCAACGTGGATGGTGACACCGAGTACGGCGGCAACACGATTCATGGTATCGCGCACGCGCCAGGCACCCGTTCCGCTTGCCAGCATAAGCATGCCGGTGCGGCAGATGATGGATGATTTATCGGTGAGCGGCGCATCGACGGCAAGCTCATCGCCTGCCGTCACGATCTGGTGCCAGTCAGTTTTCATATGGAGCGCGCCGGCACGAACGCCGTGGTGCATGGGGGCTCTCGAAAGCAGCGAGTTAAGGCGCGAAGGCTGTGAGGGCTCCGCCGATTCGCCCTCGTCCTCGTCGGGCTCTTCATCGACCAGATCAAAGGAATCAAGCGGCGCTGGCTCGCGACGGTCGATCAGCTCCTCGTCCTCATCATCAAAGTAGTTGAACTGATCGAGCATGTCCTCTTCGATTGCGCGCTCGCTCGCGTCGTCCATCCCGGTGCTCCCTTCCTATCGACTAACCCCCATCCTAGACAGCGACGGCTAAAGGAAACATAAAAGAGACGGCTGTCATGCATGGAAGGCGCAAACCCCCAATGCGTCGGTAGACCCCCAACGACTAGGACTGTCCCCAAGTGCCGGCACAGACGATATGAGCAGGACATAAAAACATTGAGAGCCCCTGCTGCATGAAAGACCG
>CABUAT010000065.1 GCA_902489665.1 uncultured Collinsella sp. | reverse complement strand
CCGCAAGGATTGTGGGTTCGAGTCCCACCGCCCCTACCATGTGATTGCTTGCGAGCCCGTGTTCCCCAGGGATGCGGGCTCGCTTCTTTTAGATGCCGGTGGGACTCGAACCCGCGAGGGGGCGAGCGTTAAGCGGACGCGCAGCGTCCGTAGCGAGCCGGCGAGAGCGCCGACAGGCGGCCGAAGCCGGTGCGTATTTGCGCAGCAAATACGCAGACGTCCCACCGCCCCTACCATTTGGTTTTTACGAGCCCGCGTCCCCCAGGGATGCGGGCTCGTTTCTTTTACACGCCGGCGGGGCTCTAAGTTGCGGTGGAATAGATCCTGTTTATACCGTTTACCAGCTTATTTAGGAACTATTTCACCGCAACTCAGAGGAAGACGGTTAAAGAGCACTCAGGCTCGGGGTCCAGCCGATGGTGGGGGTTGTGCCGTCGAGAACCTCGTTGATGGTGGCGACCATACCGGCGAGTAGGCTGTTCTCGCTTACGGTGAGCGTCTTGTAACCGCCGGCTCGCATGAGCTCGCGAATCACCACGGCACCTGCCAGGATCACGCCCGCGCGCTTGGGTTGCACGCCTGGCAACGCGGCAATGCTCTCCACGTCCAGCGTGAACATGCGCTCGATAGCGGCAGAAATCTGTTCCATCGAAAGCTCGCGCAGGTGCACAAAGCTCGAGTCGTACGGCTCCAGCTCGTGGACCAGCGCCACGAGTGTGGTGACGGTACCGCCCACCGCGACCAAGCGCTCGGCGCGCTCAAAATCGCTCGGCAGGCTCTCAAAGTAAGCCTCGAACTGCTCGCCCGCCCAGTCGGCAGCGGCAGCAAGCTCGCCGTCCGAAGGCGGCAACGCCGAGAAGAAACGCTCCGTCACACGACGGCAACCAATGTCCAGCGAACGCGTTCCCTCCAGCGCGAAGACCCCGCGCTCCGGCGCGTATACGCCCGTCGCGAGCTCCGTGGAGCCGCCGCCCGAATCGGCAACAATGATGCGCTCGCCGGCAAAGTCGTGCGCCACGCCAAAAAACGTCAGGCGCGCCTCGACCTCTCCTGGAATCACCTGCGGTTCGAGACCCAGCTCGCGCAGGCCGTCCAGCAGCAGCACGGCGTTGGACGCATCGCGCGCGGCACTCGTGCACGTGGTACAGATGCACACGGCCCCAAAGGCACGCGCCTCGTCCACAAACATGCGGCATGCGGCGAGCACGCGCTCGACCGCCGCCTCGCAAAAGCGGCCCGTCGCGTCAACGCCCTCGCCCAGATCGGTAATCTCGGTATGCTTGGACGATTCCACGATCGCCCCGGCCTCGACCTGCGCCAGCACCAGTCGCGACGACACCGTTCCCAGGTCGATCGCCGCCACCTTATATCGTTTGCAATCTGCCATTGCGGGCTCCCCTCCGGGCGCTACTCGCCTACTCGCCGCTGGACGCGACCGTCTGACCCTCGACGCCGTTAAATCCAAACAGCATGTCGAGCGCCTGGATGTACCACGGCGCGTCCTTGCCGACTTCTTCGATTTCCTTGGCAACTTCGCTGGCCTTCTTGGCGTTCGACGACTTCTGGCTCGACGAGGCATCCGAATCGCCGTCCAGGCCCTGCACTTCAATCCTCTTCTCGCCGGGCATCACCAAGCCCAGGTCCTCGGATGCCGCATCCTTGATACCCTCCTCCGAGAGCAGCTTGTCGACGCTTTTTTGCAGCCCATCATTGTATTGCTGGCGAATCTCGACCTGCTTGGTCAAGATATCGCTCGAACGCTTTGCCACGTACAGGTCGCGCACGGGGAAATACAGGCTCACGAGCACCAGGGCAACGACGATGCCGATGAATAGCCCTCGCTGAGGACCGTGGGTAAAGTCGTAGATCGCCTTGACCACCGCGTTGTCGTTGGCGTAGTGCATAAAGTCCGAGCCCGAAAAACGGTTCGAGGGCCTGCTCGACCTATCGTGCGTTTGAGCCGACGAGCGCTGAGCATGCGACGAACGTGCCGGGCGCACTGGTCCATCTGTCGAAGTATTCACTTGAGCATTGGGGCGCGAGGTACTTGTCGGGCGCTGCATGGAGCGGTCGGCGCCGGCGTAGGCGGACCCACCGAGCTGCACCGTGCGCGCACGGCGAGGCGACGGCTCACGCGAACCGGCGGAATAGTACCTGTTGTCGTAAATCTGATCCATGTGCGCCTTGTGCGGTTGAGGTTTGTTTGCGCTAAGTATTCTAGTTATAGCACGAGCGCCCGCACCGCCTTCGCCAGCCTTTGCTCGACATAAAAAAGGCGCTGAGTCATATGGCCCAGCGCCCAATGGTGCTCAACAGCGCCCGGCTGAAGCAAGGCAAATCCGAGTCTTCCCCGCCCCCGCGACCTCCGCGTGCCTAGCGAATGTTGTAGAACGCGGCCTTGCCGGCGTAGCGCGCACTGCCCTCAAGCTCGTCCTCGATGCGGATGAGCTGGTTGTACTTGGCGATACGGTCGCTGCGGCACGGTGCGCCCGACTTGATCTGGCCGGCGTTGACGCCCACGACCAGGTCGGCGATCGTGGAGTCCTCGGTCTCGCCGGA
>CABUAT010000064.1 GCA_902489665.1 uncultured Collinsella sp. | reverse complement strand
GAAAGCACTTAATGTGCTTTCCGTCTTGCGCAGGACTGTAGAGCAGCAAACTTAACCCGCGCCAGCCGGCCCCGGAGACCCTCCCGGAGGGCCCAAAAAATATTTTCAAAAAAGTTGTTGCGCACCGGACAGACTTCTGTGTATACTAATCCCCGCAGCGCACGCGAGCGGAAACAAACGCGAACGACTGCCTGGGGAGTTAGCTCAGTTTGGTTAGAGCGCCGGCCTGTCACGTCGGAGGTCGCGGGTTCGAGCCCCGTACTTCCCGCCAACGCAATTAAAGCCACGTCTTCGGACGTGGCTTTTTGCGTTTAATAGACCATTGTGTCGGAATGATCACTCTGACGCTTCTTTGATCGGAATCCCCACGCCCTCGAGGGCGCAAGTAAAAGCAAATAAGTATATCTGTTTAAACAAGAGGTTTGTTGCGCAACACCTGTTCTACGAGACAGGGGGTTAGGTTATACTAAATTGCACTGTGCGCCGCATCTGATGCATTTCGCTCCAAGCGCGGCACTCAGTGGATATCCGATTTACCATTTGGATGTCCTGGCGGTCATTTAGCGTCTCGACACAAGCTCGGCCCCGGAGCTCGTTCGAGCTGTTCGTATTCCTTGAAAGGGGAAAAATGGACATATCGAGGAAGACTGATTACGCCCTTCGCATGCTGGCGATGCTTGCCGAGGATCCGGAGCGTTTGCTTTCTGTTCGCACCGCTGCCGAAGAGGTCAATGTCCCGTATTCGTTTGCCCGCTCGATTCAGCACGGTTTGGTCCAGGCCGGTATTGTGGAGAGCCTGCGTGGCGTCCACGGTGGCATGCGTCTCAAGGTCAGTCCGGACGACGTCACTATCCGCCAGGTCGTCGAGGCCGTTCAGGGTCCTATGGTTATGAACGATTGCACCGCGCCCGATGGTGACTGTGCGCGCATGGGCGCGTGCTGCTATCATCCCCTGTGGGCCGGAGCCCAGGCGTTGATGCGCGACTACCTCGATTCCGTTTCGCTCGGCGACATCGTCGCTCACCGCCAGTTCCCGGCCGTCGATCCCAAGTTCGCCGACCGCGAAGCGTTTCCCGAGTACGCCACCTGCGCGTGCGCTTACCGGGAGGAATAGCGCCGCATAAGGAGCATAGCCATGATTCAGGACCCCTTTCGTTCGATGATTCGTTCGGAAGGGGTCCTGCGTTATCGCGACCTTCCGTGGCGCCGCACACGCGATCCGTACATCATTTGGCTTTCTGAGGTCATGCTGCAGCAAACGCAGGTGCCGCGTGTGGAGGCGCGCATGCCGGTGTGGCTCGATCGTTTTCCGACTGTGCAGGCGCTTGCCCAGGCCGCGCCTTCCGATGTTTTGGACGCTTGGCAGGGCATGGGCTACAACCGACGCGCTCTGGCGCTTCATGGGGCCGCTCAGCGCGTTGTAGAGGACTGGGACGGGGAGTTTCCGCGTGAGACGCGTGACTTGGTCGCTCTGCCCGGCATTGGCCCGGCAACGGCGCAGGGCATCCGTTCGTTTGCGTTTGATCTTCCAGGCGTGTATCTAGAGACCAATGTGCGCACGGTCTTTTTGCATCATTTCTTTCCCGATGTGCCGGCCGTTCCCGATCGCGAGCTGGTGCCGCTGATTCAAGCCGCCTGTCCGGCGGCCCCTGGTGCGGCGGCGGATGAGATTGCGCCCTTTGCCGTGCCTCAAGACGATGCCGACACGCCGCGCGCATGGTATTACGCGTTGCTGGATTACGGCGCGTATCTTAAAAAGACGCTGCCCAATCCGTCCAGGCGGTCGGCGGGCTATAGTCGTCAGTCCAAGTTTGAGGGCTCGCGTCGCCAAAAGCGCGCCCACATTGTGCGCATGCTGCTGGCGGCGCGCGATGGGCGGCCGGCGGGCATCACACTCGCCGAGGCCGTGGCGGGTGTCAACGAAATGGAGGCGGCGGCAGGCCGCGAGCCGGTCGATCACGATCTTGTCGCAGACATTTTGGCCGACTTGGAGCGCGAGGGCTTTTGCCGCTCCGAGGGTGATCGCTGGCTAAGCGTGTAGCCAACCCGAATCTGAAGAAGAGGATTGTAAGGTTTAAATTCTCGGCTTGAGGGCATCCTAAAGACAAGGCCGCTCGAAGCCTACGGGCGGCATGTTGAAGGGAAGAACACCTATGGATTTTGAGAACTCTCAGACCAAGAAGAACCTCGAGACCGCTTTTGCCGGTGAGTCCCAGGCGCACACTAAGTATCGCTACTATGCATCCAAGGCCAAGAAGGACGGCTACGTTCAGATCTCGAATATCTTTGCCGAGACCGCAGGCAACGAGTCAGAGCACGCCAAGCTGTGGTTTAAGTATCTGCACGACGGCGCCGTTCCCGACACCCTGGACAACTTGCGTGATGCCGCTGCGGGCGAGAACTACGAGTGGACCACGATGTACGACGAGTTCGCCAAGACCGCCGAGGAGGAGGGCTTTACCGAGATCGCCGCAAAGTTCCGTGGCGTCGGTGCTGTCGAGCAGGCTCACGAGGAGCGCTACAACAAGCTTGTCGAGCGCATTGAGTCGGGCGAGGTGTTTGAGCGCGAGGGCGTGAAGGTGTGGAAGTGCCTGAACTGCGGGCACCTGCATGTTGGTGCCGAGGCGCCCGAGGTGTGCCCGGTTTGTAACCACCCGAAGGCGTACTTTGAGGAGCAGGTGGTGAACTACTAGCGCTTGGCGCTGACATGAGCTGGGCCGGGAGGGCGGGATTGCCTTCCCTCCCCGCTCACGGCTTCGCA
>CABUAT010000063.1 GCA_902489665.1 uncultured Collinsella sp. | reverse complement strand
AGAAGTCGGCAAGGACGCGCCGTGGTACATCCAAGCGCTCGACATGCTGTTTGGGTTTAACGGCGTCGAGGGTCAGACGGTCGTGTCCAACGGCAAATAGCGCCCGGAGGGGAGCTTGCAATGACAAATTGCAAACGCTATAAGGTGGCCGCGATCGACCTGGGAACGGTGTCGTCGCGACTGGTGTTGGCCCAGGTCGAGGGCGGGGCAATCGTGGAATCGTCCAAGCATACCGAGATTACCGATCTGGGTGAGGGCGTGGACGCGACGGGCCGCTTTTGCGAGGCGGCCGTTGAGCGCGTGCTCGCTGCGTGCCGCATGTTTGTGGACGAGGCTCGTGCCTTTGGGGCCGCGTGCATCTGCACCACCTGCACGAGCGCCGCGCGTGATGCGTCCAACGCAGCACTGCTACTGGACGGCCTGCGCGATCTGGGGCTTGAGCCACAGGTGATTCCGGGCGAGGTCGAGGCACGCCTGACGTTTTTTGGCGTGGCGCACGACTTTGCCGGCGAGCGCATCATTGTTGCCGATTCGGGCGGCGGATCCACGGAGCTCGCGACGGGCGTCTATGCGCCGGAGCGTGGCGTCTTTGCGCTAGAAGGGACGCGCTCGCTGGACATTGGCTGCCGCCGCGTGACGGAGCGGTTTTTCTCGACGCTGCCACCCGCACGCGGCGAGCTTGCTGCCACTGCCGCGTGGGCAGGCGAGCAGTTCGCCGCCTATTTTGAAGGCCTGCCCAGCGACTTTGAGCGCGCCGAGCGTCTGGTCGCGGTGGGTGGCACGGTGACTACGCTGGTGGCTCTGGTCCACGAGCTGGAACCGTACGATTCGAGCTTTGTTCACCTACGCGAGCTGTCGCTGGAGCAGGTCTCGGCCGCTATCGAGCGCATGTCTGTGTTGGACGCGGAAGGCATCGCCGCGCTACCGGGTGTACAGCCCAAACGCGCGGGCGTGATCTTGGCTGGCGCCGTGGTGATCCGCGAACTCATGCGTGCCGGCGGCTACAAGACGCTCACCGTAAGCGAGAACAGCCTGCTCGCCGGTATGGCCGCAACCATCAACGAGACCCTCGACGGCGCGACCCCCACCATCGGCTGGACCCCCAGCCTCAGCGCCCTCTAAATAAGTTGCGGTGAAATACGGACTAAAATCGCCCTTTCGGGCACCAAACAGTCCCTATTCCACCGCAACTCAACAGTCGGCACCTGGGGACAGTCCTTGCGGGGCGTCCCCACAGCGCCTATGCCAGCTTGTCGATTTGCCCAATCTCCCAAAGCGGAATATTGACGAGCATGCCCTCGTCTCTATATGCCGCCAGGGAGCTCCTCACGCAACGCTCGAGCTTGAATTTTTCGCAGGCTATTTTCAGACTCTTCGCTTTAAGGTTCTCTGCCGCCTTGACCTCAAGCGGAAGCACAGTTCCCGCATGGTCGATGGCAAAGTCGGTTTCGGCATTGCCAGAGGTAGAGGACCAATACGCGGGAGTTTTGTCCTGGAGCAAAAGCTCCTGCGCGACGTATTGTTCGGTCAGCGAACCTTTGAACTCGGTAAAAACAGCGGATCCGTTAAGAACGATGGCCGGAGAGAGACCGGAGAGCGCTCCGAGGATGCCGGTGTCGATGCAGAACAGTTTGAAGCCCGAGAGGTCTTCGTAGCTCGAGAGCGGCGCCTTTAGAGCGGAAACACGTGGCACCTTATGAACGATTCCGTAGTCCGTGAGCCACTGGAGGCTTTCCTCGAAATCGCGTGCGCGCGCTCCGGGGCGAAGGGCGCCATAGACAAACTTCTTGTTCTCTTTGGCAAGCTGGCCGGGAAGGGATTTCCAAACCAACCTCATGCGCTCGATGATGCGGGCGGGTGCATGTTTGCCAAAATCGGATTCGTAAGCCTCGATGATTTGCTGCTGAAGCCTTCGGGCTTCGATGAAGTCGCGTGTCTCGGCGAAAGCGGAGACAACTTCGGGCATACCGCCGACAACAAGGTATTCCTTGAGCAAGTGTTCGAGCTTTTCGGTAACGTTTGCTAGAAGGTTCATGTCTGCGGCAAGGATGGCGTCGGCGAGCGGGTCGCCGTCGACGGCACGAACGAACTCGGCGAACCCCATGGGGCGCATGGTGAGCTGGTCGATTTTGCCGACGGGAAATGACTCGTTTTCGCGTCGGAGCGCGAGGCCCATATAGGAACCGGCTGCTACGATGTGGTATTCGGGTGCAAGCTCGTTGAAGTACTTGAGCGAGGTGATCCCGCGCGGGGCCTCTTGGATCTCGTCGAAGATGATGAGCGTGTCTGCTGGCGTTACAGTTTGGCCACGTAGGAGTTCTATCTGGGAGATGATGCGCTTGGGGTCGAGGTCCCCATCGAACAGCGAGCGTGTGCTCGGCTCGAGCATAAAGTCAAAACGAATGACGTTTCGATACTGCTGGCTTGCGAATTCGTTAAGAAGCCAAGTCTTTCCTGTCTGGCGGGCTCCCTTAAGCAAGAGAGGTTTGCGATTCGTCCTTGATTTCCAAGCGATAAGTTCGCTCAAAAGCTGTCGCTGCATATTGCCTCCCAACCCTCTCGGTTAGTATAAGGCCATTTGGGTGTTTCCATCGGAAAATGTGCGAGACAACCACGTTTTTCCATCGGAAAATGTGCGAGACAACCACGTTTTTCCATCGGAAAATGTGGTAGGAAACTCATTGGGTGGGCGGAAAAAGTAGTCAAAAAAGCCCCGTCCCAAATGAGCTGCTCTGCAGTTGACGGCGTCCAAATAAAACGGGCCCGCATCCCTGGGGGACACGGGCTCGTAAACAATACATGGTAGGGGCGGTGGGACTCGAACCCACAATCCTTGCGGCGAGAGATTTTAAGTCTCCTGCGTATGCCAATTCCGCCACGCCCCCGTGAGACTAGAAGTCTAGCACAAGCCGTCCGTTACGCGTTGACGGCCATCGAGTGTTGGCCCGACTTCTCCAGGAACTCCTGGAACTTGGCTTCGTCGCCCTTGTTCT
>CABUAT010000062.1 GCA_902489665.1 uncultured Collinsella sp. | reverse complement strand
ATAACCGTGCAACGGAAAAGAGCCGCCCTTTCGGACGACTCAAACTGTAATGGGGCTAAAAGACTGGTCTGAAACGTTTGATACCAGTCTTTTTAGCCCCGTCCCAAATGAACTGCTTCTAAGTTGCGGTGGAATAGGGATTGATTGGCGGCTAATAAGCCAAAAACAGTCCCTATTCCACCGCAACTGATGTGGGCGTCCCTAGTGAGTTGGCTGGTAGCGGGGGCAGTAGCTGATGGCGATGGCGTCGACGCCTACGTGGGTGGCGATGGTGCAGCCGATGGGGCCGGTGCCGGCGTCTACGTAATCCTGACCCGCGAGTGCCTCGTTGACAAGCTCCTGCTCCTCGGCGGCGCCGGTCGTGAGCACGCGCACGCTGGAGCCCGGATACTCGGCCAAAAATGCGAGGCAATCGGCCATGGTGTTGGTAACGATGCGCTTGGCACCGCGGCCCTTTTTTATGGCCTTGATCTCGCCCGATTTCCACTCCGGCGAAACGGCCAGGCGAATGTTGAGCATTTGCGTGAGCTGGCCGGCGAGCTTGGGCGCGCGGCCGTTCTTAACGAGATTCTCGAGCGTGCGGGGAATCAGCAGCAGGTGGGCGTCGGGCAGCGTCGCGCGGATCTGCGCCTCGGTCTCGTCCAGGCTGCGGCCGTCCTCGCGCATGGCCAGCGCGTACTCCACCAGCAGGCCCTCGGCGCCCGAGCCGGTGCGCGAGTCGATGCAGCGCACGTCGAGCTCGTGCGTCTCGGCCGTCAGGCTGGCGTTGGCGTAGCAGGCGGACCACTCGCTGCACAGCGAGATAAAGATGGCGCTATCGTGGCCGTCGGCGCGCACGCGGTCAAAGAGTTCCTTGAACTCGCCGGCACTCGGCTGCGAGGTGTGCGGCAGCTGCTCGGAGCCGGCCATGCGGGCGACGTACTCTTGGGCGGTAATCTGCACCTGGTCGAGCAGGTCCTCGCCCTCGATAATCACATGCAGCGGAATCACGTAAATGCCGAGCTCTTGGGCGCGGGCGGGGGAGATGTCCGACGTGGAGTCGGTTATGATGGCAAAAGACATAATTGCACCTTTCGTTGGGGCGCGACGGCGCCGCCTTCTGAGAGCAAAGTGCGACAAGTATAGTGGAGTCGTTCCACATTTCTAGGTTCAATTGTTGAATAGTCAACAGTTTGAAGTGTCGGTGTGGAAATCGTCAACTGGGGAAGAGGGATGCCGATGGAGGCGCTGGAGATATGCAAACGGCCGGTCGTGCTGTTTGATTTTGATGGCACGGTGGCCGATACGGGTCGGGCGGTGATGACCTCGACGCGCAAGACGCTGGCTGCACGCGGGTTTTCGGAGGCGCAGATGGGTGACCTGCGTCGCATGATCGGGCCGCCCCTGTGGAAGAGTTTTCACGACTTTTATGGCTTCTCCCGCGAGGAGTCGCTTGTGGTGGCCGACGAGTACCGCGCCTTTTTTGACGAGCTGGGACCGGAGGAGTATCCCGTGTTTGACGGGATCCCCGAGCTGCTGGATGGGTTGGTCGCCCAGGGCAAGCGCTTGGCCGTGGCGACGTCGCGCATGGAGGCAAAGTGCGTTGACATGGTGGGAGAGCTGGGACTTTCTCAGTTTGAGGCGGTGGTTGGCATGAATCCGCCGCAGGGGCGCGAGACCAAGGCCGATTCGGTCCGCGACGCGTTGGCGGCCTTGGGTGCGGCCGCGGGCGATGCCGTGATGATCGGCGATCGCTTTAACGACGTCGAGGGCGCGCACGCGATGAGCGTGCCGTGCATTGGTATCTATTCGGGCGCGGCGGCGCCGGGCGAGCACGAGGCGGCGGGTGCCGATGCAGTGGTGCACTCGGTGGCCGAGCTTGCTAAACTTTTCGCTATATAGGTATTTGATGTGAGGGGCGGGCACGCTCGCCGCTCATTGGTAAGGAGGTCGTCCATGAATCAGGTGGAGCAGAGCGTTGCCGAGTATGTCGACGAGGTCTGGGAGGATGTCGTCGCCGATATCGAGCAGCTGGTGAGTTATCCGTCCGTGGCAGTTTCTGCCGATGCGGAGCCCGGCGCGCCGTTTGGCCGCCCGGTCCGTGACGCGCTCGATTGCGCGCTCGGCATCGCGCAGAAGCTCGGCTATCAGACGAGCGACGACGAGGGCTATGTGGGAATCGCCGATATCCCGGGCCGCGGCGACAAACAGCTCGCGACTATCTGCCACGTGGACGTGGTTCCCGCCGGCCCTGGCTGGAACACCGACCCGTTCACCATGGAGCGCCGCGAGGGCTGGCTGCTCGGTCGCGGCGTGATTGACGACAAGGGCCCGGCGGTATTGTCACTCTACGCCGGCGCCTACTTGCTCAAGCACGGCATTGTTCCGCGCTACACCTTCCGCGCGCTGCTGGGCTGCGATGAGGAAGTGGGCATGTCCGACGTTCACCATTATCTGGAGAACAACGCAGACCCCGACTTTTTGTTTACGCCCGATGCCGAGTTCCCGGTCTGCAATGCTGAGAAGGGCCAGTTTGGGGCGACGTTCGTGAGCCCCAAGATCGACGGCGGGCGCATTGTGTCCTGGAGCGGTGCCGAGGCGAGCAACGCCATTCCGTCGCAGTCTATCTGCGAGCTCGCGATTGCCGCCGATGAGCTGCCGGCGCCGGTCGAGAACGCCGACCGCCTTGAGATCACGACACTCGATAACGGGCATGCGCAGATTTTCGCCCACGGTATTGGCGGTCACGCTTCGATGCCTGAGGGCACCATCAACGCCGTCGGCCTGATCGTGTCGTATCTGCGCGAGGCCGAGGACGCGTTTGGTGCACGCGACGAGCGCCTGCTGACGCCTGCCGAGCACGAGTTCGTCAAGTTCCTGGCCTTTGTGCATGCGGATGCCTATGGTCGCGGCCTGGGTATCGACGCGACGAGCCCAGCGTTTGGCCCGCTTACCTGCAACGCTGGCGTCGTCCGTGTGGCGGATGGCCATATCGAGCAGGTCATCGACGTGCGCTTCCCCGATAGCACGAGTGCCGATACCATCCGCGAGCAGCTCGAGCCGCTCGTGGGCCGTTTTGGCGTGACGTGCCGTGTGGGTCGTGCGAAGGTGCCGTTCTCGGTGTCTGCCGACGATCCGGCCGTGAAGGCGCTTATCGATACCTATAACGAGTTCACCGGCAAGCATGCCGAGCCCTTTGCCATGGGCGGCGGCACGTACGCGCGCAACTTTGCCCGCGCCGTCTCGTTTGGCCCCGAGGAGACCGGCCTGGAGCTGCCCGCATGGGGCGGCCAGATGCACGGCCCCAACGAGTGCGCCAACGAGGAACAGCTCAAGCAGGCGCTCAAGATCTATATTGTTGCGATCCTCCGTTTGAATGAATTAGAGCTTTAGGGTTACGCGGTTTTACCAAACCGCGTAACCAGTCGACGCTGCAAACGTCCCCAAGCGGCAATCTGACGTTCAATCGTCGGTCGCGTACAAAAGTACGCTTCCCTCCTCTTTCACGTCACCTTGCTCGCTTAGGGGCGTTTTCGCTCATATGACCCAATCCGCTGTCAAGAGCCACAATGGCCCCGCCGACCGCTT
>CABUAT010000061.1 GCA_902489665.1 uncultured Collinsella sp. | reverse complement strand
TGGTCGACGTCGCAGCCGCGCAGGATGGCGACCTCGCGGGCGAGCAGCTGCAGCGGGACGCTCGCCGTGATGGGGCTGAACACGTCGCGGACTGCTGGCACGCGGATAATGCAGTCGGCGATTTTGTTGATCTCCTCGTCGCCCTCGGTGGCAACGACGATGACCTTGGCGCCGCGCGCCTTGCACTCCATAAGGTTCGACACGGTCTTGTCGTAGGTGGCACTCTTGGTGGCCACGGCGATGACAGGGAAGCCCGGGTCGATCAGGGCAATGGGGCCATGCTTCATCTCACCGGCGGCATATGCCTCGGCGTGCAGGTAGCTGACTTCCTTGAGCTTGAGCGCACCCTCGTAGGAAATAGCGGCACCCATGCCACGGCCCACGAACAGCGCCGACTGCGCGTCCTTGCACAGCAGGGCAGCCTCATGAACGGCCTCGGTTTGGGTATCCAAAATCCACTGGATCTGCTCGGCCGTATCGGAAAGCTCGCGGAACAGCATGCGCGCCTGCTTGGTGGTCAAGCGGTACTTGACCTGCGCCAGCAGCAGGGCCAAAAGCGTAAGGCTCACGACCTGGCCGATGAAGCTCTTGGTCGAGGCGACCGCGATCTCCTTGTTGGCCTTGGTGTAGATGACGCCGTCGCTCTCACGCGCCACGGGGCTGCCCACCACGTTGGTGATGCCGAAGACCTTGGCACCCTTGATGCGCGCGTCGCGAATGGCGGCAAGGGTATCGGCCGTCTCGCCCGACTGGGACACGGCAACGACAAGCGTCGTCGGCGTAATGATGGGGTTGCGATAACGGAACTCGCTGGCCGCCTCCACCTCGGTGGGGATGCGAGCCCAGCCCTCAATGAGATTCTTGGCAATGAGGCCAGCATGATAGCTGGTGCCGCAAGCGATCACGTAGACGCGGTCGATGTCGTTGAGTTCCTCGAGCGAAAGGCCCAGCTCGTCGATGTCGAGCTCGCCGGCCGGCGTCATACGACCAACCAGCGTGTCGCGCACGACGCGCGGCTGCTCGTGAATCTCCTTGAGCATAAAGTCGGGATAACCGCCCTTTTCTGCCATGTCCAGGTCCCAGTCGATGTAGGTGACCTTGGGCTCGATAACGTTGCCGGCCTCGTCGGTGTACTCGACGCCTGTGGGCGTGAGCTTGGCAAACTGACCGTCCTCGAGCACCACGACATCGCGGGTGGCGTCGATGAGCGCGATGACATCGGAGGCGACATAGGCGCCGGTCTCGCCCACGCCGACCACGATCGGGGAATCCTTGCGGGCCACGGCGATCACGCCGGGCTCGTCAGCGCACACGGCGGCCAGACCATAGGCACCGACCACGTGGGTGCAAGCCTCGCGCACGGAGGCCATCAGGTCGTGCGTCTCGGCATAAGCCTCTTCGATCAGATGCGCGAAGACCTCGGTATCGGTCTCGCTCTTAAAGTGGTGGCCGCGGCCCTCCAGCTCTTCGCGCAGCTCGGCGAAGTTCTCGATGATGCCGTTGTGGACGATGGCGATACGACCGTCGCAGCTGGTGTGGGGGTGAGCGTTAACGACGGAGGGCTTGCCGTGGGTGGCCCAACGGGTATGGCCGATACCGCAGGTAGCGTCGCTGTCGATGTTGGAAAGCTCGCTCTCCAGACCCGCGACCTTGCCCACGCGGCGGATGACGTCGAGGTGCGCCGCGGCGCCCTCGCCCACCTCGAGCGCGACGCCCGAGGAGTCATAGCCGCGATACTCCATACGCTTGAGGCCCGTGACCAGGATGTTCTTTGCAATATCAGAGCCGGTGTAGCCGACGATTCCGCACATAAGATAAATCCCTTCGTTCGCGTGACTGCAAGACGTCCACGCACAAGGGGCGCTGAGACGTATAACGTTCGAGTATTGTACTCACGCAAACGCAAGCTGATATACCAGAAGTGGTATCTCAACTTAGATACCACTCGATGCACACACGTCCAGCCGGTCCAAACCACCACAAAGGTGCCTGCCCCCTTCGTGGTGGTCGCGCTGGCAATAGCGTTTGCCCAGATAAAACCTGCCAAAATAAACCTGTCCCTTTTTGGAAGGTTTGGGATGCTACAATCTGGCTTGTACTTGAAACGCATCAAAGGGGCCGCTATGGCAAAGGTAAAAATCAGCGACGTCGCGCGCGAGGCCGGGGTTTCGTTGGGCACGGTTTCCAACGCGCTCAACCACCCCGAAAAGCTGCGCCCCGAGACCCTCAAGCTCATCAACGAGACCATCAATCGCCTTGGCTACCTGCCCAACCAAAGCGCCCGTCAGCTCGCGGGCGGCGCCACCAAGTCCTTTGGCCTGGTGCTCCCCCGTCTCGATCACGGCTTTTCGCTCCAAATCGCCAGCGGCGCCCACAACGAGGCCCGCAAGCACGGCTACGACTTGCTCATCGCCAACGCCGATAACGACGATATTCTCGAGGACCATTACCTGCGCTACTTTATGGGCACCCAGATGTCCGGCGTCATGGTTCAGCCCATGGCATCCCCCGACTGGCACCCCGCCATGACCAAGATGCCCGTGCCGATCGTCCATCTGGACATCCATTGCTCCGAGCCCGGCTACTACGTAGCGGCCGACAACGAGGCCCAGGGTCGCATCATTGCCGAACTTGCTATCGCCCGCGGCGCGCACCATATTGTCGTCGTCGGCCGAGCAGCATTTATGCAACTCACCCTGCGCGTCCTTGGCATTCATAAGGCGCTCGCCCTGCACCCCGATATCAAGATCGAAGTCATCGACGCCGGCGAATGGAATACCGCTGCCGACGGCTACGGCATCGGTGCCCAAATCGCCGAGCGCCCCGCGGACGAACGTCCCGATTTTGTCGTCGGCCTGACCGATGTGTTGGCCTCGGGCGTCGTTTCGGCACTGGTCAACAAGGGCATCTCTGTCCCCGGGCAAGTACGCGTGGCCGGATGCGACGGCAACCCGCTCGCTTGGAGCGGATCGGTCCCGCTCACTACGGTAGCGCCCCCGGGCTACGAGATTGGCCGCAAGGGTGTCCAACTGCTGATGGAGCAAATCGAGAACAAGGTCCCGACAAAGACCAAGCATATCCACGTCAGCTCTGCCGCGCGCACCGTCACCGCAGTCGCCGCCGAGGATATCAACCGCCAAGAACTGGTACGTCCGTTCCTACTGGAACGCGCCAGCACCCAGGCAAGCAGCCAGACCGACGCCACGGCCATCAACCTCGGTGCGTATCTATAGCACGCCCGCGAGTATGCTAAGTCGCCGCTTAAGCAAAAGGGGCCCGACCATTGCCGGACCCCTTTTGTTTAAGCGCAAACGTAAGCAATTGCTCGTTTCAACGCCGCAATTGTCTAGCGCACGGCCTTGACCGCCGCCGCCAGGTCGAACAACGTATCGAGCACGGCCTCGCAGCCATCCACCACGTCCTGCGGCAGCGGCACGATATCGGGGACGGCAAAGACATGGCAGCCGGCCGTAATGCCCGAGACGCAACCGTTGCGCGAATCCTCGACCACGGCACATTCCTCGGGAGCAAAGCCCGCGCGCTCGCAGGCGAGCAGATACATCTCGGGGTCGGGCTTGCCGTGCACGACGTCCTCGCCACA
>CABUAT010000060.1 GCA_902489665.1 uncultured Collinsella sp. | reverse complement strand
GTCGCGAGTTCCGCACGCAAAGAAGGCCACTTAATGTGGCCTTCGTCTTGCGCAGGACTGTAGAGCAGGCAACCTTATGCCTCGCCCCCAGTCCCGGACCAACTTGCTTCAAACCGCAGCTACGACAGCGCGATACCGCCAAGCCAGCCCCAACGCACGCCAGAGCCAGTGCCATAGAAGCTAATAAACGAATCAAGCGACTTAGACGTAATGGCGCCCTCATTGCTCATAACGATGCCGCCGCCAACATAGATGCCCACGTGGCCATAGATCAGACCCGGCATGCCGGTGCCGCTATGCGATGAGTCGGCCACGATCATGCCCACCTGCAGCGCCGAGCGGTCGGAGCTATAGCACCAGGCGTTAAACATGTCGCACGCATTGCCTCCAAAGTAGCCAACGCCGGCGTTACGGAAGACATTGGTGACCCACGCCGCGCACCAGTTCTGGCCCGGCGAAGGCGTGGAGTAGCACGCGTTGACGACGGCCTGTTGCTTGCCCGAGCCGGCATTCTGCTGCGGAGTTCCGGGCGCATACGATCCGCCACCCGAGCTCGAACCACCCGAGTAGGAATTGTTCTTGTTCGCGGCGGCCGCGGCAGCGGCGGCCTTCCTAGCGGCCTCCTCGGCCTGGGCGGCAGCGAGAATCTCGGAATCACGCTGAGCCATGAGCTCCTTGACATCGTCAGAGAGGCCGTTCAGAACCGTCTGGACTTCCTGCTGCTTGGCCTGCATGTCCTGCATCTGGGCAGTCTGCTGGTCCTTGAGCTTCTCTAAGTCGGCCTTCTGCGACTCGAGCTCGGTCTTTTGCGCATCGAGCTCTTCCTGGATGGTCTGAATGTCCTCGATGGCGTCGCGGTCGCTCTTGTTGATCTTCTCAACGTAATGCGCGTTGGCGACGAGTTCCTCAAACGAGCCAGAGGCCAGCAGCAGCGACAGGATGTTCGTGCCGCCGGACTTGTAGCTGGCGGCCACGCGATCGGAAAGGTCGTTGCGCTTCTTCTTGAGCTCGGCCTTCTTTTCATCGATCTGGGCCTGCGTGTCGTCAATCTTGCCCTGGACATTCTCGATGTCGTTGAGGGTCTGGGCATTCTTGTTGGCCAGCGCCGCATACTCATTTGCGATGCTGTCGAGCTGGGCCTGAACCTCGTCGAGCTGGGCCTGGGCGGCATTCAGTTTATCGGTTGTTTCTTTGGAAGCCTCCGCCGCATGGGCGCGAGCGGGCAGGCCAAAAAGAACTGCCGCAGAAGCGGCGCCGAACAGGGCCTTGAGGGCAGTGCGGCGCGAGAGCTCCTGGGAAAGGATGGAATCGCTGTTTGGTGACATATGTACTCCGTTACATGTTTATTTATATGTCGCTCAACTCATACATATTAGCGTACATATGGCGCGTCCCAACGATTTCCACGAACGGCAGGAAACTACAAGGTCAGCGGCTCGTAAGCAAATGCCAAAGATCAGGTTATGCGTACGCAAGCTCTTCTATGAGTACGTTAGCACAATCCTCTGCTTTTCCCACAGCGCACGATTTGGGCGTCCCTGCCTGCGCTATACTCCCCTGAAGAAGTGTTCCTGATTCGATAGGAGACTACATGTCCAAAGCACTCGACCCCAAAGACACCTGCGTCCTCGTTACCGGTGGCGCCGGCTTTATCGGCTCGCACACCGTCGTTCAGCTTCTCGAAGGTGGCTACCAGGTCGTCATCGTCGATGATCTCTCCAACTCCAGCTCCGTCGCCGTCGACCGCGTCAAGACCATCGTGGGCGACGAGGCCGCCAAGAACCTCACCTTCTACGAGGCCAACGTGCTCGACCGCGATGCGATGAACAAGATCTTCGATACCCATCAGATCGACCGCGTCATCCACTTTGCCGGCTTTAAGGCCGTCGGCGAGTCGGTGAGCAAGCCCGTCGAGTACTACCACAACAACATCGAGAACACCCTGGTGCTCATCGACGTCATGCGCAACCATGGCTGCAAGTCCATCATCTTCTCGAGCTCCTCGACCGTCTACGGCGACCCGGACAACCCGCCCGTCACCGAGGAGGATCCTAAGAAGCCCGCGACCAACCCCTATGGTTGGACCAAGTGGATGATCGAGCAGATCCTTATGGACGTCCACACCGCCGACCCCGAGTGGGACGTCGTGCTGCTCCGTTACTTCAACCCCATCGGCGCTCATCCGTCGGGCCTGATCGGCGAGGACCCCAAGGGCATCCCCAACAACCTGGTGCCCTATGTCGCCCAGGTCGCCGTGGGCAAGCTCGAGGCCGTTCAGGTCTTTGGCAACGACTACCCCACCCCCGACGGCACCGGCGTGCGCGATTACATCCACGTGTGCGATCTGGCATCTGGTCACGTTGCCGCCCTTAACTGGATGAACGGCAAGACCGGCGTCGAGATCTTTAACCTGGGCACCGGCACCGGCACCTCGGTACTCGAGGTCGTCGCCGCCTTCTCCAAGGCTTGTGGCAAGGAGCTGCCCTACGTGATCCGCGAGCGCCGCGCCGGCGACATCGCTGCCAACTGGTGCGATGCCTCCAAGGCCGAGCGCATGATGGGCTGGAAGGCCCAGTACGACATCGCGGACATGTGCCGCGATAGCTGGAACTGGCAGAGCCACAACCCCAACGGCTTCGCCGACGCCGAGTAGCAAAAACCTACATACCGCTCTTGCCCCGATCTCACGTTGTGAGGTCGGGGCTTTTTCATGGCATGTAACCATTCGCCGAAAATCGACCAACTTTTTTATCTTGCCTGTACATGTTTAAACAACATGTTTTACAATAGGCGTACCGAATCAGAACATCGGAGGCGGACTGCACACCCATCGGCAGGCCGACCCCACAACAAGAAGGTTGGTGAGCGCATTCATGGAGCGTGCAAGCGGCGTCCTCATGCCCGTCTCATCTCTGCCCGGACCATACGGAATCGGCGGCTTTGGCTGGAATGCCTACGACTTCGTCGATTTTCTCGCCTCGTGCAAACAACATTACTGGCAGATTCTGCCCCTTACGACGACCAGCTATGGCGATTCGCCCTATCAGTCGTTCTCGGCCCGCGCAGGCAACCCCAACTTTATCGACTTTGCCGAGCTTATCGAGGCAGGGTATCTGGAGCAGCGCGATATCGATGGCGTGTATCTGGGATCCGACCCCAGCAATGTCGACTACGGTGCTATCTTTGACGGCCGCCGTCAGATTCTCGACCGCGCCGCTGAGCGCTTTGCTGCCGACAAGCCGGCCGATTTCGATGACTTTATCCAGGCCAACGAGGACTGGCTCATCCCCTACTGTGAGTTCATGACCGTCAAAGAGGAGTGCGGTCTCAAGGCGTTTTGGGAGTGGCCCGCGGAACTCCGCACCCGCGGCGAAGCTTCCGCCAAGGTCTGCGTCGCCCATCCCGCGCGCATGCTCTACCACCAGATGACGCAGTACTTCTTCGATCGTCAGTGGAGTCGCCTCAAGGCCTATGCCAACGAGCGCGACATCCTCATCATCGGCGACCTGCCCATCTATGTCTCGCGCGACTCCGTCGAGATGTGGGCCACGCCCGAGCTCTTTAAGATCGACGCCGCCGGCAATCCCGTAAGTGTCGCCGGCACGCCGCCCGACCAGTTCTCGGCCACCGGCCAGTACTGGGGAAATCCCATCTACGACTGGGACGCCATGGAAGCCGACGGTTTCTCCTGGTGGGAGGGCCGCATCCGCGCCGCCCTCAACATGTACGATGTCATCCGCCTGGATCACTTCCGCGGCTTCGAGGCCTATTGGGAAGTGCCGTTCTCCTCACCCGATTCGTCCTACGGTTCGTGGACGCAGGGCCCCGGCCTCAAGTTCTTCAAGACGCTCGAGGAAAAGCTCGGCACGCTGCCCATCA
>CABUAT010000059.1 GCA_902489665.1 uncultured Collinsella sp. | reverse complement strand
ACAAAGCCGTTTTGGCGCATGTTGCGCTCGGCCCAGTCCAGGTAGGTGTTGGAGAGGTCGACCGTCACGGTCTCCTCGACGCCGCCGTCCGCCGCGTAGCAGGTGGCGGTGCCGGTATAGGCAAACAGGTTGAGGAAGCGACGCGCCTGCTTGGCGTGCTCGCGCACCAGGTTGCGGGTGACGCGGTGATCCAGGAAGATGCCCACATCCAGATAATCGTCAAAGTTGACGGCAAAGGTGAGTCCGCCCTCTTCGATGAGCGGCAGGCGACGGCGAGCGATGTTGGCGCGCTCGCCTGATGCGCCCTTACCGGCGCCCTGCTTGCCGTACTGCGAGCCGCCACGCGAGCGCATGCGGGCCTTGGCGTGCACATGCTCGGCCGGAACATCCAGGATGCGCGGCGCGATGGCCAAGATGTCGAGCATGCGGGCCTGGGCTAGCGCGGGATCGATGGTCTTAGGCGCGGCGTACTCGGCGATGACGAGCCAGCGGCCCGGCGTCTGCGGGCAGCCCTCGTACAGATCGATGGCGGCGGAGTAGTCGGGTAGGTCGGCATCGTAGACGCGGTAGCAGCTCACGCCCTCGCGCTTGGCCCACTTGCGGCGCAGACGGGCATTCTTGCGCAGGCGGTTGGCGAACTGCTCCGACTCGGGGATGAGCACGGGCAGCGGCTTGCCGTCGCCCAGGTCGAGTGTGGCGGCAGGCTCGGGCATGGGGGTGTTGGCGGCGTTGTCGTTGACTTCGTTGGCATCCGCAACCTCGGCCTCGGCATCCGCACTGGTCGAAGCCTCAAACGCCGCGGCGGCGTGGTCGAGCGAGGGCCAAACCTCAATAGTTGCCTCCTCGTTATTGGGCATGACGGCGATCGAGCGCTCGGGCTCGGCGTGGAGCGCGCGGGCCAGCAATCCATCGCGGGTGAGCGCGGCGACCGGCGCCGCGGAAAGCTCGGGCGCGCGGCGCAGCTCACCGACCAGCGTCATGGCGTCGTGCATGAGCGAAAGCGGTGTCTCGGTCGTATCCGCGACCACGGCGGCACCGGCGACGGCGCCCGCGTGGTCCAGTACGGTGGCGGACTTGGCGGCGCAGAAATCGACAAAGCGCTTGTGGCCAGCGCTCTTGACCATGCGCTCGGCAGTCTTGCGGGCGGCGGGGTCGATGTCTGCGGCCACGATGCGCGCCTGGCGCTCGCGCGCTGCCGCCTCGCGCGAGCGCGCCTCGGCAAGCAGCTGCTCCCACAGGGCGGCGTCGTGCAGCTGCCAGCCCTCAAAGCCCCAGCGCTCGCGTGCGGCGCCCGGGGCGCGGTCAGTCAGGATATTCACGGCCTCCAGCAGCAGGCCGCCGCCGGCGCACGAGGCGTCGATCAGCGTGGGCAGAGCTTCGTTCTCGTAATCATCGGCCGTCAGCTCGCGCTCGCATAGCGCGGTCCA
Source organism: uncultured Collinsella sp. (assembly GCA_902489665.1). Lineage (GTDB taxonomy): Bacteria > Actinomycetota > Coriobacteriia > Coriobacteriales > Coriobacteriaceae > Collinsella. The sequence goes on along the minus strand of CABUAT010000059.1, from coordinate 2,601 downwards.
GCTGACTTGCGCCAGCACCAGGGCGGCGTAGTCGGGGCGCAGCACGTGCGCGCCCTCGCTGGCGCGGGCCGCTGCGGGCGGCAGGCGTTTGAACAGCGGGTCGCCCGAAAGGTCCAGGCTGATGCTCGCGCGGCGCTGACGCAGCGAAAGCAGCAGATGAACGTCGGGATCGGCGGCATCAACGTCGGCGCGACGGCCCGTGGTCTCGGCCAGGCGGTCACACAGCGCGTCCTTGGCGCGCAGGGCCGAGAAGCGCGTGTTGCGCAGCTGCTCGGTCACGCCGCGGGCGGTGATGGCGATGGTGGCGCCGGGGCGGATGATGGTCTCCCAAGCGATGTCGTAAACGCCGTCGTACAGCTCATCGGCATCCTGCGCCTCAAAGCGTCCGAGTACCACGAACACGCGGCTCGCCAGGCGCGACCACAGGCACGCGCGATAGCCTTCTTCGAGCTCGCCCTCAAACGTGGCGCGGCCCTTCAGGCGGCGGACATGCGAAAGCCCGAGGCGTTTAAGCTCATCGGCGAGTGCGGACTCAAAGCCCTCGGGGCAGCTTGCGTAAAATTCCATGGGTGACCTCTCTGGTTGCGTCGCTCCATTATATGATGGATGCTTCGTTTGCCCTTATTCTCGAAAGGAACCCATATGATTGATGCGTGTCCCGAACCCGCTGTGCTCTTTTTTGACGTGGACGGCACGCTGACGTCGTTCGATCCCGACGATATGACCGATAAGGACTTCAATGCAGTCCATCCGTCGAAGGCTGTTGTCGATGCATTTGGTCGTCTGCGCAATGCGGGTCACCAGGCATTTATCTGCACGGGTCGTCCCTTGTGGCTGATTGCCGATGGCCTGCGCGCGCTGAACCCGGCGGGTGTCGTTGCCATGGCGGGAGCGACGCTCGAGGTCGAGGGCCGCGTGGTGCATGAGGACTGCTTTGACGAGGACGTTATTGAGGAGCTTGCGCGCCGTATGGCCGCGGCAGGGATTGAGGCCTTTTTCGAGACCAACGTGGCTACTTTTGCCCTGGAACCCGCGGGTGTTGAGCAGTCGTCTCTGATCGGCACTTCTGTGGTGCACAGCACCGAGGAAATGCGCGTCGACGGCAGTCTGCACGTGGGCAAGGTATGCATCACCGCGGGCGACCTGGCTCGCGTAGCCAATGATGACGGCTTTATCGATTGCGAGTTTGAGCTGTGCAACACCGGTGGCCAGAATCGCGAGCTGAGCCCCAAGGGCATTGACAAGGGCGTGGGCGTGGCGCGAGCGCTGGCGTATCTGGGCCGCGAGGGAAATGCGCGCACCTTTGGCTTTGGCGATTCGGGCAACGACCTGGGCATGCTCGCCGCCGTCGAGACAGCCGTGGCCATGGGTAATGCCATGCCCGAGGTCAAGGCGGTCGCCGACTACGTGACCGACGATGTCGCACACGACGGTACCGTCACAGCGATGCAGCATTTCGGCCTCATCTAGTGAATCCCGCGTTCTGACGTTTGCTCAAACTGCGACTCTTCGCTTTTGAATGCTCAATCGATTTATCAATCCAAACACTGAGGTGTTTATACCGTTCGCCGAGAAGATAAAAAACCGCAGCTCAAGCCTTGATAAACGTAGGTAAAGTGTTTAGCAGTTTACCGGCCTTATGCAAACGAAAGGAATCAGGCAGATGGCAATCAAGGTGTTCGCTGACGGTGCAAACCTCGAGGGCATGCTCGACATGTACGAGAACGGCAACGTTCAGGGTTTCACGACCAACCCGTCCCTTATGAAGAGGGGCGGCGTGACGGATTACCGCGCGTTTGCCAAAGAGGTCTTGACCCACATCACCGATGTGTCCGTCTCGTTTGAGGTCTTTGCCGACGACGTCGAGACCATGGAGGTCGAGGCGCGCGAGATCGCTACCTGGGCCGAGAACGTCTACGTCAAGATTCCGTGCGTGACCACCAAGGGCGAGTCCACCGCCGAGCTGGTGCGCAAGCTGTCGGCCGACGGCATCAAGGTCAACGTCACCACCATCTTTACGCCTAAGCAGGTTGACGAGATGGTCGAGGCCGTTGACACCGAGACGCCGTCCATCATCTCGCTCTTTGCCGGCCGCATCGCCGACACCGGCGTCGACCCCATTCCGTTTATGACGGAGTCGGTCAAGAAGGCCGCCATCAAGCCCAACTGTGAGGTCCTGTGGGCGTCCACGCGCGAGCTCATCAACATTTACCAGGCCGAGGCCTGCGGTTGCCAGATCATCACGGTGCCCAACGGCATCCTGGCCAAGCGCAAGAACATCGGCCGTGACCCGTACGAGGTCTCGCTCGACACCGTCCGCGGCTTTGCCAAGGATATCGCGGCGCTCGGTTTCCATATCCTGCCGTAACGCGAACACTGGCTACGCCGCGGGTTGTTCGCCCCGGCTTTTCCTTTCCCTACCGCTCACGCGCTTCGCAAGGGTCGCGCTAGGCAAAGGAAAGGCCGGGGCTGCCGGCACGAGCTTGCCAGCAAGTTGGCGCTTGGCTTCCATATCCTGCCGTGGGCAAAGGTACCCCCGCCTGCGCCGTGCAAAATTGAGAGTATTCAGCAAGGTAAAGGCTTTTACCAGCTAGATAAAGC
>CABUAT010000058.1 GCA_902489665.1 uncultured Collinsella sp. | reverse complement strand
CTCGCACGGAGAGCACATTAAGTGCTCTCCGGCTCGTGCGGAACTCGCGATCGACCTTATGCCCCGCCCCTCGGGACTAAGGATACATGGTAGAAGGGCGCGTGCTGCAAAATTCATTAGCTGGTGACGCAGCGTAGGCTCATATCGAAGCATCTTCACCACCGTTTAAATAAAAAAGAAGTACCGGTTGGGGCCGGTACTTCTTTTGGTGCGTTGTTTTTGGCTGTAGCTTTTCGGGTTAGCTTACAGGCCGCAGGCTGCTTTGAGTTCTTCGACTCGGTCGGTCTTCTCCCAGGTGAAGTCGGCGTCTTCTCGGCCAAAGTGACCGTAGGCTGCCGTCTTTTCGTAGATGGGGCGACGCAGATCTAGGTCGCGGATGATTGCGCCCGGGCGCAGGTCGAAGGTCTTCTCTACGGCCTCGACGATCTTGTCCTCGGCAACATTCGCGGTACCGAAGGTGTCGACCATGATTGAGAGGGGCTTGGAAACGCCGATGGCGTAGGCAAGTTCGACTTCGCAGCGGTCGGCAAGGCCGGCGGCGACCACGTTCTTGGCGACCCAGCGCGCGGCATACGCGGCGGAGCGGTCAACCTTGGTGCAGTCCTTGCCGCTAAAGGCACCGCCGCCGTGACGGCCGTAGCCGCCGTAGGTGTCGACGATGATCTTGCGGCCGGTGAGGCCCGTGTCGCCCATGGGGCCGCCCACGACAAAGCGACCGGTGGGGTTCACGTAGATGTCTGCGTTGTCCCACGGCATGTTCTCGGCGTCCATGACCGGGGTGATGACGTGCTCGATGAGGTCGGCCTTGATCTTGCCCATGTCCTCGATCTCGGCGGCGTGCTGCGTGGAGATGACGATGGTCGTTACCTCGACGGGCTTGCCGTCTTCGTAGCGCACGGTGACCTGGGTCTTGCCGTCGGGACGCAGATAGGCGAGGGTACCGTCGTGACGCACGGCGGCCAGGCGCTCAGCCAGACGGCTTGCCAGGTAGTGCGGCATGGGCATGAGGGTCTTGGTCTCGTTGGAGGCATAACCGAACATCATGCCCTGGTCGCCGGCACCGATCAGGTCGATCGGGTCGGTGGTAGCGCCGGTCTGGGTCTCGAAGGACTCGTCGACGCCCTGGGCGATATCGGGCGACTGCTCGTGGATGAGGCTCATAACGCCGCAGGTGTCGCAGTCAAAACCGAATTTGGCACGGTTGTAGCCAATGCGGCGGATAACGCCGCGGGCGATTTCCTGCACGTCGACGTAGGCCTGGGTGCGGATCTCGCCGGCGACGATGACGGTGCCGGTGGTCACGAGGGTCTCGCAGGCGCAGCGGACGTTCTCCACGTTGGCAGGCACGCCGTTGGGGGCGATGTAGCCCTGCTCCTGGAGCTCTATTTCTTTGGCGAGGATTGCGTCGAGGACGGCGTCGCTGATCTGGTCAGCGATCTTATCGGGATGACCTTCGGTCACCGACTCCGACGTAAATACGAAGGACCCGTGTTGGGGTGGGATGGAACGAAGTTCTTCTGACATGATTGTCCTTTCAAAAACGTGTCCCGGCGACCGTTACCATTCCGCCGGGCTCTCTATGCAAGGGCTCATCATAGCGCGTAAATCAAACATTCACACCCTTTCCGCACCTACTCATTGGGGACAGACTTAAATGACCAGCCTTACCTAAATGCCAACAGGTTGCCAAAGACTGGTCATTTAAGTCTGTCCCCAATGAGTGAGTCGGTGCCCTTTGTGCGGAGGTTGCTTTGATGCTTTATACTGGTGCGGTTAGACATCCATCCTGCAATCGAGGAGATATCCATGGCATCAGACGTTCGCGTCCGCTTTGCACCCTCACCGACGGGCAAGCTGCACATCGGCGGCGCTCGCACCGCTATCTATAACTGGGCTTTCGCCCGCGCAAACGGCGGCACGTTCATCCTGCGCATCGACGACACCGACCCCACCCGCTCCACCGATGAGAACACGCAGATCATCCTGCGCGCCATGCGTTGGCTTGGCCTGGACTGGGATGAGGGCCCCGAGGTAGGCGGCGACTTTGGCCCCTACGCCCAGACTGAGCGCTTGGACCTGTACAAGCAGGCCGCCCAGAAGCTTTGGGACGAGGGCAAGGCCTATCCCTGCTTCTGCACCAAGGAGCAGCTCGACGCCGACCGCAAGGCCGCGCAGGAGCGCAAGGACCCCTTCCAGGGCTATCAGCGCCGTTGCCGCGATCTTGATCCCGAGGAGGCCCGCCGTCGCATCGAGGCCGGCGAGTCCTACGTCCTGCGTATTAAGGTGCCCGAGGACCGCGGCGACGTCGTCATCCACGACGCCGTCCACGGCGAGGTGACCTTCGACGCCAAGGAGCTCGACGACTTTGTCATCTTCCGCTCCGATGGCACGCCCACGTATAACTTTGCGACCGTCGTCGACGACGCCATGATGAAGATCACCCATGTCATCCGCGGCGACGACCACCTGTCCAACACCCCGCGTCAGGTCATGGTCTACGAGGCCCTCGGCGCGCCCGTGCCCACGTTCGCCCACATCTCCATGATCCTGGGCGCCGACGGCAAGAAGCTCTCCAAGCGCCATGGCGCCACCTCGGTGGAGGAGTACCGCGACGCCGGCTACCTGTCCGACGCCTTCGTCAACTACCTGGCGCTGCTCGGCTGGTCGCTCGACGGCGAGACCACAATCATCCCGCGCGATGTCCTGGCCAGCAAGTTCTCGCTCGACCGCATCTCCAAGAACCCGGCGACCTTCGACCCAAAGAAACTCGACTGGGTCAACGCCGAGTACATCAACGGCATGTCCGATGCCCAGTTTGCCGACGAGATCATGGTCCCCGAGCTGCATGAGGCGGGTCTCATCGAGGGCAACGTCGAGTACGGCGAGGACTGGATCGACGCGCTTGCCGCAATCGTCAAGCCGCGCACCAAGATGCCGGCCGACGCCGTGACCGTCGCCGCTCCCATCTTCGCTACGGCCGAGACGCTCGAGTATGACGAGAAATCCGTTAACAAGGGCCTGGCTAAGGAAGGCATGGGCGCCATTCTGGATGCCGCCAAGGCCGCGCTCGAGGGCGTGGACAAGTGGACTGCCGAGGCCATCGACGCCGCGCTTGAGCCGCTGCCCGAGCAGATGGACCTTAAGAAGCGCGTGGTGTTCCAGGCCGTGCGCGTCGCCGTCTGCGGCAACATGGTGAGCCCCCCGCTGGGCGAGACCATGGCGCTCGTCGGCCGCGACGACTGCCTGGCACGCATCGACCGCGCCCGCACGATGGCGCTGTAATCGCTGCGCAAACGTATGTATCCGAGCCCCGTTCACCCCGAGCGGGGCTCTTGTTTCTGTAGACGTTTGGGATAGGAGGTGCTGGGGCCATGGCCGAGCAACTTTCGCTGTTTGGTTCGCCGGAACCGGAGGAAGCTCCGAAGTCCGCGGCTCCTGCCGCCGCCCCGGCGCAGCCCGAGCCCGCACCTGAGCCCATCGCCGCCTATGCGAGCGTGGTTCTCGACATCCCAACGCGTGCGCTGTCCGAGCCGTTTGCCTATGGCATTCCTCAACCTCTTGCTAGCGAAGCGCAGATCGGATCAACGGTCCTGGTCCACTTTGGTAACCGTGCCGCCGCGGGCTATATTGTCGACATTGCGCCTGAGCTGGGCGACCTACAAGGCAACATCGCCCTCGACCCCGCACGCATCAAGCCCATCGAGGCTATCCTCAGCAAACCGCTCTTTACTGTCGAGGCTGCCCGTATCGCACGCTGGATGAGCCGCGAGTATGTCGCGACACTTTCCGAGTGCCTGCGTTTGTTCTTGCCCCCGGGTGGAAGTCCGCGCGTGGTCAAGGGCGATGACGGCGTGTGGACGGTTGAGCGCCCCGCCGTCAAGCCTATCCAAAACCGCTGGGTCATGCTCACGCCCGAGGGTTTCGACTACACGCCGCCCAAGACAGCGGTTCGCCAACGTCAGCTCATCGAGGCGCTCCAATGCGGCCCGGTCACGACGCGCGACCTCAACCTGCTCTATAACAGCATGTCGGCGACCATCAAGGCGCTTGAAAAACGCGGTGTCGTGGTGGTGGAAGAGCGCCGTGCGTGGCGTGGCTGCAGCG
>CABUAT010000057.1 GCA_902489665.1 uncultured Collinsella sp. | reverse complement strand
ACTCCGCCCGCCTGCGCACCGAGATCTCCAAGAAGGTCGGCGTGAGCCCCAAGTCCATCGACGCCTACATGATCGGCGAGCACGGCTTTAGCCAGTTGGCCGCCTTTAAGGCCGCAACCATCGCCGGCAAGAGCCTTAACGAGCTTCAGGCCGAGAACCCCGACAAGTACGCCTTCGACCACATGGAGGTCGAGGAGCTTGCACGCAAGGGCGGCTATGTGACCTACCAGGGCAAGCAGTGCACCGAGTACGCCGTCGCCAACTCCGCCGCGCGCGTCTGCGCCGCCGTTCTGCACAACGAGCACGCCGTGCTTTCCGCCTCCACGCTCATGACCGGCCAGTATGGCGAGGAGGGCATCTTCACCTCCCTGCCGTGCGTGATCGGCGCCGAGGGCGTCGAGGAGGTCTACACGCTCGACCTGTCCGAGCACGAGCTCGAGGGCTTCCACAAGAGCTGTCAGCACATCCGCGACAACATCGCCCAGCTCGACTGGTGGGATGCCGAGGGCGTTGTCGGCAAGTAGGCCGTCAATCGCCGCAACCTTGCGAATCTAAGCGCGATACCAAGCGGGCCGCGCCGGAAATCCCCGGCACGGCCCGCTTTTTGACTCACACGACACGCTTGCGAATCGAAGGTGAATGCTTTCCCCGTTACCTAGTACTGCTCGATGCCCATGTAGCGACGAATCTCGGGGCTGTGGTCGAACACCTTGCCGCGGGCGGCACGCAGCTCGCAGCTCATCGCGTAGAAGAAGATCGGCTCCAGGTACGAACGCACGCTGGCAGGCACTTCACCCACGCCGTACTCGAGCGCATCGAGCACCATGACGGTATCGGTGTGCGTGTTGAGGAACGCCAGCGCGCGCTCCTCCATGGGGCGGCACTCGCCCGATCCGAGTTGCACAAAGTAGAACACGCCGGGCTCGGTGGCTTCGAACGGGCCGTGGAAGTACTCGCCGGAGTGGATGTAGCAGCAGTGCTGCCACTGCATCTCCATGAGCGAGCAGATCGCCATGGCATAGGTCTGGCTAAAGTTGGGGCCGGAGCCCAGGATATAGAAGAACTTGTGCTGCTGGCAGAGCTCGGCAAAGCGGGCGCCCAGCTCGGCGTTGACCTTCTCACGGGCGGCGGGCAGCAGCGCGTCCATCTGCTTAAGGCCTTCGTACATGTCGGCGAGCGCTTCGTAGCCCTCCTGCTGGTCGAGCAGTTCGGCGGCGATCAGAGCGCCGATGCCCTGCGGCACCTCGGCCTGCGACACGCCCTCGCCCCACGGATAGACCCAGGTAGTCCACTTGCCGTTGTCGATCTTTGAGCCCTCGCAGTCGGTGAGGGCAACGACTTCGGCACCGGCGGTCAGCGCCATCTCGCAGCCGTCGACGACCTCCTGCGTGTTGCCGCTGTGGCTGCAGGCGATGACGAGCGACTTCTCGCCAAGACTCTTGGGAGCCATCAGGCAAAACTCGCGCGCCGTATAGACCGTCGAGGTAAACGTGGTGGCCTCGCGCTTGAGCAGTTCGTTAGCCGGCATGAGGTCGATCATCGAACCGCCACAGGCGATCCAAAAGACGTTCTCGACCTTGCCCTTGCGCTCGATGATTTCCTGAACCAGATCATGTGCGTTCATGCTGATGCTCCTCCTTGTGGGGCGGCTTTGAACGACGACAGCTCATACCTGCTGTCGTTCTATGTTGTCCTATTTATAGCACGTGTAACAACGCCCGTGAAGTCATCTCAGCAAATTTGTTCTATATTGTTCTATCTGTGGACGTTAGATGTCGAAGACGTAGCGCGAGCCCACGATCTTTTGGCGGCCGAGCAGTAGAGGGCGCCCGCCGGCGTCGGTAAAGTAGGCCTCCATATAGAAGAGAGGCTCGCCGACCGGCACCTCCAGCAGCGGGGCCGTCTGAGTATCGGCAAGCGCAATCTCCACGGTGCAGGGGTCGGACTTGAGCGGCGCGCGACCCGAATGCTCGGCAACGAGCGCAAAGATTGAGTTATCGGTGAGGTCCTCGTCGGCCAGCGTCTGCAGGTAGGGATGGTCGGCGAGCACAAAGGCGTTGTTCTCGAGCATGACGGGGATGCCGTCGGCCGTGCGCACGCGCTCGACCACGATAAGCTCGCAGCCGGGCTCCACGCCAAAGAACGCCGCATCCTCGTGCGTCGCCGCGACCACCGTGCGCGACACCAGACGCGCACCCGGCACCATGTCGTTGGCAGCACAACCCTCAGTAAAGCTCTGGACGTCACCCTTCTGGCGAATCTTGCGCTTGAGCTTGGGGGCGCACACAAACGTGCCCCTCCCCTGCTGGCGGTTGAGATACCCCGCGCGCGACAGCTCCTCGATGGCACGGCGCACGGTGATGCGCCCCACGCCGTAGGACTTCGCGAGCTCCATCTCGGCAGGGATGCGCGAGCCGGCCACGTACACGCCGCGCGCGATCTCGCCCTTTAGGTCGTCCATGACCTGCTGGTACAGCGGCACGGCGGGCACGTCAGTGCGGTCGGTTTTATCGTCGAATGCCATCGTTACACTCCATCCCGCGCATGCTCGGACTCAAATTCTTCAATCGCCGCCATAAACTGCTCGCCAAAGGCGTCGGCCTTTTTCTCGCCGATGCCGTTGACCTGGATAAGCTCGTCGCGCGTCTGTGGGCGTAGGCGGCACAGGCCGCGCAGGGCCTTGTCGGAAAAGACCATGTACGGCGCCATCTCCAGCTCCGTCGAGATCTCCTTGCGCAGGGCACGCAGGCGCTCGAACAGCTCGGCATCGTCGCCAACACGCGGGCGCTGATCCAGCTCGGCCTCCTCGCGCAGCAGATCGACGGCGCGGCGGGCGCGGGCCGAAGCTTTGCGCTTGGACGCACGACGCTTAACGGTAAAGGCGAACGCCTCATCCTCGACCTCGACGGCACGCGGACCCAGCCCCACGACCGGGTACTGCCCCTGCGAGGTGGCCAGATAACCGCGGCCGCACAGCTGGCCGATGATGTCCTTGATGCGCCCGACCGATTCGCTCGACAGCTCACCGTAGCCGCGGTCCTCGTCCAGATGCATCTGGCGAATGCGCTCGGTGTTGCCGCCGTGGAGCACATCGGCGATGAGCGACTTGCCAAAGCGCATGGGACGCGTGGCCACGTAGCGCACGGCGGCGCGGGCCATATCGGTGACGTCCTCGACCTCGAACTGCGTGAGGCAGTTGCTGCAGTTGCCGCAGCTCTCGACGTCGTCCGCGGCGGTGCCGCCCGTACTGGCCGCGGCATGCTCGGCCGCGGCCTCGTCGCCAAAGTAGCGCAGCATGTATTCGCGCAGGCAGCCGGTGGTATTGCAGTAGCCCTCCATCTGGCTGAGCAGACGATATCGATTCTGGAGCGCCCACGCGCGCTGCTCGTCGTCGAGCGCCTCATCGGCAGCATCGCCGCGGTCGATCAGAAAGCGGCGCATGCGAAAATCGTTGCCGTTCCACAGCAAGTAGCAGCTGGCCGGGTCGCCATCGCGGCCGGCGCGGCCCGCCTCCTGGTAGTAGGCTTCGATGCTCTCGGGCACGTTGTTGTGGATCACGTAGCGCACGTTGGGCTTGTCGATGCCCATGCCAAAGGCGTTGGTGGCAACCATCACCTGGATATCGTCGTCGATAAAGGCGCGCTGGCTTTGGCGACGGGCGTCGTTGCCCATGCCGGCATGGTAGCGGCCAACGCGAATGCCGCTGGGGCCCAGCGCCTCGGCAAGCTCGCCCGCCAGCGCATCGACCGTCTTGCGGGTCGAGCAATACACGATACCGCTCTCGCTCGAATGCGCGATCACATAGTCGCGCACCCAGGCAGTCTTGGCCTTGTCGCCCATCTCCTCGCAACCAAAGTAGAGATTCTTGCGATCGAAGCCCGTCACCACCGTCGCAGGGTTTTGCAGGCCGAGCATCTGCTGAATATCCGCACGCACGCGTTCGGTCGCCGTGGCGGTAAACGCCGCCACGATGGGGCGCTGCGGCAGGGAATCGATGAACTCACGAATCTGCAGATAGGCGGGGCGGAAATCCTGACCCCATTGGCTTACGCAGTGGGCCTCGTCAATGGCCACGAGCGGCACGCCAATGCCGGCGGAACCCGCAGCCTCCTGCGCAAAGGCCAAAAAACGCGGCTCGAGCAAGCGCTCGGGCGCCACGTACATAAGCTGGTAGCGGCCCTCGCGCGCCCGCTTGAGCACGGTGTTTTGCTGGGCCGGAGTAAGGCTGGAGTTGAGATAGCTGGGTCGCGCACCCGCCGCGAGCAACGCACGGGTCTGGTCCTCCATAAGCGACAGCAGCGGACTCACCACAAAGGTGATGCCGGGCAGCATGAGCGCGGGCACCTGGTAGCAAATGGACTTGCCGGCACCCGTGGGCATAACACCCAGCGCATCGCGACCGGCAAGGATCGCATCGACCATGCGGTCCTGTCCCGGGCGAAACGAGGTGTAGCCAAAATAGGCGCCGAGCGTGTCGAGCGCCATCTGCTGCATGCTATCGGTCATGGTTTCCTAACGTCCAAGTCATCTGCCGCCGATTATACGCCGCCACGCGGACCGGTGCCGCACGGCTGTCGGCCACGGGCAACGCAATCCAAAAGGAACGAGCGTGGGATTTTTGGACACTTTCCCAACGGCTAATCTCTTGACAAGCGCGCAAACGTCGCTGGTTGAGCATAAGTCAGACACTATGACCCAATCCAGGGGCACGGAAACGACAGGAGCCCCCGCTCGTG
>CABUAT010000056.1 GCA_902489665.1 uncultured Collinsella sp. | reverse complement strand
CACGAGCGGGGGCTCCTGTCGTTTCCGTGCCCCTGGATTGGGTCATAGTGTCTGACTTTGCCAAGGCATCGGCGCCGCCGTTGTTGGTACTTGGGGACGTTCCTTATGTGCCGGCACCTGGGGACACTCCTTGTAGTCTTTGGGGAGTGGTTACTTGCTCGCGAACAGCCAGACTAGGATGATCACCAGGATTGCAGCGACGATGCAGACGATGGCGCCGGTGAATTTGATGCGTGAGTCGCGGGTACGCTCGCGCACCGCGTCCTCGGTGGCCTCGAGCTGGGCGACTTCTCGCTCGGTCTCGGCGTGTTCGGCTTTGTCTCGGGCCAAGGACCCTGCAAGCGACTCAGTGATCTCTGGGTGGTCGTGTACCTCGGTCGCCTGTTCGATAATCGACTGCGCATGCGCGGCATCTGCTTGGGCGTTGGCGATGCTCTGCTCTTGGTCGCGGCGTGCCTTGTCCTCGGCAGCGATCTTCTCGCGCAGTTCGCGCTGGCGCGTCGCGGCGGCAGTCTTCGCCGTCTGCAGCTCGTCGCGCGCGGCATCAGCCTCAGTCGTCACGGCTTGGTGCGCGCGTTTGGCTTCGGCAATGGGGGCTTGAGCCTGCTCGACGGCCTGCTCGGCTGCGGCAAGCGAGTGCTCAAGGTCGGCGGTGATGCGCGGGACATCTTCTTCGGCTTTACGCAGGGCATCTGCCGTGTCGGAGATCTGCATCGAGAGCTCGCTGGTGCGCACCGTATAGTTGGCGGGATTTGCCGAGGGATTGCGTTGCAGCTCGGCATACTCATGACGCAGCGTCTCGAGCTGGGCGCGCGTGGCGTCGACGGTTTGTTGTGCGGCCGCAATGCCGGCGTCTCGCTCGGCCTTCACCTTGTCGCGGATGCGCTTGGAATCCTCAAGACGTCGAACGAGGCGGTTGCCGGTCTCGCGAGAGCTTGCCTCGCGGGCCTCCACGGCGTCGAGCGCGGCCTTCAGGCGGAGCTCAGTCGCGTCATCCTCTGTCTTCATTTGTTCGAACTGACCCTTGAGCTCTGTCGCTTTGGCGGCGTGGGCATCACGGTCAATCTCGGCTGCCGCGGCGGCCTTTTGCGCTGTAGCAATCGCTTGGCGCTGGTCGGCGACGATCTGGTCGTAGCGGCCTGCGATATCCTGGCGCGTCTCGAGTTCCTCGGCCTGATCGGCAATGCGCTGCTCAAGTTCGGTCAGGTGGGCGCGGGCATCGGCAAGTGCCTTTTTCGCGGCGTTCATCTCGCGCATGGCCGAGGCGCCCTGGGCGATAAAGGTGCCCACGGCGTTCGCGGTGTTCGAGACAGCGGTCCCCAGATCGCGGCTCGCGGCGGGGGAGCGCGGGGCGGTCGGGCGAGTGGTGTCGGCAGCGTCCGCATCGGCAGTCTGCGGCGCGGCGATATTGCCGGTACCGCCCTCGACCACAGAAAAGCCTGCTGCGTGCGGATCGACCGCATCGGCGCCAATCGTGGGGTGCTCGAGCTGGAGAAACGAGGGCATGGTACTGCCCTGGTCGGCAACCGGAGTCTCGCCGGGCACAAAGGTCGAGGCCGCCTCGGCGGCCTCCTCTTCCTCGGCATCAATATCGGCATCGGCGACGGCGTCTTTCATCGCTTTGACGGCATCCATCATGGAGTCCATGACGGCATCGAGCTCTTCTTCCGAAGACACCTCGATGGGGCCTGCCGCCTGTGGCGCGGGGTCTGTGTCGGGTTCGGCATCGCTCGGCTCCGGCTGCTCGCTTTCGTCATGCTCGACAGTATCGTCTGTGTCTGTTGCTTTATCCGCATCGGCGTGCACATCTGCGGCAGCGTGCACATCTGCGGCAGCGGGCGCATCTGCGGTGGCGGGCGCATCGGTGGAGGCGTCGACGCAGGTAGGAGTATCGCAGTCGTCGACGGCGTCTGCGGAATGATCAATATGCTCTTGAGTCTGGGGGTCCAGCTCGTCTGTCATAGGCATGTGCTCCTCATCGTTGTTTGTCACCCTATGATAAGGTCTCGCGCCGACATCCCGCGCGCCGCAGCAAAGTTTCAAAACGTGTTCGATGGCTCGATCTGATAACAATAACTCGGCCGTTTTATCCAGTTTGTACTTGACAATCCCTTCGCCGAACTACGTGGTGCCGTTCGCCTACCGCGGTCTTTTATTTTTGCTTGAACACGCTAAAGTTGTATCTCAGCTTTTGGCGCGTGAAGTTGGATACGCGCAGTCGGCGGGCGTGCCCGTCGCGATTTGAAAGGACTTTGTATGGGACTTTTCACTGGTAAGACCGTGATCGTCACCGGCGGCGGCAAGGCCACGCTTAAGGACGGTTCCGCTGGCTCCATCGGCTACGGCATCGATATCGCATTTGCCAAGGAGGGCGCGAACCTCGTCATCACCGGCCGCAACGTCGCCAAGCTCGAGGCCGCCAAGGAGTCTCTCGAGGCCGAGTACGGTGTCAAGGTTCTGCCTGTTCAGGCCGATGTCTCGGCTGGTCAGGACAACGAGGCCGTCGTCCAGAACGTCATCGACAAGGCCATTGAGGAGTTCGGCCGCATCGACGCCGTCGTCAACAATGCTCAGGCTAGCGCCTCGGGCGTGACCATCGCCGATCACACCATGGATCAGTTTAACCTGGCCATTTACTCCGGTCTGTATGCTACCTATCTGTACATGCAGAAGGCCTATCCGCACCTGAAGGAGACCAAGGGCTCCGTGGTCAACTTTGCCTCGGGCGCCGGCCTGTTTGGCAACTATGGCCAGTGCAGCTATGCTGCCGCCAAGGAGGGCATCCGCGGCCTGACCCGCGTTGCCGCCAACGAGTGGGGCAAGGACGGCATCAACGTCAACATCGTGTGCCCGCTTGCTTGGACCGCTGCGCTCGAGAACTTCCAGGATGCCTATCCCGAGGCGTTCAAGGCCAACGTCCACATGCCGCCGGCTGGTCACTACGGCGACGTCGAGAAGGAAATCGGCCGCGTGGTCGTTCAGCTCTGCGGTCCCGACTTTAAGTACATGAACGGCGAGACCGTCACCCTCGAGGGTGGCATGGGCCAGCGGCCGTAGGGGTTACGCGGTTTTTCCAAACCGCGTAACGGCTCGACGCTGCGCGGTCACCAGGGCGACCGCTCGCTGACGTCGCCAGAGCATCGGCGTTGCCTTGGCTGTTGGAGATGATCTCGTAGTCGTTGGGGACGTTCTTAAATGACTAGTCATAAGGGACACTCTTGCCGGCACTTGGGGACAGTCCCTAAGTGCCGGCAGATTGGGACACTCCTTTGCAAGATGGCGCTGAAGAGTGTCCCCAACAACTAGTCGTTTAATGCATCAGTTTCTGTCGAGTCGGTGCTCTTTGAGGGTTGCCCGTATAATGGTTTGCGTATGAACCGCAACCAAGGAGTTCCAGTTTATGGACCAGAGCCTTTTTAAATTCGACCTGATCGCAGAGGACCCGACGACGCATGCGCGTGCCGGCGTGCTGCACACCCCGCACGGCGACATCGAGACGCCAATCTTCATGCCCGTGGGCACCAAGGCAAGCGTCAAGGGCATTCCTACCGAGACCGTCAAACAGCTCGGCGCCCAGATCGTGCTTGCCAATACCTATCATCTGTCCATGCGTCCCGGCGAGGACACTATCGCCGAGCTGGGCGGCCTGCACAAGTTTATGAACTGGCACGGTCCTATCCTCACCGACTCGGGCGGTTTCCAGGTGTTCAGCCACAACGACGCCGTCAAGCTCACCGACGAGGGCGTGCGCTTTATCGTCAACGATTACGACGGTCGCCACGTGTTCTGGACGCCCGAGGACAACATGGAAATCGCCATGAAGCTCGGCTCCGACATCTGCATGCAGCTCGATCAGTGCCCGGGCTATCCCGCCACGCGCGCCTACGTTGAGCGCGCCGTTGAGCTGTCGAGTATGTGGGCCGAGCGCTGCTATAAGGCGCATAACCGCGACGACCAGGCGCTCTTTGGCATTGTTCAGGGCGGCATGCACCTAGATCTGCGCCTGCGCTCGCTGCGCCATCTGGAGGAGTGCGGCGACTTCCCCGGTTACGGCATTGGCGGCTACTCGGTGGGCGAGGACCACGAGACCATGTTCGAGACCCTGGCACCGCTCGTAAGCGAGTACATGCCCAAGCACAAGCCGCGCTACCTGATGGGCGTCGGCAACCCCACCACCCTCGTGCGCGGTGTGGGCGTGGGTATCGACATGTTCGACTGCGTGCTGCCGACGCGTACGGGCCGCATGGGTACGGCGTTCTCCAGCGAGGGTCGCCTTAACTTCCGCAACGCGCGCTTTGCGCACGACGACGGCCCCATCGACCCCACCTGCACCTGCCCGGTGTGCACGGGCGGCTACAGCCGCGCGCTCATCCGTCACATGGTCACGCAGAAGGAGATGCTCGGCGGCATTCTGCTTTCGATGCACAACATCTACTACCTGCTCAACCTTATGCAGCGTGCCCGCCAGGCCATTATCGAGGGCCGCTACGGCGCGTTTGTGAGCGACTGGATGAACAGCCCTGCGGCGGTGGATTACTAAGGGCGACAGACACGCTTGCAGAGCGTGGGCAATGGCAAAGGCTGGGCGGCAACCGCTCGTCACATTTGCTGACACCGGCTGCGCGACCGCTGACCGATAGCTTGCAAGCACTTGATGCATCGTGGGTACCATACCGAATAGTTGATGTTCGGGCGGGTGTTTGGCGCATGGCGTCGACCCCGCCCGCTTTTCTAATATGAGAAAGCCATTGTCAATAGGCATGTTCGTTCGAGCCCGGTTTGAAA
>CABUAT010000055.1 GCA_902489665.1 uncultured Collinsella sp. | reverse complement strand
CGATGACGCAGCCGACAAGCATGACGTTGTTGACCATGGGGATGTAGAGCTGGCCTTTGGTCTCGGCAGGGTAGAAGACCTGCATGTGCGGCATGAGATCCAGACGGCTGGCCTCGGACACCAGCGAAAACGCGCCGGTGATGAGCGCCTGCGAGGCAATGATGGCCGCGACGGTGGAAAGGCCTACGGCAAACGGGCGCAGGCCCGGGGCGAGCATCTGGTAGAACGGGTTGAGGTCGGCAATGCCCATGAGCTCGGGGTTGGCAGCGTTGTTCATAAGCCAAGCGCCCTGGCCCATATAGGAAAGCAGCAGGCAGCACTTAACGAACGGCCAGGTGGCGTAGATATTGCCGCGGCCGACGTGGCCCATGTCGGAGTAGAGCGCCTCGGCACCGGTGGTGGCGAGGAAGCAGCTGCCCAGAATCATGATGCCCGCGTGGTTGTTGGGGCTCAGCAAAAAGGCGATGCCACGCACCGGGTTGAGGCACAGCAGCACGGAGGGGTGCTGGAAGACAAAGAACAGACCCGTGCCGCCCAGGAACAGGAACCACAGCGTCATGATGGGGCCAAAGGCGTGACCGATCTTGGCCGTACCGATGCGCTGTACCAAGAAGAGCACGATGATGATGGCGAGCGTAATGGCGACGACGCGGCCCTGGTCATCGCCCAGCACGGCATGGACCGCCGGGATGGTGCGCAGGCCCTCGATGGCCGTGGTAACGGTAACGGCCGGCGTCAGGATGCCGTCGGCGAGCAGCGCGGCGCCACCCAGCATGGCGGGGATGATAAGCCACTTGCCGCAGCGCTTGACCAGACTGTACAGGGCAAAGATGCCGCCCTCACCATGGTTATCGGCGCGCAGCGAGATGAGCACATACTTGATGGTGGTCAGCAGCGTGACCGTCCACACGACAAGGGAGAGCGCGCCGAGTACGAACTCCTCCGTCACGCTTCCGATACCGCCGTTGCCGGCAACGAGCGCCTTGGTTACATACATAGGGCTGGTGCCGATATCGCCGTACACCACGCCTAGCGTGACGAGCATCGCCGAGATGCTCACAGGAATCGCAGCGTGTGAGGCTGCCTCCTTGGCCTTCTGTTCCATAAGCCGGTTTCCTCCCAACTTTAACGTTCGAAGGGATTATAGGTAATCGGCCCATGTTTTAATGCACTGTTTTCCCAGCTAGATAAAGATTTATACAGTCTTTAGACTACCGCGGCGATATGGAATGTGACAAAGGGACCGTCCCCTTGTCACATTCGTCATTTTCCGAGCCAATTTTTGAACCACCACTCCATTGAGCGGCTCATCTCGGCCATAAAGGGGCTCGTGTGCTTGCGGGTGTAGATATCCACGACGCGCTCCCCCGCCTCGCGGGCATGCGGACGGAACATCGCGTCCATCTCGGCCACCTGCGCGTCCATGGTCGCGGCATCCGCACGGCAGTAGCGCTCCTCGTGCACCAGGTTCACCACGGGGTGCGCGATTGCCGGACGCTCCTTACGGGGCGTGCCGATGATGAGCATCGATAGCGGCATGGTATAGGGCGGCAGATCGAGCAGCTCGGCAACTTCCTCGGCATTCTCGACGATATCACCGATGTAGCAGCTCCCCAGCCCCAGGGCCTCGGCGGCAACCACGGCGTTTTGCGCGGCGATCACGGCGTCCTGGGCCGCGATGGCAAAGTCGCCCAAACCCGGCGCGCGGCGGGGCGCCTTACCCGTACGCTCGACAAACTCGGGCTCAAAGCAGCCCACGTGCTCAAACAGATCGATCCACTTGGCATAATCGACCACAAATATTAGTGCCCAGGGCGCCTTGGCGATCATGGGCTGGTGGTCGCACAGGTCGACCAGGCGATCGAGCGTAGCCTGCTCGCGGATGCTCACGATGGAATACATCATCATGGCGCCTGCCGACGGCGCACGGCTCGCCGCATGCAAAATCGCCGCCCACTGCTCGTCGGTCACCGCCACGGGACGGTCGTCGTCATCGCGCGCAAAGGCACGCGTGGAGGAACGGTGCTCCAACGTGTCCAGCACCGCGTTGCCCGTGGTCTCGACCGGATAGCCGTACGTATCCACAGCCTTGGTGCAAACCTGCTCGCTCATAGCCCCATCCCTGCCATTTCTTTAAGAAGCCTTTACGTTTCCGTGTAATTCCCGTCCATTATCGCGCAGGTCGCCACTACATTGCGCCACACCGCCACACGCGCGTTAATATGGCTGGTTGTTGTGCGCAGTCACCAATTGCAGCGCATATCTTGGTAACAATCGGGTAAACCCCCGCTTTCGTAGGTTTTAAGTTTGTGAGGAGTCTCAGCATGTTCGCTGCCGCCATCTCGCTCGTCGGTCTTGCGGCGACCGTCTACCTTGTCTTGCGCGAGGCCAAGGCCATTCGCGCTCAGTCGGGCACCGTTACCAAAAGCGCTCTTGGGTGGAGCGTCGCCTTCGGTCTGTTCCAGCTCTTTTTGACCATTTGGGGCGCCATTGGCCTCGTCGCCCAAAACGAGCCGCTCGCCTTTGTGATGCTCATTCTGACCAACGCCATCCTCACCGGATGCGCTTGGGCCAGCATCGCCCGCGACCGCATCGCCCCGCGCGTCTTTGCGTTCGCTGCTACCGATGCCCCCGCCCCCACCGGCAAGCTTGCCCGCCTGCGCGGCGCCTTTGTGGGCAAACCGCTCGTCGCCGCCGTCTTGTGCCTGCTGCTCGCCGGCGTCTTTGCGCTGCTGGGCATGGAGGTCTCGTCCAACCACGACTTTACCTGGGTCTACCCCCTGTGCATCCTGCTTGAGTGGGCCATCATCACCGCGCTCATGAGCGGCCTGTTCTTCCTGTTCCAGCGCCACGGTGTAGCTCCCGCGGTCCTGGCCTTTGCCCTCTTTGTCCTGGGCATTGCCGAGTTCTTCGTCATTACGTTTAAATCCATGCCCATCCAGCCGGGCGACCTTTCGGCCATTTCCACCGCCGCCGCGGTCGCCGGCAACGGCTACACCTTCTCGATCTCGCTGTTCTGCGTGCTGTCCATGGGCTTTACCGCCATCTCGATGCTGCTGTGCGAGTACGCTGGCCTCGTGGCGCCGCATCGCCAGAAGGGCGCCGTCAATGCCAAGCGCATGCTGCTCACCAACCTGCTCGTCGCCGTGCTGTGCCTGGGTGGCGTGACCGCGCACGTCACGCTTATCGACTACTACAACACCCTCGGCATCACCGTCTACACCTGGCGCCCGCTCGAGAGCTACTGGCGCGAGGGCTACATGCCCGCTTTCATTAGCGCAGCGCAGTCCATCAAGCCGCCCAAACCCGCCGACTACTCCGTCGACGATGCCAAGGCCACGCTCAAAAAGTACGCCAAGGCCTACGACAAGTCCGATGCCGCCAAGAGCGACGAGCGCGCCGCCGCAAAGGAGCAGTTCGACAGCGAAAAGCCCACGGTCATCGCCATCATGAACGAGACGTTCTCGGATCTGTCGATCTACCAGAACATGCGCGCCGGCTACGAGGGCCCGCAGTATTTTAAGAGCCTGTCCAACTGCCTCAGCCGCGGCAAGCTCTACGTGAGCGCCTACGGCGGCGGCACCGCCAATACCGAGTTTGAGTTTATGACCGGCAACTCCATGGCAAACCTGGGCTCGGGCGTGTACCCCTACACCATCTACAACATGGAAACGACCGGGAATCTGGCAGAGCAGTTCAAGTCGCTCGGATATTCCACCACGGCCATGCACCCCAACCACGCAACCAACTGGAACCGCGATAACGTCTACAAGGACTTTGGCTTTGACCAGTTCCTGTCCATCAACGACTTCCAGGGAGCCGACACCCTGCGCGGCATGGTGACCGACCAGGCTACCTACGACAAGATTCTTGAGCTGCTCGACCAGAACACCGATCCGCAGTTTATCTTCGACGTGACCATGCAGAACCACTCGGGCTACGATACGGGTCTGCTGCCGGTCGACAAGCAGATGCACCTGAACATCGACACGACCGACCTGGACGCCAAGACCATCGAGGACGGCACGCTCTCCGATGTCGACGAGTACGTCTCGTGCATTGAGCAGTCCGACCAGGCGCTGCGTTACTTCCTCAACGCCCTGAACAAACTCGACCGCAAGGTGGTCGTGGTGTTCTGGGGCGACCACCAGCCGTTCTTCCCGTCCAAGTTCAACGACAAGTGGTTTGCCGGCGAGGACGATGCCACGCACCAGGAACGTCTGTGGCAGACCGACTACATCATCTGGGCTAACTACGACGTTGCCGGTTGCGACCAGACGAGCGAGGTCGATGACCTGTCCACCAACTACCTGTCCACCCAGCTGATGCAACTGATTGGCGCACCGCTGACCGACTACCAGAAAGCGCACATGACGCTGCGCGAGTCGCTGCCCGCCATCAACTCGGTCGGCTACGAGGACGCCAGCCTGCGCTGGGCGCTCTCCTCCAACGTCACCGGTGACGACGCTGCCGCCGCTGCCGCCACCAAGGCACGCGAGGATTACGCCAAGATGCAGTACTACGAGATGTTCCGCGACGGCAAGAACGTCTATACCGAGCACTTCCAGACCGAGGCCAACGAGACCGACCCCAACCTGGCGCCGGGTACGACCAAGATTAAGTAGCTGCTAGCTGCTGAGCCACAACTGAAACGTCTGTCCAGGCGGAGGCATATAAGGTTCCCTGCTCGGACAGTCCTGCGCAAGACGAAGGCCACATTAAGTGGCCTTCTTTGCGTGCGGAACTCGCGATGAACCTTATATGCCTCCGCCTGGACAGACGCCCTGATGTTGGGGCGTGGCTTGTCTTGGGTGTATCGCCGAACATATATAAGTTGAAGGCCACGTTATGTGGCCTTCTTTGTTTGCGGAAAGTGTGTCCCGGTCTGGGCGCTCAAACTGGGATGGATTTTCCGGATGAGGGCTTGACGGAAAATGTGTCCCGTTCCGG
>CABUAT010000054.1 GCA_902489665.1 uncultured Collinsella sp. | reverse complement strand
ACGCAAAGAAGGCCACTTAATGTGGCCTTCGTCTTGCGCAGGACTGTCCGAGCAGCAAACCAAACCCAACTCGCCAGCCCAGCGGCCACCCCTCCCAAAGATTTTCAAAAAAGTTGTTGACGCGCGCGTAACGACTCGTCTAATATATCCCTTGCGCGATGGACCTGTAGCTCAGTTGGTTAGAGCGTCCGGCTGATAACCGGGAGGTCACAAGTTCGAATCTTGTCAGGTCCACCACTTTCTTTCGCAATAAACACCCCAGCGAGAGCCGAGTCGCCGCTGGGGTGTTTATTACTGTCTCCGTGGGGGTTTAGCTCAGCTGGGAGAGCGCGGGCTTTGCAAGCCTGAGGTCAGGGGTTCGATCCCCCTAACCTCCACCATGATGGACCTGTAGCTCAGTTGGTTAGAGCGTCCGGCTGATAACCGGGAGGTCACAAGTTCGAATCTTGTCAGGTCCACCATCAAAACTGTGAAGAGCCCTGGGGCGTTGCCTCGGGGCTTTTTTCTTGTCTGCGATAAATCTCATTTTGGTTTTGTGTGCTGTGCGAAAGATTGGGTAGTATAGCTATTCAATGCGGCGGGCTGCCGCGTGTTAACCGCTACGTACCGGAGGTGTTCCATGGTTCGTGTCGACATAGAGACCATCGTCATGGCCGCCGGTCCCGTGCCATCGCTTATTGTGCTTCGTGAGCGCAGCAGCAAATCGGACTCGCCCGCGCCGCTGCGTTCCCTTTCCATTCAGACTGGTTCGTTTGAAGCTGCTGCCATTAGCCGTGGCATCGATAGCGGCCGCGCCGAGCGCCCGATTACCCATGACCTGTTGCTCGATACTGTTGGCGCCCTGGGCGCCAAACTCGAGCGCATCGAGATCGTTCGCGCCGAGCCGCCGGTGTTCTACGCGACAATCGTCGTACTGGCCGATGGCGAGGAGCGCAAGATCGACGCCCGCCCCAGCGATGCCATTGCCCTTGCCGTGCGCAGCAATGCTCCCATGTTTGTGGAGGATGACATCATGAATCGCCTGGGCACTGTTTCTACCCGCGCCGAGGAAGTCGACGACGAGCAGGAGTTCGAGAAGTTCGACGAGTTCGTCCATACGCTCTCCCCCGATGATTTCTAAATGCGGGGCGTTCAGGTTGTGGAGCGTTCGCTGATGGCCGGCGGCATGTCGGCCGAGGCAGCGGCTATTGCGCGCGAGGCCCAGATGCGCTCTGAGGCTTCTGAGGCGGCGCGCATTGCCTATGTGACGCAGGCCCGCACGCTTCGCGAACGCCGCGGCTCGTTTATCAAGATGGTTGTCATCTCCGCCCTTGTCGCGGCAATCTGTTCGCGCCTTCGTGGTACAGTTGGTGCGCTTGGGTTTTCGATCTCTACGGGCCTGGTGATCTGGGGTGTGGTCGACGCGGTAATGCTGACCAGTCAGATCAAGGTGCTCGACAAGCGCGCGATGGATATGATGCGCGCCCGCGACGCTGCCGCCAAGATCGCCGCCGAGGCACAGGAACTGTAACGACGCCGGACTCGATGGGAAGGTCTAAAGATGGCACAGGATATGCAGGACGCCGGTAACGTCTCCGCCGAGCTCGACGCCATGGTGTGTGACCTGATTGGTGCGTTCTTGGACGACCTTGCCGCCGGCGAGAATCCGGGCGTAGTTGTGGCGATTGAGGACGCTGCTTCCAACCGATATCTGGCGGCGCTCGACGAGGACGGCGAAGAGGCGTGCCTCGAGGCGGCCACCAACTTTATCTCCGAACACAAGATGGGTCTTAAGGACGATGGCCTGGGCCGTATCGCCCGATATGCCATCGGCTACACCGGCTGCGTCGAGGTTGACGGCGGCTATCACGATGCTCTGCTCGTGAGCTTCTTCGAAACCACGCTCGAGAGCGGTTTTTCGGCATATGTGCTGTATGAGGGCATGGGCGCCGGCGATGGTTTTATGTGGAGCGACCCTGAACCTGCAGGTGAGGAAACCCCTCTCATCTAAAATCGCTAAAATAAACGAGTTTTCGGTAAAAGGCTCAATATTCCCGCCGAGCGTTGCATTGCTGGGTGGGTCGCATACGCGTGCCGGTTGTATATAGATAGAAGATAGGGGAACTACATGCGCGTAGACAATCTGAGGAACATCGCCATCATCGCTCACGTCGACCACGGCAAGACGACGATGGTCGACAAGCTCCTGCGTGCCACGGACGCCTTCCGTGCCAACCAGCAGGTCGAGGACCGCGTCCTGGATTCCAACGACCAGGAGCGCGAGCGCGGCATTACGATTCTCGCCAAGAACATCTCTATCGAGTACAAGGACGTCAAGATCAACGTCATCGACACCCCGGGCCACGCCGACTTCGGCGGCGAGGTCGAGCGCGTGCTGCGTATGGCCGACGGCGCCCTGCTGCTGGTGGACGCCTTTGAGGGCCCCATGCCCCAGACCCGCTTCGTGCTGCGCCACGCTATCGACACCGGCCTTAAGATCATGATCGTCATCAACAAGATCGACCGTCCGGGTGCTAACCCCGAGAAGGCCTACAACGACTGCCTGGACCTCATGGCCGACCTGGGCGCCACCGACGACCAGCTTGAGTTCGCCATGGAGCACGTGGTCTACGCCAGCGCCATGAATGGCTTTGCCCGCCTTGACCCCAACGACGGCAATATGGACATGTACCCGCTGCTCGATATGATCATCGACGACATGCCCGCGCCCGAGGTTGACGAGAACGCCCCGCTGGCTATGCAGTGCGTGACCATCGACCACTCCAACTTCGTTGGCCGCATCGGCATCGGTCGCGTGTACTCCGGCACCATCCATCAGGGCGACCAGATTCTGGTTGTGAAGAACGACGGCTCCAGCGCCACCGCCACCGTCAAGCAGCTCTTTACCTTCGACTACCTGGGCCGTACCGAGTGCCAGGAAGTCGGCGCCGGCGATATCGCTGCCGTCGTGGGTATTGACCGCACCGATATCGGCGATGTCTACACCGATCCTGAGAACCCCGTCGAGCTCGAGCCCATCGAGATCGACCCGCCGACCCTGTCCATCGTCTTTGAGGCTTCGACCTCCCCGCTCGTCGGCCGCGATGGCGACATCGTGGGCGCCCGTCAGCTCAAGGAGCGCCTGTTCAACGAGGCCGAGAACAACGTGACCATGAAGATCGAGGAGCTCGAGGATAAGAGCGGCGTTGAGGTCTCGGGCCGCGGCATTCTGCACCTGTCCGTTCTGATGGAGTCCATGCGCCGCGAGGGCTTTGAGTTCCAGGTCGGCCGTCCCCGCGTTCTGTTTAAGAAGGACGAGAACGGCAACAAGATGGAGCCTGTCGAGCAGGCCGTCGTCGAGTGCCCTGACGAGTACTCGGGCAAGGTTGTTGAGGTCTTCGGTACCTCCGGCGGCATCATGACGAGCATGGATACCTCGGGCATCGTGACGCACCTCGAGTTTAAGATCCCGACCCGCGGCATCATGGGTCTTAAGAACCGCATCATGAACGTTACCCACGGCGAGGGCGTGTTCTACCACACCTTCCTGGAGTATGGTCCTTATGCCGGCGAGATCGGCAACCGCCAGAACGGCGCCATGATTTCCATGACCACCGAGAAGGCCGTTGCCTACGCTCTGGGTACGCTGCAGGAGCGTGGCCAGCTGTTTGTTGAGCCGGGCACCGAGTGCTACGAGGGCATGATCGTGGGCGAGCGCAGCAAAGCTGGCGACATGGTCGTCAATATCGCCCGCACCAAGAACCTGGGCAACCAGCGTTCCTCGACCTCCGATATTTCCGTCCAGCTGGTGCCGCCTCGCACCTTCTCTCTGGAAGAGGCACTGGAGTACATCGCCGACGACGAGCTGGTGGAGATCACTCCCAAGAACATCCGCCTGCGCAAGCGTCTGCTCAACGCCACCGACCGCAAGAAGGCTGCCGTCCGCGCCGGCCAGGTCAACAAATAAGCGCTGGGCTTTATAGCGTCTAACAAGAAAGGGCGTCGACCGCGATGGTCGGCGCCCTTTTTGTGCATAGGGACTGAGCTGGTCTGCACCACCACAAAGGTGCCTGGTCCCTTTGTGGTGGTTGGCGGCTAAGCGGTGGGGAGTCCTGGCGTGTTAGCCGGCTGCTGCGGCTTGACGCGGGCGTTGCGCCAGATGATTTGGATGATGTAACCGAGCATAAAGACAAAGGCCACGCCGCTGATGAAGTCACCTACGAGGGGAAGCCCCGTGAGGGCGCCTGCGATTACGCCGCCCACGGCTGCCATGGCGTAGCGGTTTTGGTTGTGTCCAACCATGCGGGCGATCGCGCACCCCGCAAAGGCACTCGACATCAACGCGATGCCGATAACGCCGCACAAGAGGGTTCCGGCAAGCGACAGACCAGCGATAGAGATAATCAGCAGTAGGACGGCGGGGACGATAGCAATCGTGCCCAGAAGACCGCTCACCCACAGGGGCATGGAGCGCTGGTGGAGCATGCCGGCGGCGCTGGCGGTCGCGCGCGGAAAGATGAGCTCGAGCAGCAGAGCGACAAAGCAGGTCGAGAGTGCCGCGGCGACGATACCGCCGATGACATCGTTAACGGTGGAAGTATCCTCGTTCTCGGTGCGGTCGATCTTGAGCGCACCGACCTCGGCTCCCGCGGCGCGCTCGGGGTCCTCGGAGACGTGCGCGTTCACGGTGCCGGTGATGTGGGCGTTCTTGCCCAGGATGAGCTTGTCGGCCCAAACCTCGACATCGCCCTTGACGGTGCCATCGATGGTCACCGTGTCGCCCGCAAGCGCTGCCGACTTGGTGGAGCCTCGCAGGGCAACCGTCTCGCCTATCGCGTAGAAACAGTTGGCGGTGCTGTCGGAATTGAGCACGACATGCTGGCCAGCGACGGTCGCGCTGCCATCAACCGTGGTCTTGGCAATGTCGATGGTGCGTGCCGCCAGACGGACGGCGCCGCCCACTGTGCAGTCACGGATCGAGAGGGTATCGCCCGCGGCGATGATATCGCGGCCGATGGACACATCATCCAAGTTGAGGGCCTGACCTGCCCAGTACAGGTCACCTTCGACACCGGACGGATTGGCGTCATTGTCGGTCGCAAGTACGTTTCCTGCGGTGTCCGTGCCGGCGAACGACGCCGTGGGAAGCACGGTGATCGCCAGCGCGATGAGCGCGAATAGGATGGTGATGCGGCCCCATGCTTTACGGCGCTGGGTCAACGGGAGTTGATTGCAGGGCATAGTGAATCCTTCGTTAGATACTCGGCATATACCTAACAGGGTACCCAACGCGTGGGCGCTCTAAAAGAACCTCTCGGTTGCATTTCGAAGGATGAGCCCGCGCTACCTACTTTTTGCGATGCAAAAAGCGTGCGATGTCATCCTCGGTGGGGCTTTTGATATCAAAGCGCAGCGACAGCCAGCGTAGTCCCATGGTCACCACGACGCAAACGACCAGTGCGACGACATTGCTGACCAAGCCGCTCATGACAAGGCAAACATAGCTTGCCGATCCGGCGATGGCCGCGATGGCATAGAAGTTGGTGCGTTGGAAGATACCCGGCACCACACCCATAAAACCATCTCGCAGCATGCCGCCGCCCACCGCGGTAAAAAAGCCCATCATGATGCACACCGCCGGCGCAAAGCCGTAGACCAGCGCCTTGTCTGCGCCGGTTGCCGCATAAATACCCACCGAGATGATATCGAGCAGGGGAATGAGCTTTTCGGGCTTGTCGACGATTGCCGGGAAGATGTAGATGATGGCCGCGGTGGCGATGGAGAGCGGGAGCGCCATCGGTTGGTTGAGGATGTAGACGTTGCCCACCTGCAGCGTCATATCGCGCAAAAGACCGCCGCCCAGTCCACAGACCACGGCGAGCGCGACGGCGCCCACCAGGTCGAGTTTGTGCTCGCGTGCGACCAACACGCCCGAGATCGATGCCGCGACGACGGCGAACATCTCGAGCCAAAACGGGATGGCAACCATGGCATCCGAGGCGTGTGCGGTAACGATCATAGCGGCGGCAACGGGCAAGATGGGGTCCTTTGAGTTACGGGTTTAGACAATGCCCGTACATAGTACATGTTCGGCGCCGATTGCGACCCTATTGCTCGGCAAACGGTCGGGACTGGGTACGGTCATAGGTTCCATGTTTGGGGATCCGGGTTGATGCTGAACGCGATGGGGGCGTGGCCGAATAGGAGGGATGTCCAAATTTTGAGCTTTGCTCAAAATTTATCCGGTCGGCTTACGCCGACCGCGCTGCGCTAAAAACGCGCCACTGGCGCGTTTTCTTTACGCTTTGCGCCCTGGCGGGTTCGAATCCCTCCTCCTCCGCCGTATTTGCTTGTAAGGGACTTAAAAGACGATATGAGAAAGCCATTGGGGCCGCCTCCCCCGCGGCGCAGCTTCTTT
>CABUAT010000053.1 GCA_902489665.1 uncultured Collinsella sp. | reverse complement strand
GCCATGCCGAAATGGCGCGAAGCACGCGGTTGACAAAACTATAGAGACACGTCCCTAATTAGCTACTTGGGCTCGGTCGATGTCCATGCTGGCGATTAGGTTGATGTTGGTGTTTAGGAGGTTCTCTAGCACGACGTCGCCCATGCGGATGGGGGCGTTGACGACTAGGCCGCGGATGAAGTTCATGGCTTGGGCGTGGAGTGCCAACGGGATGGCTTCGGATGTGCGCACGGGGAGCAGGGCTTCGTCGCTGCCGGAGACGGCCACGGTCGTCGTGAGCACGCGCATGGGGCAGGTGAGCTCCTGTTGTGCGAACTTATCACCGCGCGGGCAGTTGTTGCCGGTTACGGAGCGCACTTCCACCACGGCGCCATTGGCGTCGCGCTCCACCTTTACGGTCAGAAGGCACTCGGATGGGCAGGTCGTGCAGTTGAACTGCAGCGTTTCGATCACGTTATCGCTCATAGTCTATGTCTCCTCGACGGGATCGACGGACAGGAAAATTTCGCTAGCACCTAGGTCGAGTGCGCGCTGAATCACCTTTGCCGGCAGTGGGAAGCTTTCCATAACGCTCGGCTTAAACGCACGGACCTTGCCGGTGAACAGTTCCTCGCCGTCGGCCAAGATCCTCACGCAGGCGGCATCGACTGGCCGGCGCACACGGAAGTTGAGCTTGGTGAGCGCCGCGGCCGTAATGCGTCCCGGCAGCGCGTATCCCGCAATGCCGGCAGGGGAGACGGTGAGCTCGCAGTCCGGAACGACGCCCGCGCCGGTCCCCAGCGCGTACGCCGCCGCGGCCTCACCGGCGCGCTCGGACTCGGTCGTCACGTTGTCGGCTAGGTCGTGCACGTGCAGCACGTTGCCGCAGGCAAAGATGCCCGGCACGCCCGTCTGCAGGCTCTGGTCCACCACGGCGCCGCGCGTGCGCGGGTCAAGCTCTACGCCCGCGGCAACCGAAAGCTCGTTCTCGGGAATCAGGCCCACCGAAAGCAGCAGCGTGTCGCACGGAACGATGCGCTCCGTCCCGGCAATGGGAGCCAGACGCTCGTCGACTTGGCTCACCTCGACGGCTTTCACGCGGTCGTGCCCGATCACGCGCGTGACCGTGGTGGACAGGTGCAGCGGAATTCCAAAGTCGTCCAGGCAGTTCTTGACGTTGCGGCGCAGACCGTTGGCGTACGGCATGAGCTCGTACACGCCCTCGACGGAAATCCCCTCAAGCGTGCAGCGGCGCGCCATGATAAGCCCGATGTCTCCCGAGCCCAAAATGACGGTGCGCGAGCCGGGCTTGAGGTTCTCGATATTGATGTATCGCTGCGCCAAGCCGGCCGTAAATACGCCGGCGGGACGGCTACCGGGAATCTTGATCTCGCTGCGGGTGCGCTCGCGGCAGCCCATGGCAAGGACGACCGCGCGCCCAGTGAGCTGCATCATGCCGGTGGGGCTCATGAGCGTGACGGTGTGGACCGCGGTGTCTTCCGCAGGCTCGCTTGAATCAATCCCAAGCACCATGCTGTTCAGGAACAGCGCAATGTCGGTTGCGTGCACCTGGTCGATGAAGCGCTGCGCGTACTCGGGACCGGTGAGCTCCTGTTTAAAGTGCGACAGGCCAAAGCCGGGGTGGATGCACTGGCGGAGGATGCCGCCAAGGTGCTGCTCGCGCTCCACGATGGCCACGTGCGCTCCGGCCTTATGAGCGGCCAGCGCGGCCGCCATGCCGGCAGGTCCGCCGCCGATAACGACCACGTCGAACGCCTGCGTTTGTACGGCTTCTACGACGCCGCAATCAATCGCGCTCGATTTGAATTTCGCCATCCTAGCGCACCCCCTTCAGCGGACCCTCGACCAGCCAAGAACCGGCATCCTCCAACAGTACCTCGCTGGGGTCACAGCCCAGCTCTCGGGCAAGAATCGCCACCACACGGCTTTGGCAAAAGCCACTTTGGCACCGACCCATGCCGGCGCGGCAGCGGCGCTTGACACCTTCGACCGAAATTGCACCCGGGCGGCGCCGAATCGCGGCCACAATCTCGGCCTCGGGCACCGTCTCGCAGCGGCAGACAATCTGCCCCCACGCGGGATCGGACTCAATGAGTTCTTCCTTGCGCGCCAGCGGTGCGCGGTCAAAGTCGTCCGGCTCGCGGCGAATTGGGTTCCAGTCCGCCCGCTCGTGCAGCTCCACGCCCGCCTCACGCATCACAAGCTCCATGCGCTCGGCAATGGCCGGCGCGCTCGCCACGCCCGGCGACTGGATGCCCGCCGCCTGGAACAGCCCCGGCACCACGGCCGACTGCCCAATAAAGAAGTCGTTCGTTCCCTGAATGACCGGACGCCCGCCGGCAAATGCGCGCACCACGCGGCGCGTGTCCAGATCGGGCACCAGCTTGCGCGCGCCGGTCAGGAGCGCGTTGACGTCGTCCGCATAGGTCTGCGTGTCGCCCGGCTCGCGCACGGCGGCGGTCGCGGTGATCACGGTGTTGCCGTGTATGGTACCCGTGACGATAACGCCCTTGGACACCGGCGTGGGAACGGGGTAGAGCGGCATGAGTGCACGCGGTTCCTTGTCCAGCACCACGATGTTGCCCTGGCGCCAGACCATCTGAAACTCCTCGGCACCGGCCATATGCGAGATGTCCGCGGCTCCGTTGCCTGCGGCGTTGATCAGGTAACGGCAGTGCACGTCTCCAGCGGGCGTTGCCAGCGTAAAGCGCACAGCCCCGTCGGTAGCCTCGCCGCCAGCAACCTCAATCGCTTCCACCGGCGCAGACCGCATAAACGTCACCCCGTTGGCCACGGCGTTCTCCAGCGCGGCGATGGCAACCTCAAACGGGTCGACAAACCCAGTCGAGGGGCACCACAACGCGCACGTTGCAGAGGCACTGGCGCGCGGCTCAAGTTCGTGGATGCGGTCGGGGCCGATAATCGACAGCTCGGGCACGCCGTTCGCCAGGCCGTTGCTGCGCAGCTTCTCCAGCTGTGCGCGGTCTTCGTCGTTAAAGCCCAACACCATCGACCCGGTGCGGCGGAACAGAAAGCCCAGCTCCTGGGACCAAGTGCCATACAACTCGCAGCCGCGGGCGTTGACCTGCGCCTTTACGGTTCCCGGTGCCGGATCGTAGCCTGCGTGCACCAGGCCGCCGTTGGCCTTCGATGCGCCCAACGCAATATCGTTAGCCGCCTCGACCACGCAAATGGACAGGTCAAATCGCGCGAGCTGCCGCGCGATGGCGCATCCGGTGATGCCGGCGCCGACAATCGTGATATCAAACGTTTCTGTCACAGTGCCTCCCAGACGAGTTGACAGGCCGTCAATAAGACTATCCTAGGGTCTGCACACCCCCAGTGCAACGGCAATGCGGCGAACAGCCCTGCAACACCCGCCAACGGCAGGCGCGGGCTGGCCCAGCACGGATGCTGGCCACGTTAGACCGCGAGATCTTCCCACCAAACATCGCGGTCGTCGCCGTTACCTGTTACAGATTGAGATGCTGCGTCCACAGGCGCACGTTCATCTCGATTTGTAACGATAGGCGGGGAATTGCGGTCCTACGTGTTACAGATCGAGACGGTAGCCCGTCGGGTTACTCGTATGTCTCGATCTGTAACAGCTGGCAGGGTTTTTGGTTCCTTTCTGTTACAGGTCGAGACAATCTTTCCGACGGATTCTGGTTGTCTCGATCTGTAACAGTAAGAACTGTTTTTGGGTTCTAGATGTTACAGATCGAGGTTTAAGTCGGGGAGAGAAGGGTTTGTCTAAATCTGTAACGTCTGGGACTGTTTTAGCCGAGTAACTGTTACAGATTGAGATGTTTGTGTCCGCGCCAGCCCCGCCCCTAGCCGTGGTCCCATATAAACAAACCCCGTGGTAAACTTGACCGAACTGTTAATATTCCGAAAGGTACCCGTAATGTCCAAGTACATCTCCGAGCTCATGTCGCCGCAGCTTATGGGCGTCGTCTATGCCTTCGTCGGCTTTATCATCGCCCTGTATGTGCTGTCGGTCGTCTATGTGTTCATCGACGCTCGCCGCCGCGGCGCCAGCGCCTACGTGGCATGGGGCATCATCGCCCTCATCCCGTTTGTGGGCCTCATCGCCTACCTGGTCCTGCGCCCGCATTCCTACGCGTCCGACCGCGAGGAGCAGGAGCTGGACATGGCCCTGCGCGAGCGTCAGCTTGCCCAGTACGGCACCTGCCCGCAGTGCGGCGCACCCATCGAGAAGGACTTTGTGGTTTGCCCGGTGTGCGATACCCAGGTTCGCAACGTCTGCCCCAGCTGCCATCGCCCGCTCGACGCGCACTGGAAGGTCTGCCCCTACTGCCGAACTCGCATCCAGTAACGCATCCATCGCCGGGCCGGCCGCAAGCCACGGACACGCCGCAAGCCACGCGCGCCCCTCACCCCGCCCCACACGATGAAGCATGCGTAGAAAATCGCCCGCCGTGCCATTAAGGTGCGGCGGGCGCTTGTATACCAAGGCAACCTGCCTATAATGATGCAAGTCAAAAACGCCGAGCGCATTGCGCGCACTTGCATCAGGCATCCGAGAGGAGAAAACATACCCATGAAGGCACTCTACAATGACGGTTCGGTGGCCGAGCTCCCGCAGGACGAGGTCACGCACGTCATCCGCCACTCCGCCGCGCACATCATGGCGCAGGCCATCAAGCGCCTCTATCCCGAGGCCGACTTTGCCTACGGTCCCGCGACCGACAACGGCTTCTACTACGACGTCGACCTGCCCGAGGGCGTTAAGATCAGCGAGGACGACTTCCCCGCGATCGAGGCCGAGATGAAGAAGATCGTTAAGGAGAACCTCAAGTTCTCCGTGTATGAGAAGCCTCGCGCCGAGGCCATCGCCCTTATGGAGGAGCGCGGCGAGAAGTACAAGGTCGAGCACATCGGCGACCTGGACGACGACGCCCGCATCACCTTCTACCAGCAGGGCGACTACATTGACATGTGCGTCGGCCCCCACATCTGCTACACCAAGGCGCTGAAGGCCTTTAAGCTCACCGGCGTCTCGGGCGCCTACTGGAAGGGCGACAAGGACAACAAGATGCTCACCCGCATCAACGGCGTCGCCTTTGCCACCAAGGAAGAGCTCGACGAGCACATGCACATGCTGGAGGAGGCCAAGAAGCGCGACCACCGCAAGATCGGCCGCGAGATGAACCTCTTTATGATGCGCGACGAGGCCCCCGGCTTCCCGTTCTTCCTGCCCAACGGCATGATCCTTAAGAACACGCTGCTGGACTACTGGCGCGAGATCCACCACAAGGCCGGCTACGTTGAGATCTCCACGCCGCTTATCATGAACAAGCAGCTGTGGAAGACCTCGGGCCACTGGGACCACTACAAGGACAACATGTACTCCACCGTCATCGACGACGAAGAGTACTGCATTAAGCCCATGAACTGCCCGGGCGGCGTGCTGGTGTATGCTTCCAAGCCGCACTCCTACCGCGAGCTGCCCATCCGCGCCGGCGAGATTGGCCTGGTGCACCGCCACGAGCTGCGCGGCGCCCTGCACGGCCTGTTCCGCGTGCGCTGCTTTAACCAAGACGACGCCCACCTGTTTGTGCGTCCCGACCAGCTGACCGACGAGATCGTGGGCGTGGTCAACCTCATCGACTCCGTGTACCAAAAGTTTGGCTTTAAGTACCACGTTGAGCTTTCCACCCGCCCCGAGGATTCCATGGGTTCGGACGAGGACTGGGCGCGCGCCGAGGAGGGCCTGCGCACCGCTCTGGAGAAGCTGGGCATGGACTACGAGGTCAACGAGGGCGATGGCGCCTTCTACGGCCCCAAGATCGACTTCCATCTGGAGGACTCGCTCGGCCGTACCTGGCAGTGCGGTACCGTGCAGCTCGACTTCCAGATGCCGCTCAACTTTGATCTGGAGTACGTGGACGCCGACGGCACCAAGAAGCGCCCCATCATGCTGCACCGCGTGTGCTTTGGCTCCATCGAGCGCTTCATCGGTATTCTGATCGAGCACTTTGCGGGCAAGTTCCCCACCTGGCTGGCTCCCGTGCAGGTCAAGGCACTTCCGGTTTCCGAGAAGAGCCGCGACTACGCTCACGAGGTGTGCGCCAAGCTGGAAGAGGCTGGCATTCGCGTGGTCTGCGACGACCGCGACGAGAAGATCGGCTACAAGATCCGCGAGGCTCGCTCCATCGATCGCGTGCCCTACATGCTCATCCTGGGCGAGAAGGAGGTCGAGGCCGGCAACATCTCCGTCCGCGATCGCTCCAACGAGACCGTTCAGATGAGCGTTGACGAGTTTGTGGCCAAGGTGCTCGAGGAGATCAAGACTCGCGCCTAGCACAAACAATACAAGAATTAACAAAGGCGATCGTCCTCGCGGGCGGTCGCCTTTTTTGTTTCAAGACTTTAGTCTGCTGGCCGCGCAGCGGCCAGCTTTAAACCACCCGCTACG
>CABUAT010000052.1 GCA_902489665.1 uncultured Collinsella sp. | reverse complement strand
CCCGGCCTCAAGTTCTTCAAGACGCTCGAGGAAAAGCTCGGCACGCTGCCCATCATCGCCGAGGACCTGGGCTTCCTCACCCCCGGCGTCATCGACATGCGCGACAACTCGGGCTTCCCCGGCATGAAGATCCTGCAGTTTGCCTTTGAGGGCACCAACTCGTACTACCTGCCGCATAACTACATCGCCAACACCGTCGCCTATGTGGGCACCCACGACAACGAGACGGCGCGCGGTTGGTTTGAGGGAACGGCCACCCCGCGTCAGCGTGAGCAGGCAGCCCTGTACACCCATCAGCAGGCCGGCGAACCCATGGCAGATGCACTCAATCGCACCATCGCCGCCAGCGTGAGCGACACGTGCATCTACACCATGCAGGATCTGCTCAACTTGGGCAACGAGGCGCGCATCAACACCCCTGCCACGCTGGGCGGCAACTGGACCTGGCGCATGCTCGACGGCGCCATCACCCGCGAGCTCGAGCACAAACTCACCGACTGGACCGAGACCTACTTCCGCATCCCGTCGGAAGCCGAAATCGAGCTTCCTCAATAGGAGCTACCGCGCCCGACCCCTCCCCACCGTGCGGACGCGCTTGCTTTTCCCGCGCGAGGCCACCCCAATCCCCTCGCGCGGGCTTCTTATGAATTGCAGACATGAAACAACCCATCACAGGAGAAAACATGCCCCAAATTAACCTCATGGAACTCGCCGAGCAGTCTTTTGGCACCTCGCTCGAGCAGCTCGACGACCGTCGCATTTACAAGCTGCTGGTCAAACTCGTGCAGGAGCGCTCCGCCGCCCGCCCGCTCAACAACGGCAAGAAAAAGCTCTATTACATTTCCGCCGAATTTTTGATCGGCAAGCTGCTCATCAACAACATGATCGACCTCGGCATCTACGACGAGGTTAAGGACCAGCTCACCGCCGCAGGCCACGACCTCAACAAGATCGAGGAATTCGAGGTCGAGCCGTCACTCGGCAACGGCGGCCTGGGCCGCTTGGCCGCATGCTTCCTGGATTCCATCGCCACGCTGGGCTTGACCGGCGATGGCGTGGGCCTCAACTATCACTACGGTCTGTTCCGTCAGCGCTTTGTCGACAACCAGCAGAAGGCCGTCCCCGACGAGTGGCTCGGTGAGCAGGACATCCTAGTCGACGATGACCACTCCTACACCGTCGAGTTCGGCGATTTTGCCGTTACCTCCAAGCTCGTCAACATCGATGTGCCCGGTTACGGCCAGTCCACCAAGAACCGCCTGCGCCTGTTCGACCTGGCGAGCGTCGACGACGGCCTGGTCCCCGGCAGTTCCATCGACTTCGACAAGACCGAGATCGCCAAGAACCTCACCTTGTTCCTCTACCCCGACGATTCCGACGAGCAGGGCCGCCTACTTCGCATCTATCAGGAGTACTTCATGGTGAGCAACGCCGCCCAGCTCCTGATCGACGAGGCCGTCGAGCGCGGCAGCAACCTGCACGATCTGGCCGATTACGCCGTTGTCCAGATCAACGACACGCACCCCACCATGGTCATTCCCGAGCTCATTCGCTTGCTCACCACCGAGCATGGCATCGAGTTTGACGAGGCCGTGACCATCGTACGCTCCATGGTCGCCTACACTAACCACACGATTCTTGCCGAGGCGCTCGAGAAGTGGCCGCTCGCCAGCCTACAGAAGGTCTCCCCTGCCATCGCCGACATTATCGTCAAGCTCGATGAGATCGCGAAGGCCGAGCACGATGACCCGCGCGTCGCCATCATCGACAAACACGATACCGTCCACATGGCCCACATGGACATCCACTTTGGCTTCTCCATCAACGGCGTAGCCGCCCTCCACACCAAGATCCTGGAGGACACCGAGCTTCATCCGTTCTACGAAATCTATCCCGAGAAGTTCTCCAACAAGACCAACGGCATCACCTTCCGCCGCTGGATCCATGGGGCCAACCCCGCGCTCGCCAGCCTGCTCGACGATGTGATCGGCACCGACTGGCGCAGCACCGGCGATCTGAGCAAACTCGCCAAGTTCGCCGACGACAAGGACGTTCTTGAGCGCCTGGCCGCCACCAAGGTCGAGGCCAAGGCCATCATGCGCCAGTTTATGGCGCTCGAGCAGGGCGTGACCATTCCCTCCAACGCCATCATCGACGTCCAGGTCAAGCGCATCCACGAGTACAAGCGCCAGCAGATGCTCGCGCTCTACATCATCTGGAAGTACCTCGATATCAAGAACGGCAACAGACCTAAGCACCCCGTCACCATCATCTTTGGCGGCAAGGCGGCGCCTGCCTACACTATCGCGCAGGACATCATCCATCTGATCTTGACGCTGTCGCAGTGGATTGCAAACGACCCCGACGTGGCTCCCTACCTGCAGGTTGTCATGATCGAGAACTACAACGTCACCGCCGCCGAGCGCGTGATCCCCGCCGCTGACATCTCCGAGCAGATCAGCCTGGCCTCCAAGGAGGCGAGCGGCACCTCCAACATGAAGTTCATGCTCAACGGCGCCCTAACCCTGTGCACGCTCGACGGTGCCAACGTGGAGATTGCCGAGCTCGTGGGCGACGAGAACATCTATACCTTTGGCGCCTCTTCCAAACAGGTCGAGCAGCTCTATGCCAACGGCACCTATGACGCCGGTGTGCTCTACCGCAAGCCCGGCATTAAACTGCTGGTGGACTTCATCACCAACCCGGCCTTTATGGCGACCGGCAATGCCGAGCGCCTGCAGCGCCTGCACGACGACATTAAGGGCAAGGACTGGTTTATGGCCCTGCTCGACATTGAGGAGTACATCCAGACCAAGGAGCGCGTGCTGGCCGACTACGAGGACCAGGACGCCTGGATGCGCAAGGCGCTCATCAATATCGCCAACGCCGGCACCTTCTCGTCCGACCGCACCATCTCCCAGTACAACGACGAGATTTGGCACCTGAGCTAATTTCGTTTCCTTTACCCATCCTCTTGAAAGCGGAGTCGTGGCAACGCGGCTCCGCTTTTTGTGCCCGCACGCTACCCTGTGACCCGACTCGACCAAACAATCTCGATCTGTAACAGCTACTCGGTAAAAACGGCCCCAGCTGTTACAGATTGAGACATACCGGCCCCTCCCCTTGGGTTTATCTCAATCTGTAACATCTAGCAGCTGAAATTCACCTTTGGTGTTACAGATTTAGATGAAATGGTTAGCTCAGCGGAACCGTCTCGATCTGTAACATCTAACGTCCGAAATCAGCCTCACCCGTTACAGATCGAGACAAACGACCGGTCAGACAGCCCCAACACAAAGAAAGGCTCCCCTCTCGCCCAGTGGACGGGAGGGGAGCCTTATATGTGACCGCGGCAAAAGGATGGCAATACCGCAGTCGCCCAAAGGAAGGGCCTGGATGCACCGGGCCTAGATAAGGTTCTTGCCAGAGACCTTATCGAAGAGGTGGGTCGCGTTCTTCTCGAACTTGAACCAGATGGTGTCGCCAGCCTTGAGCGCGCCCTTGGCCTCGAGGTCGACGACGGGGATAATCAGGACAAACTGGCCGTCGGGAGCGGTCACGTGGACATGCTCGGTCGAGCCCATGAGCTCGGTCACCTCGACGGTACCCTGGAGCGCGCCCTCCTCGCCCTTGTCGGCAAGCAGGATCTGCTCGGGACGCACGCCGGCCGTAATCTCCTTCACGTCGCCGCCGTCCCAGTTGAGGGCAAGCTGAGCGCAAGTCTCGGGGGCGAGCGCCACGTTCATATCCTCGGTCTTGACGGTAAAGCCGTTGCCCGAGCGCACCAGCTGGGCATCGAAGAAGTTCATCTGCGGCACGCCGATGAAGCCGGCGACGAAGATGTTCGCGGGATGGTTGAAGACCTCCTGCGGCGTGGCGATCTGCTGGACAACGCCGTCCTTCATGACCACGATACGGTCACCGAGGGTCATAGCCTCGGTCTGGTCGTGAGTAACATAAATGAACGTGCCCTTGATCTCGTGGCGCAGCTTAATGAGCTCGGCACGCATCTGGTTACGAAGCTTGGCGTCCAGGTTGGACAGCGGCTCGTCCATCAGGAAGACCTTGGGGTCACGCACGATGGCGCGGCCGATAGCGACACGCTGGCGCTGGCCGCCGGAGAGCGCCTTGGGCTTACGGTCGAGGTACTCGGTAATGCCCAGAATCTCGGCAGCAGAGCGAACCTTGCGGTCGATCTCGTCCTTGGGAACCTTCTTGAGCTCGAGCGTAAATGCCATGTTCTCGTACACCGTCATATTGGGGTACAGAGCGTAGCTCTGGAACACCATGGCGATGTCGCGGTCCTTGGGCGCCACGTCGTTGACACGCTTGCCGTCGATGAGCACATCGCCCGAGGTAATGTCCTCCAGGCCGGCGACCATGCGCATCGTCGTGGACTTACCGCAGCCAGAGGGGCCAACGAGGACGACGAACTCCTGGTCGTGAACGGTGAGGTTGAAGTCCTCTACAGCGAGCACACCGTCCTCGGTAACCTTGAGGTTGTGCTTCTTCTCCTCGGTCTTCTTCTTTTTGCCAAAGAAGCCCTTCTTTTTTGACTCGTTGTTGGGATACACCTTCTGAACATGTTTGAGAACGATCTCGGCCATGTCTCTACCTTTCGATATGCGGCGCCGCGCTGAGGGGCACCGCAGAAACTTGCAAAACAGTTACGGCATCAGCCCTTGACGGCACCTGCCACCACGCCGTCGATGATGTACTTCTGACAGAGGATGTACATGATAACGATGGGGATAACGACCATCATGATGCAGGCCATCATGGGGCCGAGCTCGACGTGGCCGTAGCCGCCGCGGAAGTACTGGATCAAGATAGGAATGGTCTTGTACTTGGTGGAGTCGAGCGTAAGGTAGGGCAGCAGATAGTCGTTCCAGACCCACATGGTCTCGAGGATGCCGACCGAAAGATAGGTGGGCTTCATGATGGGAAGGACGATCTTAAAGAACACCTGGACCGGGTTGCAGCCATCAATCATGGCCGCCTCCTCGATCTCGAGCGGGATGTTCTTTACAAAACCGGCGAACATAAAGACCGCCAGGCCCGCGCCAAAGCCGAGGTAGATAAAGCAGATGTTGAACGGCGTGTTAAAGCCGATGCGGTCCGCCAAATTGGACAGCGTGAACATGAGCATCTGGAACGGCACGACCATCGAGAACACGAACAGGTAATAGAAGAAGTTCGAGATCTTGTTGTTGACACGAACCACGTACCAAGCGCACATGGAGCAGCACACCAAGATCAGCACGACCGACGTGACCGTGATGATGAGCGAGTACATAAATGCCGAGGCAAAGCCCTGCTCGTTAAGGGCGTGCATGTAGTTTGCGAGGCCGTTGAACGTCTCGGGCGTGAGCAGATCGAATGCCGTGGTGGTGCTGATTGCGGTCGCTTTCTTAAAAGAATTAAGCGCAATCATGAACACGGGGTAGATCCACGCGAGCGACAGGATCGTAAAGAAAATCGAGAGCGCGCGGTTGATAACCTTATCGCGTTTCATTACTGCTGCACCTCCTTGGACCTCGTGGCCTTAAGCTGGATCATGGAGATGGCCACGACCAGGATGCAGAAGATAACCGCCTTGGCCTGACCAATGCCCTGCCATGCGATACCGGCACGCGAATAGAACGTGTTGTAGATGTTCAGGGCGAGCATCTCGGTGGAGTGCGCGGGGGCGCCGCCGGTAAGGGCGAGGTTCTGGTCGAACAGCTTAAAGCCGTTGGTGATGGACAGGAACAGGCAGATGGTGATGGTCGGCATCAGGTTAGGGATCTTAACCTTCCAAAACGTCTGCCATGCCGTAGCGCCGTCGACCTTGGCGGCCTCGATGTAGTCGGACGGAATGGACTGCAGACCAGCGATGTAGATGATCATCATGTAGCCGACCTGCTGCCACAGGGTCAGGATGATAAGGCCCCAGAAGCCAGCAGCAGAGTTAAGAGCGATGAGCTGGGCGCCCACGTTGGAGAGCAGGCAGTTGATCAGAATCTGCCAGATGTAGCCCAGCACGATGCCGCCGATCAGGTTAGGCATAAAGAAGATCGTACGGAAGATGTTGGTGCCCTTGAGCGCTTTGCGGGTGAGCGCCTGCGCGATGGCGAGGGCGATCACGTTGATGAGCACCGTCGACAGGAAGGCAAACGCCACGGTAAAGAAGAACGACGTGGCAAACTGCGGATCGGACAGTGCGCGCACGTAGTTCTCGATACCGACAAAGTGCGTGTTGTTGATGGTAATAAACTGGCAGAACGAGAGATAGAAACCCTGGATAAAGGGGATCACGAACCCGATCATAAACGCCAGACACGTGGGCAGCATAAAGAGCGGCCACCAGCGCTTGAGTGCTTTGCCCATAGAAGGGTCCTTTCAATATGCAGGGGGCGGGCAAACCAACGTCTGCCCGCCCCCTGTCGCTAATCAGATAGCTTGGGCAGCAACT
>CABUAT010000051.1 GCA_902489665.1 uncultured Collinsella sp. | reverse complement strand
GAGCTTATCTATGGCTTTGAATGCGATTGGTACGAGGGCTGCGAGCCTTTGGTCGAGCGCTGGTCCCGAGGCGCCGTCGTGCGCCTGGGCAGTGTGCATTGGATTGGTAACCCAGGCGATATCATGGCCGGCGCCGCGGGTACGGCGGGAACGGAAAACGTCGCTCGTCCCGATACACCCGATTCCCTTTGCGGTTGGATCGACGACGACACCAACCTGCACGTTTGGGAAAACCTGGGGGTACGCGGCGTGTGGGAGCGCTATGTCGACGACTGGTGCCGCGCCTGCGAGAGCCCGCTCAACTTTGATGTAATGGCTCACCCCGACCTGGTCATGCGCTTTTCGAAGGAAGGCTTTGCGCCCGACTTTGACCCCGCACCGTTTTGGCAGCAGATGGCCGAGTGCGCGCACGATACGGGCCGCCGCGTTGAGGTCTCGACCGCCGCACCGCGCAAGGGCCTCGACGACTACTATCCCGCGACCGGATTGCTGCGTTGCTTTGCCCACGCCGAGGTGCCGATCACTTTTGGCTCGGACGCACACCGCGCCTGCGACATCTGCTGGAACATCCGTGAGGCCCAGGCACACGCCTACGACTGTGGCTACCGAACCTTCGACGTCCCCCACGCCACCGGCGAATGGGAATCCACACCCCTCGCCTAACTAGTCGTTTAAGAACGTCCCCAATGACTAGTGGC
The DNA here is from genome assembly GCA_902489665.1 of uncultured Collinsella sp. Taxonomy (GTDB): domain Bacteria; phylum Actinomycetota; class Coriobacteriia; order Coriobacteriales; family Coriobacteriaceae; genus Collinsella. Next base: position 6,003 of record CABUAT010000051.1, on the reverse strand, counting down.
GGCGGGCGTTGAGTTCGCCAGCCAGCTCGTCGAGGGTGATGCCGTAGCGCTCAAGCGTCACGAGCAGGTGGTAGACCAGGTCGCCGGCCTCGTAGCGGATGTGGTCGTGATCGTTATCCTTGCAGGCCATGATCACCTCGCTCGACTCCTCGGCAAGCTTCTTGAGCAGCTCATCCTCGACGTCGGTCAGCAGACGCGCGGTATAGCTCTCCTGCGGCGATGCATCACGACGACCGTGAATCACCTCGGCCAGACCTGTCAACGTCTCTCCGATATTTCCATCCTGAACGTTTGCGGTGCGCACACCCATAGTTCAATCCTTTCTGGTTGGCCAAGCGCCTAGTCGAGCGCCCGTCCTACGCGAGTTTCTTAAAGAAGCAGGTACGGTTGCCGGTGTGGCAGGCCGGACCCGGCGAGTCGACCTTGACCAGCAGCGTATCGCTATCGCAGTCGGCCCAGAGCTCCTTGACCACTTGCATATTGCCGCTCGTCGCACCCTTGTTCCAGAGCTCCTGGCGGCTGCGGCTCCAAAACCACGTGGTGCCGGTCTTGAGCGTCAGTCCCACCGACTCCTCGTTCATCCAGGCGACCATAAGTACCTCACCAGTGTCATATTGCTGAACTACACAAGGAATCAGCCCCTTGGCGTCATATGTAAGCTTTGAAGGATCGGTTATCTCTTCCATTTCTCTCCCCAATTTAAACCCCACAGGTCGGCGAGGGTTGTCCAGGTGCCCGAGATTCCGAGCGACAAGCCCGACGACGCGTACTTAAGTACGCGAGGAGGGTTGGAGCCGGAAGGTCGGGTGCCTGGGCAAGCCGCAGCGCTAAAAGTCCAGCCTGACAGGGATGCCCTGCGACGCCATATACTCCTTCACCTGGCGAATGCTGAAGGTTCCAAAGTGAAAGACGCTTGCCGCCAGCACGGCATCGGCCTCGCCCTCGATCACGCCCTCGGCAAAATGCTCGAGCGTGCCCACACCGCCGCTCGCGATCACCGGAATCGGCACCGCGCGCGCCACGGCGCGGGTGAGCGCCAGGTCAAATCCGGCCTTGGTGCCGTCGCGGTCCATACTGGTGAGCAAGATCTCGCCGGCGCCGCGACGGGCCGCCTCCTCGGCCCACGCCACCGCGTCGATACCCGTGGCGTTGCGGCCGCCTGCGGTAAAGACCTCCCACTTGTCGGCACCAGATGCGCCGGGCAAACCGACGCGCTTGGCATCGATCGCCACGACCACGGCCTGGCTGCCAAACGCCGCGGCAGCCTGGCTAATCAACGACGGATCGCGCACGGCGGCAGAGTTAAGCGACACCTTGTCGGCGCCGGCTGCAACCATGGTGCGCATGCCCGCCAGGTCGCGAAAGCCGCCGCCCACGGTATAGGGAATAGCGAGCTCCTCGGCCGCATGCGCCGCCATCTCGATGGTCGTCGCGCGGTTGTCGCTCGTGGCGGTAATGTCCAGGAAGACAACCTCGTCCGCACCCTCGCGGTCGTAGGCGCGGGCTAGCTCCACCGGGTCGCCCGCATCGCGCAGGCTCACAAAGTTGACGCCCTTGACCACGCGGCCGTCCTTGACGTCCAAGCAGGGAATCACGCGTTTGGTAAGCATGGGCTACTCCTCCCCTCGGGCGACGGCCAGCGCCTGCACCAGCGTAAAGTTGCCCTCGTAGAGCGCGCGACCGGTAATGGCACCTTCAATCGCGCCCTCACCCACTGCAGCCAGCGCACGGATGTCGTCGAGCGTCGAGATACCGCCCGAAGCCACGACGGGAAAACCCGCGACCTCGGCCACATGGCGATACGCCGCCACATCGATGCCCGTCTGCATGCCATCACGCGCGATGTCGGTATATACCAGATGCTTAAAGCCCAGCTCGGAAAGCTGCGCCACGGCGTCGTCGAGCGCCACGCCCGCGCCGTCACGCCAACCGTTCACCTTGACCTGGCCGTCGTGTGCGGCAATGTCGGCCACCAACAGCTCGCCAAAGCCTTGGGCCGCCACCTCGGCAAAACCCGGCTCGGTCACGAGCACCGTGCCTAGTGCGATGCGGCGCGCACCGTAGCCGGCCAACTCGTCGATGCGCGCGAGCGAGCGGACGCCGCCGCCCACGTCCACGGACAGACCGTCGACGCCGCAGATGGCCTTAATCGCCGCCGAGTTGGCAGCGCATGTGTCCTCATCCTCGCCAAAGGCAGCGGACAGGTCGACGACGTGCACCCAGCTTGCGTCCTGCTCGGCAAACGAGCGAGCAACGGCCACGGGGTCGTCGGAATATACCTTGCAGCGGCTGCGGTCGCCACGCTCCAGGCGCACGACCTTGCCGCCGATCAGATCGATTGCGGGAAACAGGATCATCGGCCAGCCTCCTCGACGATGTTGACGAAGTTCTTAAGGATGCGCTGACCCAGCGCGGAGGATTTCTCGGGATGGAACTGGCAGCCCCACACGTTGCCATGGCGCACGATGCACGGGAAGCTCCGCGTATAGTGCGTGCGCGCCAGCACATCGGCGGCATCGGCGTCATCGGCCACCGCATAACTGTGGGTAAAGTACATGTTGGCACCCTCGGCAAAACCAGCAAGCAGCGGATCGGCCGCGCCGGCGGGCGTCATGTGCACCTGGTCCCAGCCCACGTGCGGCACCTTCAGGCGGCTCGACTCCAAGCGCGTGCACGAGCCGCGCATAATACCCAGGCCATCGACCCAGGGACCGCCAGCCTGCTCGGAGACGTCGCCGTCCGTGGCAACACCCTCGTCCGCCGGCACACCCTCGTCGCCGCGCTCAAAAAACAGCTGAAGGCCCAGGCAGATACCGAGCAGTGGAGTTCCGGCGGCGACGGCATCGAGCACCGCGTCCGCCTCGCCGCTCTGGCGCATAAAGGCGATTGCGTCATAGAACGCGCCCACGCCCGGGATGACCAGGCCGTCGGCATTGCGGATCTGCTCCGGATCGTCCGATGTGCAGGCGGCGGCACCGGCGCGCGCAAGCCCGCGCGCAACGCTCGACAAGTTGCCCTTGTGGTAGTCAACCACCACGATCTTCGGTTCGCCCACGCGACCCCTCCCTTATCTCATCATCCAAAACCACCACAAAGGAGACAGGCACCTCTGTGGTGGTTTGTGCGATCCGTCAGCTACAGCGAGCCCTTGGTGCTGGGGATGCCCTGTACGCGGGGGTCCAGCTCGCAGGCGTGGCGCATCGTGCGGCCCACGGCCTTAAAGGCGGCCTCGATAATGTGATGCGAGTTGCCGCCCGCCAGCTCGCGCACGTGCAGCGTAAGTTTGGCATCGCGAGCAAAGGCATAGAAGAACTCGACAGCCAGCTCGGTATCGAAGCTGCCCACGCGCTCGGTCGGCACGGGCAGCTCGCAGTAGGCCTGCCCACGGCCCGAAATATCAACAGCAGCCATCACGAGCGTCTCGTCCATGGCGATCGCCGCGTCGGCAAAGCGCGTAATGCCCGCCTTGTCGCCCAGCGCCTGGCAAAACGCCTCGCCCAGCACAATACCCGTGTCCTCGACGGTGTGGTGCGCATCGACCTCCACGTCGCCCACCGCGTGCACCGTCAGATCGAACAGACCATGGCGGCCAAAAGCGTTGAGCATGTGGTCGAAAAACGGCACGCCGGTCGAGATATCGCACACGCCAGATCCGTCCAAGTCGAGCTTTACGACAATGTCGGTCTCGCCCGTCTTGCGGGTTACCTCAGCATAGCGGTCCATCTACATCTCCTCCTTCACCAGCGTGGCAAACGCGGCCAGCACCTCGTCGTTTTCCTGCGGGGTACCCACGGTAATGCGTAGGCAGTCCGCGAGCCCCGGCGCATAGCTAAAGTCGCGCACCAAAATCGAATACTCGTCGCGCAGACGCTCGCGCACGTGCGTGGCATGCGGCGTGCGCACGAGCACAAAGTTCGCCGCGCTCGGCCACGCCTCCACGGGCAGACCCTCGGCAGCCATTGCGTGCAGGGTACACAGTTCACGCTCGCGCTCGGATGCAACCTGTGCCACCACGGGCGCGTACGCGTCGCGGGCACGCACGCAGGCAAGCGCGGCGGCCTGGCTCAGCACGTTAACCGAATAGATCTGGCGAATCGCCGCGAACACGTCGATGACCTCGGGCGCCGCAATCACATAGCCCAGACGCGTGCCGGCGGCGCCAAACGCCTTGGACAGCGTGTGCAAAATCACCAGGTTGGGATGCTCGGCGATAAGGCCTTGCACCGTGGTGGCCGCGCCAAACGAATCGTCCGCAAACTCAACGTAGGCCTCGTCGACCATTACCATGCCGGGGCACGCATCGCACAGGGCCGCGACAAAGTCGAGCGGCGTCACATCGCCCGTGGGGTTATTGGGCGAGGTCACGATCGCCAGATTGCACTCGGGCGCCGCTGCGAGCACAGCCGCTTGGTCGAGCTCAAAGGTCGCCGGGTCGCGCCACACGTCGCGCACCTCGGTCTGGCACAGCGACGCAAAGAACGCATACTCGCTAAAACACGGTGGGCAGTTGAGCAGGGTCCGCCCCGCGCCGCCAAACGCCAGCAGGTAGTTATAGAGCAGCTCGTCTCCGCCGTTGCCCACGCAGATGTTCTCGCGCGTCACGCCATGCCAAGTGGCAAGCTCGTCGCGCAGGTCACAGGACATGGGATCGGGATAGCGGTTGAGCGGCGTGGCAACCAGGGCCGCGTCGACCGCCTCGCGCACGCCGGCCGGCACGGGATAGGTGTTCTCGTTGGCCGAAAGGTTGATGCGCGTGGGCGTAAAGTTAGGATCGTAGGGCTCAATACCGGCCAGGTAAGGCTGGACGAGTTCCTTCATGCGGGGCGTCAGCTCGGCCATATTAGGCCCCCTCGACGACCGCGCCAGTGGCACCGCCCGCAGCTGCCGCCAGGTCCACGCCCTCGGCGACCGTCGCGGTCGTATCACCCGGCCAGGCGACCTTGGTCAGGTCGGCCGCGGCCAGCGACTCGGCACTCACGGCACCCTCGCCCTGCTCCAGCACGCGGCGGCGCAGTGCGGCCGAAAGCGCGTGCGCCCACAGGCCCTCGGCCTCGGCCAGGCGCTGCGTAGCGGGAGCGTCCGAGAGCAGGCCCTCGGGTGTATAGCAAATGACACTCGAGCGCTTGACGAACTCCTCCACCGAAAGCGGGTTGGAGAACATGGCCGTGCCGCCGGTCGGCAGCGTGTGGTTGGGGCCGGCAACATAATCGCCAAGCGGCTCGGAGCTCCAAGCGCCCACAAAGATGGCGCCGGCGTTGCGAATGCCGCCGAGCAGGCCCATCGCATCCTTGCAGTGCAGCTCCAGGTGCTCGGGCGCCACGGTGTTCACCGCCTCGACGGCGGCAGCCATATCGGCGGCCACCACGATGGTGCCCTCATTGTCGAGCGAGGCACGCGTGATCTCGGCACGCGGCGACTGCGCGACCAGGATATCGATGCCGGCCTCGACCTCGCGCGCAAACTGCTCATCGCAGGTCACCAGATAGCAGGCTGCCAGCGGATCGTGCTCGGCCTGAGCCATCAGGTCGGCCGCGACCACCATAGGCTTGGCCGTGGCATCGGCCAGCACGCAGACCTCGGAGGGACCGGCGACCATGTCGATACCCACGTCGCCCGAGACAATCTGCTTGGCAGCGGCGACAAAGGCGTTGCCCGGGCCGGTGATTTTGTCGACGCGCGGAATGGTCTCGGTACCGTACGCCAGTGCGGCCACGGCCTGGGCGCCGCCCACCATATAGATCTCGTCCACGCCGCCGAGTTTAGCGGCCGCGAGCGTATACGGGCTAATCAGTCCATCCTTTTGCGGCGGGGTCACCATAACCACGCGTTTGACGCCGGCCACCTTGGCGGGAATGGCGTTCATAAGCACGGTGGAAGGGTACTGCGCGCGACCGCCCGGCACATAGATGCCGGCCGCCGCGAGCGGGGTCACCTTAACGCCGAGCATGGTGCCGTCCGCACGCGTGGTAAACCAGCTCTGCTCGACCTCGCGCTGGTGGAACT
>CABUAT010000050.1 GCA_902489665.1 uncultured Collinsella sp. | reverse complement strand
GGACTTGCAGCGACGGACCTCAGGACACTCTTACACCACGTCTGCGCGCGCGACCATTATCTTTTCAATGAATACCAATTTCCGGATCGGATTTCTTCGTTTTCGCTGTCACTAATCTAGTAACAGTACTCATATTTGCCATTTTTTGCACGGAGCCTATAACAAGCCCCCTATAAAGCCATAGATTTATGCTGGCTTAAGCCCAAAACACGCTCGAAGCGTGTTCAGCAGCGCATCCTGCTTCTTTCGACGAGCCTCTACGCGATTCTGATAGCGCTTGCCCATGCGTTGGTAGATGCGCCATGCGAGCGCTTCCATCGCTTCCATGTCACAGAGCATTTCGTTGTTGACCGTCGCGACCTCGATTCCCATAGTAATCAAGCCCGTGTTGCGCTTTTCATCATGGATACGTCCCCTCCGGGAGGAATGGCCCAGCTCACCGTTGTATTCCAGGTCAAACCGGGCTGCTTCCTGATACGCATCGCAAACTGCATGCGGCATCCCCGAGATTGCCTGCGCGCGGTCATCGAACTCAATCTTGTAGTCGGTCTTAAAGGGACCACAGGCAAATCCGCCATAGGAAAACGGAAGCGAAAACAGGGCGAGCATGATGCACTCCATGGGTGAGCGCAGGTTTTCCGAAAGATAGGGACACAGACGCTGCAGCTGCTTGGCTGCGTTCCCCTTGCATACCGCGAGGTAATCTGCCAGACGATCGGGCGTCAGCACCGGCTCAACCTCAAAGTAGCCCACATCTGCTGGCTGGTCCTTGTCCTTTGCAAGTTTATTCGTAACAGGCGAGGTGTAGGGAGGCAGATACTTCCCGCGGTCGCTCAGTGAAATCTTAGAGCATAGTTCCTGGGCCAGGGCAAACGCCTGGATGCAGCCGACCTCGCGCGCAACGGCAACACAAAGGGCCTCGGGAGATAGACTGTACACCCCCGGTTCTACCTCTAGAATCGAGCCGGCGGGCAACCCGGAGCATACGGACCAGCCCACGCCAGGCATGCGGCGGCGCTGCGCCGCAGATCCCACCAGCAAGCAAAGACCTTCTTGCACCTCGCCGCTTGCGGCCCCAATCCGCACCAAGTCGGGAAGATAGATGTCCTCGGTCGAGGGCGACGACGTGCGCAGCACACGGCGCTCTTCATCGGGATCGAGGTCCCTCCAGCTTATGTAACCCATTTGTCGGCGCTCGGCGCGCATCATGCGTAGCGCCGAGGCGCCTGTTAGGATTACGGAAGCCGCTAGCTGTTCGTCTGTCGGCTCGTCACACCGCGCCATCTTCACTGCCACAAAATCACCCCTACCAAACGCGTGCGATAGCGAGGCCATCGACTGCCGCAGCACCGGCGCGCTTGAGTTCCGCCGAAGCCGCGGCCATCGTCGCGCCCGTGGTGATAACGTCATCGATAAGCAGCAGGCGGCGGCCGTGCACGCCCTCAACCGTCTCGTACATGCCTTGGGCACGCTCGCGGCGCTCCTTACGACCGAGTTCTCGCTGGTCGCCATGCCCGTACTTGACGAGAGCATCGAGCAGGGGAACACCCGACAGCTCGCAAAATGGGCGCGCAATAGCCTCCATATGATCAAAACCACGCCGCCGAAATGCTGCCGCCGTCGCAGGCACAAATACCACCGCGTCGGCGCCGGACAGCACACCGCCTAAGCGATCGGGGGCTGCCGCCTGGGCATGCAAGGCAGTGTCGTAGAGTAGCTCCGCCAGATACGGTGCCAGGCGGCGCTCGCCCGCATCCTTGTACGCCCTGATGATGCGCGGCAGCGGATGTGCGTAGACGGCACACGCCAGGCAGCGATCGAGCGCCTCGGCCATTGCCGAAGACGTGCCCTCGACCGAACACTCGGTGCACAGCAAATCCCCAAACGGGGCGCCACATCGGATGCAGCTATGACGTGGGTCGATGAGCGTGAACGCAGCCAGGCAGTCTTGGCAAATAAGCGCACCGGCGCGCTCGCAGCCGGCACATCGTGTTGGCGACAATGCCTCGAGCGCCTCGCGTGCCACCCGCTCGGCAAACGGTAGCAATTCGTCCGCAAACGGTAGGGCACCGGCACCCTGCAGACGGCTCAATATGTTCAGATGGCTCTTCAAGACACAACCCTCCCTACGTTCGGTCGCAGGGAGGGTTGTTGATTCAGCGCTATGATACCCCGATGCGCTCGGGACAAGGCGGGCTAAATCCGCTCGCGGGCGTTATTCGCCCGCGGGCGGTTGTGGTGCGGACGAAGACGGGGTCGAGCCCTCGCCACCATCCTGGCGCGGCTTGCGGGAACGGCGACGGCGACGGCGCTTTTGACCCTGGTCGGCCGAGCCCTCGCCACCGCGATCCTCGCGCGGCTCGCGCTCGTCGCGAGCGGCGCCACGCGAAGCCTTGGCAGCCGCTCCCCCGCCATCTCCGGGACGACGGCGCGTGACCTTGACCTCGCCATCCGAGACCTGATCGGCCACGGAGGGCACTGAGGGCTTCTGTTGCGCGCCCGAGGAATGGCGACGGCGCGGACGCGGCGCGCGCTCCTCCTCGCCACGTGACTTGCCGCCCTTGTCGGCAGGCGCATCGGAACCCGAACCACCCTTGGGGGCGGCACCAGCCTCGCGAGCAGCTGCGGCGCGGAAGGCGTCCTCGCGCTCCTCGCTCGACAGATGACGGCGACGACGGCGTGTGGGGTTCATGCCACCGCCGCGATTCTGCTGCTGGGGCTGCTGAGCCTCGCGCTCGCGGGAAGCGTTCTTGCCTGCGGGAGCGACCTCGCCGGCATCGCCCGAACCCGAGCGTTTGCGACGACGACGGCCACCGGCGGCCTCCTCGGCCTCGGGTGCCTCAACCTTACCACGGCCCTTTCCGCGGCCACGGCCCTCGCCCTGCCCCTGACCGGCGCGAGCATCGGATTCGGCATCGCGACGACGGCGCTTGGGCATCGACGTGCCGGCCAGACGGTCGGCACTCGACAGACCATCGCCCACGTCGACGCCGTTCTCGCGATCGAGCTCCATGAGCGCCAGGCGCATCTCGGGCGACTCGATGCGCTCGAGCACGTCGCGCGTCACGCAGTCGGGGCGGCAGTTGCAGCCCTGCTCGGCAGCCTTCTTTTTGCAGCCCTCCGAGCACGTCATATCGGCCAGGTTGACCTTAAAGACTTTGCCGTTCTCCAGGCGCAGCACCAACTGCTCGCGCGGCGTGTCATATTCCTGGATACGCGCCTTGCCAAGCGGCGTATCGATGAGCGTTTTCTTTTTGGGCGCACGGCTCTTAAAGTCCTTGTACGCCTCGAACTCATAGCGCAGACAGCACATCAGGCGGCCGCAAACGCCGCTGATCTTGGACGAGTTGAGCGGCAGGTCCTGCTCTTTTGCCATGCGGATCGAGACGGGCTCAAACTGTCCGCCAAAGCGCGTACAGCAGAGTTCCTGTCCGCACTGGGCATAGCCGCCCACCAGGCGGGTCTCGTCGCGCACGCCGATCTGGCGCATGTCGACGCGAATGTGCAGCGTCGAGGACAGATCCTTGACGAGCTGGCGAAAATCGACGCGCTCCTCTGCCGCAAAGTAGAACACGGCCTTTTCGCCGCCAAACAGGTACTCGACGCCCACCGGCTTCATCTCGAGGTCGAGCTCCTTGACCAGGCGGCGGAAGTCGACCATGGCCTCGTCGCCCTGAATGGCCAGGTCGTCGGCAAGCTGCAGGTCGATGTCGCTCGCCACGCGCAGCACGGGCTTGAGCGGCTGACCGATCTCGTCTTGCGGCACCTCAAAGGGATCGGCCGTGACCAGGCCGATCTCGGTTCCGCGCTCAGTGGAGCAAATGGCATAATCGGCCTCGAGGATATCCAGATCCTGCGGATCGAACCACAGGTCGCGCGAGGCGTAGGTAAACTTAACGGGTACGACTAACGGCATTTCAGTGCCTTCCTGATATCGAACAGCATGACCTCGATGGCCAGCTGGGGAGTAACGTTTCTGGCGATGTTGCGCTCGGCGGTCGCGACTGCCTCGAGCGCCCGGGTGGCACCCGCAACATTCGTCGCAGCGGCAAGCCGACCGATCGTGTCGCGCACGTCTTCGTTCACCACGTCGGCTGCCTCGTCCTGAAGTGTCAGCAGCACATCGCGCATGAGCGTCCGCGCGCTCGCCAGCGCTTCCATGATACCCGAACGCTCGCGCGCGTTGAGTTCGCGCTTGTTGCGGTCCTCAAGCTGCTTCAATGCTCCACGCGACAGGTAGTCGGCGTTTTGCTCGAGCACCTTTTCCTGTGTGGACTTGACCTCGGCGAGCGGCGCCTTAACGGCGACGATGAGTGACTTGGCGCGGCTGAGCACGTCGGCCTCGTCGGCGGCGATGAGCGAATCGATGGCGCGAACCATCTGACGGCGGGCGTCCTGGCGCTCGGCGCTCTTGAGGAACTCGATGCCACGCGTGGGGCTTCCCGCTACGGCGACGGCCATGCGGCAACGCGCAGGGTCCTGACCGGTGGCGCGGCTCACGGCCTGCGCGGCGACGGCGGGCGATACCAGCCGAAACGGCACGCACTGGCAGCGGCTCACGATGGTGGGCAACATCACGTCTGCCGAGGTGCCCAGCAGGATGAACATAACGCCCTCGGGCGGCTCCTCGAGCGTTTTGAGCAGTGCGTTGGCGGTGTTGGCGCGCAGTTGCTCGGCACGGTCGATGATGTAGACCTTGGCCTTGGCGCGGATGGGCGCCAGAGGCACGTCATCGAGCAGCTCGCGGGTCTGGGCGATGAGGTAGCCCGTGGCGCTCTCGGGCGTGTAATAGTGCACGTCGGGGTGCGTATGGCGGGCGACGCGCACGCAGCTATCGCATGAGCCGCAGCCGTCCTGCTCGCACAGGAAGGCTTGGGCGAGCGCCCACGCGGCGTCGAGCTTGCCCGCGCCGGGCGCGCCCAAGAACAGGTAGGCGTGCGATGCGCGGCCGCTTGCGATGGCGTTGGTCAAAAAGTCGCGCACGCGCTGTTGGGTGTCGAGCTTGGCCAGCAGGCTTGCCTGAGCGGGGGCCATATCACTCGGCCTCCTGGGCTAGCGCGGCAGCGACGGCATCCTGGGAAATGTGGAGGCCGTAGGCGCAAACCTGCTCAACCGTCTGCGCGAAGACGTCCTCGATGGACGCGGTCGCGTCGATGAGCTTTACGCGGTTTGGTTCCTCAGCGGCAATGGCGCAAAATCCCTGGTAAACACGCTCTTGGAAGGCCATACCCTTGGCCTCCATGCGGTCTGCCGCACCACGGGCGGCCATGCGCAGCGCCGCCTGCTCGGGCGTGATGTGATAGACGAGCGTGAGCGCCGGGTGCGTTCCCGCGACGGCCAGGTTGTTGGCATCGCGCACCATCTGGCGATCGAGGCCGTCGGCAAACGCCTGGTAGCAGGTCGTGGAATCGTAGAAGCGATCGCACAGGACCACCTTGCCGGCTGCGAGCGCGGGGGCGATGACCTCGTGCACCAGCTGGGCACGCGCAGCCTCGTAGAGCAGCAGCTCGCAGGTGTCGCCCATCGCCGTATTGGCGGGGTCGAGCAGCAAGGCGCGGATCTTTTCGCTGATGGCGGTACCGCCCGGCTCGCGCAGGCTCACAACCTGGTAGCCAGCGAGTTCAAGAGCGCGGACAAGCAGGCGCGCCTGCGTGGACTTGCCGGCGCCATCGACGCCCTCGAGCGTGATAAAGCTATGTTGAGCGGGCTCAAAAGCCATGGGCGCAGCCCCTTCCTACAAGGCGCGTAAATGCGAATTATAGCAACCAAGCCATGATACCCCAGTGCTCGGTGCGTCCCCAATGGCTAAAGGTGCCTTTCCAAAGTTGCGGTGAAATAGGGACTGATTGAAGCTCCGAGACCGCCAAACAGTCCCTATTTCACCGCAACTTATGATGGGGAATTTTGGACGCTGGGTATAATCGTCGTATTGCATTGAAATGTGGCGAAAGGAGTGGCAATGTCTCGGTATTGCGCCTCGTGCGGCAAGCTTCTTGCAGATAATGCCAAGTTCTGCACCTCGTGCGGTGCACCCGTTGAGCAAACAGCCGCGAGCGATAGCCAGCCCGCTTTTGAGCAGACCGGCTCCCTTGATACGCCGCAAGCCAAGGCGGACGACCCCCTCGCCTATCGCCCCGACCCCGCCGCAAGCCCCGCGGCCGTCGAGACCACGCAGCGCATACCCGTCGCGAGCGGCTCGCCCCAACAGCAGCCGGCTCCCGCACACGCGCCCGCTTCGCCACAGACCCCCGCTCCCAAAAAGAGCGGCGCCGGGCCGCTTATCGCCGTTATCGTTGTGCTGGTGGCGATCATCATCGCCCTGGTCGTTTTCTTTGTGATCAAGCCTTTCGACAGCGCCGCCACGCAGACGACTGCCGAGGTAGCTAAGCTGCACCATGACGTCGACGACGATGACCTAAAGCCTCTCGGCGATCCCAACAGCCTGTACGACGATGATGACGATGACGATGACGATGACGACGAGGATGGCGGCGAAGCAACGCTCTCCGAGCAGAATCTCTACCGCCGACTGAGCGAATACTACGACTTGCTCGAAGACCTCGACAACTACGTCCGTGGCTGCGCGCAGAACTTCAACGGCAGCTATCTGGAAGAAGATCGCACCACCCGTCAAAATCTCGCCGACGTCGCCGAGCGCACAGAGGACACCATCGAGCAGTATTACGACATCGTCGAGGACCTGGACGTCCCGACGAGCTCTAAGAACTACAGTTCCTGGAAAGACATCGTTGCCCTGTATGACGACCTGGATCACCGCATTGACGCAATCTGTGATGCCTGGGAGATCAGCCTGAAATACACCAAGCCTGCGGATCACAAGAATGAGATCGTGGCGCCGCTGTCGCGCGACAACGTGGCGGGCACCAATGACAATAAGTACCGCCTAGATTTTGAGGAGCGCTATCCCAGCGCCAAGCCTGTCGAGGTGAAGTAATCCCAACAACTGATCAAAACTTGCGGTGAAATAGGGATTAATTAGGCCTTTTGCCAGCAAAAACAGTCCCTATTTCACCGCAACTTAGAAGTGGGGCCGGGCGCGCATTTGCAT
>CABUAT010000049.1 GCA_902489665.1 uncultured Collinsella sp. | reverse complement strand
GAGCGAGGGCATCGCTCACAACCTTCTCGTAACGAGGCTCATCGAAATTGAACATCCCTTACTCCTAACTCACTTAGATGAACCCTTCATTCATCCCATAACGTTATAATACTTTATATAACTAACTATGCAAGTATTATTTTGATTCTGTTCTTTCATCAAGCCCCTTAAAACAACACTCGGCATTGTTGGACACAGCGTGCAAGTTCATTGAACGATTCAATATGCATCGTCCCTAGTTAAATGACGTCTTATGCAAATACCTTTAATCCGCTTGGGGCCGACGAATCTTTTGACTGTCCGCAGAAGCTTTCCCGGAATTCCCCATGGATAGACGCACCGGCAATCGCTTTGTTATCTGGCTTATTGCGCATTGCCGGGGCGTCTGGGAGAAAGTGCAATCTACCGCGTGGTCAACTAGCGTTTCATCGAAATCGACCGCATCCGCGCCAAATACTAAATCGCAATCGTTGTAACTCGTCCGATCATATGACGGCAATTTCTCGCCTTAAAAATGAGCACGAAATAAAGGGGCAGCTGTTTGCAACTTGCTTTATTCGTAAGTGTTTTCACTGAAAAAACAATCACCAACCAAACAGCACTATTAACAGCACTATTAATTGTTTGGCTCTTTGCTGTACAGCCATCTTTCGTATACGCTTCTCGTCTATCTCTCATCTCACGGTTGGAGACGAAAGGTGTGCGGGAGTGGATAATTGGACGGCATTTGGGCCTGCGACGGATTATTTCATCCGAAAATCCACGCTCATTTGGCGGGACACGCGGGACCCATGCCAATCCGCTGGCATCGTCTTCAGTTCGCCGCAGAGCCGCGGCCCCATATGGGTATACTCTCGGGGATTCGACTCGATTCGCCCCCGCTGGGGCGTCAAAGGAGACTGCATATGCCCACCACCTCAACCGACCCGCGCGCCGCTGCTGCCGCGCTGCTGGTGCCCGGTACCACCTGCCACGGTTTTGCCGTCGAGCGCTGCGAGACCGTGCCCGAGCTCGACTCGGACGCCTACGTGCTGCGCCACACTGCCTCGGGCGCTCGCCTGCTGTACCTGGCGTGCGACGACGAAAACAAGGCCTTTGCCATTGGCTTTAAGACGCCGCCGGCCGATTCCACCGGCGTGTTCCATATTCTTGAGCACTCGGTGCTGTGCGGATCGGCCAAGTTCCCCGTCAAGGAGCCATTCGTCGACCTGATCAAGAGCTCCATGCAGACGTTCCTCAACGCCATGACCTACCCCGACAAAACCATCTACCCCGTTGCCACCACCAACGAGCAGGACCTGTACAACCTGATGGACGTGTACCTGGATGCGGTGTTCAACCCAGCCATCTACACCAAGCCCACCATTTTTGAGCAGGAGGGCTGGCACTACGAGCTGGACCTGCCGGAGGGCGCCGAGGGCGAGGGCGACGGCAGCTCCGCGAGCCTGCGCGAGGGCACGCTGCGCTATAACGGCGTGGTATTCAACGAGATGAAGGGTGCGCTGTCCGATCCCATGAGCGTGCTGGACGACGCCGTCAACGCCGCGCTCTATCCCGACACCGCCTATGCGCACGAGAGCGGCGGCGACCCGCGCGCGATTCCCGCGCTCACCTACGAGCAGTTCCTGAACACGCACGCGCGCCACTACAATCCTTCCAACTCTTATATAACGCTCTACGGCGACCTAGATGTGGACCGCGCGCTGGCATTTTTGGACGAGCGCTATCTGTCGCAGCCGAGCGCTGCGAGCCGCCGCATGGACGCTGCCGTCGCCGTCGGCGAGGACCCGTCCACGCTGGCGCCCAATCCGCTGGGCGTGCAAGCGTCCGTGACCTGCGAGTATAAGCGCGTCGAGATGGCCACCACGCCCGAGAACGCCCTGGTGGGCCTGGGTCTTGTGCTGGGCAGCGCACTCGACCGCAAGCGCACGATCGCGGCGGACATCCTGTTCGAGGCGCTGCTGGGTTCCAACGAGGCACCAGTTAAGAAGGCCATTCTGGCCGCCGGCCTGGGCGGCAACGTGGTGAGCTACACCGCGGCCGAGTGCCTGCAGCCCTACGAGCTCATCATGCTGCAAAACGCGCAGCCCGGCGTAGCGCGCGAGCTGCGTCGCGTGTTCCAGGACGCCTGCCGCGACCTGTGTGAGCACGGCGTTCCGCGCGAGCGCCTGGAGGCCATCATCAGCAGCAACGAGTACGACCTGCGCCAGCGCGACTACGGCATCGCCGACGGCGTGGCCATTGCGTGCGATGCGCTGAGCACGTGGCTCTACGATGACGATGCTGCAACGCTGGCGCTCAAGTACGGTCCGGTGTACGAGGAACTGAGCGGCGAGCTGGACGGCAGCTATTTTGAGGACCTGCTGCGCGAGCTCGTGCTGGAAAACGATCACATGGCGCTGGTCGAGCTGGTGCCGGTGGATGCCGCCGAGGGTTCGGAGGGCGCCGAGGCCGCCGAGCTGGCAGCCAAGCGCGATGCCATGACCGATGCCGAGCTGGCCGACGTGGTCGAGCGCACAGCCGCGCTGCGTGCCGCACAGGAGGCGGAGGACACGCCCGAGGCCAAGGCCACGCTGCCGTGCCTGCGCGTGTCCGACATTGGCGAGGCGCGCCCCGAGCCGCCGCTGGTCGTAGACACGACCGCGCCCATCCCCTGCCTGCGCCACGGCATCCCCACCAACCGTCTGGCCTACGCCATGCAGTATTTCGACCTGAGCCGCGTCGCGTTTGAGGACCTGCCCTATGTGACGCTGCTCTGCCGCCTGCTCAAACAGCTGCCCACGCGCGAGCATTCGGCCGAGGAACTCGACAACCTGCTTGCCGGCAAGCTGGGCTTTTTGAGCTTTACGACCGAGGTCATGACCCAACCCGACGTGGACGGCGTGCGCCCCTACCTGCTGGTGAGCGCCGGCGCCCTGTCCGAGAAGACCGATGCGCTGGCGAGTCTGCCGCGCGAGGTATGGTCGAGCACGCTTTTGGCAGATGCCGACGCCGACCGCGTGCGCGACGTGCTCACGCAGATTCGCATTGGGCTTGAGCAGGGCTTTATCAACAACGGCCACTCGGCGGCGCTCGGTCGCGCGATGAGCTACAGCTCGCCTTCGGCCGTGGTGCGCGAACAGCTTTCGGGCGTGGATTTCTACCTGTTCCTGCGCGATCTGCTCGAGCACTTTGACGAGCGCGTGGACGAACTGCGTACCAAGCTTGCCGAGCTGGCGGAGCGCATCTTTGTGGCCGACGGCTGCCTGGCAAGCTTTACCGGCAGCGATGAGGACTTTAACGCATACTGGGCCGCCGCGGGCGACCTGGGGCTGGGTGCGGGCGATGGTGCCGACCGCGGCGCGCTCGCGGTGCCGACGCCGTGCGACCGCCACGAGGCTTTCGTGATCCCCAGCGACATCTGCTTTGCCGCGCGTGCGTGCGATCCGCGTCGCCTGGGCATTGACGTGACAGGCGCTTGGGCCGTGGCTGCCAACGCGCTCTCCTACGATTACCTGTGGAACGAGATTCGCGTGAAGGGCGGTGCGTACGGCTGCGGATTCCGCGCAGCCGGCGAGCGCCAGACGGCGTTCTACACCTACCGCGACCCGGCGATCGATCCTTCGATTGAGCGCGTGGAGCGCGCGGGCGCATGGCTTGGCAGCTTTGAGCCCGACGAGGCCGCCTTTGAGGGCTTTATTGTGAGCTGCGTGAGCGGCATGGACGCGCCCGTGAAGCCGTACGCGCTCACCAAACGCCGCAACACGACCTACCTGGCCGGGCTCGATCCACATGCACGCGAGGAGCGCCGCGCCCAGATGCTCGCCGCCACGCCCGGTAAGCTGCGCTCGCTCGGCGCCGACGTGACGCGCATCGCAGCCGAGTCGCCCACCTGCGTCTTTGGCGGCCGAGACGTCATCGCCAAGAGCAACGCCGGCTTTAACGTCGTCAACCTGTTGGGCTAAGGCACTAAAGGTAGATTTTTGGGACATGCCCGAAAATCTACCTTTTTTCTGCGGCCTGAGCGGGGCGGCGCAGCCCACCGCGGCGGTTTGTCTTAATCTGTAACATCTAGACGGCAATATCGGCTCCAGATGTTACAGATCGAGACGTTCCCGAACGGCACCAACTCTTTGTCTCAATCTGTAACATCTAAGTCCAATTTTGCCGAGTTACTGTTACAGATCGAGACAAACCGCCGCAGACGCCCATCACAGCACAGACCACCACGAAGGTGCCTGTCCCCTTTCTCAGTGGCGATTCGAACACTTGTTCTATACGCACACATGTTCTATAGTAGAGGTGCTTGCATCGAACTGAAATTGCAACTAGAATATAGTTGCAGAATGTGAGGCGGGATGACTCGATCCGATAAACTCATCGCCCAGCTGCTTAGCTGTCCTTCAACGTATAGATTTGCTGACTTTCTTAAAGTTATGGCTTCATATGGCTTTGAAATGGACAGCAAAGGCAAGACATCCGGATCGCGCGTTCGCTTCTACAGGCCATCAGATGGCAGGATGTTCGTAATGCACGCGCCTCATCCATCTGACGAATTGACAGCGGGGACCATTCGAAACATCGTTCGCTTTCTGCAAGATGTCGGAGGTAGTCATGAGTAACGTTTTGGCATACAAGGGTTATTTCGCCCCGGTCGAGTTCGATGCCGAACAGCATGTGCTAACAGGTATGGTCGCCGGCATTAGGGATGCAATCGTATTTGAAGGCTCCACGGCTGAAGAAGTGGAGCAATGCTTCCACGACGCCGTCGACGATTACCTTGAGTTTTGCGCCGAGAAGGGCAAGGAACCCGAGCGGGCTTTTAAGGGCTCGTTCAACGTAAGAACGGGCTCTGAGCTCCACAAGCAAGCAGCGCTGGCAGCGGCAAAGAAGGGTGAGTCACTCAATAAGTTTGTGACTGAAGCGATCGCTGCGGCGCTGTGAAGCCAACGTCGAGTCGAAGCCGCCACACAGGGCGCCTTTGTGGCGGCTTCGACGTTTGCCCAGATAAAACCTGTCGGAATAAACCTGTCCCTTTTTGGTAGGTTTGGGAGAGGGAGCCGGGATGGACAAGGCTGAGTTGCGGCGAGCGGTGATTGCTCGGCGCGATGCTCTTGATTTGGACTTGCAGGCGGCGAAGTCTGCTGATATCTGTGCGCGGCTGGTTGATCTGCTGGGCCGCTTGGATGCCGCGGCGCCGCACACCGTTGCCATCTATGCCGCGATGGGCTCCGAAGTCGACCCAGCCGCGTTTGCCGCTGCGGCCGCCAAACGCGGCTGGCGCGTGGCCTATCCGTGCATGCTCTCGGCAGCTGACACCGTGGCTTGTGGCCAGCGCATGTGTATGCGGGCAATCTCTGCCGACGATGCGTCCGCGGCTCCGTTTATCGCCCACCCCACGCGGGCCTTCGCGGCCACGGACGTCGACAGCGACCACTTCCCTATCGTGCCTGCCGAAGCTCTCGACATGATTATCGTGCCGCTTGTAGCCTTCGACCGCGCCGGCGCGCGCCTGGGCTACGGCGGCGGCTGCTACGACCGCTACCTGCCCACGCTCTCGCCCGCATGTCAAATCATCGGCATCGCCTTTGACGAGCAGCGTGTCGACCATGTTCCCACCGATGCCCACGACCTGCCGCTACCCCACATCATCAGCGCCTAACGGCTGGCGCACCTCCCGACGGCCTAGTGTTCCTCGCCGGCGCGGGCCAGGTCGTAGGGCGTGGTCTGGTAGACGTAGTAGTTGAGCCAGTTGGTGTAGAACAGCTGAGCCTGGCTGCGCCAGACGTTGCGCGGCTCGGCGGTGGGGTCGTCGCCCGGGAAGTAATGCGCCGGCACCTGAGGGTTGAGTCCGCGCTTCACGTCGCGCTCGTACTCCAGGCGCAGCGTGTCGGTGTCGTACTCGGGATGGCCAAAGACAAAGAAGCGGCGGCTATCGGTCGACTTGACGATGTACAGGCCCACCTCGTCGGACACGGCCACGACCTCAAGCTGCGGCTCGGCCTCCACGTCCTCGCGGCGCACATCGGTGTTGCGCGAATGCACGGCATAGAAACGGTCGTCGAAGCCGCGGACCAGCGGGCTTTGCGGCTTCACCAGATAATGCTCGAACACGCCGCTCGCCTTTGCCGGCAGGTCATACTTCTGGATACCGTAATGATGGTACAGACCGGCCTGTGCGCCCCAACAAATGTGCAGCGTAGAGTGTACGTGCGTGGTAGACCAGTCCATGATCTGGCAGAGCTCGGGCCAGTAGTCGACCTCTTCGAACGGCATCTGTTCCACCGGGGCGCCCGTGATAATCAGGCCGTCGTAGTGGATGTCGCGGATGTCGTCGAACGTGCGGTAGAACGTCTCCAGGTGGCCGGCGCTCACGTGCGTGGCCTCGTGTGTTTTGGTGCGCAGCAGGTCCACCTCCACCTGCAGCGGCGTGTTGGAGAGCTTGCGCATGATCTGCGTCTCGGTAGCGATTTTGGTGGGCATGAGGTTGAGGATGAGCACGCGCAGCGGACGGATGTCCTGGTGCAGCGCGCGGTACTCGGTCATGACAAAGATGTTCTCGCTCTCGAGCTGCGCGGCGGCAGGGAGGGCGTCGGGGATGCGAATGGGCATGAATGCTCCTTACGAGTCAGTTGCAGTTATGGTACAACGACCGGCCCCATCCGCGCGAGTACATCGCCCGGCGATGCCGTCAGCGGCCCAAATCACTCCAAAAGTAGAGATTAAGGCATGCCCAAAAATCTATGGCGCTTTAGCCTAGCAAAGTGGCAGCAGGACGCTACAATGGTTCGACGCGAAAAACTCGGCCGAAAGGATACATATATGTACCAAACGCGTAAGATCGGTGTGGTCGGCCAGGGCCACGTAGGAGCACATGTTGCCAACAGTCTGCTCATGCAGGGCATTGCCGATGAGCTGTACCTGTGCGATATCAACGAGGCCAAGGTGACGTCCGAGGTCCAGGACCTGCGCGACTCCCTTTCGTTTGTCCCGTACAACACCAAGATCGTCAACTGCTACGACCACTACGAGGAGCTTGCCTGCTGCGACGTCATCGTCAACGCCGCCGGCAAGGTCGCGCTGGCCGCCGGCAACCGCGACGGCGAGCTGTTCTTTACCACCGACGCCGCCCGCACCTTTGCCAAGCGCATCGTCGACGCCGGCTTTGACGGCATCTTCGTGAGCATCTCCAACCCCTGCGACGTCGTGTGCACCGAGCTGTGGCACCTGACCGGCTACGATCCCAAGAAGATCATCGGCTCGGGCTGCGGCCTGGACTCCG
>CABUAT010000048.1 GCA_902489665.1 uncultured Collinsella sp. | reverse complement strand
CGTGCTCAAACATTCTCGCTTCGCTGCGAAACTGCGCGCGGAGGTTACACCCCGGCCCGCCTGGGGGTCCTCCTGCGCGCAATCAGCCCGTCGTTTAGAACGGAATAAAAGTTAGTGAGGCCCTGGCCGTTTGGCCAGGGCCTCGTTTTGTGTGACAAAGGGACTGTCCCTTTGTCACACAAATTAACTACTTGAGGAGTTGGGCCATGGCGTTGACGAATTTTTGGACTTGGAGGGTGGGCTCGAGCGGGTAGTGCAGAAAGACCGGCACCTCGCGGCCGCACAGGAACGGTACGCCCACAAAGGCCGGGTGCACGCCCGACCATGCGCCGCAGGTGAGCACCGCGTCGCCCTTTTCCTCGGCTTCGTTAAAGAGCGCAAAGTCAAAGCTATCCACATCGATCACGTCCACGCCGCCGTCAGCCAACAGGTCGATGCGCAGACTGTCCATAGCGTCGTTGCCGTGACGGAGCACGCGCAGGCGCATGCCCTCCAAGTCAGCGACCGTAATGTGATTCTTGCGCGCCAGCGGGCTCGTGCGCGGCAGGTCGATATAAAACGGCACGTTAACGATGCGGAGCTTTTGGCAGGCGTCGCCCCAGCGTGGGGTAGAAAAACTCGACTGCACCACATCGACCTCGCGGCCCAAGCTGCGCATGACGGTCTCGCGCTCGTCATAGAGATCGCTTACCGGCACGATCTCAAATCGCAGCGACGGTTCCAGCTCGTGTACGCCCGACCACATCGACAGCGTTTGGCGCCCCGGGCACATCATCGACACGCCCAGGCGCACGGCCCCGCCATCGCCCGCTGCACGTCGGGCACGGCGCAGCGCGTCCTCGGACTGCCGCATGATCGAACGCGCGTCGTCTACCAGTAACGCACCCGCCGGCGTCACTTTGACGCCCGAATGCGAGCGCTCGAACAGCGCAATACCGAACTCCGCCTCAAAACCCGATACCTGCTTGACGAGTGCCGGCGTCGACACGCGCAGCTTTGCCGCGGCGCGCGAGAAGCTCCCCAGCTCCGCGGCGGCCGATATGGCCTCAAGTCGTCGATCGTACACGTCAATCTCCCGTTTTTGCACGCGCGGGCGCACAGCACCGCAGGGGGTTATTTTCGCAGGTCACGCGCTCAATTGAGAACAAACCTCAATGCACAGTGTAAACCTACGGTTAACGCCATTCTAACAAATATGCAATTCACCTGCGCAAATGCAAAGCATACGATAACCAGCGAAAACCACGTGGGTCGATTAATGGGAACGACCCACCGGGAGGCACAAGAAGGGAAGTTCCTATGGGCAATTGGCTTAAGCTCGAGGGCGATGTCTGCGCCGTGACCGGCGCACTCGGCGGTATGGGCGTCGAGATTTGCCGCGAGTTCGCCCGCAACGGCGCCAACGTCGTCCTGCTCGATCTGGACGAGGAAAAGGTCAAGGCCGCAGCCGCCGACCTCGCCGCCGAGTTTGGCATCCACGCCGAGGGCTACAAGATGAACGCCACCGACGAGGCCGAGGTTCAGGCCGCCGTCGACGCCACCATCGCCGACTTCGGCCGCGTCGACGTCCTCGTCAACACCGCCGGCATCCTGCGCTTTGCCGCTATGGAGGACCTGCCGCTCTCCGACTGGGAGCAGGTGCTCAACGTCAACCTCACCGGCTACTTCATCACCTCGCAGCGCTTTGGTCGCGAGATGATCAAGGCCGGCCAGGGCCGCCTGGTGCACATCTCGACCGTTGCCAGCCACTCCCCTGAGACGTTCTCGGGCGTGTACAGCTCCACCAAGGCGGGCGTCAACATGATGTCCAAGATGCTCGCCGCCGAGTGGGGCCCCTACGGCGTGCGCTCCAACTGCGTCGAGCCCTGCTTTGTCAAAACCCCCATGTCGGCCAATTTCTACGCCGACCCCGAGGTCGAAAAGAGCCGCAGCCGCCTGATCGCCACGCGCCGCATCGGCGAGGTCAGCGATATCGCCAACGCCGTCATGTTCCTGGCGTCCAAGCGCTCGGACTTTACCACCGGCGACGCCATCAAGGTCGACGGCGGCTTCTCCAACATGATGGGCGACCTCACCGCCAAGCCCGGCGGCCGTCGCGCCTATGCCGACAACTACCTCAAGAACAAAGGTGTCGAGCTCTGGTCCGATGAGTCCGGCGTCGCCAAGCCGACCGACCAGTAAACCAACCTAACAGGGAGGCCCGCGGACACGCCCGCTCCTCCCCCGTATCGATTAGAAAGAGTCCAATGGCTTCCACCAACTCCAACAAGGGTCGCGCCGTCGTGCTTTCCGCCGCGTGCGTCACCATGTTCTTCATCAGCTCCATCGCGCTGTATTCCGTCGTGAGCAAGAATCTGCTCGCCGTCTATCCCGAGTGGTCCAGCGCCCTTACCTGGGCTTTCCCGGTCTTTCAAACCATCATGGCCGTGACGGGCATCTTCGCCGGCCGCATCTCCGATAAGATCGGCCCGCGCAACGTCGTGATCGCCGCCGCCGTGTGCTACGGCCTGGGCTGGTTCATGTCCGGCACCGTCACCGAGCCGTGGCAGTTCTACCTGTGGTTCTCACTCGTCGCCGCCGTCGGCAACGGTCTGGGCTATAACCCGGCGCTCACCACCGGCCAAAAGTGGTTCATCGACAAGAAGGGTCTCGCCTCCGGCATCACCCTGGCCGCTTCGACCGCCGGTCCCGCCGTGCTGTCCCCGGTGCTCGCCTCGCTGCTCATCCCGAGCCTGGGCATCTTTGGCGCCCTTAAGGCGCTCGGCGTCATCTTCTTTGTGATGATCGCCGCCTCCGCCCTGTTCCTGAAGGCCCCCGAGGCCGGTTGGCTGCCCGAAGGCTTCGAGGCCCCTAAGGGCGGCGCACATGCCGGCACCTTCGGCGACCTCACCCCGGGCGAGATGGTCAAGACCCCGCGCTTCTGGGTCCTCATCATCACCTTCGCCTTTGCCGCCACCGCGGGCACACTGCTCGTGGGCAAGGTTGCCTCCATCGCCGCCGTCCAGCTCTTCGCCGACCCCACGAGCGCCGCGGCCGTCGCCCTCGGCGGTGTGGTCGTCTCCGTCAACACCTGCGCCAACCTGGTCGGTCGTCTGTCCTTTGGCCAGATCATCGACAAGCTCGGCGCCTATAAGTCGCTGCTCATCAGCCTTGTCGTCACCATCGTCGCGCTCGTCATCATGTCGATGAGCTTTACGCAGAGCATGTTCTTTGTGGCACTCGCCCTGCTCGGCTTTAGCTTTGGCGCCCTGCTCGTCATCTACCCGCCGCTCACCGGTGGCGCCTTTGGCACCAGCAACATCGGCGTCAACTACGGCATCATGTTTTTGGGCTACGCCGCTTCCACCTGGATCAGCCAGCCCATCACCGCCGTGCTGTATCACGCCGAGGCCGGCAGCGCCGCCTACCAGCAGTCCTTCTACGGCGCCATTGTGATCGCCGCCATCGCCGTCGTGCTCACCGTCTACATGATGGTCTCCGACAGCAAGAAGAAGTCCGCTTAGTAATTGCCGATGTGACAAAGGGACTGTCCCTTTGTCACATTCCATCGCCACCACTATTAAGGAGTCGAAATGTCTGAGCTCAACCCCGTCCGCATTGCCGTTATCGGCGCCGGCGCCATGGGCCGCAACCACATCCGCTTTGTCACCGAGGAGCCCGAGGCCGAGCTCGTCGCCATCGCCGACGCCTTTGAGGGCGCCCGCGCCACGGCCGAGGCCGCCGGCGTGCCTTTTTACACCGATCCCGCCCAGATGATGGACGAGGTCAAGCCCGAGGCCGTCATCATCGCCACCCCCAACGACCTGCACCTGGGCGTTGCCCGCGAGGCCGTGAAGCGCAACATCGTGCCGCTGGTCGAAAAGCCGATCTCCAACGACCTCGAGGATGCCCAGGCCTTTGCCGCCGAGGCCGAGACCGCCGGCGTGCCCGTGCTCGTGGGCCAGCACCGTCGCCACAATCCCTTCGTCAACAAAGCCAAGGAAATCATCGAGTCCGGCGAGTTGGGCAAGCTCACCGTGTCGAGCTTCCACTACATGATCTATAAGAACGACGAGTACTTCGACGTCGAGTGGCGCCGCAAGAAGGGTGCCGGCCCGATCCTGGTCAACCTGGTGCACGACGTCGACCTGCTCCGTTACCTGCTGGGCGAGCCCGTTGCCGTCCAGGGCATGCAGTCCAGCGCCGCCCGCGGTTTTGAGACCGAGGACTCCGCCGTGGTCAACGTCCGTTTTGCCGATGGCGCGCTTGCGAGCATGACCATCTCCGACGCCACCGCCAGCCCCTGGAACTGGGAGGCCACCGCTCGCGAGGACCCGCAGTACCGTCCCTTCGACGCCGACGCCTACTTTATCGGCGGCACCAAGGGTGCCCTTTCGCTGCCCCGCCTGCACCAATTCTCCTACGACGGCGCCTCCAACTGGCACAAGCCGCTGCAGATGGAGATCCCGGCCGTCGACCCGGCGCTGCCGCACAAGATGCAGCTCAAGCACTTTGTGAAGGTTGTCCGCCGCGAGGTCGAGCCCGTCGTGACCCCCGCCGACAACGTTAAGACGCTCACGCTTCTCAACGCCATCAAGGAGGCCGCCGAGACCGGCCAGCTCGTCGAGCTGTAACGCCTTAAGAGCGGCCGCGGCAGAAACCCCATGCCGAGACCCTCGGTCCGCCACCAACAAGCCCCTCTTCTTTGCCCCGCGAGCAGCCTCCTGCCCGCGGGGCATTTTGCTACCTTGCCGACAATCTTTCTGGGGCAGGGGGCTATTTTGTACCTCGGCTTGGTTCGTTCGCCACGAAATGGACCTATCTACTACGTTTAACCGACCTCCCTCAACCATACCGAATTTCGCGAAATAAAAACCGCAGGTAAACAGCTTGCCGATTTTCGGAAAACCCAGGTATGGTCAGTCCCTACGGGTAAAACGTAGTAGATAGGCCGTTTTCGTGGCACGGCCCCAAAACAGTCTTTTGGGACGGGTGGTATCCTTGGTAGCCCTGTGCTGCAAACGCACCTTAAACGCAAGGAGTCCCATGGATCTTATCGCCCAGCTCGCTCGCGAGCTCAACCTTAAGGCCGCCAACATCGAGGCGGCCGTCAAGCTCATCGACGAGGGCAACACCATCCCCTTTATCTCGCGCTACCGCAAGGAAGCCACGGGCGGCATGGACGACGTCGCCCTGCGCGCGCTCGACGAGCGCCTGTCCTACCTGCGCAATCTTGAGCAGCGTAAAGAGGACGTCATTCTGCTCATCGACGCCCAGGGCAAGCTCACGCCCGAACTCGAGCAGCAGATTCGCGAGGCCACGCAGCTCCAGCGTGTCGAGGACCTCTACAAGCCCTACCGCAAAAAGCGCATGACCCGCGCGCAGAAGGCCCGCGAGGCAGGCTTGGAGCCGCTCGCCAATATGATCATCATGCAGGCATCGGCCAAGGGCAGCGCGCTCGACACCGCCGCGGACTACGTCAACGAGGAGGCCGGCTTCGGCACACCCGAGAAGGCGCTTGCCGGCGCCGCCGACATCGTGGCCGAGACGGTGGCCGAAGACCCCGAGAACGTCGCCGACCTGCGTGCCTTTACGCAAAACACCGCCGATATCGTCGTTGAGGCCACCGACCCCGCCGGGAAGACCCCCTACGAGCCGTACTACAACTATGACGAGCCACTGCGCCGTATACCCAACCACCGTGTGCTGGCTATCGACCGCGGCGAGCGCGAGGGCAAGCTCCGCGTACGCGTCAACGTCGACGGCGCCGCCGCCACGGCACGCCTCGGTAGCCGTTGGCCCCGACGCCAGGGTGTCTTCGCCCCCATCTTCGATGCCGCCATCGCCGACGGCTACAAGCGCCTCATGGCGCCCTCCCTTGAGCGCGAGGCCCGCGCCAAGCTCACCGTCCGCGCCCAGACCGAGGCCATCAACGTCTTTGCCAAGAATCTCGAGGGCCTGCTCTCGGCCCGTCCCGTCCGCGGCGCCCGCGTGCTCGCGCTCGACCCGGGCTACCGCACCGGCTGCAAGGTCGCCGTCATGGACGAGACCGGCAAGCTGCTCGACCACGGCGTGGTCTACCCCACCAAGCCGCGCCACGACGTCGTCGGCACCAAGCGCGAGCTCGCCCGCCTCGTCAAGAAGGACGGCGTCAACACCATCGTCATCGGCAACGGCACCGCCAGCCGCGAGACCGAGGAAGTCGTCTCGGAGTTCATTGCCGAGCAGGCACCCGGACTGCGATACACCATCGTCAACGAGGCCGGCGCGTCGGTGTACTCCGCTTCCGAGCTCGCAAGCCAGGAGTATCCCGACCTGGACGTCACCGTGCGCGGTGCCATGAGCCTGGGCCGCCGCCTGCAGGACCCGCTGGCAGAGCTCGTCAAGATCCCGCCCCAGTCTATCGGCGTGGGCCAATACCAGCACGACCTTGACCAGGCCGAGCTTTCGCGCACGCTGGGTCACGTGGTGGAAGACGTCGTCAACCGCGTGGGCGTCGACGTAAATACCGCGAGCGCGAGCCTGCTGGGATACGTATCGGGCATCACGCCGAGCGTGGCCAAGAACATCGTGGCGTACCGCGAGGAAAACGGCGCCTTTACCGATCGCCGCCAGCTCAAAAAGGTCCCCAAGTTGGGGCCCAAGGCATACCTCAACGCCGCGGGCTTCCTGCGCATCAGCGGCGGTAAGAACCCGCTCGACGCGACGAGCGTCCACCCCGAAAGCTACGAGGTGGCCACGGCCGTCCTGGAGCGCGCCGGCGTTGCCGCCAGCGAACTCAGCCGTGGCGGCGTACCCGATATCGAGCGCCGCCTGGGCAGCATCTCGGCGCTGGCAAGCGACCTAGACTGCGGCACCCTCACGCTCATCGACATCGTTAACGAACTCAAAAAGCCCGGCCGCGACCCGCGCGACGACGCGCCCGAGGTAGTCTTTAGCCGCTCGGCGCTTTCCATCGACGACCTGGAGCCCGGCATGGAACTCAAGGGCACGGTGCGCAACGTCGTCGACTTTGGCGCCTTCGTCGACGTGGGTGTGCACCAGGACGGCCTCGTGCACATCTCCAAGCTGGCCAACCGCTTCGTCAAGCACCCGAGTGATGTCGTGCGCGTCGGCGACACGGTGAAGGTGTGGGTCGAAAAAGTCGATCGCGACCGCAAGAAGATCTCGCTCACCATGGTGCAGGGGAAGTAAACCGCCTAAAGCAAGGGTCCCCCCTCTCGCGACGTGCAGAATCGCGAGTATTCTGCAAATTCCGCCGTTCCGGATGCCCCTCAGAGGCAATAAAGTCACAAACAGCCCCCGTTTTAGCGTCGTCAGAGCCAAAACGGGGGCTGTTCCGTGCTTTATCTAGCTGGTAAAAGCCTTTACCTTGCTGAATACTCTCAATTTTGCACG
>CABUAT010000047.1 GCA_902489665.1 uncultured Collinsella sp. | reverse complement strand
CGGGATACTTGGCGGCGGTGGCGTTGCCGGCCACGGCGGGGCGGGCGTCGGCGACAGCGTCCCCGTCTCCCCCGCCGCAACCACACGCTGCGTCCAAGCCGGCATGACAGCTTGTTCGGTCTGCAAGGCAGGCTCGTTCTGTGCAATCTGCTCATGCTGCATCAGCGACAACTCGCCGCACCCGGCAAAGCCCTCAACTTCGTCGAGTTCATCCGCCAGATTCACGCCGTGCACGTATCCCATATCTACAGCCGGGGAGTCGCCAGCATGCTGTGCCGGCCCTCCAGCGTCATCGTATACAAGGGGGTTCCGGGGGCGCCGACCATGCTCGGCTTCCGCTTTTCCATAATCATCAACACGCGGGCCTCTTGTAGCGCGAGGCGCCCCGGGTTCCCTATCAACAAAAGCATCGGGCTCAATCGTCATGCGCCGATCGGAATCAACCGCTCCCTCGCCCGCGCGCCCGTTGCCGCATATACTGTGCGCAGCGATGACCTCGGTCGCCCCCGCGCGAAACAGCCCCTCGATATCCGACGGATCGAGCGCTTCTATCAACACGACCACGCGACTCACGCGGCCTTCGGCCGTCAGGCGCGCGACAGTCTTGCGCACATCTTCGATATCAAACAGAGACGCCGCGATGATGGCAGCCCCGCGGCGCGACGGAAACGCCCGCGCCATGGAAACCAGCCCGCCCAGGTCACCCACGCGAAGCACCTGTGCACCCGCATCACGGCCCTCGACTTCCCGCTGCAACAGCCCGTAATCGCCGCACGCGCAGCACGCAAGCCAGATCGCCTTCATCACTCGTCGCCTCCGCTCTTTTTGCCGCGCGCCGTGGCGGGAATCGTCAAGCTGACCATTCCCTTGCCCGAGGCTCCCAGCAGTTCCTTGACGTCTTCGGGGTCAGCCGCCAGCGTCACCCATTCGATCTTGCCCTCGCGCGTGGCACCGGAATCTTCACTGGTATCGATCACGTACGCGCCGCACAACCGATCGGTTACGCCGTCTTTTTGCACATACACATCCACGTAGCTGCCCACGCCCGTAGCACCGCCGACCGAGTGCTCGGCATCGACCGCCACCGAAACGGCGACCTTGCCCTTAGGCACCTCGAGCTTGTGACTCTCGGCCTTGGTGTAGACATTGCAGATCACGGCGTTTTTGGGAATACGCGAAGTCGTCACGTCGCCGCGCACCTGGCGCAGCTCGGTCGCCGCGTCACGCGGCAACAGGCTCGTCAGCCATTCCTGGGTTATGACATTGGTCTCATCGAGGGTCTCGCCCACATCGATATCGCGCGCCGCGACGCATACCTCGACGCGATCGCCACCGTACTTGGCCAAGGTCTCAGCCTGGACCTGTTCGGCTTGCGAGCGGATCGACGAGCCGTAAACCATACAGAGCAGCGCAGCGAGCACGCCCGCGACCAGACTGATGGCGATGCGCTTGCTCTTGTTCACGGCCGCTCCTCTCATGGCAGTGCCGGGCGAATGCCCGTACCACCATTGTCTGGGTGGTCAGAGTGCAAAGCGGCGCAATCGCGATCTCGGTTTTCGATGTCAAACCAATCGCTGACCAAAAACTAACCAGCCCGTCAAGCTCGTAGCAAGGTTTTGGTCAGTACGTCAGCAAACTGCATGTTTCGAGGCTTTTCCGCAGCAAAAAAGCCGTCTCCCGAACAGTTGGGAGACGGCTGTCATAGGAAAAATCAATTACAGATGGACATCGGGATCGAGCATTTGAGCACTCACGCGCATGGATGACGCCAGGTTTTGGAACGTTTCCAAACGCAGGCTGTCGATCTGCCCGGCGTCCTCGGCCTCGCGAACGGCACAGCCCGGCTCATGGGTATGCGTGCAATCGCCAAACCGGCACGCGCGCGATGCCTCGACAATCTCGGGGAAGGCGCGCGCCAGACCCCGCTCGTGACCCACGAGCGGTAGGCTGCGTAGGCCCGGGGCATCGGCGATCACGCCGGCGTCGCCCGGTAGCGCCACCATCACGCGCGCGACGGTAGTGTGACGGCCCTGGTCGTCGCGTTCGCGCACACCGCCGGTCGCCAACGCATCGTGGCCCAGCAGCGCATTGAGCAGCGTCGACTTGCCGGCACCCGATTCGCCCAAAATCATGGCACAGCTCCCGGCGGGCACGCAGGCGCGTACCTCGTCCAGGCCGCGGCCCTCGGCAGAGGACGTCACGATCACGCGCACGTCCGGACCTACCAGGCGGCGCACGCGGTCCAGATCGCGCTCGAGCTCCTCGGCATCGCAGCGGTCAGCTTTGGTGAGCACCACCACCGGTTCGGCATCGCAGTCGAGCGCCAACACCAGCGAGCGCGCCACGCGGTCGAGCAGCACCTCACCGGCACCGAGCGCCTGCACGATTAGCACGCTATCCACGTTGGAGCAGAGCACCTGACGCTCTCCACGGGCACGGCCGCGCCAACGCTCAAAGCTCGTACGGCGCGGCAGAACGCACTCAATCACGCCCATATCGTGCCCGGGAGCGCGGCGCACCGCCACACGGTCGCCCACGGCAGGCAGCAGGACCTCGTCCTCGCCGCGCGACTTAGCAAACCCCACGGCATGCTCGGCGCGGAAGGTATCGTTGGCAGTCGCCACCAGCGGAAACCCGCGATCCAAGCGCACCACGGCGCCAAGCTGCATCTGCTCGGGCTCCTCGGCATGTGCGCAAAAGTCGTCAAATGCCGCCTGCTGAGCTTCATCGACCGGCAGGTCATCAAACGCCGGAACGTCCTGCAGCGCGTCAAGTCCCGGTACGCTTGCCAGTAGCTCCTCGGCAGACGCGGGGGCCTCGGTCGCAAGCTTCCGACGACGATCGCGCTTAGCCCGCGCCCCCGTCGTCTTTTTCTTCGCCTTAGCCTTAGCCTTGCCCACAAGCGCCTCCCAGCACCATAAATCACAACTGAGCAGGTATTTTAAATCAAAAAGAGCTGGCCGGGCAAAGCCCTAAATCAAAAAGAGCCGGTCGAGCAAACGCTCGATCGGCTCACAAACTTTCCCTCAGCTTACGGTCCCGAGAGGTTGTCCGAAGGCCCGACCGCCGAGAGGGGTTTCTTCTGAGCGATCCCGCAGCGCGAAGCGCGAGGACCAGCGAAGAAGAAACCCCGCAGGCGGTCGGGCCGGTGGGAGGGATGGCCTTTCGACCTACTCTTTTTCGACCGCGCGCATGATCGCCTTGTAGATCTCCATCAGCGGGATGATCAGGAAGGCCAGGCCCAAAGCGGCAAGAACGCCCTTGAGCTCAAGCGTCACAGGGCCGAAGAACATCTCGGCAAGCGTCGGCTGCACGGTCACGATCACCGTCAGCACCAGTGCCAGCGCGGCGGAAGCCCACAGCCACTTGTTCTGCTTTTTCATGGTGAACAGCGACGCACGACGGCTGCGCATATTGAAGCAGTGGAAAATCTCGACCATGTTGAGCGTGATGAACGCCATCATCACGCCTTCCTCGTCGGCATTGCCGGCGATCATATCGGCGATGTGGATGTAGCCCATGTCAAAGTACACGCCCACAAAGAAGCTCGCCAGCACCAGCACGGTGATGATCAGACCCTGGACCACGCAGTCCAGGCCCATGTGACCGGCAAAGACACCGTCCTTGGCGTTGCGCGGCTTGCGCTTCATGATGTCGCCCTCGGCGTCCTCCATGCCCAGCGCGAGCGCGGGGAAACAGTCGGTGACCAGGTTCACCCACAGCAGCTGCACCGGCTGGAAGATGGTAAAGCCGATGAGCGTGGCGATGAACACCGAGAAGACCTCGGCAAGGTTAGCCGAAAGCAAGAACTGGATGACCTTGCGGATGTTGTCGTAGATGCGACGGCCCTCTTCGCAGGCACCGATGATGGTAGCGAAATTGTCGTCGGCGAGCACCATGTCGGCGACGTTCTTGGTGACGTCGGTACCAGTAATGCCCATGCCCACGCCGATGTCGGCGCGCTTGATGGACGGGGCGTCGTTGACGCCGTCGCCCGTCATGGCCACGATCTGGTCGCGCGACTTCCAAGCCTCGACGATGCGTGTCTTGTGCTCGGGTTGGACGCGGGCGTACACGCCGTAGTCCTCGATGTGCGCGTCGAGTTCCTCGTCGCTCATGCGATCGAGGTCGGCACCGGTGATGGCATGGTTGCGATCGGTGACGATGCCCAGCTGCTTGGCGATGGCCACGGCGGTGTCGATGTGGTCGCCCGTGATCATGACGGTGCGAATACCGGCGTCGTGGGCCTCGCGGATGGCGTCGGCGACCTCGGGGCGGACAGGGTCAATCATGCCGGACAGGCCGCAGAAGACCAGGTCGTGCTCGAGCGCAGCGGGGCTGCAGTCGCTCGGGACCTCGGTGTAGGTGCGGCTTGCCAGCGCCAGCACGCGCAGGGCCTCGTCAGCCATGGCCTTGTTGGCTGCCACGAGCTCGGCACGACGCTCCTCAGTCAGCGGCACAACCTTATCGCCCTCGTAGATATGGGTGCACAGGCCGATCACCACGTCGGGCGCGCCCTTGGTGTACTGCTCGTACTCGCCGTCCAGGGTCTCGACGACCACGGACATCATCTTACGGCCCGAGTCGAACGGGGCCTCGCCCACGCGCGGATGCTCGGCAGTCAGGCCGGTGAGCCCCGCCTTGCCGGCGTCGTTGACGAGCGCGCACTCGGTCGGCTCGCCCACGGCCTCGCCCAGCTCCTCGTCCCACTGGGCATCGGAGCACAGCGCCATGCCGGCCAAGAACTTCTCCTTGGGCGCAGCGAGCTCGTGCTTGACGACGGTCATCTTGTTCTGGGTAAGGGTACCGGTCTTGTCGGAGCAGATGGTCTGCGTGCAGCCGAGCGTCTCGACAGCAGAAAGCTTGCGGATAATCGCCTGGCGCTTGGCCATCTTGGTCACGCCGAGCGAAAGAACGATGGTCACGACGGCGACCAGGCCCTCGGGGATGGCGGCGACGGCGAGCGAGACGGCAACCATAAAGGTGTCGAGCAGGGCAGTCGGGTCAGTAAGAACGTTGCCCACGCCGTGACGGATGATGTCAACGCCAAAGATGACGACGCAGATGACGATAACCATGATGGTAAGGATGCGGCTGAGCTCGGCAAGCTTCACCTGCAGCGGCGTGAGCTCTTCCTTGGCCTCGGCCAGGGCGCCGGCGATCTTGCCCATCTCGGTATCCATGCCGGTACCGACTACGACGGCGCGGCCACGGCCGTACACCACGGTGGAGCCCATGTAGCACATGTTCTTGCGGTCGCCGAGCGGCACGTCATCGGTGCCGGTGGCGAGCTCGATCACGTTGGCATGCTTCTCGACAGGCACGGACTCGCCGGTGAGTGCAGCCTCTTCGATCTTCATCGTGGCGCTCTCGAGCACGCGGCAGTCGGCCGGGACGGAGTCGCCCGCCTCGAGCATGATCACATCGCCAGGCACGAGCTCGGCACTCGGCAGGTGCACGAGCTTGCCGTCGCGCAGAACCTTGGACTGCGCCGCGCTCATCTCCTGCAATGCCTCGAGAGCTTCCTCGCTCTTGGCCTCCTGAACCACGCCCAGCACCGAGTTGACGATAACGACGAACATGATGATGGCGACGTCGGCAAAGTCCGCCTCACCCTTGACCATGCCAGTGAGTGCACTGATGACGGCGGCAACGATCAGCATGATGACCATGGGGTCGGCCATCTGCTCAAAGAAGCGCTTCCACAACGGCGTCTTCTCGGCTTCCTCGAGCTTGTTAGGGCCTGTCTTGGCGAGGCGCGACGACGCCTCGTCGTTGCTCAGGCCGAGGTCCTCATCGACACCTTGGTCGCTGAGTACCTCCGCCGCGGCGGACAGGTATTCCTTTTGCATATAGAGTCCCCTCCTGGGATTCGGGCCACTCAGCAGATTGATGCCCGATCATAATTCCCAGGAGAAGGGCAAGGGCTCATCAAGGCTGCCGTGCTGAGCGGCAGTTGATAGTGGAGCTATGGTACCCCAAAGCGGCGCGTCTAGCCAAAACATTCCAATTGGAAACACGGCTCGAGTGCAACAATGCAGACCGTATGATGTTCGACATTGATAAAACGTTTTTTCTTCGGTGCATCATCAAACTGAAATATCGCCCAGATAGCAGCGGTTAGAACGGTTGGTAAAGTTTTTGCATATACCGTTTATTCGCAAAAAATGAACTTCTAATTCGGCATACGGTCGATTTTTTGGGGTATTCGGTCGGCATTTCGTTATAATCATCTCAGTTTTATTTCTTATGGTTTATCTATCAGCGCAAGACGATGTCAGATGGAGGTCTGAATGTACAAGCGCACCAAGATTGTATGCACCATGGGTCCCGCCTGCGATAGCGACGAGACCATCCGCGAGATGATCAAGGCGGGCATGAACGTCGCCCGTTTTAACTTCTCGCACGGATCCTACGACGAGCACCACGGTCGCATCGAGCGCGTCCGTCGTATTTCCAAGGAGCTCGGTCTGCCCGTCGGCATCCTGCTCGACACCAAGGGCCCCGAGGTCCGCACCGGCCTTCTGGTCGACGGCAAGAAGGTTGCCGTCAAGACCGGCGATAAGATCGTCGTCACCGCTCAGCCCACGTCCGAGGATTTCCACGGCACCTCTGAGCACATCTCCCTCGACTACCTGGCTCTGCCCTCCGAGGTCGAGAAGGGCTCCCTTATCCTGATCGATGATGGTCTGGTTGCCCTCGAGGTCGAGTCCGTCGACGGCCAGGACATGACCTGCGTCGTTAAGAACGACGGCCTGATCGGCGAGCGCAAGGGCGTCAACATGCCCAACGTCAACATCTCGCTGCCCGCTATCACCGAGCGCGATCGTCAGGACATCCTCTTTGGCCTGACCGAGAACATCGACTACATCGCCGCTTCCTTCATCCGTGACGGCGAGTCCGTCCGCGGCATTCGCAAGCTTTGCCGCGAGAACGGCGGCGAGCACGTGACGATCTTCCCGAAAATTGAGTGCGCCCTGGGCGTCGAGAACTTCGACGAGATTCTCGAGGCTTCCGACGGCATCATGGTCGCCCGTGGCGACCTGGGCATCGAGATCAAGCCCGAGCTCGTTCCGCACATCCAGAAGGAGATCATCGCCAAGTGCAACGCGGCCTACAAGCCCGTTATCACCGCTACGCAGATGCTCGACTCCATGCAGCAGAACCCGCGCCCGACGCGTGCCGAGGTTGCCGACGTTGCTAACGCCATCTACGACGGCACCGACGCCGTTATGCTTTCCGGCGAGTCCGCTGCCGGTAAGTACCCGGTCGAGGCCGTTAAGATGCAGGCCAGCATTGCTCTCGAGACCGAGAAGTACCTCCCGGCTCACGCTCCGCTCGAGGTTCCGGCTGACGCTCACGGCACCCGCGTCGTCAACAACGTTGTGGGTATGTCCGCTGTGAACATGGCCACCACCGTTGGCGCCAAGTGCATCACCGTGCCGACGACCACTGGTCGTACTGCCCGCCTGATCTCGCACTTCCGTCCCAACATGCCGATCTGCGCGTTCTCCCGCCACGAGTGGGCCGTCCAGCAGATGATCATGTACTGGGGCGTCATCCCGCACCAGGCAGAGATTACCCAGGGCACCGTCAACGGCACGATCGTCAAGGCGATCGAGACCGCTAAGGAGCTCGGCTACGTCAAGACTGGCGATTTGACCGTCGCTACCGCCGGCGATCCCCGCATGAGCGTCCAGCTCGAGGACAAGGTCTCCTCGACCAACGTCGCTTACGTCGCTCAGGTGCGCTAAATCGCACTTGCAAGCAGGTTTGCATTGCAAAGGGCCCGGAAGGCATTGCCTTCCGGGCCCTTTTTCTGTGCACCGATGCCTACCGCACGGCATGGCACGCACCCATTTCATTACCAAAAGCGCGAAATCCGCCCTCCGAGGCCCAAAAAATAAAGCCCCAAGCGCTAAAAGTGTTCGCCCGGTGGCAAACCCACACCTTAACCGACGCTGCTAAATCGTTTTAGCAAGAACCAGATCAACCGCGTTTTCGGAAGTGCGGGGAAAAATTGCTTACCCCCGAGCATAAGTCCTTTTATTTCAACAAAACCCCTGATAAAGTTGGCTTAAATACCGCTTGTGCCTGACCTATTGGTCGCGCGCGCAGACGTGGTGTAAGAGTGTCCTGAGGTCCGTCGCTGCAAGTCC
>CABUAT010000046.1 GCA_902489665.1 uncultured Collinsella sp. | reverse complement strand
TTTCCCGCCGCTCGAAGAACCCGTCGTGAAGCGCGTCATCCACACCACTGCTGACTTCTCGTACGCCGATTCCCTCGTGTTCACCCATGACGCCGCGCACTGTGCGCTCGACGCACTGCGCGCAGGGGCCACGGTGCTCACCGATACGAACATGGCGCTCGCAGGCATAAGCAAGCCCGCGCTCGCGAAGATCGGCTGCAAGGCCGTGTGCTACATGGCCGACCCTGATGTCGCCGCGGCTGCGCGCGCCGCGGGCACGACTCGCGCCGTTGCGAGCATGGACAAAGCTTGCGGCATCGAG
Source organism: uncultured Collinsella sp. (assembly GCA_902489665.1). Taxonomy (GTDB): domain Bacteria; phylum Actinomycetota; class Coriobacteriia; order Coriobacteriales; family Coriobacteriaceae; genus Collinsella. The sequence goes on along the minus strand of CABUAT010000046.1, from coordinate 8,407 downwards.
GGTCCGCTCATCGTGGCCGTCGGCAACGCTCCCACAGCACTTCTGCGCCTCGCCGAGCTCATGGACGCGGGGAAGATCGCGCCCGCGCTCGTCGTTGGGGTGCCGGTCGGGTTTGTGAACGTGGTCGAGGCGAAAGAGGAGCTACTCGCGCGACGCGTGCCGGCCATCGTCGCGAGGGGTCGCAAGGGCGGTTCGACCGTGGCGGCCGCCATTATGAACGCGCTGCTCTACCAGATCACGCGCCCAGGCGGCCCGAAGTGACGGCGCCCGCATCCGCGCCGGCGCTGCGCATCTTCGCCGGCACCACCGAGGGCCGCCTTCTGTGCGAATGGGCGAGCGGGGTGGGCATCCCCGCCCGTGCCTACGCGGCAACCGAGTACGGAGGCGAGCTTTTGGGCGAGCTTTCGGGCATCGAGGTGCTTGCGGGCAGGCTCGACGAGGCCGACATGGAGCGCGAGCTTTCCGGCGCGCGCATCGTCGTCGACGCCACGCATCCCTTCGCTACGCTCGCAAGCGGCAACATCCGGGCCGCTTCGCTCGCCGTGGGTGCACGATGCCTGCGCCTTGCGCGCCCGGTCGAGGCGCTGCCCAAAGGCGTCGTCTCGGTCGAGTCGATCGCCTGCGCGGCGCGCTTTCTCTCCGAGAACCCGGGTCGCGCGCTTCTCACGACGGGGAGCAAGGAGCTTGCTCCCTACACGCGCGTCGCCGATTTCGCGGAGCGCTTCTTCGTGCGTGTGCTCCCGCTGCCCGGTGCTATAACGAAGTGCATCGACGCGGGGTTTTCGCCGTCGCACGTCATCGGCATGCAGGGGCCCTTCACCCGCGAGCTCAACGTGGCGATGCTTCGGCAGGTGGGCGCCCAGTGGCTAGTGACCAAGGACTCGGGAACCGTAGGCGGCACGGCCGAGAAGATCGCCTCCGCGCACGACGTGGGAGCGCGCTGTATCGTGGTCGCCCGTCCCGCCGAGGGAGGCGGGGCCCTTTCGCTTCGGGAAGTGAAAGACGCGCTCTTACGGGAGTTCGCGCGCTAGGTGCTCGCCGCGCATGCGTGCCCTCCCGCCTGCGAGGAGGAGCGCCCCGAGCAAGCTCGAACCGTACAAGACCGTCATCCGCCAATAGCTCGAGGACGACGCCCGGAACTGGCGCAAGCAGCCCTTCAATAAGTTGCGGTGAAATAGTGTCTGTTTTTGCTGCTAGATAGCATATTTAGTCCCTAATTCACCGCAACTTGTTGGTGGTGGCTTACTGGTAGCGTAGGCACTCCACCGGGTCGAGCTTTGCCGCGCGTCGAGCGGGATAGAAGCCAAAGATTACGCCGATGCCGACCGATACGGCGAACGCGATCAACACTGTCGTAATGGAGAAGCTTGGCGTGATCGTCCCGGTAGCTCCAAACTCGCTCATGATACCCGAGCTTGCGGCAAAGAACGTGAGTCCCCATGCCAGCAGATAGCCAATCAGGACACCCAATAGTCCGCCGGTGACGCACAGCGCCGAGGACTCGGCCAAAAACTGCGCGGTGATATCGCGACGACTGGCGCCCAGAGCACGGCGGATGCCGATCTCGCGGATGCGTTCAGATACGTTGGTGAGCATCATATTCATAATGCCGATACCGCCGACAAGCAGCGAGATGCTGGCGACAGCACCCATGATGAGCGAGAATGCGCCCATAAAGGAGTTGAGTGCATCGATAGCGCTTTTCATGGAGGTTGCCGATACACTGTCGTACTCGTCCTCCTCCTCGATGCCCTTCATCGCGCGCACCTTGGACTCGATGGTTTTGCAGAGCTCATCCATGTCCGTGCCCTCGGCGGCAAGTGCCGTCACGCTGGGGAATGAAGGATTCTCGTCGCCAAACAGTCCGGAGATAGTTTCGCGTGGCATATACAGCGTGAGCGAGCCCATGGAGTCGCTGCCGCCATCAATCACGCCTACAATCTGCACCTCGCCGTTGGACACCTTGATGGTTTTCCCCAGCGCATCCTGTTCGTTGCCGTAAAGCTGATCGGCGCCGCCGCGGCTGATGAGCGCCACGCGCGAGCCTGATTGGGATTCGGCCTGGGAATAGGTGCGCCCCGCAACGAGCTTGCTGGCCCCCACGGCGTCGAGCATGTTGCTATCGACACCCTGTGCCATGACGGTATAGCTTTTATCGCCGGTCTTGTACTCGGTATACGCGCTGTCGACAATGCCGATCTGCTCAATCTGCGGCACCAGTTTTTGAAGCTTCTCGATGTCCGACTCGGTGAGTTCTTGCGACGAATAGATTTGCACCATGCGTGCCGCATTGAGGCCCAGACTGTTGACCAGGCTGTTTTGGATGCCGCCGATGAGCGAAGTCATGGCGATAACCGAGGCGATGCCGATGACAATGCCCAGGATGGTGAGCAGGCTTCGCCCCTTGTTGGCCTCGAGCGAGTGAAGGGCTTCCTGGATGAGATCGCGGGCGCTCATGCCACCACTCCTTTCGGCGGGTTGGCGGAGGCGGAAAGTATGGGCAGGCTATCTACGGCGCTGCGCAGGGTCCGCGGTGCATGTGGAATATACGCGCCGTCGTGAATGCGACCGTCGCGGATGGTCACGGCACGGTCGGCCTCGGCGGCGATTCCGGGGTCGTGTGTGATAAGAACGATGGTTTTGCCGCGCTTCTGGAGCTTATGGAAGGTCTCCATTACAAGCGCTCCAGTGGCGGAGTCCAGGTTTCCCGTCGGTTCGTCAGCCAAAATGATGGGCGGGTCATTAACGAGGGCGCGCGCGATGGCGACACGCTGCATCTGGCCGCCCGAGAGCTCGGATATGCGGTGGTCCCAGTGGTCGACCGGTAGCGTGACGGCCTGCAGCGCGTGGACGGCGCGCATCTCGCGCTGGCTACGGGGCACATTGGTGTAGGCCAGCGGCAGCATCACGTTTTCGATGACCGTTAGGCGCGGCAGCAGGTTGAAGCTCTGAAAGACAAAGCCAATGCTCAGGGCGCGAACTTCGGTGAGCTCGTCATCATCGAGCTCGGCCACGTTGAGCCCTTGCAGGTAATAGTCGCCCGCCGTCGGCTTATCCAGGCAGCCCAGGATGTTCATGAGCGTTGATTTGCCCGAGCCCGAGGGGCCAGTGATAGCGACGAATTCGCCGGGATTTACCGCCAGGCTCACGTTGTGCAGGATGTGGGCGCAACCTGCCTCGCTCTCAAAGATGCGGTGCACGTTGCGAATGTCGATGACGGGGCGCATTACATACCCTCGTCGGCAGACATGCTGCCCGAATCCGTGCTATAGCCGCCGTCAGCCGTTGCGTCCGCTCCGGTGTCCATGACGAGGGTGTCGCCATCGCGCAGCTTGGTAACCGGCACGTTGGGGTTAATCTCGTTGCCCTGGTCGTCGCGCTTGACCTGTGTCTTGCCGACTACGGCTTCGTTGTCGTTTTGCGTCACGACGGTCACCTTCACGCGGCGGGTCTGCTTGCCCTCGTCATCGGTTGCCACGTTGACATAATAGTGTTCGCCGTCTTCGGTCATGAGCGCCATCGTCGGCACCATCACCACATCGTCGAGCTGCTCGGTCACCACCGAGACCTCGGCCGTCATGCCCGGCTTCAGGCGCGCGTCGGGCGCCTCGATGAGGATGTCGACGTTAAAGGTTACGCTGCTGCTGCCATAGTTGGAGTCGGAGTTTGCCACCGAGGCGATGGCCGTGACCGTTCCCTGGCTCACGATATCCGGAAACGCGGGATACGTGACGTTGGCGTTCTGCCCAACGGCGATCTTGGCGATGTCCTTTTCGCCCACCTGCACGGTCACCTTCATCTTGGATAGGTCGGCGATCTGCATGCACTGCTTGCCGCCGCTCGTATCGCTTTCGCCCATGATCATGCCGCCTGTTACCGTGGCGCCTACCTTGGCGTTGAGCTCCACGATGTTGCCCGAGCTTGGGGCCGTGGCCGTACGGCTGGCGGCCTTGGCGTTCGCCTGATCGAGGTTTGCCTGGGCTGATGCGAGGCTACGCTGCGCGGCCGATACGGCGTTCGTGTCCGCTGATGCTGCGGGGGAGCCAGCCGCTGCGGAAGCTCCATCGACGTCCGTCGTTGGGGTGGCCTGCGCGGCGGCTGCGGCTTTCTGCGCGTTGGCGAGGTCTTCTTGAGCGGCTGTAACTGCACGCTGCGCCTCGGCAACGTTGCGATCGAGCTCGTCGTTTTTAATGGTCATAAGCACGTCGCCCTCGTTGACGGATTGGCCTGCCTGCACGTTGATTGAATCGACCGTGCCGTCGACAGAAGGGGAGACCACTGAGGACGAAATGGGTTTGAGCTGGCCTTTCGCCTCGACCGTTGTGGTAAATGTGCCCTCGGTCACCATGTCGGTCACAGGCCCGCTAGCGCCCTGTGGCTGCGCATTGATAACAAGGGTTGCGACAATGGCAATGAGCGCGATGGCGCCCACGACGCCGGCGGCAATACCGCGTCGAATCAGCTTTTTGCGTCGACGTTCGGCACGTTTTGCCTTGAGCTTGGCATATGCCTCTTCATAGGAAATCTCGGCCGAATCGTTCGTGCGTCCGTTCTGCTTGTCGGCATGTACGTGTGTAATCAGAGGAATCGTTTCGGTGGCACCTTCGGGCGTGTTCTCGGTATCATCCGGGCCCGGTGTGATCGTGGGGACATTCGGCATAGCGTCTCCTTTATAGAAAGAACCTCGTTAAGTATATACGCCCACCGGTTGGGGCGGGCGCATGGGACGGTTTCTTTCGGAACTGTTAGATTGGTCGCAGCGGTTCCACGTTGTAGGAATGCGCGCGTTGCACTACGAGTGGACAACCACGCACAGGCCGACTTTGATGCAGTCGTGAAGTGCCTTGGCGTCTGCCAGGCGCAGGTTGATGCAACCGTGGCTGCCGCACCACTTGTACGACTCGGCATTATCGAAGCTCTTGTCGTTTTGCCAGGTGGCGTCGTGGAAGCCGATCATGTTGCCCTCAAACGGCATCCAGTAGCTCACCGGGCTCTCGTATTTGGGCTTACCGGTCTCGGGGTCCTTGGCTCCGATCAGGGTGCTGCCGCCGTCGTTGCTGTTGATCTGCCACACGCCTTCGGGGGTGGCGTCTTCGCCCGGTTTGCCGGAAATAAAGTTGGCCTCCCAAACGATATTACCGTTCTCGTCGTAGTAGCGCGCGTGCTGCTCGGACAGATCGACATCGATGTATGCCTTCCAGTCGGGCTCTCCCTTTGCGGTAAAGGTGTCGGCCTTCTGGGAGTACTTGATCTCGATCTCGCCGGTCTGCTTGTTGTTAATGGCGTCCTCGACCTGCTTGGCGAGCGAGCTGCTGTCGATGGACCAACCAAAGTCGCCGCCTTCGACGGCGCACTGCTTGCCATCGGCGCGCGTCCACCAGCGAGTGGAGCCAACGGTATTAAAGCCATTGGCGAGCTCGGCTGCCCAGCTGCTGATCTGCGACGTATCGAGCGTGGGGTTGGCCGGATCGGCAAAGCTGATCCACTGCAGCACGGAGCTGCCGTCGACCTTTCCGGCATCCTCGCCGTTGAGCTTGAGGGTCACGTTGACGCCCAAGAAGTTGTTGGCGGCATCGCATGCGGCCTGAATCTGATCATCGGTCAGCGTTCCATTGAGCGGCTCATAGGCATCGTTGCCGAGCTTGGAAAGATCTACGGTCTCGGCCAGCGAGGCGAGCTCGAGCTCGGCATATTTAATGACATGCTCGCGGTTGAGTTTTTCGTTGGAGCGCGCCTTCTCGACGGTAAACTTGCCGGCCTGCTCGTCATAGGAGCTATTGGCCTCGAACGTGCCCGAACGTCCTTCGTTAAACTCGTCGATGGCGGCGCCCAGATCCTTCTCAAACTTCTTTTGGTCAAAGGTATCGGAGAGCATGGACAGGTCGACGTCTTGATCAAGATCGACTTCTTTGGTGATAGCGGTTGTTTTGGTCTTGCCGCTTAAGGATTCCACAAGGCGGACCGGCCATACAAAGGCTTCGTTGTGGCTGATGATCTCTTTTGCGGCAGCTTCACCGTCGACGATGGGTTCATCGGACTCGGGCTGATAGGACCAGCTAAAGTCATCGCCTGTCACGGTGAGCTTATAGTGCTTCCATGCCGAGTTGACCTTGGTGGCGGCAGACGAAGCGTTGGAGAACGAGACGTCGACGCCGGCAATGGTGGTGTTGGGGTATGCTAGCTGCGAAAACGCTACGATGCCTACGATATAGACAATGACGATTAGACCCAGGACGACAAAGAGCGTCGTCTTTTTGCCCGACTTATTGTTGCCGGCGGACTTGCGCGCGGGGCCACGATCGCCTCGAGCGTTCGTCGGGGGCTGCTTGGGCGCATTGCCGTTTGCCTGGCGCTGCTGACGTTGTTGACGCTGCTGTCGCTGTTGGTTCGGGCGTTGGGAAGCGTTTGCTGCACTACGCTGCTGACCGTGGCTCGGCGCGATAGGACGCGGCGACTGAACGCCGCCGGTGTGCCTGCTCGGCTGCTGCGGATCGGGAATCAGTTGAGTTCGATCGTTTTGCGACATCGTATGCATATCCTTCGATTTTCGCCTTGCGGTTCATCGTGTTTTTACTGGGCTTGCATTATAGCGATTGCCCTGCTGTTTGTGGTACGGAAACGGTGGCATTCAAAAGAGGTGGGACATTTGTCCCACCTTTGAGTCGTTCTTTGCCGCTATCCGCACACACCGCATTTTGCACAGGCCGAAAGTGCGGCCGGAGCCTGCGCGATGCCGCCCTTTGCCGTCTCGCGCAGCGTGGCCGGCAACGCGTGGCCCACCGAAAGCATGACATGTGCCATCTGGTCAAACGGCACCAAGCTCTTAATGCCTGCGAGGGCGAGTTGTGCCGAGCTAAAGGCCGCTGCCACGCCGATGGCGTTGCGGTTTTGGCAGGGCACCTCCACGAGGCCACCGACGGGGTCACAAACGAGGCCCAGCAGGTTACTCAGCGCGATGGAACTGGCGTCGAGCGCCTGCTCGGGCGTGCCGCCGAGCATCTGCACCAGCGCGGCGGCTGCCATGGCAGCGGCGCTTCCCACCTCGGCTTGGCAGCCGCCCTCGGCGCCGGCAACGCAGGCGCTTGTGGTGAGGTTGAGGCCGATGGCGGCTGCGCAGTAGAGCGCGTCCATGACCTGCTCGTCGTCGAGCTGCAGGCGATCGGCGAGCGCCAGCACGCAGCCGGGCACAACACCCGCGGAGCCTGCCGTGGGGGCGGCGACAATCACGCCCATGGTAGCGGAGCGCTCGAGCACGGCCATGGCGCGGGCAACGGCGTCGGTCTGGACGGCGCCCATCAGGCTTGCACTCAAATCGTTGCGGCTGGTGGCATCGACGAGTTTGGCCTCGCCGCCGATAAGACCGCCGAGCGAACGCTGCGGATTGGCGATGGGGGCCGTGGTCTCCTCGCGCATGACGTCGAGCACGCGGCGCATGGCGGCGACGGCGTGGGCCTCGCCGGTCAGACGCGCCTCGCGAACGGCCATGACGGCGCCGATGCTGAGCCCCAGTTCCTCGCACGCATCGAGCAGCTGCTCGCCGTCGTCGAAGATTTCCTTGGCCGAGACGCCGGGGGAGAGCGACGAGGCAGAACCGGGGAGCTCGATAAACGTTGCGTAATCGACATTGTCGAGCTTGCGCAGCATGGGGACGACGGTGTCGTCGGGCGCGCCGTCGGTCTCAAAGACGGAGTAGGCCTGGCCGCCCACTTCGGTTCGGTAGGTGCGGCAGAAGGCGATGTTCACGTGGGCGTAGGCGAGCAGGTTGGTGAGCGCGGCGAGTACACCGGGGACGTCCTTGTGTGCCACGAAGAGCGTGGAGTACATGCCCGAGATGTCGACGCCGACGCCGTTAATGCGGCTAATGCGCATCTTGCCGCCGCCCAGGCTCTCGCCGCGGACCTGTGCCGTGGCGCCCGTGTCGTCGACCATGTCGATATCGACGGTATTGGGGTGGATGGACGCGTCGTCGCCCTTGATGTCAAAGTGATATTCGAGGCCCTGCTCGCGTGCGAGGTTGAAGGCCTGCTTGATATTCTCGTCATCGGTGTCGAGGCCCAGGATGCCCGCGACGAGCGCACGGTCGGTGCCGTGGCCGCGGTAGGTGTGGGCGAAGGAGTTCCACAGGCCAAAGGTGACCTTGGTAATGCGGCCTTCTAGCAGGCTGGCGGCAACTTGGGCGCAGCGCAGGGCGCCGGCGGTGTGCGATGAGCTGGGGCCGACCATGACGGGGCCCAAGATCTCGAATGCCGAGGTCGTAGCTAGTGTTTGCGGCTTGCCTGCCATGGGTGCTCCTTTAATCTGTCCCGTCGTCCCGAGGGGCGGGGCATAAGGTCGCCTGCTCGGACAGTCCTGCTCGCACGGAGAGCACATTAAGTGCTCTCCGGCTCGTGCGGAACTCGCGATCGAC
>CABUAT010000045.1 GCA_902489665.1 uncultured Collinsella sp. | reverse complement strand
AGCCGGCAGGGGCCGTTCTGTCGAACAAATACTCAAGATTTGGGATAGACGCTACTGATTCATTTGTCCCGCGTTCTAGATCGAGGTGGAGTCGAGCCAGTTGAGCTTGCACTCGAGAATGCGCTGCTCGCCGGGTTCGCTGCTTCCGTCAAGTAGGGCGAGCAGCATCTCGGCTGCTTCGCGACCTTCTTGGTCGACGGGCTCGATGATGGTGGAGACGGTCGGTGTGGTGAGATTAGTCCAGTCTTCGCAGTTGAGTCCCAAAAGGCCGATTTGCTGCGGAAGCAGATGGGCCATTGGCTGGAGGGCCTTGTAGACACGGGGAAGTGCCCACTGATTTTGCACGAAGATAAGGGTTCGCTTGGCGGGATTGAACTTGAATTTAAAGTATTCGGTGAGCTCGTTGATTGACGGCTTGTTGTGATCGATGGGAATCGCTTTGTAGAGCTGCCCGTTCGCTGCCAGCGCCTCGGCATACCCCTGAAAACGCTCCATGCGGGTGCGCATTTCGGTCATGTTGGCGGCAATGGAAAAGAAATCTTCGTAGCCGGCGTCGAGGAGTGCCTGTGTGGCGTTGTACACGCCGTCGTAAAGGTTGGTTTTGATCCAGCTGGTACCTGGGCTATAGATGGCCGCATCGAAAAAGACGACCGGCTTGCCGGCGCGTCTAATGCGGTCATGCACGGCTTTGAAGTTTGCCGTGGGCTGGATGATAAAGCCATCGACGCCCAGCGAGAGCATCTTGTCGACGTACATGAGCTCGGTCTCGGGGTTAAAGTTGCTCGTGCAAACGACCGTCTGGTAGCCCGCGGGGAGCATGACCTGCTCCATGCCATTGAGAACGAGCCCCGCCCATTTGTTGGTGTTATCCAAAATGATGATGGCAATGACGTGGGTTTGCTTGCCGGTGAGCGTCTGCGCTTGGGCGTTGGGAACGTATCCGAGTTCCTTAATGACGCGCGCGATTTTGTTCTGCGTCTTCTCGCTAAGCTTTTCTCGTTTGTCGTTGAGGTAATACGAGACGCTTGCCGTCGAGGTTCCCGCCTCTCGAGCGACGTCTGCGATCGTAACGCGCTGTTTTGCCACAGCGACTCCTTCCGACAGATGAGCATTTTCCAACATGATGACTTTGAGTCTTGGTGAAGGATACGCTTCGGTGAGCGGCTTTTTCCTTTCATATGAGTATGCAACAAATGCGGCATACGGGTGGGGTCGAAATTTGTGACCGGTATGCGCATCTGCCGTCTACCGAGAAAATCAAATACTTCTTGACTTTTGAAATCGAGGGCAAAATCGCAGGATTCATTTTTGGTTAAACGCATAACTAAATCGCATAACCAACGCTCTGACCTGCGCGTTTACCGAAATAAGCTGGCATTAAGAAAAACGAGCACCTATATTGTTCTTGTCGAAAAGACAGCAAGTCCAAACGGCAGGGGATGCTCCGGAGGCCTCCGCAAACGGTGTCTTGCGCACGCAACTCTATGAAAAGAGGGAAGCAATGAAGATCGTAGGCGTTGCCGCCTGTACTGTGGGTATCGCCCACACGTATATGGCCCAGAAGGCGATTCAGGATGAATGCGCCGCCCGTGGCATCGAGTGCAAGGTCGAGGCTCAGGGTGGCCTGGGTATCGAGAATGAGCTCACGCAGGAAGACGTGGACTCCGCCGACCTGGTCCTGGAGTCCGTCGACGTGGGTGTCGAGAACGAGGACCGTTTTGAGCAGAAGATGGCCGAGGGCAAGTTCCTCAAGGTCGGTACTTCCGATGTGATCGCCGATCCGGTCAAGATCATCGACCAGGCTGTTGAGATTATCAAGGCGACGGGCGGTACCGTTGACGCGCCCAAGGCCGAGGCCAAGGCAGAGAAGAAGGCCGTCTCCGCTGCCCCGCAGGCCCCGACACCGGCGTCCAAGCAGTCTATCTTTGCCGATCCGGGTAAGACGCTGCTCAATGCATTCAATACCGGCGTTTCCTATTTTATCCCCATCGTCGTTATCGGCGGCGTGTTCCTCGCCTTCTCGCTGGCATCCGGTACCGCCGGCGCCAACGGCATGGAGGTTACGAACCCGCTGATGGTGAGTCTTAACACCATCGGCATGGCCGGCATCTCCATGATGATCCCGGTGCTTGCGGCATACATCGCCTACTCGATGGCTGGCAAGCCCGCGCTCGCCCCCGGTTTTGTCCTGGGCTACCTGGTCAACAACGCAGTCGTTACCCCTAACGGCAACAGCGTTTCGACCGGCTTCTTGGGCGCCATGATCATGGCGGTCATCTGCGGCTACTTTGTCCGCTGGATGAAGACCTGGAAGGTCAACAACACCATCCAGACCATCATGCCCATCCTGATCATCCCGATTCTGACCTCGCTTGTCCTGGGCATGGCCTATATCTACATCCTGGCCACGCCGCTTGGCTTTGTGATGGACTGGCTCACCGGCGTGCTCGGCAGCCTGCAGGGCGGTTCCGCAGTTGTCCTGGGTCTGGTCATTGGCGTTATGACCGCCTTCGATATGGGCGGCCCCATCAACAAGACCGCTTCGACCTTTACCATGGCCATCATGGCCTCCGGCATCTATGGCCCCAACGGCATGTTCCGCGTCGCCGTCGCCATTCCCCCGATTGCCTGCGGCCTTGCTGCGCTCATCGCCAAGAACAAGTTCGATGACGCCGATCGCCAGATGGGTATCTCCGCACTGTTCATGGGCTGCATCGGCATTACCGAGGGCGCTATCCCCTTCGCGGTCAAGGACCTTGGCCACACCCTGCCCGGCATCTGCATCGGCTCTGCCGTGGGCGCGGCGCTCGCCGCCTTCCAGGGTATCGACTGCTACGTCCCGCACGGTGGCTTTATCGTCGCCCTTGCCACCAACAACGTCGCGCTGTTCTGCCTGGACATCGTGATTGGCGCCGTGGTCGCCGCTGCAATCCTGATTGCCATGAAGCCCACGCTCGACAAGCAGGCCAAGTAAACCTTTAAGGACTCCGGTTGTGCGGAGGGATGGATTTGACTCCGCACAACCGCCCCTACACAACAAAATCCATCCGTACTGATAGGGCCCACATCTGGGTCCCAGGGAACTTTTGTCAAAAATCCTCTGGAGAAGGAGAACAAAATGTCCAACCTCACCATCCGCCAGGCCGTTCAGGGCATGCTCAAACTGCAGGATAGCGGCGATCACGCAACCATGGTCGGCATTGGCCCCATGAGCCCCAACCTGATTCAGGCCGTGTTCGAGCTTGCCAAGGACGAGGATTTCCCGCCCATGTTTATCGCCAGCCGCAACCAGGTCGATATGGACGAGATGGGCGCCGGCTACGTCAACGGTTGGGACCAGACGCGCTTTGCCGCCGATATCAAGAAGGTCGCCGACGAGGTGGGTTACACCGGTCCGTACTACCTGTGCCGAGATCACGGCGGTCCGTGGCAGCGCGACGAGGAGCGTAACGCTCACCTGCCCGAGGACGAGGCCATGGAGCTCGCCCGCAAGTCCTTCGTCGCCGACATGGAGGCAGGCTTTGACCTGCTGATGGTCGACCCCACCAAGGATCCCTATCAGATCGGCAAGGTTATTCCGCTCGACGTGGTGCTTCGCCGCACGATCGATCTTATCGACTACCTTGAGCAGTACCGTCGCGAGCATAACCTGCCCGAGGTCGCCTATGAGGTCGGTACCGAGGAGACCAATGGCGGCTTGACCTCTACCGATAAGTACGAGGAGTTCATTTCTCAGCTGCAGCCCGAGCTCGAGAAGCGCGGCTGCCCCATGCCCACCTTTATCGTCGGCCAGACCGGCACCCTTACCCGCTGGACGGAGCAGGTCGGTCACTACAACTTCAAGAACGCCCGCGAGCTTGCCGATATGGCCAAGCGCTATGGCGTGGGCCTGAAGGAGCACAACGCCGACTATCTGGACGACGCGACGCTGCTCGAGCACATCCCGGCACACGTGACCGCCTCCAACGTCGCTCCGCAGTATGGCACCGAGGAGACCCGCGCCTACCTCAAGCTCTGCGCCACCGAGCAGATCCTGGTCGACAACGGTCTGTGCGATGACCCCTCCGACCTGTATCACACGCTGCTGGTCAAGGCTATCAAGACCGAGCGCTGGCGCAAGTGGATGACTGGCGACGACGTCAACCTGCAGGTCGATGACATCCTTGCCGACGATGAGCTCAGCCTGAAGATCCTGGATGTCTCCGGCCACTATGCGTTCAACGATCCCGAGGTCAAGGAGCAGGTCGAGAAGCTCTATCGCAACCTCGCTGCCCAAGACATCGACGGCAAGCGCTTTGTGATCGAGCACATCAAGCGCCCGATCAAGCAGTACGTCGTCGGTCTTAACCTCAAGGGCGTCACGAGCCGCATCGAGGCCGCTCTTGCCGAGTAAGTAGCTTTTCCTACGCGACGCCGGGCCTGGGGCATGTCCCAGCTGCAGGCCCGGCACATGGGACAAAGGGGCAGTCCCTTTGTCCCATTCTTTTGAGTTTTAGCTTCCTTTGAAGGGGTTCACCATGAAGTTCTTTATCGATACCGCCAATCTGGACGAGATTGCCGAGGCCAAGAGCTGGGGCTGCCTGGCCGGTGTTACCACCAACCCGTCCCTGTACGCCAAGACCGGCGGCAAGCTTGCCGACTTTGAGCCGCATATGCTCAAGATTGCCGAGCTCTGCGAGGGCCTGCCCGTTTCCGCCGAGTCTACCGCTACCACTGCCGAGGGTATGATCGAGGAGGGCAAGCGCCTTGCCGCCCTCGCCCCCAACATCGTGGTCAAGCTTCCCGTGTGCGAGGCCGGCCTTGCCGCCTGCCGTGCGCTGGCCGATGCTGGCGTGCGCGTCAACATGACGCTCGTCTTCTCGCCGACGCAGGCCCTTATGGCCGCCAATGCCGGTGCTCGCTACATCAGCCCGTTTGTGGGGCGCTTCGATGACATCGCCGAGGACGGTATCTCGCAGCTCGACAATGTTGTGACTTGCATCAAGAACTATGACTGGACCGGCAAGAACGTCGACGACACCGTTGAGATCATCACCGCTTCGGTCCGCACGCCCAACCATGTGACCCAGGCGGCGCTGCTTGGTGCCGACATTGCGACCGTCCCCATGGCCGCTCTTAAGAAATGCTTGCATCACCCGCTGACCGACCAGGGCCTTGCCTCTTTTGAGGCTGATTGGCAGAAGGTCGTCGCTCAGGCTTAACGAGTGGATTGCCCCGGCATCGCGTCATCCGGTGCCGGGGTTGTTCTCAAGAGAGGAATTCGTATGACCAACCAGGAGCTGGCGAAGGTCGCCAATGAGGTCAGGAAGGGTGTCGTGACTGCGGTTCACGCGGCCAAGTCGGGACATCCGGGTGGATCGCTCGGTGCTGCCGACATCATGACGTATCTGTACTTTGAGGAAATGAATATCGATCCTGCTGACCCTCACAAGGCCGATCGCGATCGCTTTGTGCTCTCCAAGGGTCACGCGGCGCCGGGCCTGTATTCGGTGTTGGCAAATCGCGGCTATTTTCCCGTCGAAGAGCTCGAGACGCTCCGCCATATTGGCAGCCGACTGCAGGGCCATCCCAACATGAACGACACCCCGGGCATCGATATGTCCACCGGATCGCTCGGTCAGGGTATCTCCGCCGCGGTTGGAATGGCACTCGCCGCAAAGCACTGGGGTGACAGCTACCGCGTCTACACGTTGCTGGGCGACGGCGAGTGCGAGGAGGGCCAGGTGTGGGAGGCGGCCATGTTTGCCGGCAACCATGCGCTCGACAATCTTGTTGCCGTCGTCGACCACAACGGCTTGCAGATTGACGGCACGATCGATGAGGTCAACTCGGCCATGCCGCTCGCTGACAAGTTCCGCGCCTTTAAGTGGCATGTGATCGAGCTAGCCGATGGCAACGACATGACACAGATTGAGGCGGCTTTCGCCGAGGCTCGTGAGGTGACCGGCGTGCCCGTCGCTATCATCGCCGAGACGGTGAAGGGCAAAGGCGTCTCCTTTATGGAGAACCAGGTTGGCTGGCATGGCAAGGCGCCCAACGATGAACAGTTTGAGCAGGCCATGGCCGAGCTTGCGGCAGCAGGAGAGGAGCTCTAATGGCAGAGGTCAAAAAAGTCGCCACGCGCGTAAGCTACGGCGAGGCGCTCGTCGAGCTGGGCAATGAGCACGATGACTTTGTAGTGCTCGATGCCGACCTGGCTGCCGCTACGCAGACGGGTAAGTTTAAGGCTGCGCACCCTGAGCGCTTCTACGATGCCGGCATTGCCGAGAGCAACTTGATGGGGCTCGCCGCCGGCATTGCGACCACGGGCCACGTCGCCTTTGCGAGCACCTTTGCCATGTTCGCCGCCGGCCGCGCGTACGAACAAGTGCGCAATTCCATTGGCTATCCGCACCTCAACGTCAAAATCGGTGCCACGCATGCGGGTATCTCGGTCGGTGAAGACGGCGCCACGCATCAGTGCTGCGAGGACATCGCGCTCATGCGCACGATCCCGGGTATGACGGTAATCGTTCCCGCCGATGACATCGAGGCTCGCGCTTGCGTGCGCGCCGCCTATGAGTTTGAGGGACCGGTCTACATGCGCTTCGGACGCCTGGCAACGCCGGTCATTAACGATCACGAGGACTATGAGTTCAAGATTGGTCGCGGCGTGGTCGTGCGCGAGGGGTCCGATGTGACCATCATCGCTTGTGGCCTTATGGTCGCCGAGGCGCTTGAGGCTGCCGAGGCGCTCGCTGCCGATGGTATCGATGCCGAGGTCATCAATATGCACACGATCAAGCCGCTTGATGAGCGCCTGGTGGTTGCCAGCGCCAAGAAGACCGGTCGTGTGGTCACTGCCGAGGAGCATTCGATTATCGGTGGTCTTGGCGAGGCCGTGGCCTCGGTGCTCGCGGAGCAGCATCCGGTGCCGATGCGTCGCGTCGGCGTGCGCGATGTGTATGGCGAGTCCGGCCCTGCGGTCGATTTGCTGCACAAGTACGGTTTGGACGCCGACGGCATCGAAGCTGCGGTCAGGTCCGTGTTGTAAGGAAGGTTTCCATGGGATTTGTATCTGCCAACCAAGTGACAATCGGGTATACCGCCGCCTCGCGCGAGGACGCCCTACATTATTTGTCCGAGCAGGCCATCGAGCTCGGCTTTGCCGATGACGCATCTGCCGTAGAGGCCGCCTTCATTGCTCGCGAGAACGAGGCCGAGACCGGCCTTGTCGCCGGTTTTGCCGTTCCGCATGCCAAAAGCGACGCGATCCACACGCCGGGCGTTGCCGTGCTTAAACTGACCGAGCCCGTTGAATGGCCGAGCTTCGATGGGGTGCCCGTCGATGTTGCGCTCGCGCTGTACGTGCCTGCCGGCGAGGCTGGAACCACGCATCTGCGCCTGCTCTCCAAGGCTGCCGTAATGCTGATGGACGCCGGCTTCCGCGACAAGGTGCGCGCGAGCACCGATCCCGTTGAGATTGCGGAGCTCATCAATAGCGGACTCGAAGACTAGAACGGTCATCCCGTTCAATCAATCGATCCTTCTCCAAGGAAAAGGGCCGCGACGCCATATAGGTGTCGCGGCCCTGTTTGCGTTTCCCCAGATAAAACCTGCCAAAATAAACCTATCCCTTTTTGGCAGGCTAATCGTGAGTTATTTCACCGCAACTTAGGGCACGGTTAGGAAGTGTGCACCTTAAAGAGTGGAGCCCTTGATTAGAGAGGTCGCGCTCATCTCTCTAAATGTCTCTCTAAAGAGAAGGTTGGTTAGAGAGATAGCATTAGGCAATCTAGCAGCGAATTCGATACATCTCTCTTAATGTCTCTCTAAAACAAGGCGCTTATCTCTCTAAAGTTAGAGAGATAAGCGCCTTGTTTTAGAGAGACGGAATGCCAAAATTCGTCCGTCAGCTACCATCTGCCAAAAATGACGGATAAAGGGCTCATCGAAGTAATGGGTTCATCGACGAGCCGCAACCGCCGCTATCGGAAGAAGTAGATGCAGCCGAATTGCCCCTCTATCGTCTCTCGAAGTTTGATGGGTGCTAGAGGGGCGACTGCCTCGCGATATTTTCCCAAGATAAAACCTGCCAAAACAAACCTGTCCCTTATTGACAGGTCAGTTAACGCAGTCCAGGTTGAGCATATGTGCCCGGAGCCCGCGCAGCGCCGAGCAGTTACGCCGTTTGTAAAACGGCGTAATCTAAAGGTTCATGTTGCCGTGGATGTAGGGGGTGACCTCGGGGGAGATATGGTCGCAGCCCAGCTCGCGCAGCGCGGACTCGATAACGGCGGGCAGCGGGGTCTTGCCCTTGTCGTCGACGGCGGCACCGCCGAGGGCGGCAATCTTGGCGACATCTGCGGGTGCGGCCTCGATATGCATGCAGCCGCCGACCAGGCGTGCGCGGACCTGAGCCAAGTCAAGATCGTGCAGGTAATCCTCGCAGGCGCGGATTAAATCGACCTTCTCGCGCGTAAGCTCCTCGCCCGTGGGGACGCGCGTGGCAAGACATGCTCCCGCCGGCAGGTTCCAAACAGGATAGCCCCATGCGCGCAGCAGCTCGCGCTCTTCGTCCTTGGTAAAGCCGACCTCCATGAGAGGGGAGCGTACGCCGAGCTCTTCTGCCGCGCGCATGCCAGGGCGGTAGTCACCGCGATCGCTTGCATTGCTGCCATCGATGACGGTGGGAAAGCCGAGCGACTTGGCGTGGTTGACGATGGCGGTAAAGCCGGCGTGCTTGCAGTGGTAGCAGCGATTAGCATCGTTGCAGGCTACTTGGGGGAGCTGCAGCTGATCCACCGAAAGATTGAGCACGGGGAGCTTAAAATGCGGCCCCTCATTGGCCTGTCCATCAACGGACTGCTCAAACGAAGTCTGTTCGGGCGTGCCGATGAGCGGCGTGGTGAGATGGACGAGGAGGGTATTGGTAGGCATGATGCGGGCACAGACCGCGGCCAAAAAGCTGCTGTCGACACCACCGGAAAAGCCGATGGCGACGCGTCCGTATGCCAAAAGCAGCTGCTCGAGTGCTGCGAGTTTGTCCTGAAGCTCCTCTGTGGGTGCGGCGGTGTCTGAAAGCATGAAAGTTCCTTACAGTAATTAAAGCTCGGATGAAACTATAATCCCACCGAGCTGCTTGTCATAAGACTTCCAGCTATGTAACGAAAGTGCAATATGCTATATACGTTATATACAAGCTTGTAAAGTGCGGTAGAGTGGCAGTAATGCAATCCGGCGAGGGGGACCGATATGATCAAGGCTGTTATTTTTGACATGGATGGAACGCTGGTCGATACCGAGCGTTTGGGGATTAAGGCCTGGAAGGCAGGCGCCGCTGAGCTGGGGCTCGCGATTGATGAAGCGCTGATCCATCAGTTTATCGGCCGCACGCTGCCCGATGTTATGGACATCCTCGATAAGCATTATGGCAGCCACGAAACCACCGAGGCGATCTATCGTCGCCACAAGGAGATTCGCGACGAGATGGTCAAGACCGAACTGGAACTTAAGGCCGGCGCCGCCGAGTGCCTAGACGAGCTGCTGGCTGCGGGCTATCACGTTGGTCTAGCGACGTCGTCGCGCCTCGTTACGGCCGAGCGCAACCTTAAGATGGTTGGCCTCTTTGACAAGTTTGAAACGGTAACGTGTGGCGAGGACGTCGTGCACGGCAAGCCCGACCCCGAGATGTATCTGCTCGCCT
>CABUAT010000044.1 GCA_902489665.1 uncultured Collinsella sp. | reverse complement strand
CGGTCTTTCATGCAGCAGGGGCTCTCAATGTTTTTATGTCCTGCTCATATCGTCTGTACTCGTGGTGAGGTCGTGAGCCTGTAAAAGGTGTGCGTGCGCTTGCCGCTCGTATCTGCTATCATTCCTAGTCTGTGCGCTCATGCGGGCGTGGCGGAATTGGTAGACGCGCCAGATTTAGGTTCTGGTGGGATTCCCGTGAAGGTTCGAGTCCTTTCGCCCGCACCAACGCACCCGCGTCGGCTTATGCCCTCGCGACGCTTGTTGCATAAAGGTACCAGCACCTCAGATAAGCTGGGCAGTATGAGGAGGAACGTGTTGAACATCACCGCTTCTGACGTCAAGGACGCCAAGCTCACCGCTACGGTCACCATCCCGGCCGCCGACGTCGACGCCGCGATCAAGAAGGCCTACAAGGACACCGCCAAGAAGTACCGCTTCCCGGGCTTCCGCGCCGGTAAGGCCCCCCGTCCGGTCATCGACTCCGCTCTTGGCGCCGAGGCTACCCTCGCTCAGGCCACCAACGACCTGATCGCCGCCAACGAGCCCGCCGTCCTCAACGAGCTGGACATCGTCCCCACCAAGAACGGTGACTACAAGGAGCTCGACCTCGCCAAGGATCACGAGGACTACACCTACACCGTCGAGTTCTCCCTGCGTCCTGCTGCCGAGCTCTCTTCCTTCGACGCTGTCGAGATCGAGATGCCCCCTGCGGAGGTCACCGAGTCCGAGATCAACAACCAGGTTGAGATGCTCCTCAACTACCGTGCCACCTTCGAGGACGTCGAGGGTCGTGCCGTCGAGGCCGAGGACTACGTCACCGTCGACCTCAAGGCCGTCGAGAACGCCGACAACTTCGCCGCCGAGGGCCGCATGCTCATCGCCGGTAGCGACAGCAACCCCGCCGAGTTCAACGAGGCCCTGATCGGCGCTAACGTTGACGACGTCAAGACCGTCACCTGGACCGACGAGGTCGAGGAGGGCGAGGAGGCCGAGACCCACACCGTCGAGGTCACCGTCAAGGGCATCAAGGTCCGCAACACCCCCGAGCTCACCGACGAGCTCGTCAAGTCCGACTTTGGCTTCGACAGCATCGACGCTATGCGCGACGCCATCAAGATTGAGATCGAGCAGGACAAGGCTTCCCGCCTCCCGGCCGAGAAGGAGAACCGTTGCGTCTCCGCTCTCGCCGAGCGTCTGCAGCTCGACGAGATGGACGCCGACTACGAGCAGTCCGTCTTTGAGGAGCTTGGCCAGAACTTCCTGTCCAACCTCGCTGCCCGCGGCATGACCCTGGACACCTGGCTGCCCGCTTCCGGTCTGACCATGGAGCAGTTCATCGGCGACCTGCACAAGCAGGCCAACGACGTTGCCCGTGAGTCCCTGGCTCTCGACGCCCTCGCCCGCGAGCTCAAGATCGAGGTCACCGAGGACGACATCAACGCCGAGTTCGAGAAGGCTGGCGTCAAGGACGTCGAGGCTTCCAAGGCCGAGTTCATCGCCGATGGCCGCATGCCTGCTGTCCGCGAGTCCATCCGTCGCTCCAAGGCCGTCGACCACCTGGTCGAGAACGCCAAGGTGACCGAGGTCGACGAGACCGCCAAGGACGCCGAGTAATTCTCGCCACCTTTTCCGCGAGCGCATGGATGCGCCCGTGATGGGGTAAAGTTATAAGCCGGTTATCCGGTTGCTTCGTACGGTGCCAGCCAATGCATAGCATGCGGGCACCGTACGTTTATCTAGAACCAATTTGGTCCGCAAGAGAGAAATGGAGATGCGTATGATCGCTAAGTTCGATTCCGCCCTCGTGCCATACGTTATCGAGCAGACGCCGCGCGGCGAGCGCAGCTACGATATCTATTCGCGCCTGCTCAACGACCGCATCATCTTCTTGGGCGAGGAGATCAACTCCGTCAGCGCCAACCTGGTCGTTGCCCAGCTGCTGCATCTTGAGAGCCAGGATGCCGAGAAGGATATCTCGCTCTACATCAATTCGCCCGGTGGCGAGGTCTACTCTGGCCTGGCGATTCTGGACACTATGAACTTCATCAAGCCGCAGGTCTCCACCATCTGCGTCGGTATGGCTGCGTCCATGGCCGCCGTGCTGCTTTCGGCCGGCGCCAAGGGCAAGCGCTTCTGCCTGCCGCACTCCAAGGTGATGATTCACCAGCCCAGCGGCGGTGCCCAGGGTCAGCAGACCGAGATCGAGATCGTGGCCGAGGAGATCAAGAAGACCCGTCGCGAGCTCAACCAGATCCTGTCCGACGCCTCGGGCCAGCCCATTGAGAAGGTCCAGGCCGATACCGAGCGCGACAACTACCTGACTGCTGCCGAGGCCCTCGACTACGGTTTGATCGACCGTATCGTCACCTCGCGCGATCTCGCCGCGAAGGACGCCTAGGATGGCAGGTAACATGCAGGACAACTTTGACGAGAACGGCAACCCGATCCGCTGCTCCTTCTGCGGAAAAGAGCAGGGACAGGTCCGTCGTCTCGTAAAGGGCCCGACCAACATCTTTATCTGTGACGAGTGCGTCGCTGCCTGCTCCGAGATCCTTGAGGAGTCGCTGGCTTCGGACTTTATGGACGCCGCCCGCAACGGCAAGCTGCCGGGCTTCCTCAACGACCACGGTCAGGCTGCATCCCAGCCCGCCGTGGACCCCGGGACCGAGGGCTTTGAGCTTGAGGACGACCGCCAGGTCATCACGCACGTGCCGACGCCGCACGAAATCTATGACGAGCTTTCGGCCTATGTTATGGGTCAGGAGGACGCCAAGCGCGCCATGTCGGTGGCCGTGTACAACCACTATCGCCGCGTGATCGAGGGCGGCGCCGCGGTGTCTGCCTTTGACGACGGCATGGGCTCGCAGTTCGACGACGGCATGGACGAGGTAGAGCTCGCCAAGTCCAACATTTTGCTGCTCGGTCCCACCGGTACCGGTAAGACCCTGCTCGCCCAGACGCTTGCGCGCATCCTCGAGGTGCCGTTTGCCATTGCCGACGCCACCGCGCTTACCGAGGCCGGTTACGTGGGCGAGGACGTGGAGAACATCCTGCTCAAGCTCATCAACGCCGCCGATGGCGATATTGAGCGCGCGCAGGTTGGCATTATCTACGTGGACGAGATCGACAAGATTGCCCGTAAGGCCGAGAACCTCTCCATTACCCGCGATGTCTCGGGCGAGGGCGTTCAGCAGGCGCTGCTTAAGATTCTTGAGGGTACGGTGGCAAGCGTTCCGCCCACCGGCGGCCGTAAGCATCCCCAGCAGGAGCTGCTGCAGATCGACACGACCAACATCCTGTTCATCTGCGGTGGTGCCTTTGTGGGCCTGGACAAGATCATCGCCGACCGTGTGGGGAACAAGGGCGTGGGCTTTAACTCCGAGATCGCCGGCCCCACCTCGGTCGACGAGAACGACCTGCTGCGTCAGGTGCTCCCGCAGGACCTCAACGCCTTTGGCATGATCCCCGAGTTTGTGGGACGTACGCCCGTCGTCACCCAGACGCAGGCGCTCGACGAGGATGACCTGGTGTCGATCCTGACCGAGCCCAAGAACGCCGTGGTGCGTCAGTACCGCAAGATGTTCCAGCTCGAGGACGTTGAGCTTGAGTTTGAGGATGCGGCCCTGCATGAGATCGCCCGCATGGCGCTCGCCCGCAAGACCGGCGCCCGCGGCCTGCGTTCCATTTGCGAGGACGTGCTTCAGCAGACAATGTTCGATCTGCCCAGTGAGGAGGGCGTTTCCAAGGTCGTTGTGACCGAAGCCTCCGTAAAGGGCGAAGAGCAGCCCCAGCGCATCTACGGCTAGACCAGCCTAAAACGTGTTTGCAAATAGCCTCCGACCACCCGCGGTCGGAGGCTATTTTATATATGCGCAATAACCCCAACTACCTGTGTTATTCTGTGTGTTTGTTTAAGCCTCAGCGAAGTCATTAATGACTGAAGTAATCGATACCTAAGGGGAGGAATGTAGGCCCGATTTTCGTAGATTCCGCACGAGCCGAAGACCACTTAATGTGGTCTTCGAGCGAGCCCAGGACCTGACCGAGCGAAAATCGGGCCTACATTCCTCCCCGGCGGGACAGGGAGAGATATATGGAAGAGATGCCCAAGAACTACGATCCGTCGACCAACGAGCCGGCGATCCTGCAGAAGTGGCTCGACGGCGGCTACTACAAGCGCCGCGAGGGCGTGGGCGACTGCACCGTCACCATTCCGCCTCCCAACGTGACCGGCAAGCTCCACATGGGTCATGCCACCGACGACTCCATCCAGGACGCCATCATCCGTATGGCCCGCATGCGCGGCAAGTCCACGCGCTGGGTGCTCGGCACCGACCACGCCGGTATCGCCACGCAGACCAAGGTCGACAAGAAGCTCAAGAGCGAGGGCATCAGCCGCCTGGAGATCGGTCGCGACAAGTTTGTCGACGCTTGCTGGGATTGGACCCACGAGTACGGCGGCATCATCGTCGAGCAGATCAAGCGCATGGGCTGCTCCGTCGACTTTGATAACGAGCGCTTCACCATGGACGAGGACTATGCCCAGGCCGTGCGCAAGGTCTTCTGTGACTGGTATCACGACGGCCTGATCTACCGTGGCAAGCGCATCGTCAACTGGTGCCCCAACTGCACCACCGCTATCTCGGACGACGAGGCCGAGTACAAGGACGAGAAGGGCCACCTGTGGCACCTGCGCTACCCGCTGACCGAGCCGGTCAACGGCCAAGACTACATCGTCGTCGCCACCACGCGCCCCGAGACCATGCTCGGCGACACGGGCGTTGCCGTCTCCCCGAAGGACCCCGAGAAGGTCGCCTTCGTGGGCAAGACCGTCATGCTGCCGATCGTCAACCGCGAGATTCCTATCTTTGAGGATTGGCACGTCGACGCCAACTTTGGCTCCGGCTTCGTTAAGGTTACACCTGCTCACGACCCCAATGACTACGCCATGGGTCAGGCCCACGACCTGCCGCAGATCAACATTTTCGATGAGCACGCGGTGGTCGTCGAGGGCTATGGCGAGTTTACCGGCATGACCCGCGAGGAGTGCCGCGAGGCCGTCATCAAGTGGTTTGAGGAGCACGACCTGCTCGATCACGTCGACGAACTCGATCACTCCGTCATGCACTGCTACCGTTGCGACTCCGCGCTGGAGCCGTGGCTTTCCGAGCAGTGGTTTGTGGCCGTCGATAAGCTCAAGGGGCCGGCGCTCGACGCCGTCAACTCCGGCAAGGTCACCTTCCACCCCGCGCGCTGGACGCAGACCTACACCACCTGGATGGAAAACCTCAAGGACTGGTGCATCAGCCGCCAGCTGTGGTGGGGCCACCGCATCCCCGTGTTCTACTGTGAGGACTGCGGCTGGGAGGACGCCCTTACCGAGGACACCGACGTGTGTCCCAAGTGCGGCGGCCATCACGTGCATCAGGACGAGAACGTGCTGGACACCTGGTTCAGCTCGCAGCTGTGGACCTTCGCCACGCAGGGCTGGCCGCAAAAGCCCGAGCTGCTCGAGGGCCATCACCCCACAACGGCGCTCGTCACTGCGCGCGACATCATCGCACTGTGGGTCGCCCGCATGGTCATGAGCTCGCTGTACTTCCTGGACGAGGTGCCGTTTAAGGACGTCGTCATCTACCCGACGATCCTGGCCAAAGACGGCAGCCGCATGTCCAAGTCCAAGGGCAACGGCGTTGACCCCATGGACCTCATCGGTATGTACGGCGCCGACGCCATGCGCTTCAACCTGCTCACGCTGTGCACCAACAACCAGGACGTCAAGTTCGACGCGAACATCGATAAGAAGACCAAGAAGCTTATCGATAGCCCGCGCACCGATCAGGCCAAGAGCTTTGTGACCAAGATCTGGAACGCCAGCCGCTTCCTGCTCATGAACATGGAGGGCTACACGCCCGGCGAGCCCGTCGTGGAGACGCCGGCCGACGCCTGGATGTTCAGCCGCCTGGCCAAGGCCGTGAAGATGGTCACCGAGGGCATCGAGAACTACACCTTTGGCGACATGGCCCGCGGCGTGCAGCAGTTCTTCTGGAACGAGGTCTGCGACTGGTACGTCGAGGTCACCAAGGCCCGTCTGAAGGGCGAGGGCCGTCTGCAGGCGCAGCGCAACCTGATCTTTGTGCTCGACACCTCCATTCGCCTGATGCACCCGCTCATGCCGTTCGTGACCGAGGAGATCTGGGACAACATGCCGGCGAGCGTGCTCGATCTGGACGCCGAGGGCAATGTGGACCGCGCTGAGGCGCTCATGATCGCCAAGTGGCCCGAGCCCGCCGACTACGCCAAGTATGTTGACGAGGACGCCGAGCGCGCGTTTGAGCTGTGCCGCACCGTCGTTTCCGCTGCCCGCGCCACGCGTTCGCGTTATCGCTTGAGCCCCAAGGCCGAGCTCGACGTGGTCGTGCGCGCCGGTGCCGAGGACATCGAGAAGCTCGAGAGCCTGCGCTCCACGATTGAGCCGCTGGCCAACACCGCCTCGCTGGTCATGGGTACCGACGTCGAGAAGCCGGCTGCGAGCATTGCCGTGGTCGACAGCGGCGTCGAGGTCTTTGTGGTGCTCGAGGGCAAGGTCGATCTTTCGGCCGAGAAGGCGCGCCTGGAGAAGGAGATCGCCGCGGCTCAGAAGGAGCTCGCCGGTTGCGAGAAGACACTCGCCAACGAGGGCTTCGTGGCCAAGGCCGCGCCCGCCGTGGTCCAGAAGAAGAGGGACCGTGCAGCTGAGCTCAAGGAGATCCTGGCGGCGCTGACTGCTCAGGTTGCTGACTTCTCGTAAGGTTTGCTCTGGGGCGCGTCCCGACGCTTTGCTCGCTACTGCGAACAGTCCTGCGCAAGACGGACAGCACATTTAGTGCTGTCCTTTGCGTGCGGAACTTGTATCGAGCAAAGCGTCGGGCCGCTCCTAGTGCGGTTACGTGGTTGTTTGCAGCTGGTAGGTTATGGCCACTTGTTCGTGGCCTTGATCTTGCTGCAAGCGGATAAAGGCTGATATTGTCAACGCGAGGGGCTCATTCTTTTTGATGGGCCTCTTTTTCTGTTATGGGGGACTTTGGGTTATGACTAAGCGTTCTGGGTCTTATGTCGTTCCTTTCTCGTTTGAGTTGCTTTCGTTTGATGAGGCTGTTGAGCTGGCTGCTGATACGGGGCGGATTTCTGGGGATGCTGGTCCTCTGCTCGAGACGGTTGTTGATATGCTCGACGAGCTGGGACGTCCGGATGAGTATTTTGATTGCATTCAGGTTGCCGGTACCAATGGCAAGACTTCGACCACGCGTTTTTCAGCTGCTATCCTTCGCGGCGAGGGGCTCAAGACCGCGCTGTATACGTCGCCGCAGCTGGTGCGCTATCCCGAGCGCATGGAAGTCGATGGACGCGTCGTGAGCGATGAGGCGTTTGCCCGTGGCGTTTCTGCTGCTGTTGAGGCGGGACGTCGCGTGAATGCGCACCGTGTGGCGGCGGGGGAGCGTGCCTATACCATCACGCCGTTTGATCTGCTGACGGCTGCCGCACTGGTGGTGTTTGCCGAGGCCGCGGTGGATGTTGCCGTGCTCGAGGTTGGCATGGGTGGGCGTTGGGACGCCACAAGCGCGACCGATCCCGTCGCCGTTGCCATTACGGGCATTGGGCTCGATCACACACGTATTTTGGGCGACACGCTCGAGGCCATTGCGGGGGAGAAGGCTGCGGTTATCAAACCCGGGCGCTTGGTTGTTTTGGGCGAGGGTACGCATGAGCCGAGTGTTCAGCGCGTGATGGATGCCCGTTGCCGTGAGTGCGGTGTGGTGCCGCTCGTGGTGAGCCACGCCACGACTAAGGTGCCGGCGCATGTGGGCGACACGGTTGAGTTTAGCTGCACCACGCCGCGTGCGATCTATACGTCGAGTATGGTCAAGCCGGCCTATCAGCCGCAGAATGCAGCGTGCGCGATTATGCTAT
The DNA here is from genome assembly GCA_902489665.1 of uncultured Collinsella sp. Lineage (GTDB taxonomy): Bacteria > Actinomycetota > Coriobacteriia > Coriobacteriales > Coriobacteriaceae > Collinsella. Next base: position 2,378 of record CABUAT010000044.1, on the reverse strand, counting down.
GCGAGGGGTATCTGGGCCGCGAGCTCGACCACGATGTGCTTGATGCGTCGCTTATGGGCTGTCCCACGCCGGGTCGTTTTGATGTGCTGGGGACCGATCCGCTCAAGCTGATTGATGCCTGCCATAACCCCCAGAGCTGCGAGAACTTTGTAAGCGCGCTGGACGAGATCGATCCGTGCGTGGAGAATCGCCCCACGCTGCTGTGCGCTGCACTGGCCGACAAGGACGTGGCGGGCATCGTTGACGTGCTGATCCCGTCCTTTCCGCGCGTGGTTGTGACCCAGACCGATTCCGATCGCGCCCTACCGGTAGAAGAACTCGCCGCACTTGTGGATGCTGACAAGCTTATTGGCGTGTACCCCAGCGTGTCCGAGGCCCTCGCGGCCTTCGATGCCGCGGGCGAGTCCTTCGTTGCCGCCGGCACCATCACCCTAGCCGGCGAAGTGGCAGGCTTGCTCCGCTAGAGCCCTTCCGCAGGGTAGTTAGTTGGCGTGCTCGCCACGAAATGGGCCTATCTACTACGTTCGACCGGATACCCTCGATCAGACCGAAAAATGCAAAATCAAAACCGCAGGTAGATGGCTTGCCATTTTTCAAAAAAGACCCGCATGGTCGACCCATGCGGGTTAAACGTAGTAGATAGGCCGTTTTCGTGGCGCAGCTCTAGACTTTCAAATTGGTCGACTTGGCCCCATGGTAGTTGCGGTGAAATAGTTCCGGGATTATGCCTCTGTGGGACAATCTGGGAACTATTCCACCGCAACTTATTGAGGGGCTATTGGGAAGGGGCTAGTCTAGGCGGACTGGTTCGTGGGGGTAGGCGTTGAGGATCTCGACGCCGGGCTCGGTCACGAGGGCCAGGTCCTCGATGCGGACGCCGGTGCGGCCGGGGAGGTAGATGCCCGGCTCGATAGAGAACGTCATGCCCGGTTCTACGACCTGCTCGTTGACAAGCGAAACGTCACCTGGCTCGTGGTCCTGCAGGCCGATCGAGTGACCCAGGCGATGCGTGAAGTACTTGCCGTAGCCAGCGTCCTCAATCACGTCGCGCGCGGCACGGTCCAGGTCGCACATGCGCACACCCGGGGCGATGAGCGCCTCGGCGGCCTCGTTGGCGCGGCGCACGATGTCGTAGATGCGTGCGGTCTCCTCGTCCGGCTCTCCCCAAAAGAACGTGCGCGTCATGTCCGAGCAGTAGTTGCGATGACGCCCGCCAATGTCGAACAGCACCACGTCACCGCGCTTGAGTACGGTGTCGTCGGGCTCGTGATGCGGGTCGCCGGCGTTAGCGCCAAAGCTCACGATGGGCGGAAAGCTAAAGCCCTCGCAGTCGTGTTTGCGGTACAGGCCGAGCATCTGGTCGGCAATTTCGCGCTCCGTCACGCCCTCGTGAACGAGCTTGATGGCGTCGGCCATCACGGTGTCGTTGGCGGCCGAGGACACACGCATGAGCTCCTGCTCGGCGGCATCCTTGTGGGTGCGTGCGGCGGTGACGGCAAAGTCGCCCAGGAAGAACTCGCTCGCGGCGTGACAATCAATAAGGGGCATCAAAAAGCCGGAGCGCATAACGGCGTCGATGCCGAGAGGCTTGGCAGGATCGATCTCGCGCGCGATGGTGTCGGTCACGACGTCGGTATCGGTGTGATAGGCGACGCGGGCATTGTCGTACTCGGGCAGCTGATGCAGGGCGTTGACCAAGATCACCGGCTCGGCATCGCGTGCGAGCAGCACGCCGCAAAAACGCTCGAACATATCGGCATAAAAGCCGGTCAGATAGTAGATCGACCACGGGTCGTTCACAAGCAGCTGCGCGCCGGGGTGCTGAGCCTCGAGCGCATCGAGCACGCGCGCCACGCGCTGGTCATCGACATGTGCCATACATCGTCCTTTCGCTAGGGTGCCACCATGGTATCCCCAATGCCAGGGTAGTCAATTTGGGACGGGCTATTTTAGATGCGTCAAACATGCGGGCTAATAGGTAAAAGTAGCCATAAGAGGCCAGTCCCAAATGGGCTGGTTTCAAAACTATGGCGGATTACGGGGCTGTACCTGTATTACATGACCATGGGAAAAATCGCGAAATTAAAACCGCAGGTAGACGGATTATCAAAAATCGAAAATTGCCGGTATGGATGGAGGTCTCCGAATCAGCCCCGTAATCCGGCATAGTTTTGAAATGACACTAAAGTAGGCACAAGCTAAATACCGATTCCAAGGATAGTTGCGGTGGAATAGTTCCTGGATGCCGGGGTTTTGGCGGAAATCAGGAACTATTTCACCGCAATTGAAGAGGGCTGGGTGGATGGCGGGGTAGCTAAAAGAGCCCCATTACAGTTTGAGTCGTCCGAAAGGGCGGCTCTTTTCCGTTGCACGGTTAT
>CABUAT010000043.1 GCA_902489665.1 uncultured Collinsella sp. | reverse complement strand
GGTGTAAGAGGCGGGGCATGCCCCGCCTCTTACACCACATCTCTGCGCGCTACCATACCTAGGCACATCGGCGGCAAAACGGGCTTCAAAGCGTCCTTCGCAAACAAAAAGCCGGGGCCCGCGCGATGCGGACCCCGGCTCAATACCGTGACGATATGTCAGTTACGTTCTACACATAGAACAGAATGTCGTCGTAGGTCGGGACCGGCCAGTAGTCGGCTGCCACGATCTCCTCCATGGCGTCCACGGCGGCACGCAGCGCATCCATAGCGGGAACGACCTCGTGCGCGTACACGTTGGCCTGCTCCTGGCCATCGAGGGCCTCAGCCTTCTGATGCACGGCGTCGAGCGCCTTGATGGAGTCGTTGATGGTGGTGATACCGTTGCAGAGCTTGTTGAGCGTGTTCTGCTCGCACTGCATGGCGGCCTCGGCACCGGCGGCACGAATTGTCTCAAGGCCCTTAGCGACCTTGGTGGCATAGGCGGTAATGACCGGGCGATAGGTACGACGCGCCTCGCGAACCATCGTGGTGGCCTCGATGTTCATGAGCTTGTTGTACTTCTCGAGCTTGCAGTCGTAGCGGCACTGAGCCTCGGCCTTGGTCAGGACGCCCGTCTCCTCAAAGAGCGCGATAGCCTTATCGGAAACAAAGGCGGGCAGGGCATCGGCCGTGGTCTTGTTGTTGGCAAGGCCGCGCTTCTCGGCCTCAACGGGCCACTCGTCGGAGTAGCCGTCGCCGGAGAACAGGATGCGCTGGTGGTCAGTCAGGACCTTCTTGCAGTACTCGAGCGCGGCGTCCTGGAACTTATCCTCGGGCGTACCCTCGAGTGCGTCGGCGAAGGACTTGAGCGACTTGGCCACGGCAGCATCGAGCACCAGATTGGAGTCGGAGACGTTCTGCTCGGAGCCGCAGGCACGGAACTCGAACTTGTTGCCGGTAAAGGCGAACGGGGAGGTGCGGTTGCGGTCGGTGTTGTCCTGCATCAGCTTGGGCAGGGTATCGGCGCCCAGGTCGAGCACGCCGCGCGTGGCATGGACGGAAGCCTTGCCATCGATGATCTTCTCGACAACCTCGGTAAGCTGGTCGCCCAGGAAGATGGACATAATCGCCGGAGGAGCCTCGTTGGCGCCCAGACGATGATCGTTGCCGGCCGAGGCAACGGAGGCACGCAGGAGCTCCTGATAGTTATCGACGGCCTCAATCACCGCGGTGAGGAAGACGATGAACTGCAGGTTGTCGAGCGGGGTGTCGCCCGGATCGAGCAGATTCTCGGACTCGGTGCCAAGCGACCAGTTGTTGTGCTTGCCCGAACCGTTAATGCCCTCGAAGGGCTTCTCGTGCAGTAGGCAGACCAAGTCGTGGCGGGAGGCGATGAGCTTCATCTTCTCCATCATGACCAGATTCTGGTCGATGGCCTCGTTGACCTCGCCATAGACAGGGGCGAGCTCATGCTGGCAGGGAGCGACCTCGTTGTGCTTGGTCTTGGCGGGAATGCCAAGCGCCCACAGCTCATCGTCCAGGTCCTTCATATAGGCCGAGACGGTGGGGCGGATAGCGCCAAAGTAGTGCTCCTCGAGCTCCTGGCCCTTGCAGGGAGCAGCACCAAAGAGGGTGCGACCGGTGATGACCAGGTCCTTGCGCTTGCGATAGGCGTCCTTCTTGATCAGGAAGTACTCCTGCTCGTCGCCCACGGAAGGAACGACCTTCTTGGGGGTCTTGCCAAACAGCGCCAAAACGCGCTTGGACTCACGCGAGAGCGCGGTCATGGAGCGCAGCAGCGGGGTCTTCTTGTCCAGGGCCTCGCCCGTGTAGGAGCAGAAAGCCGTGGGGATGCACAGGACATCGTCCTTGATAAAAGCGGGGCTGGTGGGATCCCAAGCGGTGTAGCCACGGGCCTCGAAGGTGGCGCGCAGGCCGCCGTTGGGGAAGCTGGAGGCGTCCGGCTCGCCCTGGATGAGGTTCTTGCCCGTAAACTTGGTAATAGCGGTGCCGTCGTGGTTGGGCTCCAGGAAGCTGTCGTGCTTCTCGGAAGTAATGCCCGAAAGCGGCTGGAACCAGTGTGCGTAGTGCGTCGCGCCCTTGGAGATGGCCCAGACCTTCATGGCGTGGGCAACGGCGTTGGCCACATCCAGGTCGAGCGGCTCACCGCCCTCGAGGGTTGCAGCAAGGCGCTTCCAAATGTCCTTGGGGAGGTAGTCCTTCATGACTTCCTCAGAGAACACCATGGTCCCGAAGCGGTCAGTAAGATCGGCCATACGGAACTCCCTTCGTATCGGCACCGCGTGAGAAGCGGTGTTGATTACTAACGAACGAGTCATAGATTAGGCTCGTCGTGTTTCCGCGACATTACCGTTATGTTGCTGTCACGAAACCAATCAATGAGGTTACCCTATCGAGGCGGCGTTGCCACCCTCAACAGCCAATCAACTGTATAAATTGCAGACCTCTCCCCATAGTTTAAGGGTAGTCAATTTGGGATGGGGCTCTATTAACTGGTATTTCGTATCAGATACCAGTCTTTATAGCCCCATCCTAGATTGACCGCCCTGTTATAGAAAATGCCGATAGCGAAGCATCTTTGATTGGTATCCCCAAATAGCGAGTGAAACTCCATCGTGGCACAGTGGTGCTGTAGAATCCTTACAACACATCGCACTATTACGTACCTAAAGGAGCACGATATGCGCGTCGACGAGGTTTTTAAGCAGGCAGCATCCCAGGGCACCGCACCCGTTTCGTTTGAGATGTTCCCGCCCAAGGGCGAGCTTACCCTCGACACGGCTCGCGAGGTGGCAGGCAATCTGTGTAAGCTTTCGCCGAGCTTTGTCTCGGTCACCTGCTCGGCCGGCGGCTCGGGTAACGGTGCCACCACCGCCCCCATCGCGCATATGATTTCGAGCGAATTCGATACGCCCTCGGTAGCGCATCTCACCTGCGTGGGCCGCACCCACGCCGACATCGCCGCCAAGATTGACGAGTATCGCACTGCCGGCGTGGAAAACGTGCTAGCCCTGCGCGGCGACCTGCCCGCCGGCGCGACCGAGGACGACAAGCCTGCCTCCGACTACGCCTACGCCCGTGACCTCATCCCCGAGCTCGTCGACGCCGGCTTTTGCGTGGGCGCCGCAGCCTACCCCGAGGGCCACATTGCCTGCGAGGATCTCAACCTCTCGGTTGAGCACCTCAAACAAAAGCAAGACGCCGGCGCGAGCTTCTTTGTGACACAGCTCTTCTTTGATAACGAGTGCTTCTATCGCTTCCGCGAGCTTGCCGACAAGGCCGGCATCACCGTGCCTATCACCGCGGGCATCATGCCGTTTATGGGCAAGTCGCAAATCAGCCGCATGGTCTTTATGTGCGGCGCGTCGCTGCCCTCCCCCGTCATCAAGATTCTCGCCAAGTACGAGAACGACCCCGAGAGCCTGCAGGCAGCCGGTGTAGAGTATGCCGCCCGTCAGCTTTGCGACCTCAAGGAGCACGGCGCCGACGGTCTGCACCTGTACACTATGAACCGTCCTGCAATCGCTGCGACCATTATGGAGCGCCTGGGGTAATGGAAAAACCGCACGTCGATACAACCGCTGTCGAAGTGCCGGCCGACCTTGCGTCGCCGGCGCTTTACCGTGTCGATGCTGCGCACCATCCCAGTGTCGACCGTGCCGAGATGCTGCGGTATCTGGGTTACGGCGGCCAGCAGATTGAGCCCGAGCTGTCACGACGAATTGAGCTTGTGGTCGAGCGCCTAGAGCTGGATATCGAGCCCCGCGGCGTGCGACGCGTGTTTGCCGTCGATGCCACGGGCGTCGACGAGCAGTGCGAGCCCTGCATCCGCTTGGTTGGCACCAATGTTGAGCTGCGGGGTCGTGATATCTATCGCCATCTCAAAGATGCCCGCTTTGCCGCGCTCATGGCATGCACCCTCGGCATGGACGCCGAACGTCGTCTGCGCACCACGGGGGCCCAGCAGCCCCTAGAGGGAGCCGTGCTCGATGCCGCGTGCTCTGCCTATGTGGAGGCCGCCGTCGAGCAGATGGACCAGCAGGTCAAGGCCGCTGCCGCTGCACACGGGCTCGCCGGCAACTGGCGCTTCAGTCCCGGCTATGGCGACTGCCCGCTCTCGGCCCAGCGCTCGATCGTGGATGCACTCAACGCCACGCGCCTCATTGGACTTACCGTCACCCCCACCAGCCTGCTCATGCCCACCAAGAGCGTGACCGCTGTGATTGGTCTGTTCGACGGCGAAGTCCACGACGCCCAGAGTCGCCCCACCTGCAATATCTGCCGCATGCGTGAGCACTGCCGCTTCCGCGCCGCCCACACCACCTGCTATTCGCATTCTGAATAAAATGTCAATTGATGGCACGGTATCGAGGGAATCTCATCCGTAAGTAAGCGGATGTCCTCACAAACAAGTACCATAAGATGCCAAATAACAACTATCTGAAAGCCAGTACATGCACAACATTCTGCAGTTCTCGCCACAACTAACCGCGCTTGAGTTTTTTTCAGGCATTGGCTTGGCTCGTGCCGGCATGACAAAAGCCGGAATCAAAACAATCTGGGCAAATGACATAGACCATACTAAATGCGCCATGTACAGCCAGTGTTGGGGCGATGAGCATCTAGTCGAGCAGGATGTCCACACACTCGACCCCGACCTAATACCCCAAGCCGACATCGCATGGGCGTCAAGCCCTTGCACAAACTTATCTCTCGCGGGAAACAGGGAAGGACTTATCTCTGGCAAAGAGTCCAGTGCGTTCTTTGGCTTTATTAAGGCCATCGAAGGAATGGGCGATCGTGCCCCGCGGGCACTTGTTCTCGAAAACGTCATCGGCCTTGCCACGTCTAATAACAGTGATGACTTTAGACTCGTTTGCCAGGAATTCAATCGTTTAGGTTATTCATGTGACGCTTATTTTATCGATGCACGGCACTGGCTTCCCCAGTCACGCCCCCGCATGTTTGTCGTCGGATTAAAAAACCCTCTTCCCAACAGCCGACTCGGCTCCTCGCTTCGACCTGAAAAAGTCTCCTGGATTCACTCCGACCCTTCACTCATTACGCACGTCTCTCACCTAAACGAGCCGAGCCCACTTCGCATGACGGGCCTTGCAACGGTTGTTGAAAATATTCCCGAGGACGACAAGCGTTGGTGGAACAAAAACCAAGTACAAGCATTTATCGACTCACTTGCACCGCATCAAGCAGAGCGCCTTCAGCGCTTCTTAAATGCCAAAGAAAAAATTGTTCGCACTGCTTACCGTCGCACGCGATCAGGCGTTGTGCGCTGGGAAATCCGTGAAGAAGAAATTGCCGGATGTCTAAGAACGGCTCGCGGCGGCTCATCAAGACAGGCAGTCGTTATATGCGAAAACGGAAAGATAGAAGTTCGCTGGATGACTGGAACTGAATATGCCCGTCTCCAAGGTGCTGACTCATGTCAGTTTAACGGCTTCTCGGATGCTCAGATTCGCTACGCATTCGGCGATGCAGTTGCCGTGCCAGTTGTCACTTGGCTAATAAAAAATGCAGTCAAGCCCGCGCTCATGTCTTCAAGGAACGGAGTGAACAATAATGGAAATGACCAATTGCTCATTGAGCGAGCCCGATAAAGGTATCTTGGATGCCATTGAACTCTGGTACGAATCCAAGCGCAGCAAGCGAGGCAATGTCAACCGTAACGTCATGGCGGTTGGCATAGGCATAAGCGAGCTGTTGCAAAACCGTTTTCCGCTCACCGACGATTATGTGCAATCGGACAAGGGAAGCCAAGTACGAGGCCTAAGTGGAGCATGCATCAAAACAGTTTTAGCCAGACATGGGGAAACGCGTGCCTTCGCATCAGAGGGCGGCAGAACCTCACGCGGTACACTCCCGATGGCGCTTGAGCTTGCCACAATTATCAACTCTGCCCTACCCAATGACACTTGCGAAGACACTCGTCTTGAAGCTGCGAATGCAATCGCCAATTTCTTCGTCGAGCGAATCCAGGTCGATTTCTTTAACCGGCAGAGAATCAAAGTCGAAATCGATCTTCAAAAACCAATTTCTGTCATTGTCGATGATATCCTAGCCGAAGCAAGCCTACGATCCGATAAGCCGACGGGCACCGTCGCACAGCACCTGGTAGGTGCAAAACTAGAGATGTTATTTCCAACCATAGAAATCGGAAAGGACAACTCAAACGCCGCCGACCAGCAGACAGACCGTTCTGGCGATTTCCAAATCAATGATGCTGTATTTCATGTGACTGTATCGCCAATGGCCAAATTGACCGATCGATGCCGAGATAACATTCGAAATGGCATTCGGCCCATCGTCGTTGTCCCCTACGATAAAGTTTCCTTCGCTTACGGACTGTTCGAAAGTGAGGGACTCGGCAATCGCGTACAGGTTATCGCGCTCGAATCGTTTATCGGCATCAATATTGAAGAATTATCGTTCTACAAGCGAGACCTAATTCGATTAAATGTCGCACGGCTTCTTGCCCACTACAACAAGCGAATCGAAGATATCGAGCCCGACAAATCTCTTCAAATAGAAATTCCTCAGTGGGCTCTAGACGAAATGGACGCACATGGCGAATAGCTCAAACATACTTATCACTCATGATTCTGACGGTGCTGCGCTGGCGGCACCCGTTGATGCCGCACGCCGCAATGGCGCTGCATACAAGACGCGCACGATCGACGACCTGCACATTAAGGATGACCGCCTGCGTGCCGCCATCGAGGGCACGGGACACCTGCTGTTCGACGGCGGCATGGGCACCATGTTGCAGGCCGCCGGCATGAAGGCAGGCGCCTTGCCCGAACTGCTCAACTTTGAGGAGCCCCAGGTCATTACCGACATTCAGCGCCAGTACGTCGAGGCCGGCTGCGACGTGATTACCGCCAACACCTTTGGCGCCAACACCCACAAGCTCGACGGTGCCGCCACCGTGGCAGACGTCTTTGCCGCGGCCGTCACCTGTGCCCGCGCGGCCGGCGCCCGCTACGTCGCCGGTGACATCGGCCCCATCGGCGCGTTGCTTCGCCCCTTGGGTACCCTCAGCTTCGACGAGGCCTATGACCTCTTTGCCGAGGAAGTGCGCGCAGGCGTCGCCGCGGGTGTGGACCTCTTTATTATCGAGACTATGACCGACCTGGCCGAGATCAAGGCGGCGGTCCTCGCCTGCCGCGAGAACTCCGACCTGCCCGTCTTTGCCACCATGACCTTCGAGGAAGACGGCCGCACCTTCTTGGGCACGAGCCCCGAGGTCGCCGCCATCACGCTCGATGCCATCGGCGCCGACGTTTTGGGCATCAACTGCAGCCAGGGACCGGCCGAGCTCCGAGGACTCGCCGCACGTATGCTCACCGTTACCGATAAGCCCATTATGGTGCAGGCCAACGCGGGACTCCCCCACGTGGACGACGACGGCAACACCGTCTTTGACATCCAGGCCCCCGAATACGCCGAGGCCGTCGCCGGCATGATCGCCGACGGCGTGAGCGTCGTGGGCGGTTGCTGCGGCACCACGCCGGCGCACATGGCGGCCTTGTGCACGCTTATCGACAACCACACGCCCAGCCCGCGCCGCCGCAAGCCCAGCATGTCGGTCACGAGCGCCCAAACGGTCGTGGACCTTCCCCGCGACGGCCACAAGATCGCTGTCATCGGCGAGCGCATCAACCCCACCGGCAAAAAGCGCCTGCAGCAGGCCCTGCGCAACGGCGACCTGGACTACGTCGTGAGTCAGGGCATCAGCCAGCAGGAACAGGGCGCCGACATCTTGGACGTTAACGTGGGCCTGCCCGAGATCGACGAGGTCAAGATCATCCAACAGGCGACCGAACAGCTCCAGGGCTCCACGCTCCTGCCGCTGCAGATCGACTCCACCGACCCCGCCGCTGTCGAGGCCGCCGTGCGCCGCTACGCCGGCAAGCCCATCATCAACTCGGTCAATGGCAAGCAGCAGATCATGGATGAGATCTTTCCGCTGGTCGCCCACTACGGCACCAACGTTGTCGGCCTTACGCTCGACGAAGGCGGCATCCCCGATACCGCCGAGGCTCGCTTCGCCATCGCCGAGCACATCGTGGCCGAGGCTGCCCGTTACGGCATCGGCCCGGACCGCGTCCTCATCGACTGCCTGGTCATGACCGCCTCGACCAACCAGCGCCAGGCCGAGCAGATCCTGCGCGCCATGTCCCTGTGCAAGGAGCGCCTGAGCGTCAAATGTGCGCTCGGCGTGTCGAACATCAGCTTTGGCCTGCCTGCCCGCCCGCTGCTGGGCTCGGTCTTTTTGGCTGCCGCCTTTGGTGCAGGTCTGGACGCCCCCATCATGAACCCGGGTTCCAAGCGCTTTATGGATACCGTCTACAGCTATCGCGTGTTGAGCGTTGAGGACGAGGGCTCGACCGGATACATCGAGCGCTATGCCGGCTGGACCGATCCGTACAAGATCGCCGCGAACCCGGCGGCCGCTCAGTCAGCATCGAGCGATGCCGCAGCTGCCGCAAGCACCACCGCAAGCGCCGATGACGACCCCATCCGCCACATGGTCGTCTCGGGCCGCAAAGGCGAGATCGCGGCCGAGACCGAGCGCCTGCTGGCCGACCACGACGCTATGGACCTCATCAACAACCACTTTATCCCCGCCCTCGACGAGGTTGGCGTCCTCTTTGACCAAGGAAAGTTCTTCTTGCCGCAGCTCATGGCCTCGGCCGAGGCAGCGCGTGTGGGCTTCGACACCATCAAGCGCCTGATGCCCGCCGGCGAGATTGCCGACAAGGGCAAGATCTGCGTAGCCACCGTCAAAGGCGACATCCACGACATCGGTAAGAACATCGTCAAAATGTTGCTCGATAACTACGGCTATACCGTCTTTGACCTAGGCCGCGACGTCGACCCGCAAGAGGTGCTCAAGACCGTACGGGAGCGTGACATCAAGCTCGTCGGCCTCTCGGCGCTTATGACTACCACCGTCGTGGCCATGGAAGAGACCATCAAGCTGCTTCATGCCGAGGTGCCGGGCGTCAAGATCATCGTGGGCGGCGCCGTACTCACCCCCGAATACGCCAAGCAGATCGGCGCGGACTACTACGCCAAGGACGCCGCCGAGAGCGCGCGCATCGCCGAAGAGGTCTTTGGGCAGTAACACAACGGAAACAACCGAGCACCAAAACGTGCCGCATGCGCCACTTGGCACGTGCGGCACGTTAGAATAGATAAGATTATGCTCGTTTTGGCAGATAGGAGCGCAAGGATGGCGATCACGCCCGCAGAAATCGCGGAAACCCGCGGCATGGTTGAGGAACAGAACCTCGACATCAGGACCATCACCATGGGTGTTTCGCTCATGGGTTGCGGTGACGAGAACCTCGACCGCATGTGCACGAAGATCTACGACCACGTGACGCACACGGCTGAGCATCTGGTCGAGACCGCCGAGAACCTCGAGCGCGAGTACGGTATCCCCATCGTCAACAAGCGCGTTTCCGTCACCCCGGTGGCGCAGATCGCCGCATGCTGCAAGGATGAGGACCTCACCCCCATCGCGCATGCCCTCGACCGCGCGGCCGAGACGCTCGGCATCGACTACCTGGGCGGCTTCTCCGCACTCGTCCAGAAGGGCATCGGCGACGCCGACCGCCGCGTCATCCAGTCCATCCCCCAGGCGCTCGCCACCACGAGCCGCGTCTGCTCCAGCGTCAACGTCGCCAGCCTGCGCGCCGGCATCAACATGGACGCTGTGCTCATGGCCGCCCAGACCATCATCGACGCCGCCAAGCTCACGGCCGACCAGGATTCCGTTGGCGCCTCCAAGTTTGTCTGCTTTGCCAACATGGTCGAGGACTCCCCGTTTATGGCGGGCGCCGTCCACGGCGGTGGCGAGGCCGACGCCGTCATCAACGTAGGCGTCTCGGGCCCCGGCGTTATGGCCGCAGCCCTGGAGACGCTGCCCGATTCCGCATCGATGATGGAAGTCGCCGAAAAGATTAAGCAGACCGCCTTTAAGATCACCCGCGCCGGCGAGCTCATGAGCCGCGAGGCCGCCCATCGTCTGGATGTCGAGAAGGGCATTGTCGACCTGTCGCTGGCTCCCACGCCTGCCATCGGCGACTCCGTTGCCCGTATCCTCGAGATCATCGGCGTGGGCACCTGCGGTGGCCCGGGCACGACCTGTGCGCTCGCCATGCTCAACGATGCCGTCAAGAAGGGCGGCGTCATGGCCAGCTCCAGCGTGGGCGGTCTCTCCGGCGCTTTCATCCCCGTGTCCGAGGACGCCGGCATGATCGCCGCCGTCGAAGCTGGTGCGCTTTCGCTCGAGAAGCTCGAGGCCATGACCTGCGTGTGCTCCGTTGGCCTGGACATGATCGCCATCCCCGGCGACACCCCGGTCGAGACCATCGCCGGCATCATCGCCGACGAGATGGCCATCGGCGTCATCAACAACAAGACCACGGCCGTGCGCGTGATTCCCGCCATCGGCAAGGGCGTGGGCGACTGCGTCGAGTACGGCGGCCTGTTCGGCCGTGCGCCCATCATGCCGGTGAACCCCAACGCCGGCACCGTGCTTGCCCACCGCGGTGGACGCTTCCCGGCGCCGCTGAACTCGCTGAAGAACTAGCTGGGGGGGACTGGCGAGGAGCCCCGGGGAGGGCAAATATATAAGGTCGCCTGCTCGGACAGTCCTGACTCGCACGGAGAGCACATTAAGTGCTCTCCGGCTCGTGCGGAACTCGCGATCGAC
>CABUAT010000042.1 GCA_902489665.1 uncultured Collinsella sp. | reverse complement strand
GTGCCGTCCGCACGCGTGGTAAACCAGCTCTGCTCGACCTCGCGCTGGTGGAACTCGCGAATCTGGCGTGCAGCCTTTTCGAGCGCCGCGACAAAGGCGGGATCAAGGCCTTCGAGCGCGGCATCGATCTGCTCTTGCGGCAAACGGAAGCTCTGCAGTTCAACGCCGTCAAAACGCTGACAGTAGTCGCGCACCGCGGCATCGCCATTGGCGCGCACGTTGGCCACGATATCGCGGGCGGCGTCGACGATGTTTTGCGGCAGCACGCCCTTGCGGTTGAGCTGGTTGGTAACGAGGCGCTCACCGGGAGCAAGCTTGATGGTCTTCATTTCGGTATCCCCTATCGGTCGAGGTTGTGTTCGAAAAACGAGAGGCCGGACGGCGGCGCCAGTCGGCCCGCAGCCCGGACGTTGGGGCGCCCGTGAGTGCTCGCGCTATTGTGCCGAGCCCGCAACGGGCTCAAAATGCTTGCCCTTCACGGCTGCCGCCAAGCGATCTGCCAGATTGCGTACGCGCGGATCCAGACGTGCGGCGCCCGGATTGACAAAGAAGCGGGCCGTGCAGTCCATGATGCGGCCGGTGATGACCAGGTCGTTATCGCGCAGCGTGGCGCCCGTGGCGGTAATATCCACGATGCGATCGGTCATGCCGACGATGGGGCCCAGCTCGATGTTACCGTGCAGCGAGACGATATCGGCGTTCACGCCGCGCTCGGCATACCAGGCACTCGCGATGCGCGGATACTTGGTGGCCACGCGAAGCGACCCGCGGCGGGCATAGTTGCGCTCGGCCTGGCCGGCGCGCCACGCGGGCTCTGCCTCGATAAACGTGCACAGGCCGTAGCCCAGATCGACCAGCTGCAGCAAGTTGAGGTCTGCCTCGATGAGCGAGTCCCAGCCACAGATGCCGCAATCGGCACCACCACAGCCCACAAAAGCGGGCGCGTCGCTGGGACGCACGATGACAAACTCGATATCGCCGACCGTGCCCTCGCCGGCACGCGTGTCGCGACCGCGCACAATCAGGTGACGGCCGGGGTCGCGCAGCTCAGAGACGTCCAGGCCCGCGGCCTCGAGCACGTCGAGCGTGTCGGCCTTAAGCGAGCCCTTGGGCACGGCGATGCGTAGCGGGCCTTCGGCGCCGCGGCCCACGGCGTGGTCACCATCGGAGGCGGCGTCCTCGGCAGAGGTGCACGCGGCCTCCAGACGCTCGAGCGAAAAGGCGAAGCCCGCCGCCGGCACCTCGATGCCGTCGCCGAACGCGCCGGTAAAGATAGAGTCGTAGCGACCGCCCGAGCCCACCGGATCGGGCAGGCCACCGGCATAGGCCTTAAAGACCAGGCCCGTGTAGTAATCGAAAGAATTCATAATGGAAAAGTCGAAGGACAGCACCTGAGCGTCCTCGGGCGCCAGGCCCTCGACCAGCGCACGCAGCTCACGCGTGAGCGGCGCGACAATGCCCGCCGCCGTCAGCAGCGCGTCGACGCGGTCGAGTACCTCGGCGCCGCCGTGCAAGCGCGGCAGCTCGCTAATGGCAGCCTTGACGGCCTCGGGCTCGGCGCTTGCCGCCACACGGGTATCAAGGCCCACAAAGTCGTTGGCGTGCACGCAGCGCAGGGCCTCGGCGGCCAGCTCGCGATCCTCGCACGCCGCGAGCAGTTCCTTAAACGGACGCACGCTACCTGCGATAATGCGTGCATCGGGCAGCGCCAGCTTGCGCACCGCCTCGGCCACGAGCGAGACAATCTCGACATCGCCCGCGGTATCGCCCGCACCGATAAGCTCAAAGCCCAGCTGTGTAAACTGGCGCGAGCCGCCGGCATTGCGCTGGCACTCGCGAACCACCGGCGCCTCGTAGCGAAGGCGCAGGGGCAGGTCGGCCGCGCGCATGCGGGTCGAGACCAGGCGCACGATCGGCAGCGTGTTGTCGGGACGAACCACCAGCAGGCGGCCGTCGTCATCGAAGAGCTTAAACGGCGTATCCGCGATGCGGCCGCCCTCCTCGAGTGAGCCCTTGTCCTCGAGCAGTGGCGTCTCGACCGGCAGGTAATGATGCTCCCTAAAGCAGCCCTTCACCGTACATGCGATCTCCTCGCGCGCCTGAGCCTCCTCGGGCAATATGTCCCGGAATCCCCACGGTGTGGCCGTCATCTGGTGAGCCTCCTCATGCTGTGTTTCATATAGAACAGAAGACCGGCATAGCTCCGCCGGTCTTCTGGGTACTTTAGCATACTAGAGTGTTTGCGGGGAAAATCCTTGTCCGCAGCTCACACCGTATTCATTTGGAAACATAGGGGCAGACGCTCAGCTAAATCTGACGATTATCTAGGCCAACCAGAAACCATATCCCGTTTTTCGTCTAAAAACTGGGATGCAGTTTCCGCTGAGGACTATCCGAACTGCTTCTGCAGCGGCTGTTTTGGCTCCGGGACCGCGTCAATCGCATATCTTTATGGCGCCTTTATCCTACACATGTTGTATAACTACCAAATGTGGAATATAACAAAGAGCAAAACATAGGCTGAGCGTTATGGAGGATTGAGGTTGAAAGAGAAGCTATTTCGATGGGTCGTGAAGCACCGCAAACCCATCATCGCGTTCTATGCGGTGGCAGCACTGGTATGCCTGTTCCTGCGCCAGTTTGTAGGCGTTAACTACGACATTACGAGCTATCTGCCCGACGAAGCGGCGTCGACCGTCGCTCTGAATACCATGGGTGATGAGTTTGAGGGTGACATTCCCAACTGTCGCGTTATGGTGCCCAATGTCTCGATCGCTCAGGCGCTCAAATACAGGGACAAAATCAAAAAGGTCGACGGCGTCGAGGAGGTCCTATGGCTTGACGACGCGGCAGATATCGATCAGCCGCTTGCCACGCAAGACAAAGACACCGTTGAGACCTATTACAAAAAGAACAACGCCCTGTTTACGGTGACGGTTAATTCCGAAAAGGAGATCGAGGCAACCGACGCTATTCGAGATATCGTGGGCGACGAGGGCGCCATTACGGGCTCGGCCATGTCTAACGCGCTCGCCACCACATCGACCGAGCAGCAGATCAGCATTATCACGGTCGCTGTCATAGCGATTATCTTCGTGATTCTGGTCATCACGACTACCAGCTGGGCCGAACCCATCCTGGTGCTGCTGGGCCTGGGCGTCTCGGTGTTTATCAACTGGGGCACCAACCTCATCTTTGGCGAGATTAGCTTTGTCACCAACTCTGCGGGCTCCATTTTGCAGGTTGCCATCGCGCTGGACTTCTCGGTCTTTTTGCTGCACCGCTTTAACGAGGAGCGTGGCCGCCACGGCAGCGTTGCCGAAGACATGGTGCAGTCGTGCTGCCTGTCCTCGGTCGCCGTGTTTTCGAGCGGTTGCACGGTCTGCATCGGCTTTATCGCGCTTGCCGCCATGCAGTTTAAGATCGGCCCCGACCTTGGTCTTGCCCTTGCAAAGGGTATCGCCATCAGCCTGGTATCGGTCTTTACCTTTGTTCCTTCGATGTTCGTTCAGTTCGATGGCTTTGTGCAAAAATCGCAGCACAGGCCCTTTGTCCCGCCGCTGGGTAAGTTCGCCCGTCTGGTGCTCAAGGTCTGTATCCCCGCTGCCGTCGTGATCCTCGCCGTGGTTTACCCTGCGCGTGTGGCATCGACCTCCAGCGATATCACGTACTACTACGGCACTTCGCACATTTTTGGTTCGGATACGCGGCTTGGTCAGGATATGGACAAGGTCAAGGAGGTCTTTGGCAACTCCGATACCTACGTTGTGCTCGTTCCCCGTAGAGAGGTGAGCGAGGAGCAGGCACTCTCCAATGAGCTCAAGGCGCTCCCCGAGGTCAAGTCCATCCAGAGCTATGTTGACGTTGCGAGTCCCTATATCCCCACGGGCATGGCCGAAAAGGACACGCTCGATCTGGTGGAGGGAGAGCACTACAGCCGTTTGGTGCTCACGGTTACCGCGCCCTACGAGGGTCCGAGTACATTTAAGCTGGTCAAGAAGATTCGTTGTATCGCGGACAAACATTATCCGGGTAAGGCAATGCTCGCCGGCGAGGGCGTGAGCACCACCGACCTTAAGGACACCATCACCGTCGATAAGGGCAAGGTCGACCTCATCGCCGTCGTGGCCGTGTTCGCGGTCTTGCTGCTGGCCACCAAGTCGCTGAGCCTGCCGATCATCTTGGTGCTCGTGATTGAGACCTCGATCTGGATCAACTTTGCTGCACCGCTCTACACCGGTATGCACGAGTTCTTCCTCGCCTACTTAATTGTGAGCTCCATCCAGCTGGGCGTTGCCGTCGACTACGGCATCCTGATTGCTGACCGCTATCGTGAGGACCGCGTGACCATGCATAAGCGCGAAGCGCTACTCGAGACCATGGAAGCTTGCACGATTCCTGTTTTGACCTCTGGATCGGTTCTGCTGATCAGTGGCTTCCTGATCCATGCGATCTCGAGCCACGGCGTGCTCAAGCAGATCGGCTGGTTCCTGGGCGTCGGCGTGAGCATCTCCCTAGTCGCCGTACTCTTTGCGCTGCCGGGTTTCCTGTATGTGCTCGATGGCCTCATCGGCAAGACCACGCTCAAAGCTCATTTTTTGCCCAAGGATGCCCAGGATCCGGTTTCGGATACCACCGAGGCATCGGCTGCGGACGGCTCCGCTCAGTAACGTTTTACAAAGCAGTTGGAAGGAATACCGCAATGCATACCCATACCACTGATACCGCTTCGAAAGAGCTCAAAGCCCAACGCGATCTTGTACGTCGTCCCCATAAGCGCATCGCTGCGCTCGCTCTTGCCGCCGGTCTGACCGTGGCCCTTACCGTTCCCGGTGCCGTTGTGTTCGCCGACGGCGTAGGGTCGACGAGCGCTGCCTCGGCTACGAGTGAACAGATGGCGACGGACTCCGATAACAGCACGCCGGGATATAAGAAAAACCAGGTCGTATACGTCAAAACCGATGCCGACGGCAATCGCACGGGTGTTTACGTGGTCAATAGCTTCGAGGCCAATAAGGGCGTCAAGATCGACGATGCCGGCACCTATAACAAAGTGACCAACCTATCGACGACTCAAAAACTAACGGACGACAGCGGGTCGGTTGCCGTTACGGGCCAGGGAGTGCAGGACTTTGTCTACCAGGGCGATCTGGACAAGAACACTCAGATGCCGTGGAACGTCACCGTGGCATACCAGCTCGATGGCCGCGATATCGACGCCAAGGATTTGGCGGGCAAGAGCGGCAAGCTCACCATGAAGCTCAAGGTCAAAAAGAATGACGACTATACCGGTGGCGATTATGCCGATAACTACCTGGTTCAGATTACCGGTCAGCTTAAGGATGCCGAGGCACACGATATTGAGGCTGAGGGCGCCACGGTTGCTGCCAACGGCTCCAACACGCAGCTTACCTACATGGTGATTCCCGGCAGCACCGGAGACTACACCATTACGACCGATGTTGAGGATTTTGAGTTTGATGGCTGGCAGATTGTCGGCGTGCCGCTGAATCTTGCCATCGATGTGGACTCGAGCAGCATGGATACGAGCCAGCTCGTGGAGCTCTCCAACGGTATTGCTACGGCCAATAGCGGTGCTGGCCAGGTTGCCGACGGTGTCAAGACGCTCGCGGCCTCGCTTGCCACGGCCAATACCGGTGCCGGCACGCTGTCCAGTGGCGCCGCTGCGCTCGCGGCGGGTACGAGTCAGCTCAACGCGCAGGTCCCCACGCTGGTCGAAGGCGTGAGCAACCTTAATGCCGGTGCCGAGGGGGTTAATGCCGGTGCCGTGCAGCTTAAGGGCGGTGCGTCCGATCTTTCGGCGGGCCTTTCCAAGCTGCAGGGGAGCGCACAGCAGATCTCGGGCGGCATAAGTGGAATTGCCGCTGGGTCCGATACGTACGTCGACGCGCTGACGCTGGGCAAGCAGGCTCAGGAGGCAAACCTTGCCAAGGCGCAGGCTGCGGCCAAGGCGGCCCAGGACGCCGTGACCGCTACGTCGGGCAACGCCTACAGCGCGCTGTACGGGCCGCAGGGTCTTACGGCGGCGCTCAGCGGCGAGGGGCAGTACCTTGCCGGTGCACAGCAGGCGCTCGGCGGGGCAAAGCAGGCCGCGAGCGCCATGGGCAACGATGCGGCAAAGGCTAACGCCGAGAGCGCAAAGGCTGGCGCCGAGAGCACCGTTGCATCTATTGCCGCTGCCAAGGCGGCGGTCGCCGATGCTCAGGACGCGCTGGATAACGCGGCCGATCTCGACTCCGCCAAGGCTGCGGCAGCCAAGCTAAGCGAGGCTACGGCACAGCTGGATGCCGCCACCGCAAGTGCCGGCAGTGCTGCTACCAGCGCGGGTGCCGCCGCCACGGCGGCATCGAGCGCCGATGCGACGGGTCTTACCGCGCTTCTCGATTCTGCATCCAATGCCGTTGCGGGCGCGCAGGGTCTTAACACGCAGGTGTCGCAGGGCCTTAAGGGTGCCGAGTCCATGTTTGGCACGCTTACCGATCAGGTTACGACTTTGGCCCAGGCGGCCGGCGCCCAGGGCGGCGCCCAGGGTGCCGTCACCGCGCTCGATAGCGCCATTCAGGGCTACACCACTGTCCAGGATGGCCAACAGCTGAGCCTGGCCGGAGCCATCGCCTATATGAACAGCGCGATCAACCCGGCAAACCCCACGGCCGTGAACCCCGGTCTTGTCGCCGGTGTTGGCTCTGCAGCAACGGGCGCGGGTCAGCTGAGCGATGGCGCCGCGGCTCTTGCCGCGGGCACCGACCAGCTTGCTGCGGGCACACAGCAGCTCAACGGTGCCACGCCCGCGCTTGCCAACGGCGCATCACAGCTCAACAACGGTGCGGCGCAGCTCAAGACAGGTGCTGCTAGCCTTGCTAGCGGCATGAATCTTCTCTCCTCGGGTGCAGGTACGCTTGCCAGCGGCGCATCCGAGCTCGGCAACGGCATGCAGGAGCTTACCGACCGAACGAGCAATCTCGATACTCAGGTCATCGACACCGTTAAGGACAAGATCGAGGAAATGCTCAACCCCGGCTTTACGCCGACGGACTTTGTCAACGGCGAGCAGGGCGGACATATAAATCGCGTGCAGTTTATCTATATGACGGGCGCGATCAGCAAGTAGGCAGCCGCGCCCTTGTGGCGATTGGCATCGATAGCAAGTTATGAGGGGAGGGGCCGTCGGGCATTGTCTCGGCAGCCCCTCTTTGCTGTCAGCGGCCACTTCGCGTCTTTGCAGAAGCTGTACCGCAAGATTTGTGTTTGGAAGGAGACGCGCTTTCTGCAAGGGGCGGAGCGCGGAAAGCATGTCCCGGATTTGATGCTCGGAACGGGATGAGCTTTCCGGATCGGACCCCAAGCGGAAAGCGCGTCCCGTTTCGGGGCTTCAGAATGGGACGCATCCGGAAACCGCATCCCACTCTGAGCCGAAATTCCGGGATGAGATTTCCGCCGAGGACACCCTGCGCCGACGGCAACGCAAAAAGGGCGCCCGCGCGAATGCGGACGCCCTTGTGTAGGGTCGAGATATCAACCAGCCAAGATATCGGCCCTGCGGCCAGCTCTTAGTAGTCGAACTGGTGGTAGTAGCGGCGGTACTTGAGGTTGTGCTTGGTGACCAGCTCGTAGTTGCGCGAGAGGCGGTCGGTGGTGAGCACCGACAGGATCCAGGGGGACACGATGACGCGGAAGTCGTCGTCCAGGCCCGGGATCGCGTACTCGGCGGTGTCGATGATGACGTAGTCCTCGTCGCCGGTCACGCCGCTGATGAGGAAGGCGCGGACGCGCTCGTCGAGGGCGCGGCACTCGTCCTCGCCCATGAACAGGAACACCGGGACGCCGGGCTCGAGCAGCTCGAGCGTGCCGTGGAAGAAGTCGTGCGAGGTGATGTGGCGGATGCGCTTCCACTGCATCTCCTCGAGCAGGCACATGGAGTACAGGATGGTCTCGCCCCACAGCGCGCCCGAGCCGATGAACATGGTGTAGTCGGCCAGCGCGTACTTCCTGGCGAGCTCCTCGGCGCGCGGCTCGAAGCGCTTGCGGATGTCGAGCATGTCCTTCCAGACGTCCTTCGTCTGCTCGATGAACAGGTCGAACTTGGGGAAGCAGCCGCGGCGGTTGAGCAGGCGCAGGCCGAAGCAGTCGGCGAGGTAGTAGCCCTTCTCGCAGCCGCCGGCGCCGTGGTCGGAGGCCATCATGACGCAGTTCTCGGCGCCCACGGCCTGCCCGATCTTGCCCTCGGGGTTGGTCATGGCGAAGACGCGCACGCCCATCTCCCTCATCTTGCCGACGGCCTCGAGCACCTCGGGGGTGGTGCCGGACTCGGAGGCGGTCAGCACGACGGACCTGTCGGTCATGCGCTTGTGGCCCATGACGTTCCACTCGGCGGCGTGGATCAGGTAGACCTCGAGGTCGCGGTCGCCGAACTTGTTCATGAGGTACTCGAGCTGCATGAACTCGTCCCAGGTGCCGCCGACGCCCATCAGGAAGACGGCGTCGTAGCCCTCCTCGTGCACGCGGTCGGCCAGGGCGGTCATCTTCTTGCCGGCCTCGTAGACGTTCCTGCCGTCCTCGAGGTAGCCCTCCTGGTCGAAGTGCATGATCTCGATCTTCTCGGTCTCCTTCATTCCCGCTCCTTTCACGAGCAGTTTGAATTGTCGCACGGAATGGACAGGCTTGCCGCCCCGTCTCGCCGCTTAACCTTGTGGACATCTTGGCCCCAAGCTCAACAATTCAAAGGTTCTTAATACCAGTGAACGATTACAGGTTAGCCGTTTTTAATACCGATTTTTTGATTTCACCCTCCCCTCTCGGTAGACGGTCAGTTTTTGCCGTTCATCGGTCATGCGACACATGTCCGTAAAAAAATGAGCACCCCGCCGTGCACGAGGATGCTCTAGACGCTAATAGTTGTAGGTATATCCGCCGGCATCACCGCGGTTAAAAGACTTGGCATGCTCGATCGCCTGCCCACTCGAGTCATAGGTCATGCATTCCAGTACGAGCGCCAGGTCGCCCGGCTCAAGATTGAGCAAACTCGCATCGCGTGCGCCCAGCGCTTCAATATCGAGTTTCTCAATCGACTTGTCCGGTTTGCGCCCCAACATGTCGTAGGTCTCGAACAGGCTGAAGACCGAAATGTCCACGTCTTCGATGCCCGGAAACAGCAGACACGGAATCAGCGTCATCTCAATCGACACGGGCTCCCCATCAATGCAGTTGAGACGGCGCACCGAGTAAAGCAGATCGTCCTCGGCGATGCCAAACAGGTCGGCGTAATACGGGCCGGCGTAGCGTTTGGAGCGCGCCAGAATGCGCACCGACGGCGTCGCGCCCGACGCCAGAACCGACTGACGGAAGCCGCCCTTGCGTTCGTGCTCGTCAAACCACTTGTGTCCCACAAAGGCGCCCTTGCCCTGCACGCGACGAATCTGGCCACTTTTGACCAGCTCGTCCATGGCACTTCGGATTGTCAGGCGCGTCGTGCCAAACTCCTCGGCCAGCTCGTTTTCGGACGGAATCATCGAGCCCGTCGGGTAGTCGCCGCGCTCGATTCGCTCCGCAATGCAGCGGCGAATTTGTTTGTAAACCGGCAAGTCTTCTACTGCATCAGCCATTCGACACCTACCTTCGTCGCAACGCCGTCTGCCTCGCCGTTATCGGCAAAACGATACTTGGTCGGCAGAATCACGGACTTGCAATACTCGACAAAGCCATCGTTCTCGTCACGCTCGTGCGAAGCCTTGTAAAACACCGGCGTGCCCTCCTGAGCACCCAGCAACTTGGCCTCGTCGGCGTTCAGACGGCTGATGGAAATATGCTCCTTGCCGTGCGTCACATGGACATTCCCTTCTTTGAGCAAAACGTCGTAGAGGCTTTCCTGCTCAAAATCGTGATCGGGAAGCGAGGGGCACAAAGACAGATTGACGTGGGCCGTCTCAATCGACGCCGGGGAACCATTAACCACGCGCACACGTCGAATGCAGAAAAGCGGCATGCCCAGGTCGATCTGGGCCTTTTGGGCCAGATCGATATCGGCGTACACGACCTTGGACCAAACCAGGTGTGCGGTCGACTTTGAGCCAACCCTCTCCACCGCCTGCGTATAGTTCCATGTTTCCTGAAAGATGTTCAGCGGTTTGGGAGGACACACATAGGTGCCCGAACCGCGGCGGCTTTCCAAAGTTCCGCACGAAATAAGGCGCGCGATCGCAGCACGCAACGCCGTGCGCGACACGCCCAGCTCTTCACAGAGCACACGCTCGGCGGGCAGCCGGTCGCCACCCTGCAGGTCATAATGATTGATATACCAAAGAATGCCCTCAAAGGCGCAATCTTTGGGCGGAATCGCATATGGTTCACTCGGCATGGGCACGGCTCCTCAACCGCTTGATGCTGCAGGCATCATTGCTCCGGACGCCCCATGGCGTCGAAGGCTTCTTTGATCTGCTCCGCAACGTTCCGATACGACCGATATAGGCCGGAGTCTCGCTTGACTTCGCCCGCGGTCACCGGAATCTCAAGCTTCGAAATCTCATCCTCGCCGGTTTGCACGGCAACGATGACACCCATACCAAGGCACATATTACGCTTGGCAGCATTGTTTTTGGTAGCCTGAGCTGGATTAATCAAAATCTGCTGAGCTAGTTCGCGATTGCTAAGCTCCGGCACATCCTCGGGATTTCCGGTCTCGACAATCTCGCACTGCAGCACATCCGCGTAGTCAAAAATCCTCGGGGTCGCACCGCGCTGATGCACGGCCCACTTGCGGCGCGTGGCATCCTGGTAGATGGCCGGCAAAAATGTAAACCGCGGCGGGTCCAAAATCGTATCCGTGATGGTAAACA
>CABUAT010000041.1 GCA_902489665.1 uncultured Collinsella sp. | reverse complement strand
GCGCTGGTTCCCGGTTCCACCGGGCCGCGCGGCAAGGAGATATATTGCCAGACCGGAGGGGCCCCGGGGGCGGGAATCGCGCACTCCATATTTTGTTCACAAATGAATAGGTCCCTCAGTCGCATCACTGAGGTTAAAACTGAAGCATTGGCTTCTGATATTGGCGATGACCAGCTGTTTTATGTGTATTGAGACATCGGTCATCTCTGGAGCGCTACTTTACTCCAAAGGCATCAGTTATTTGTTTCCCATCGGTAAAAGGCGGGTTTTGTTCGCCAAGCGTTCTTATATATAGCTAGATACGGGTTCGAACCCGTGCACCGGCAACAAAAAAGACGGCCAACCGAAGTTGACCGTCTCAACAATCTTTGGGTGGGCCGTCAGGGGTTCAGCCTGCTTCGCAGGCGGCCGCTGCGGCGCTTTCGCGCCTTGCGCGCTGCGCTGGCAAACGCTCACGCGTTTACTCAGCTCCGCGCCCCGACGGGTTCGAACCCATGAAAGGGCGACAAAAAAGACGGCCAACCGAAGTTGACCGTCTCAACAATCTTTGGGTGGGCCGTCAGGGGTTCGAACCCTGGACCTTGGGATTAAAAGTCCCCTGCTCTGCCAGCTGAGCTAACGGCCCGCGGGTGGCATTGTACCACGGTCTGGGACTATTCCCAACTCCATTGGCCGTTCTGGAAAATCACAACTTCACGTCCATCAGGCGTAATGCCCACAATATCGATGTCGTCCGTGCCGATCATAAAATCGACGTGCGTGCTCGAGACGTTAACGCCATGCTCCAGAAGCTCCTCCTTGGACATGTCATACCCACCCTCGATGCATTCGGGGAAACCGACACCTAGCGCGAGATGGCAGCTAGCGTTCTCGTCATAGAGCGTATTGTAGAACAGAACACCACTTTCGCGGATCGGCGTGTTCTTGGAAATGAGCGCGACCTCTCCCAGGTGAGCAGCGCCCTCGTCAGTATCGATGATACTTGCGAGCGTTGCCTTGCCCACGCGGGCGTCGTAGTCCACCACGCGGCCGCCCTCGAACTTAATCCAAAAATCTTCGACCTTATTGCCGTGATGGATGAGCGGCATGGCCGAGTACACGATACCGTCGGCGCGCATGCGATCGGGCGAAGTGAAGACTTCCTCGGTGGGAATGTTGGGGAAGAAGGGGTGCCCATCGGGCGTCTTGCCCTTGCCGCCGGCCCACTCGTGACCTTTCGTCATGCCAATCGTCAGATCGGTTCCATTTGCCGCGGTGTAATGCAGGTAGTCGAAACGATTGTCGTTCAGGAAACGCAGGTTCTTTTCGAATGCGGCGTCATGGAGTTCCCAGTCGCTCTCTGGGTCCTGGCCATCGGCGCGCGCGGTGTGCAGAATCGCATTCCACAGCTTATAGATTGCAACCTCATCGGCGTCTCCCGGGAACACCTCGTGCGCCCAAGCCACGACCGGAGCGCCGGCGATGCACCACGGATTGATGTTGTAATCCAGTCCACGGCGGAAAACTTTGCACTGCGTATTCCTCGCCTTTGATGCCGCGGCCGGCTTGGCTGGATCGATGCCCTTGAGGGCCGCAGGATCCGCACCCTCGATAAAGACAAAGCAGGCACCATCCTGGGCCAAGGAATCCAGCTGCATGCGCTTCCACTCGGACGTCTGCTCAAAATAGCTTTTCTCGACATGCTCGTACGTGAGCCTCGTCACGGCATCATCGGCCCAAATGACCGTCACGTGGCCGGCGCCGGCAGCATAGGCCTCCGCGACCACCACGCGCGCAAACGGCGCGCACTCGACCGGAGACTGAACGACGACCTCCTGGCCGGGCTTGACGTTTACGCCCTTGCGGACGACCAGGCGCGCGTAGTTTTTAATCTTGGGCTCCAGGGCCTTCATGCCCTCCAGAGCCTCTTCGACCGTCAGGGCAGCTCGAATCATGTGCCACTCCATCTATCTATAGAACAGTAAAAAGGCGCGCCGCAAAAACGACGCGCCTTATATCTTAGCGATAAGTATGTATGCAAACGCTACTTCTTCTTGGAGTCCTTCTGGTCCTCCTCGGCAGCCGCGCGCTCAATAAGAGCGTTGAGCTTGTTCTCGGACATGCCCTCGGCCTGCGCGCGGTACATGTTGCGCAAGGGACGAATACGAGCGAAGTCATAGATAAAGTCGCCCAAAATGATGACGTAGGACAAAACGATGCCGACCATCTGGACAGGGCTGGACACCATGCCAGCGGGAGCGAAGTACAGCGAGGCCCAAATTGCCACGACGAGCACCATGCCAATGGCGAGCACAATCCACCAGATGCGACGGCGCTTGGTGTAGTCCTCGTCCTGCTTGAGGAGGATATTCGACACCGTATAGATGCGGTCCTCCTTGGCGCGCTGCTTGGCCTTGCGGGCGCGCTTCTCCTCTTTAGAGAGGCCCTCGAGGTTCTCGCCCTTCTCGAGCTCTTTGCGGCGTGCCTTAGACGAAGCCGGCACGACGCGAACGGAGCTCGCTGCTTGGCGGGCGGGCTTAGCAGATGCGGCAGACTTGCGCGCAACCCCGGTAACTTCGTGGGATTGCGTGCGCTTGTTCGTGGCGCTACGGGTACTCACTTATGCGTTCTCCTTCATGCTTGTGAACTGGAAGCCCGTGATGATCTGGAAGGCCTCGCGATAGCGCTCGGACGTGCCATCGATGACCTCGGCGGGCAGGTGCGGGGTCTCCCCCGTCATATCCCAGTTGGCCTTGAGCCAATTGCGGACGAATTGCTTGTCGTAGCTAGGCTGGATCTTGCCCTCCTCGTAGCTGGCAGCAGGCCAGAAACGGCTGGAGTCGGGCGTGAGGCACTCGTCGATCAGCGTGACCTTGCCATCGATGACACCAAACTCGAACTTGGTGTCGGCAATGATGATGCCACGGGTCGCGGCGTACTCGGCAGCGGCCTTGTAGATCTTGAGGGAAAGGTCACGAATCTGCGTGGCGATGTCCTCGCCCACGATCTCGCAGCAACGCTCGAACGAGATGTTATCGTCGTGGTCACCGATCTCGGCCTTCGTGGACGGCGTGAACAACGGCTCGGGAAGCTTGGAAGCCTCGGTCAGGCCCTCAGGCAGCTGGATGCCGCAGACGGTGCCGTTCTCGTCGTAGGTCTTCTTGCCCGAACCGGTCAGATAGCCGCGGACGATGCACTCGATAGGAATCGTCTGGGCCTTCTTAACCAGCATGGCGCGGCCAGCGAGGTAGTCACGATACTCAGCAAACTCCTCGGGGAAATCCGCCGGGTCGATGGAAACGAGATGGTTGGGGACGATGTCGGCAAACTTATCGAACCAGAATGCCGAGATGCGATTGAGCACCTCTCCCTTAAACGGAATCTCGTCGGGAAGAATGAAGTCGAACGCAGAAATGCGGTCGGTGGCGACCATCAGCAGGTTTTCACCGGCATCGTAAATATCACGAACCTTGCCACGGGAATCCGGACGACGCTCCATCGTTGTCACGTGAGTCACTCCTTACCTAAATACGACAGAAATGCGGGTTCTTTCCCGCATGTTTTCGCAAACTCGGAGCGGCAGGGACACGGCCCCTCCTTCACCGAATAGCGAAAAGCTAGTGCTCCATTGTAGTAGATGCCGCGTCCGCCATGTGCTCGCGGGGCAGATGAATTGTAAAAGTCGTACCCTTTCCAAGCTCCGACTCCACGGATATGTAGCCATGGTGACGCTCGACGATCTGCTTGGTCACGGCGAGGCCGACGCCCAGGCCGCCAGCTTCGCGGGCGCGGCTGGCATCGGCGCGCCAAAACCGCCCGAAAATGCGCGACAGATCGTCCTTGGCAATACCGATGCCGGTATCAGAAACGGCAATGCTGACGTGCCTGCGGTCACTGAGCACCGACACCACGACCCAACCGCCCTCGGGGGTGTAGCGCATGGCGTTGCTCATGAGGTTGATAACACATTGCGTGATCATGTCGGGATCGGCCTCGACGACATCGTCGTGCCCTTGGGTTTCATCTGCAAAGCGAAGACGAAGGTCACGGTCGGCAAACAGACGCTCCTGGCCGTTCACAATCGATCGCACGAACGGAACCATGTCCACCGGTTCTAGATTGAGCGGAGCCGTGCTGTTTTCCATACGCGATAGGTCGAGCATCTGCTGCACCAGACGAGCCAGGCGACGCGTCTCGGAAGCAACGGTCTCCAAATGCTCATCGTCGGTGGGATACACGCCATCCTGCATGGCCTCGACCGTTGCGAGCATGGCCATAAGCGGCGTGCGAAGCTCGTGTGCAACGTCTGAGGTCAGGCGCTTCTCGTGTTTCATATCCTTCTCGAGCGAGGTGGCCATCTCATCGAAGGTCTCACCCAGCTGATCGATCTCGTCATCACCGCGCAGCCCCGTGCGAGCCGACAGGTCGCCGTCACGGATTTGCTTTGCGGTACTGGTGATGCGATGAATCGGTTTGGTGAGCATGCGCGACACGAGCGATCCGATAACGACCGAAATGCAGATTGCAACAACCGCGGCGAGGGCCATGGCGTTAAAGGTCTTCTCCCTAAACGCAGAGTCCGCCTTGGTGAGCAGAGCGTCGGAGCCGATGGCCCACAGCTTTACCTGTCCGACATGCTCGCCGGAAGACGTTACAATCTCGACGTTAGCAACGCTATCGGAGTCGGTTGGAGCAGACGAGACCGGGCTATGCGATGCCCTCTTGCCGCTCGTGTCGTCGGTCGTAGCCTGGTTTTCGCGTACATCGGCGGTGGCGCTTGCCGAGGGCCAGGAATCGTCATAAACGATCACACCCTTTTTATTGACGACCTGCATGCCCAGATCGTCGGAAACCAAACTCGACGTTGCGACCGTGCGCAGTTCTCCCGCGGTCCAAGAGCCGTTTTCCTCATATGAGGTCGCCAACTTCTCGGCAGCGGAATTTGCGATTTCGACGATATTGGAGCGTGTGTAATCCGAAAAGACCGTGCCCCACACAACAGAGACAACGCCCACCAGCACCAATACCGTCATGAGCGATGTCAGAGCAAAAGCAAGTGCCATGCGCGAGGGATAGCTCATCGTTGGCCGTGAATCGGAACGAGGCGTGTTCCAACTAGCCTTGGAACCCGCCTCGCTCTCCTGCTTGTGCTTTTGTCCGATTTCAAAGCGCGCAGGTGTCATATGTGATTTCCCTATTTCTCGTCCGACTTATCGGTCTTGGCCGGAGCCTCGAAGCGATAGCCGACACCATGGACGGTGTAGAGCCACTTGGGCTTCTTGGGATCATCGCCCAGCTTGGCGCGAAGATTCTTCACGTGGCTATCGATGGTGCGCTCATAGCCCTCAAAGTCATACCCGAGCACTTTCTCGACCAGCTCCATGCGGTTATACACACGGCCGGGATGGCGGGCAAGCGTGGTGAGCAGCTTAAACTCGGAAGCCGTCAGATCGACTTCCTTGCCCTCGACCAAGATCTTGTGGCCCGAGATATCGATGACCAGATCGCCGAAGTCGAGTACCTCGACGGCGGGCTCGTCGGCCTGATGGGCACGGCGGAACAGAGCGCGAACGCGGGCGACGAGCTCGCGCGGCGAGAACGGCTTAATCAGATAGTCGTCGGCGCCGAGCTCAAGACCGATAATACGGTCCTCGATCTCGCCCTTAGCCGTCAGCATGATGATGGGGACATCCGAGGTATCGCGAATGGTGCGGCAAACGCGCTCGCCGGGAATCTTGGGGAGCATAAGGTCGAGCACGACCAGGTCGAACTGATGCTTCTCGAACTCCTCGATCGCGGACTGGCCGTCGCCGACGCCCACAACCCAGTAGCCTTCGCGCTCGAGATAGGCAGCGACGGCGTCACGGATTGCCTTCTCATCCTCGACCAGCAGAATCTTTTTTGCATCTGAAGCCATAACACGGCCCCCCCTGTCTCAATTAGCTAAGAACAAGCCCATTTTAACGCACCTGAGCCCGCCGGATGCCGCTATGACGCGGCAGCTCGGCGGGCGGTACTCACAATTACAACGCGTTTATTCCCCTGTTGGCGCCTTTTTAACCCCTCTAAGCTTAAAGAGAGAATAGGCGTGCAGTGACCGTCTCTGGTATACCCTGGCTGTTGCGCACCGTGGCGTACGTAAGGAATGAGTCCGATTTTCCCGCCGTAGCTGGATAATCGCCATACTCCAAAGCGCGGTCGGGCGACAGCAGCGAGCCATAGGTCTTGGCAGAGGTGTCGATCAGGAAATGCGACGCCTGTACCTTAACAAGGTATTTATTCTTCTTGCCAGCCGCACATGCGAGCGGCTCGCGTGACAGGAAGAGGTACGGCCCTCCCTCATTACCGATATACGTGCCCATATTGCCCAGGCTGCCCACGCCACTATAGGCCGCCTCGATAGAAAACACGAAGGTATCGCCCATATATACGGCCTCGAAAGGCGAAACTGACGAAGGGAGGACCAACTGGGCACGCTTGGTGTTGTTGCCGTCGGTCAGATCGATTGCCGTTATGCCGTAGTAGACGCCCTCGTCGTTGCGGACACGCGGCGAGATGGTCAAAATGCCGTCGCTCGCGCGCGGGGCCGATGCAAAGCGGCCCGTCGATTTCCAAATTACCTCGGCCTTGGATTCATCAAGCGAGCGACGATAGCAAAACGAATCACTACTCGTTTTATTGCCGCCTGCCGAAGGCATTTTATACCAGATGACCGATGACCCAAACGCCGTAAACAGCGGCGGATCGTAGTCCTTGCCACCTCGATCGAGCTCAACCACGTCGCCAGAGAGCGAAGCGCCCGACAGATTTTGAGCGTAGAGCTTCCACGATGAATTGGCAAAGTTCATCTCAACCCACGCGAATACGCCGTCGCCGGCACGGACATCGTAGAATGCATATCCCGTGCCCTCGATAGGATCCTCGATTAATGTGGTAAGCGAGCCATCGCCCAGGTTGAGCACACCGAGTGTGTTGGCGTGCAGTGCCGATGCGGGCGCCATCATTGCCGCGGCGTAATCGCCGTCGCAGTAGTACAGCAGCGTACCCAGAGGCAGCGTCCACGACGCCGCCGGCTCAAGATCGATGTCGACAGCCTCATACTCATCCGTAATCGAGATGATTTTGGAATCATCCTTGATAACCTGCGGCTCGCCGGCGGCATCATCGCTGGTACCCGTTTTTTTCGAGCATCCGGCAAGCACCGTGGCAGCGCCCGCAGCAACCCCACCGAGCACAAAGCCGCGACGCGATATTCCGTTCTTGATGTGATCGGCGATACCCATTAGGCGATCTCGGCGCGAGCGGCCTCGATAGCGCGTGTAAGCTGGTCGGCGCAGGAGGTCTTTTTCATACCGCAGGTATTACCGGCGAGAACCTCGATTACGCGATCGGCAGGAGCGCCCTCGACCAGCTTGGAGATAGCCTTGAGATTGCCGTCGCAGCCGCCGGTAAATTCAACGCCCATCACCTTGTTGCCGTCATCGGAAAGGTCAAGGTGAATATTGCGAGCACACACGCCCTGAGGCTTGTAATCAAACGAAATCATGCGATCCCCTCTCAGAATGTTATTCGAGACGACTATTATCCCCGTCTTTCCCTAAATGCAACGAGGCGCTTTGCCGGCAACACACATTACCAGCAAAGCGCCCTAAAAAGCTAACGTTATGCCCGAACCTACTCGAAGCTCAGCTGCTCCAGACGATCAAAGACCGTGTCGATACGGGTGAGGAAGTCCCACGGATCAAAGATCTCGTCGAGCTTTTCCTGGCTGACGGTGCAGCGCGGGTCAGCCTCGAGACGCTCCTTAAAGGTAGGGCCGGAGACACATTCCTGTACCTCGTGCCAGGTTGCCATGGCGTTCTCCTGCACAATGGCGTACGCGTCCTCGCGGGTGATGCCCGTGTCGACGAGGGCGAGCAGCACCTTGGAGGAGAAGATGAGGCCGCGGGTCTTATTGAGGTTGGCCATCATGCGGGCAGGGTACAGCTGCAGGCCGTCGATAACGCGAATGAGGCACTGGAACATGTGGTCGAGCGCGATGAAGCTATCGGCCTGGGCGACGCGCTCGGCAGAGGAGTGCGAAATGTCACGCTCGTGCCACAGGGCGACGTTGTCGAAGGCAACCTGCGCGTTGGCCTTCACGACGCGCGACAGGCCGCAGACCTTCTCCATGGTGATGGGGTTGCGCTTGTGTGGCATGGCTGAGCTGCCCTTTTGGCCCTTACGGAACGGCTCCTCGGCCTCGAGCGTATCAGTCTTCTGCAGATTGCGAACCTCGGTAGCGATGCGCTCGCAGGTGGCCGCAGTGGTGGCAAGAACGCCGGCGAGATAGGCGTGATGGTCGCGGCTGATAACCTGCGTGGACAGCGGGTCGTGAACCAGGCCCAGGTGCTCGCAGACGTACTCCTCGACGAACGGCTCGATGGAGCTGTACGTGCCGACAGCGCCCGAGATAGCACCGAAGGCAACGTTCTTGCGGGCGTCCTCAAGACGATCCAGATCGCGCTTGAGCTCCCAGGCCCAAGAGCCAAACTTCATGCCAAAGGTCATCGGCTCGGCATGGATGCCATGAGTACGGCCGGCGCAGAGCGTGTTGCGCTCCTCGAAGGCACGACGCTTGCAAATCTCGCCGAGCTTCTTGACATCCTCGATGATCAGGTCGCAGGCCTGGGTGAGCTGGTAGCACAGGGCCGTGTCGCCCAGATCGGAGCTGGTCATGCCATAGTGAACCCAGCGGCTGGGCTTGGGGTCGCCCTCGGGAACATCGGCATCGATGTATTCCTTCATGTTGGTCAGAAAGGCAATGACGTCATGGCGCGTGACTTCCTCGATCTCATCGACCTTCGCCTTCTCAAAGTTGGCATGGTCGCGGATCCACTGGGCCTCGTCTTTGGAAATACCGATCTTGCCGAGCTCCGCCTGGGCCTCGCAGGCCAGAACCTCGATCTCCTGCCAAATGGCGTACTTGTTCTCGAGGGAGAAGATGTGTCCCATCTCCGGGCGGGTATAGCGATCGATCATAGCGGCTCCTTTTTGGTTATTGGCACGTTGGTCGTAACCCAACCATTGTACCGTGCGCAGGTGCGAGTATGGGCAGCAGGCATTAACCTAACATTTTGGAATTGGAGCGAGCATGGGGACGTCCGCGCATTTGCTTCGCAAATACGCACCGGCTGCGGTCGCCTATCGGCGACCTTGCCTGCTCGCTATAAACGCTTCGCGTTTATTTAACGCTCGCACCCTGTCGGGTTCGAGTCCCGGCACTATATTGAAAAAAGCACGGCACCGGAACGGTGTCGTGCTTGTGCTTTTTACTGGAGCGGGCAACGGGACTCGAACCCGCGAGTGTCAGCTTGGGAATCTTACACGCAAGTGTTCAAAGAGATAAAAAGCGTTGCTATCGTTGCAGGTAAAACGCGCGTTATGTGCCATAATGTGCAACGTAGACCAAAGCAGTACACGCTATTTGGTCTACATTTGGTCTACGTTTTGGTCTACGGAGCACGCATGGAGTACACGCACTACATAGCCGCGAACCTCGAAAGCAGGGGCGGGAAATACCGCGCGGCGCTGAAATACATCGACGAGGACGGCGCGAGGAGGAAAACGACCAAGGCCCTCAAGGCCACCGGGAAACGCGCGGCCCAGAAAGAGCTTGAGGAGTGGCGCGCGGCCATGGAGGCCAAGTGGAACCAGAGACAGCGCGAGGGCGCGGCGTTGGCTGTTCTGGGGTTCGACCCGGAGACGGTGCTTACCGTGGCCGCCTACGTTCGCCGCTATATCGACGGCAAGCGCCCGAGTATCGACCCGTCAACGTTCAACGAGTACGGGCGTCTGCTCGACAACATCATTTCCCCGCTGCTCGGGGAGGTGGCGCTTTCCGATCTCAACCCGGACATGGTGAGGGCGTGGGTCGCCAAGATGAGCGAGACGTACGCCCCCGGCACGATGAAAAAGGCGCTCACGCTGCTGCGCTCGGCTTGTAATCAGGGCGTCGATACCGATCTGTTGGGCAAAGACCCGACCCGAGGCGTCAAGCCGCCCAAGGCCGGACGCCCGCGCCCCAACTCGCTTACCGCCGAGGGCGTGCGAACCGTGCGCGAGGTGCTCAGGGTGGCGGGCATGACGCCCGCCATGCTCGGGGTCAAAATCGCCCTATACACGGGCATGAGGGAGGGCGAGATATGCGGCCTCCGGTGGGCGAACGTCGATACCGAAAACGGCGTGCTCAAGGTGGAGGGCAGCATAGGCCGCGACGGGACGAGGTTCTACGCCAAAGACCCCAAGAACGACGGCAGCGCCCGCGCAGTGTATTTCGGCTCAGAGCTTGCCGCCGATTTCGTGGCCCGGCGCGAGGAGATGGAGGCCGCCTGCCGCGCTGCGGGCGTGCCATTCACCGGGGCGCTCTACGTGCTCGGGGACATTCGCGGCGGTTTCATGCGCCCCAACACGATTTGGCAAAGGTGGCGCAACCTTGCCGAGGCGCTGGAGCTGAAAGGAACGAGGGGAACCCGCCCGACGTTCCACGACCTACGACATACGTTTGCGACCATGGCCGTAGCCGCCCACGTGGACATTAAGGCTATCTCAGCATCTATGGGGCACTCGAACGCCGCCATGACACTCAACATCTACGCCGACGCGACAGCCGAGGGCAAGCAACGCGCGGCCCAGACCATGCAAACCGTTTTGTCGGGCGGTGAGGCGTAATGGGCGCGCGCAAGGCATGGGGAAAAGAAATTGCAGCTCTTGAGGACGTTTTCGGAACAGTCGAGGAGGATGTAGCATGGATGAGGCGGTACGGTGTCCTTATGACTCGGCCCCCTCGATTCGGGGCGGGGACGGACGCCATTCGCCGCATACGGGAGGCCTGCGGGGTCAAGCAAACCGTTTTGGCGAACGTATGCCATAGGTCAAACTCTAGGGTAAGCGAGTGGGCGGCCAAGCCGGAACTCGTGAAAGCGCCGGAACTCGTTCGGATAGTCAACTACTGCGAGAGCTACTGGAGCGGTGCGCCCGAGGGATACACGGAGTTTATCCGGGGCCTCTTGGATGTGGACTGCATGGCTAGCCCGGGGTTCTACGAGACGCCCGAACCGTGGGTTTCCCCATACTCCGTTCTGCTCGACGCATGGCCCGATCTCACGGAGCATCAACGCGAGGTTATAGCCGAGATAGCTACGGACATGGCAATAGCGAACGAGGCCGAGGGCGAATAGAAAACCCGTTCGATTTTTCTCGCTCGGCGGCGTCGCCCGGTGCGCATTAACCGAAAAACGGACAGTCCGACATACCGAAAGTTCGGCAAACCAAACTGAATACCAAGCATCACGGACGTTCTACCGAATAACCGCAGGTAGAACGTCCGTTTTATATCGCACGCCCGTTGAGTTAAAAACGATGCGAGACGCGTCTAAGTAGCAACTCAATTAGAAGGGGGCAACCCACAATGTGCAGCAAAGAACACCTCGAAAGCGTCGCCGGGCTTGCAAGGGACGGGCGCTTTTCGGAACTACCGAACCCGCTAGTGGTGGCCGAGGCCGAGGTTATCGCCCGACGTTCGCGCACGACCATCACGAGGGCTTGTATCTCGGGCAAGCTCAAGGCCGTTCAGACGGGCAACAAGTGGAACATCAACCGTGACAGCCTGCTCGCATACGCGGGCCTCATCTAGGGCGCGGCGCATGAGGCCGATCAGGGCGGCGCTCGGGGCCGCTAGGCACGCGGCGAACGCCGACGTACCGGGAATGACCGGGCGGCAGATGGTCGAGGAGATAGACCGCCTCACGGCCCATCTAGCCGCCAAGGGGTACAGACAGCCCTACCGCGCTTGGGCGCGGGGCCGTATCGAGGCCATCGGGCGCGAGATAGCAAGGAGAAAGCGAGGGGGCGGCGGCAGTGTGGAACGAGGACATTAGGCCCGTGCCCGTGAACATGGGGAGGCTCATAACGTCGGCTCAGGCGGGCGCGGTGCTCGACCTCAGCGAGAGGGACGTTCGCCGCCTCATCAGGCATGGAACGCTCGACGAGGTGCGCATAGGGCGGCGCGTCTACGTAACCCGAAAGTCGGCACTCGCACTTGTGGGGGTGGCCGATGGATGAGGAGGAGCGCCGGGCATACACCAACAGCTGTATGCATTTCTTCAAGTTCAACGCCGATACGTTGGCCCCGATATTCGACGATTTGACGCCGAGGGCGAGGGGCGAGGCACTCAACGCGGTATACGGCCTAGCGCTCTACGGTGAGGAACCGGGGCATATCTCGAAAGCCGCCCGCAGTGCCTACATGTGCGCCCGCCCCAACGTGCTCAAGGCACGGGCCAACGCCTCGCTCAAAGCCGACCCGTCGCGCCCGGACACCCGACCGGGCACGGGCGCGGGGGCTGTATCGAGGCGACAGCTTGCCGCAGATTCGACGGCGGCAACTCGGGCAGTACTCCGCGAGCACGAGGCGAGTACTCATGGGAGTACTCAGACACTATGACCCAATCCAGGGGCACGGAAACGACAGGAGCCCCCGCTCGTG
>CABUAT010000040.1 GCA_902489665.1 uncultured Collinsella sp. | reverse complement strand
TGGACGGCACCGAGCCGTACGCTTGAACTTGGAAGGGGGAGGCCTCGCGGCCTCCCCCTTTTTTGCGTTTACCGGGCGTAAATGACTCATTTACACCAGACGATCTTATCGTTTTTGGTATTGAGCTTTTATTTAAAGAAAATAAATCGAATAACAAGGGCAACTGCTATGACCGCAATGATCAAAAGCAGGATTGTCAGTCGATGCTGCTTGCGTCGTTTACTTGTCGAAACGAAGATTGATTTTCCCTGTTTTGGCGTTTCGAGATAGCGAGCCGAATGCGTCAAGGTTTGCTTTGGTCGAGGACCTCTTTGTCGATGAGTGGCGGATGCTTTCATCGGCTCATCACTAGCTGCGCTGTTTTTAGATAATGGTGCGTCTTTCAGATATACAGGGTCTCCCGAGGCGACGCCCATATGTTTACGTCCCGTTTGGGCATCCTCGAGCGTTTGATATCGATTTCTCGTCACATACTCGGGCTCCGGATCATTAATGGGCTCTTGCGAGATGTGGGGGCGATGGAACCGCGGCGGCTGCGTGGAAGTATCTTCCCCCTGCGTCGGCATAAACATTTTGTTCTGGTTTTGGTCGTCCATGATGCCCTTTAGCTCGTTACCAACAACGTGTACGCGCTCATTGTAAGCCCCTTGCTATTTGTAGCTGTGAACATACTTGTTATTTAAGCTCTGGTTCAAAGAACCTTAACCTTACTAAAACCTGAGTCAATTACACTTAGATATGCTTATAGTACTTGACTCAAAAAACTTTATAGTCAATGTATATATAAGCACTGTGTGGGCATATATATGAGCGTCAAAAGAAGTCCCAGTCACCTAGAAGATGACTCGGCAGTCCTTAAAAGGAGTGGTAAACATGGCAAGCATGGTTCCTTATCGTTCGGTTTTTGGCGTTCGTCCTTCTGCTAGCTCGCTGTTCGATCTGTTTGATGATATGACTGACCTTGCAAACAACTCGATTACTTCCAAGGCGTTTCCCGTTGACGTTGAGGATAAGGGCGACGGCTATGAGGTCAAGGCTTATCTGACCGGCGTCGCCAAGGACGATATCGATGTCGAGCTTAACGAGGGTCGTCTGTCCATTAGCGTGAATGTCGAGGAAGACGAGGAGAACGAGGGCAAGAACTTCCTGCAGAAGGAGTTCAGCTCGTACAGCGCGACGCGTGGCGTGTATCTAAAGGACGCTTCGAGCGAGGGCCTCTCGGCTAAGTACGCTGACGGCATCCTGACCGTTACGGTCCCCAAGATCGTCGAGAAGAAGAACGTTACGAAGATCTCCATCGACTAACTTCGTTGGTGTTCTGCGCTATTAAAAGACAGCAAAAGGGGCTGGGAAGCGATTCTCGGCCCCTTTTGCTGTCTAGGACAGTCTATTGAATGGTTGCTGGCCGATGCTGGCTTGCGGGGCGTATCGAGAGTTTTCGCGATCCTTGGAGAAGGGTTGCGGAGCTGCCGACCTCGTCATCCAGGGTTGCGGCCAGAGCTTCGGCATAGCTTTTGACGGTAAGGCTCGGACGATTGTTATCTTGGCTGATATGCATGGCAATGAGCTGTTCGGTGCGATCGGTAACAAGTTCGCGCGCGGCTTCGGCGGCTTGGCCATTGGAGAGGTGTCCCCTTGCAGACAGGATGCGCTCCTGAAGAAAGCGGGGATATTCTCCCTCGCGCAGCATGGTCACATCGTGGTTGCTTTCGAGTGCGAGGACTCGACAATCTTCGAGGGTGTTTATGGCTTGGCTCGATAGCTCTCCGGTGTCGGTGGCAAAGCCGATGGAATCATCGAGGGTGTCGAATCGATAGCCGACTGGATTGATGACATCGTGTGACGTTGAGTAGGTTTGCACGTGGATGCCGGCAATGGATAGGGTGTCACCGGGATCGAATTCCTCGACAGGCAGATGCGAAAGATTTTCTTTGCTCGAAAGAGTGCCCCTGCTGGCAAAGAGGGGGCCGTGCCAGTGCTTGCACCAGACATCGAGGCCCTTGATGTGATCGCTATGCTCATGAGTAATGAGAAGAGCCGAGACGTTGTCTGCCGAGAGTCCCAGTTCTGCCATGCGCTTTAATGTCTCGCGGCGAGACAGTCCGTCATCGACCATAATGAGCCCCTGCGGGCCCTCGATGAGTGCGCAGTTGCCTTTAGAGCCACTGCCGAGGATATGAAGGTGCAGGCAAGACATAAGATTCCAAAGGATACAATGGGTGCGGACGAATAAAGGAGGAAGCGAATGCCAACGGTATCACAGCATTACGGACACCATGCCGTGCCTGGGGCAGTCGATGAGACCCGGACGAGGCAGCAGGCAGCTCCTGTCGTGCTCATGGTATCAGGCGGCGCGGACTCGACGGCACTGCTTCTTATGGCGTGCACATCAAAGCTGGATATCCAAGACGGACGCGGTGCTGCCCCCATTGCTCGCGAGCGCCTGCATGTGCTGCATGTAAACCATCATCTGCGCGGCAAGGCGTCCGATGGCGATGAGGCCTTTGTGCGTGAGCTCTGCGCGCAATATGGTTTACCGCTGTGTGTGGAGCACGCTTATTTTGATGGGGAGTCGGGCAATATTGAGGCCGCGGCCCGCGAGGTGCGCTATGCCGCGGCGCGGAGGTATGTTCGCGAACTCTGCGCCCAGACGGGGGCACCGCGAACGGCGGCTCGTATCTGCACCGCGCACACGTCTTCGGATCGCGCGGAAACGTTTTTGATGAACGCGATTAAGGGTTCGGGGCCCGCTGGTCTATCGAGCATTCCTCGCCGGAGGAATATCGTGGTGCGTCCCTTGCTCGACCTAACTCATGGCGAGCTCGTGGGCTATCTACAGGTACATGGTCAGCCGTGGCGTGAAGACGAGAGCAATGAGGATATCTCGTATCTGCGAAACTACGTGCGCCATCGAGTGATGCCGGTGGTGGCGCAGCGTAATGCGAGCGTGTGCAAGACGATTGGCGCCGCCTGTGAGATCTTGGGTGATGAAGATGCGTTTCTATCCCAGCTGTCGGCACAGGCGTTTCGAAGCTGTTTGCGCAAAGAGGCAGCGGGTGCGCTGGTGCTCGATGCCAGGCGCCTTGCTGCGGCCGAGGTGGTAATCGCGCGGCGCATCGTGCGACTGGCGATTAAGCGCATCGATCCGGACGCTCGTCCCGAGATGCGGCATGTTGAGCGAGTCCTTTCCTGCGTTGCCGAGGGTGCCGGCTCGGTCACGCTTCCGGCGGGAATTGACGCGCGCGTTGAGTTTGGCATGCTGGCGTTTAAGGCCCCGGTGGCTCGCGAGGGCCTGGTCGCGGACTGGGTTACCGTACCCGGTCGTTTGCCGTTGGGCGGGGGACGTATGCTGGTCACAGAGCCGATGGCCGTTGAGCCGGGATGCGATATCGTGCGCCGCGCCCGTGAGCTTGCGGCCGCCGGGGAAGTGACAGCTTTGGTAGACGCGGCTGCCTTGGGTTTTGCCGACAGCGATAGTGAGCGGATCCTGGCGGGCTCGCGTGGCGAGATCCCTGTCGAGGCGCGATTGGCGCGCCTGTGGGTGGACGGTCCCGCACCGGGAGACGTGATGTGCCCGTTAGGGATGAGTGGCCGAAGCAAGAAAGTATCCGACTTGCTAGGTGAGGCTCGCATTCCCGTTTCCGAGCGCGCCGGCGTGCCCATGGTGAGGACGGCGCCGGGGGGTGCCGTGGTGTGGGTCGCCGGAGTTCGCGCGGACGAGCGTTTTAAGTGCACGGCCGCAACGCGCGTGGCATATCTGCTCCGCGTGGTCGATGCGGAATAGCGTCCCGCGCCTGCTATTCTGTGCGACGTTGACGGTATTCCCGCGCTGATGGCGCACGGGCTGGTAAATTTACCCCGTGCGCTGCTAGAATGTGTAGTTCGCGTCCATACGGCGGTGTGTGGGCGATAAGCACAAGAAAGGGTTGTCATGGCTTCTCAACATCCGGATATCGAGAAGGTTCTGTTTACGCAGGAGGATATCGACGGCATCGTTTCTCGCCTGGGCGAGGAGATCACTCGCGACTACGCGGGTAAGGATCTGGTGCTGATCGCGGTTCTGCGCGGTGCCGTTGTCTTTATGGGCGACCTGATGCGCAAGATCGAGCTACCGACCAACATCGATTTCATGGCTGTTTCGAGCTATGGCGACGGTGTGAAGTCTTCGGGCATCGTGCGTATCATTAAGGATCTGGATATCGACATCCGTGGTCGCGACGTGCTGATCGTCGAGGACATTCTGGACTCGGGCCTGACCCTCAAGTACCTGATGAAGAACCTCGAGAGCCGCAAGCCCGCTTCGCTGGAGGTCGC
The DNA here is from genome assembly GCA_902489665.1 of uncultured Collinsella sp. Lineage (GTDB taxonomy): Bacteria > Actinomycetota > Coriobacteriia > Coriobacteriales > Coriobacteriaceae > Collinsella. The sequence continues at coordinate 12,385 of CABUAT010000040.1, read as the reverse complement.
TGCCTTCCTGTGGAAGGACGTTGAGGACCGCACCTCGGCCATCACGCCCAAGTATGTTGGAACCCATTGCCCCGATGCCTTTGTGGTGGGCTACGGCCTCGACTATGCCGAGCGCTATCGTAACCTTCCGTATCTGGGCATTTTGAAACCGGAGGTTTATTCGTAAGATGCCCGACGACCGTAACGACAACAATTCCCAGACTCCCCGGGACCCAAAGATCCCGGGGATGCCCGGAGGCAAGAAGCCCACGCGTACGGGCTGGCTGTATTTTCTTTTGGCTTGCGCGCTTCTGGGCTATGCCTTCTTTAATATGGGTTCCGGCTTTGCCAATTCCAGCAATACCGTTAAGCTCGCGACGAGCGAGATGGTGAGCGCCATCAAGCAGGATCGCGTCGAAGATCTGACCTATACGGTTCAAGACGGAAGCGTGACGGGTCATTACTGGAAGACGAAGAAGGACAAGGGCGATACGAGCGAGCTCAAGAGCTTCTCCTCGACCTATGTCGGCTCCGATTCGCTTGCCGAGCTCATGGCGGAGCACCCCGATACCAAGTACATCGTCAACACCAACGATCCCGATTTTTGGGGCGACTTGGCGATGAGTGTGCTTCCGACGATCGCCCTTATCGCCATCATGTTCTACTTTATGCGCCAGATGATGGGCGCCAACAACAGGAACATGCAGTTTGGCAAGACCAACGCCAAGACCAACGAGGCCACACGCCCCAAGGTCAAGTTTGAAGACGTTGCCGGCGTGGACGAGGCAGTCGAGGAGCTCGAGGAGATCCGTGACTTTTTGAGCGATCCGGATCGCTATCGCAAGCTGGGCGCCAAGATCCCGCGTGGCGTGTTGCTGGTGGGCCCTCCGGGCACCGGTAAAACGCTGCTGGCCAAGGCCGTTGCCGGCGAGGCGGGCGTGCCGTTCTTTAGCATCTCGGGTTCCGACTTTGTCGAGATGTTCGTAGGTGTCGGCGCCAGCCGTGTGCGTGACCTCTTTAAGGAGGCCAAGTCCCAGGCCCCGTCGATCATCTTCATCGATGAGATCGATGCCGTGGGACGTCAGCGCGGAGCTGGCTTGGGCGGCGGTCACGACGAGCGCGAGCAGACGCTCAACCAGCTGCTGGTCGAGATGGACGGCTTTGAGGAAAGCGAGTCGGTCATCCTGATCGCCGCCACCAACCGCCCCGACATTCTGGATCCGGCGCTGCTGCGTCCCGGCCGTTTTGACCGTCAGGTTACGGTCGACCGTCCGGACGTGAAGGGCCGCGAGCAGATTTTGCGCGTGCATGCCGAGAGCAAGCCGATGGACGAGGACGTTAAGTTTGAGAAGCTCGCCCAGATGACCGTTGGCTTTACTGGTGCCGATTTAGCGAACCTGCTCAACGAGTCTGCGCTGCTGGCCGCTCGCCGCCATCGTTCCGTAATCTCGATGGACGAGGTCGAGGAGTCGATGGAGCGCGTGATTGCCGGTCCGCAGCGCAAGGGTCGCGTGATGACCGAGGCCGAGCGCACCACGATTGCCTACCACGAGAGCGGTCACGCTTTGGTGGGCCATATCCTGGAGCACTCCGATCCGGTCCACAAGATCTCGATCGTCAGCCGCGGTCAGGCCCTGGGCTACACGCTGCAGCTTCCGCAGGAGGACCACTTCCTCAAGACCAAGAACGAGATGCTCGACGAGCTTGCCGTGTTCTTGGGCGGTCGCGTTGCCGAGGAACTCATGTGCGACGACATCACGTCGGGCGCGAGCAACGATCTGGAGCGCGCGACCAAGATGGCGCGCGAGATGGTCACGCGCCTGGGCATGAGCGAGGAGCTTGGAACGCAGGTGTTCGGTGAGGCGCAGCATCAGGTATTCCTGGGCCGCGACTATGCCGATCATCAGGACTACTCTGAGGAGACGGCGCGTCGCATCGACATCGAGGTCCAGCGCATTATGCGCGAAGCCCATCGTCGTGCGGTCGAGATTTTGGATGCCCGTCGCGATCAGCTCGACCTGATGGCGAAGGTGCTGCTTGAGCGCGAGACCGTCGAAGGCGACGCCGTGAACGCCCTGCTCGACAACGAGTGGGACGCCTACCTTGAGCGCGAGGACGATATCCTGGCGGCCAAGGAGGAGCGCAACGCTAAGGCGGTCGGCATGCCGACCAAAAAGCGTGCGCCTCGCATGAGCGAGGAGGAGCTGGCGGCTGATGCCGCGGCATTTGCGCAGGCGGCTATGCAGGAGGATGCAGAAGCCGCATCCGATAATGCCGGCGATGCCTGTGCCGTCAATGCCGGTGCCGACACCGACGCCGACAAATAGCCTTTGTGGCGAAAGCCTCTGCGGGGAAACCTGCGGAGGCTTTTTCTTTTTGTTGATTGGGGACAGACTTAAATGAGCGTTTTCACGCATTTAAGTCTGTCCCCAATCAACATTGCTGCGGCACTTTGCTCGGCTAAAGCGTACAATAGCGCCTATGCGAAAGGGGAACAGATGATCAACGAAACTATGTATGCTCGCGGTGCGGAAAGCTCCATCATCCGTGAGATTTTTAGCTATGGCCTTGAGCGCAAGGCGCAGATCGGTGCGGAAAACGTATTTGATTTTTCGCTGGGCAATCCGAGCGTTCCGGCACCCGCTGCTGTGGCGGAGTCCATTAAGAAGGCCCTGGAGCTGCCGAGTGACCAGTTGCACGGCTACACCCCCGCTCCGGGCCTGCCGCAATGTCGAGCAGCCGTCGCCGAATCGCTCAACCGCCGCTTTGGAACGAACTATGAGGGTAAGGACGTCTTTATGACGGTGGGTGCCGCGGCTTCGCTCACCTGCACGCTCAACGCCGTTACGAACCCGGGCGACGAGGTTATTGTTATCGCCCCGTACTTTCCGGAGTATCGCGTTTGGATTGAGAAGGCCGGCTGTACGTGTGTTGAGGCGCTCGCCGATGAAGATACGTTCCAGCTGAGCGTGGACAACGTGCTCAAGGCGATTACCGATAAGACGACTGCCGTCATCATCGACTCGCCCAACAATCCGACTGGTGCCGTATATACATGCAACACGCTGACGCGACTGGCCAATGTTCTGCGCGAGGCCAACGCTCAGCGCGATCCCGAGAATCCGATTATGCTCATCTCGGATGAGCCGTACCGCGAGATCGTGTACGGTGCCGAGGTGCCTTGGGTGCCCTCGATCTACGAGCACACCATCGTGTGCTACTCGTATTCCAAGTCGCTGTCGCTGCCGGGTGAGCGCGTGGGGTGGATCTTGGTTCCCAACACCAATCCGCAGGCTGCCCGTCTGATGCCGGCCGTTGCCGGTGCCGCCCGTACGCTGGGCTTCGTGTGCGCGCCGGCGCTCTTTCAGCGCGTAATTATCGACTGCATCGATGAGCCGAGTGACGTTGAGGCCTATGCACGCAACCGCACCGCGCTTACCGACGCACTAGCGGAGTATGGCTACACCTATGTTGAGCCGGATGGCGCGTTCTACCTATGGGTGAAGGCACTCGAGCCCGATGCGAATGCGTTTTGCGAGCGCGCAAAGAAGTATGAGTTGCTTGCGGTTCCCTCGGACAGCTTTGGTATGCCGGGTTGGTTCCGCCTGGGCTATTGCGTGAGCTACGAAACGATTGTCAATTCGCTACCCGCTTGGAAACAGTTGGCGGACGAGTATCGTTAAAAGTAAAGCGCTCTGCCTACAATGTTTTACGTGAAACGGGGTTTGGTGTTAAGCCGGACCCCGTTGTCATGGACGTTGTGTCTTTGGGATGGAGTGGTTTTACGACTATCGAAGGCTATGCGTACAATGAATATAAGCGACGGCCGTGCCAGATAAGGAGACCTGATGCCCTACCTGCTTTCTTGTGACATTCATACCCATACGATGTTCTCTGCGCATGCATATTCGACCATTGAGGAGAATGTGTACTGGGCGGCAGAGCGTGGTCTGCAGGTGCTCGGATCTGCTGACCATTTGAGCTCTATGGTTACGGCTTGCCCCAATGACCTGCGCAGTTACCAGTTCTTTATCAACCAGGATATCTGGCCGCGCATTTGGAGCGGCGTGCTGGTGCTGCGTGGTGCCGAGGCCGATATCGTTTCGCTGGACGGAAGCCTGTTTGGCGAGGACACTCCTGTCACGCTCGATATTGCCGGCGATTCGTACAGCCGTCAGCATTCGCTGTTCGATTTGGTTACGCGTAATTTGGATTATTTGGTTGCAAGCGTGCATAATCCGCAGATTGCTGAGGGCGCGACGCTGGCCCAGACGACCGAGATGTATATCAATGCCCTGGAGCACCCCAAGGTGTTCATGCTGGGTCACACGGGGCGTTCGGGCGTGCCGTTCGATATCGACGAGGTGCTGTTGGCAGCTAAGGCCAGGCACAAGATTATTGAGATCAACAACCATAGTCTTGAACACGGTGTCGACACTGAGCATTGGGCCGTATGCCGCAAGATCGCCGAGCGCTGCGCCGAGCTGGGCGTGGGCATTGGCGTTTCGACCGATGCGCACATTGGCATGGCAATTGGTAAGCTCGATTACGCTCGCAAGATGCTCGACGAGATTCACTTCCCGTTGGATCTGATCGTGACGCGCGATCGCGAGACGCTGCTGCGCGAGATGGCGGCAGCCGGCGTGTGCGACCTGTGCAAGGGGATGTAGCGGAATTTATAAACCAAGCGAAGGGGGCGGCCCAGACGGGTCGCCCCCTTTCTTGTCCCAAAAATCTACTGAGGTTGGTTAGCGGCGTTCGAGGACCGCTACGGTTTCGGTGTGGTCGGTGTGAGGAAACATGTCGACGGGCGTGATCTTGAGCAGGCGATAGCCTCCGTCGAGAAGCCGATGCAGGTCGCGCTCTTGAGTTACGGGGTTGCAGCTGATATAGGTGATGCGGCGCGGCTTAAGCGCGCAGGCAGCTTCGAGGAACTCGGGCGTGGAGCCGGCGCGCGGCGGATCGATGGAAAGGACATCGACCCGCTCGTTGTTATCGGCGGCATCCAGGATGTAATCGGTGGCATCGTCGGCCATAAACCAAGCGCTGCGGGTGAGGCCGTTGAGCTCGGCATTACGACGTGCGTCGGCAATGCCGGCGTGGTTGCGCTCCACGCCAAGCAGCATAATACCGACGCCCTTGTCCTGGGCGGCTTTGGCTGCGCACAGGCCGATAGTTCCACTACCGCAATAGGCATCCATGAGTACGTCGCCCTGCTGCAGGTCCATGCCGTCAATCGCGAGCTGATAGAGCAGCTCGGTCTGCTGCGGGTTGGTCTGGTAGAACGCGGTGGGGGAGATATCGAACTCGCAGCCGAGCAGCTGGTCGCGCATGCACTCGGCGCCATATACAATGCGGGTTTCCTCGCCGAGGATGGCGTTGCCGGGACGTCCGTTGATGTTTTGGGCGACGGTGACGATGTGCGGATTGAGTGCGGCGACAGCCTCAAAGAACTCCTGCGCATGCGGCAAGTCGCGCTGAGCGGTCACGAGCGTAACCATGACCTGGTCGGTACGCCAACCGCAGCGGACGACGGCATAGCGAAGCAAACCAAGATGCTTGTCCTCATTAAAGGCGGGAATATGCAGCCGCTCAGCTTCGCGTGCGATGCCGTTGAGAATCTGACGGGCACCCGGTGCCTCGACAGGACACTCGGGTACGGCAACGATCTTGTGCGTGCCGCGCTCAAAGAAACCGCAACGGACAGCACCCTCCTTACCGGGAGCAAAGGGAGTGGCGGCCTTATGGCGAAAACCGCGCGGCGCAGGATATTTGCCCGGGTCGCCCAGGGTGACGCCCATACCGCGAATGGGGTCGACGCTAATGCCCTCGCGCTCGCAAAGGGTAGCAAAAAGCTCCTCCATGGCGGCCTGCTTGGCTGCCAACTGCTTCTTATAAGGACGATTGAGCGCCGTGCATCCGCCACAAGCTCTCATGATGGAACAGGGAGACTTGGGATCCACAGCCTTACGCGCAGGCGAAACCGGATCTTTATGCGGACGCTTGGAGCGAGTCTGAGACGCTTTGTCTCCGCCTCGACGAGAGTCAGAACGCTTGGTCTTAGCCCTGCTCTTGGCCGATTTGCTTTTTGCAGCTTTAGAAGACTTGGATTTCGTAGAAGATTTCTCCTCCGACCCCTCAGCTGCTTCGATCAAAGCACGACGAGCCTTACGCTCCGCACGAGATTCTGCCATGAATTAACCCCACTAATTTATTAATTTAAAGCTACAAGCATTGTACCGTGCCAAGCCAACAGACGATATGCAAGCGGTTTATTGGTATCAGTGATAGGTACAACGATGATTGCCCGCTGGGCTCCGGGGCGGGGGTTAAGTTTATCGCGAGTTCCGCACGAACAGGAGGCCACTTAATGTGGCCTCCGTCGTGAGCAGGACTGTAGAGCAGGAAACTTAACCCCCGCCCCGGAGCCCAGCGGGCAACCCCTCCCTTGTGCTCTATCACGCTAAAGTGTATGATTCTGAACGTTACATGACTCACTTTATCTAACTAAAGTGCCATCAAGGGGGAATACCATGAACACCGATATGTCTCGTCGTCAGTTTGTTGGTCTAGCCGGCTCGCTCGCCACGGTGCTTGGCCTTGGTCTTGTCGGTTGCGGCGGTGGTGCCGGCAAGGGCTCCGCTGCTGGCTCTGCCGCGGCCAAGGATGTGAAGGGTGCTGCGGAGTCCAAGAAGCTCGTGGTGGGCTTCGATAAGTCCTATCCTCCGTACGGCTTTGTGGGCGACGATGGCGAGTACACCGGCTTTGATCTCGATCTGGCCAAGGCTGTTGCCGATAAGCAGGGCTGGGAGGTCAAATACGAGGCCATCGACTGGGACGCCAAGGATACGCTGCTTAACTCGGGCGCCATCAACTGCATCTGGAACGGCTTTACCATGGAGGGCCGTGAGGACGACTACACGTTCTCCGAGCCGTACATGCTCAACGAGCAGGTGCTGGTGGTCAAGAAGGATGCGGGCATCAAGGGCTGGGACGATCTTGCCGGCAAGACTGTGATTACCCAGACTGATTCCGCTGCGCAGGACGTGCTTGAGGGTGACCAGAAGGATCTGGCAGCGACGTTTGCCACGCTCGACACGATCGGCGAGTACAACACGGCCTTTATGCAGCTCGAGAGCGGCGCGGTCGATGCCGTGGCGTGCGACCTTTCGATTGCCCAGTATCAGCTTGCCGCCAAGCCCGATGCCTATACGCAGCTTGATGAGCCGCTGTCCAGCGAGCACTACGCCGTTGGCTTTAAGAAGGGCGACACCAAGTCGGCCGATGCTGTAGCCGAGTCGCTCAAGGCGCTCTACGAGGACGGCACGGTCAAGGACCTCTGCGATAAATATTCAAGCTATGGTTTGTCTTTCGATAATTGGGTGCTCAAGTAATGTCTATTCAGGTCATGATGCAGATGCTTGGCCAGGGGTTCTTGGTCAGTTTGCAGCTGTTTGTGTTGACGCTGCTCGGGTCGATTCCGCTGGGAATTCCCGTGGCGTTTATGCGCATGAGCAAAATCGCGCCGCTTCGCTGGATTGCGCGCATCTATATCTCGGTCATGCGCGGCACGCCGCTCATGCTGCAGATGTTTGCCATCTACTTTGCCCCGTATTACGTGTTTGGCATTTCGCTCACGCCCGATTCCAAGTGGACGGCGTGCGTCGTGGCGTTCATCATCAACTACGCCGGTTACTTTGCCGAGATCTATCGCTCGGGCTTGCAGTCCATTCCGCGCGGTCAACACGAGGCTGCCGAGGTGCTGGGCTATTCGCGCGTGCAGACGTTTCTGTATATCGTGATGCCGCAGGTCGCCAAGCGTATTCTGCCGGCGATGGGCAACGAGATCATCACGCTGGTCAAGGACACGTCGCTGGCGTTTGCCATTGGCGTGGGTGAGATGTTCTCGACGGCCAAGGCGCTGGTCGCCTCGCAGGTGAGCATGGTGCCGTTTGCGATTGCGGCGCTGATTTACTGGGTCTTTAATTTCGTTGTCGAGATGCTGCTGGGCGCCGCCGAGAAAAAATTGGATTACTACCATGATTAATTCGGTAATGAATATATCGAACGCTCGCAAGGCGTTTGGCGGCAATGAGGTGCTCAAGGATATCTCGCTCGAGGTAAAGCGTGGAGAGGTCGTGGCGATTATCGGGCCTTCGGGTGGCGGCAAGTCCACGCTGCTGCGGTGTGCCACGCTGCTCGAGACGCTCGACGGAGGCTCGCTCTCGTTTGGCGACCTTGCCGTTGCGACGGATGCGGGTTCGGGCGCGGTCTATGCGAAGGGCGATGTGCCCAGGCAGGCGCGCTCGCGATTTGGCCTGGTGTTTCAGAACTACAATCTGTTCCCGCACTATACCGTGATGAAAAACATCACCGATGCGCCGATCCGCGTTCTTAAGCGCCCGCGCGAGCAGGCGGAAGCTCGTGCGCATGAATTGATTGCTCAGATGGGGCTTGTGGGCAACGAGAACAAGGTTCCGTGTGAGCTTTCGGGCGGTCAGCAACAGCGCGTGAGTATCGCCCGCGCCTTGGCGCTCGACCCGGAAATCTTGTTCTTTGACGAGCCGACCTCGGCGCTCGATCCCGAGCTAACGGCCGAGGTGCTGCGTGTCATTAAAGACCTTGCCGCGCAGAATATGACGATGGTGATCGTGACCCACGCGATGCAGTTTGCGCGCGATGTTGCCGATCGCGTGGTCTTTATGGACGGAGGCCGCATTGTCGAGGAGGGTCCGGCCGAGCAGGTTATCGACCATCCGCGCGAGCAGCGCACGCGTGAGTTTTTGAGCCGTATCGAGGGATAGGCTCAGGTATTTGCTCAACTATTAATTGAGGCGAAGCCGCCGCAGGTCTTACGGTCTGTGGCGGCTTTTTGTTTGCATCGGCGGGGTTCAATAATCGCCTCACAAGCTTGTCTCTTCCTCTCGCCGCCTGTATTCATACGTGTGCCGAAAGGTGTGCATGGACGGTCGCCCGTGAGGGTAGGGTGGTGGCATAGGACATTTGGAGGGTGAGTCGGCTCGGCTGCCGACCATGCTGCTCCCGGGATGGCACCGACCGCGAACTCTCCCCGTTGGCGTCGCGCAATGCGCGCGGCCCTGCAAGGAGGTCATCATGGGTGCTCCCAAGACCGGCAATGTAAGGAACGTGGTGCTCGTAGGCCAAGGCGGGGTGGGCAAGACTTCACTCGCCGAGGCCATGCTCCACCTTTCTGGCAAGACCGCCCGCCTGGGCGGCCACGACGGCACCAAGCCCACGCTCGACTATGACCCCGAAGAGGTCAAGCGCGCGTTTTCCATCTCGACGACCATCGCGCCGATCGACTGGAAGGGCGCCCGCATCAACGTGCTCGATGCCCCGTGCTATCCCGACTTTATCGGCGACGCCTTTGCCGCGATGAGCGTCTGCGAGACGGCTCTGTTTGTGGTCGACGCCGAGGCCGGCCCGCAGCCTACGACGGTTAAGCTCTGGTATGCCGCCGAGGACCTGCGCCTGGCGCGTGCGGTGTTCGTAAACCGCCTGTCGCGCTCCGAGGCCAGCTTTGCGACCACGATGGACCTGCTGCAGGAGCGCTTTGGCACGCGCCTGGGCGCCGTGACCCTTCCCTGGGGCGAGGGCGAGGACTTTGACGGCATCATCGACCTGGTGCGCATGAAGGCGCGCCACTGCAACGGCACCGAAGCCGTTGAGTCGGAGATTCCCGAGGAGTATCGTGCCCAGGCCGAGGAAGCCCATGACCATCTGTGCGAGTTGGTGGCCGAGGCCGACGATGAGCTGATGATGAAATACTTGGAAGGCGAGGAGACGCTGACGCAGGAGGAGCTTGAGGGCTTGCTGTCGAAGGCGATTGCCGAGCGTATCTTTGTGCCGGTCTTTGCGGGCGATTGCATTAAGGAGCAGGGCGTCAACTCGCTGATGGACGACATCGCGACGTACTTCCCGGCACCGACCGACTACGGCGAGATGCCGCTTATCGACGGTGATTCGCTCAAGATTTCGAGTGACGATGACCGTCCGGTGGCGTTTGTGTTTAAGACGCTGGCCGATCCGCAGCAGGGTCGCATCAGCTTTATCAAGGTGCTGACGGGTACGCTTGAGCCGGGTCTTGAGCTGATCAACGCGCGTACCCGCAAGAGCGATCGTCTGGCTCACCTGTATGTGATGTGCGGCCGCGACATGACCGAGGTCGGTCACGCCTATGCCGGCGACATCATCGTGGCGCCCAAGCTGGCGGCCGAGACGGGCGATACGCTCTCCATTACCGGTAAGGTCGAAGCGGCGGCGTTTAAGTTCCCCAACTCTCAGTACCGCATCGCCATTGAGTCCGAGAATCGCGGGGACGAAGAGAAGCTCTACACGTTTATCGAGAAGGCCTGCAAGGCTGATCCGACTATGAGCATCGACCGCGACGAGGAGACCGGCCAGACCATTATCTCCGCCGTTGGTGAGGCGCAGGTTTCGGTGCTGCTCAACCGCCTGGAGGATCGCACCAAGGTCGTGGCCAAAAGCGTGCCGATCCGCATTCCGTATCGCGAAACCATCCGCCGCACGGCAAGTGCCCAGGGCCGCCACAAGAAGCAGACCGGTGGTGCCGGTCAGTACGGCGACTGCTGGCTGCGCGTGGAGCCGCTTATTGGGCCCGACGGCACGAGCGACGGCTACGAGTTTGTGGATGAGGTCGTGGGCGGCCGCATTCCGCGCTCGCTGATCCCCGCCGTGGACAAGGGCGTCCAGGAGACCATGAAGGACGGCATCATTGCCGGCTACCCGCTCACGGGCATTCGCGTCGCGGTGTATGACGGCTCGTATCACAGCGTCGACTCCAACGAGATGGCGTTCCGCGCGGCGGCTCGCATCGGCCTGCGCAAGGCATGTGCCGATGCCGACCCGGTGGTGCTAGAGCCCATCGAGGAAATCACGGTGACTATCCCCGAGAGCTACGCGGGCGCCGTGATGGGCGACATCTCGGCCTCGCGCGGTCGCGTGACGGGCATGGAGACCGATGAGCGTGGCGATACCGTGGTCATCGCCCAGGCGCCGCTGGCAGAGCTGACGGATTACTCGACGCGCCTGCGCTCTATCACGCGCGGCACGGGCGACTTTACCATGAAGCCCGCTGGCTATGAGCAGGTGCCTTATGACGTTCAGGCCAAGCTGGTCGAGCGCTATGAAGAGGGCCGCGCCAAGTAACGTGTGGTTTTGCCTGCAATGTAGGTGCTGACGAAAAGGCCGTCCTGGGTAACCGGGGCGGCCTAATTTGATCCCCTGGGGACGGAGGAAAACGGATCATGTTTTTGGGTTACGGGCGGCGCGGTCGGCACTAGTCTCCGGATGCCTGGTTGCGGCCGGTGGCGTAGTCGATCTGCACGTGCGGCTGCAGGTTGTAGCAGTACACGTGGAAGCACAGGGTCTTGCCGTGGTCCTCGATCGATTGTGCCTCCAGGCGAACGCCGCGACAGACGAGTTCCTCTTCGTTGTACATGGGCGTGACGCGGTAGAGCACATGGTTGCCCGTATCGCGAATATAGTTGAGAATCTGCTCTTCAAACGGTAGCATGCCCGTCTCGTTGAGATAGCGCGTGCCGGTGAGGAGATTTTTGCGGTTGGCTTTTTCGCCGCAGAGCGACCAGGCGATGAGGTGGCAGCGGTTGTAGAGGCTCTGGCCCGGAATAAAGTCGTAGCGCTGCTGGTGCCAACCGGCAGGATGGATGCGCGAGATATCGCCGCGCTTTCCCTGTCCGAGCGACTCGGGGCCTACGCAGGCGAGCGCCTTGCGGGTGCGGCCTAGGCTATCGAGCTTGGAGAATTTCTTAAAGCAGCCCTCTTCGGTGGCGCGATCGTATTCATCGAGTGTGAATGACGGCGTGCCGAGCGGGTGCGTGCTGTCGGCGCGAAGGGCAACGTAGGGGTTGCCGGCGTAGTCGGGAATGCTGCTGAGATAAACACCGCGGGCGCGGTTGAGGTCGGGGTTTTCGACCTCGTCGATGGGGGCGGCGGCGCTGTCCGCGGAGGCAACGTTGCCGTTGGTGTTGGTCGTGGTGGATTCGGAGCCATCGCCAGAGTCTTGGCTATTTTGAGAGTCCGAGGAGCTCGCTGTTCCCGATTCGAGCCGGGCAACCAGGTCTGCCTCGTCGTCGGTGCGGCTGGGACTTTCGTTTTGTTTCTCGGCCAGAGCTACCGCCTGCTCATCGCTTTGCGGCGACAGCAACTTGGGCGCTCCGTCGAGCGATCCCGTAAACAGTGCAAACCCGAGCACCACGGCGGTGCCGATGGAAAGTACTTGCTTGTAGGCGGACTTGCGCGACATTGAGGCTCCTGGATGGGCGGTTGGGAATCTACCAGTCTAGCAGGAGCCGGCAGGGGCCGTTCTGTCGAACAAATACTCAAGATTTGGGATAGACGCTAC
>CABUAT010000039.1 GCA_902489665.1 uncultured Collinsella sp. | reverse complement strand
GGCCCCGCCGCGTCTATATGTGCTCGGCTACTTGTCGGCAGCGGTCTTTTTGGTAGTCGACTTCTTGGCCGTCGTCTTTTTGGCGGTCGTCTTCTTGGCAGCAGTCTTCTTTGCCGCCGTCGTCTTCTTGGCCGTGCTCGCCTTAGTCGTGGCCTTGCGGCCGCGGGCGGGCTTCTTCTCCTTGGTCGGGCAGTCCATGTTCACGCAGATGCGCCACGGACCGCGCGCCGTGTTGACCACCACGATGGGGGCGCCGCACTCGGGGCAGGTCTCACCCGTCGCCTCGAGCTTACCGCGCGCCGGCAGAGGATAGCTCACGCCGCAGTCATCGTAGTTGGTGCAGCGGATAAAGCGCTTGCCGCTCTTCTCGCTCTTGTGCGCGATCAGGTCGCCATGGCGTCCGGCCTCGGCGCACACCTTGCACTCGCCCACCTTAAGGTCGGGCTCGTAGTTGGTGGGGCACGTGGGGTTCACGCAAATCTCGAAGGCCTTCTGGCGGAACGGCTGGCACTTAATGCGCGGCGCGCCGCACTCGGGGCACACGGCCGCCTCGCCCTCGAGCGGGCTTACCTTGACGCCGCTCGGCACCGGATAGGTCACATCGCAGTCGGGCCAGCCCATGCAGCCGATAAAGCTGCCGCGGGTCTTGGCGCTCGTCTTCATAACCAGGTCCTTGCCGCACTTGGGGCAAGCGCCCACGCGCGCATCGGCCGTGACGGCGTCGCTGATGGCGTCGCCCAGCTCCTGCGTGTGCTTGAGCAGCTCGTCGAGCACGCCAGCCAGCAGCGCGCGCGAGTGCGTCACGACATGCTCTTCGGTATCCTCGCCGCGCTCCACACGGGTCATGTCGCCATCGAGCTCGCTGGTCATATCGGGGCTCGTGATGCGCGGGGCAAACTGCGACAGTGCATCGATAATGGCGATGCCCAGCTGACTCGGCTCCACGGGATCGTTTTTGAGATAGCGCACGGCGTACAGGCGCTCGATGATGCTCGCGCGCGTGGACTTGGTGCCCAGGCCGCGCTTTTCCATCTCCTGCACGAGCTTGCCCTGGCTGTAGCGCGCGGGCGGCTCGGTCTGCTTGGCCTCGAGCTTAATGTCGAACACGTCGACCGTATCGCCCTGCTCCAGCGGCGGCATCTGCTCGTCGCGCTTGAGTCCGTACGGGTACGCCTCGCGGAAACCCGGGGTCACGAGCACATCGCCCGAAGCCACGAACGGCTCACCGTTCACGTCGAGCTCGAGCTTAGTGTTTTCGATGGTCGCGGGACCCATAAGCGTCGCTAGGAAGCGGCGGGCGATGAGGTCGTAGAGCTTGCGCTGGCCGCCGTCGAGCGTGGACGGATCGCCCTCGCCCGTGGGATAGATAGGCGGGTGGTCGGTGGTCTCGACCTTGCCGCGCGTGGGCTTCATGGGGCCGGCGAGGACCTTTTTGCACACGGGCGCCAGCGCCGGGTTGATCTTTGCAAGGTCACTCACCACAGCGCCCAGATCAAGCGTCGCGGGGTATACGGTATTGTCGACACGCGGGTAGCTGATGAGGCCCGCCATGTAGAGGGACTCGGCGATGCGCATGGTACGCGCAGGCGAGATACCCTCGGCTGCGGCGGCAGCCTGCAGCGAGGTGGTCGCAAACGGCGTGGGCGGCTGCTGCTTGCGCGAGCGCTTGGTCACCGCGGCGACGGTTGCCGTCTTGGCACCGTCAACGTGACCGTACGCCGTCTCAGCAGCATCCTTGTCGGTAAAGCGCGCCGTCTTGTGCGCGATCTTAAAGCGATCGTCCTCGGCAGCGCCTTGCGCGGCGCCCATGCCGCGAATCTGCCAATAGTCCTCGGGCACAAACGCCATGCGCTCGCGTTCGCGCTCGACCACCAGGGCAAGCGTCGGCGTCTGCACGCGGCCGGCGGAACGCACGTTGCCAAAGCCGCCAAACTTGGCGAGCGTCAGGTAGCGCGTGAGCACCGCACCCCAAATGAGGTCGATGTGCTGACGGCTCTCGCCGGCGTCGGCCAGGTTCTGGTCGAGCGAGACAAGGTTATCGAAGGCCTGCGTGATCTCGGCCTTGGTAAACGAAGAATACTGGGCGCGGGCGACCGGCAAGTCGGGCGCCACCTCGCGCACCTTGTTGAGGGCGTCCGAACCGATCAGCTCGCCCTCGCGATCGAAGTCCGTGGCAATGATGACGCTGTCGGACTTTTTGGCGAGGTTCTTAAGCGAGCGAATGAGCTCTTTCTCAGCCGGCAACTTAATGACGGGCGCCCAGGTGAGGTAAGGCAGACTCTCGAGCTTCCAGCCCTTAATGGAGATGCCATCGGCAAGGAACGGCTTACGCTTGGTGTCGTAAGGCGGACGCGCCAGGCCATCGGGCATGTCGGCCGGCAGTATCTCGCCGTCCTCGGTGACCGAATACCAGCCCAGCTTTTTATCGAACAGCACGCTGTCGCAAAAATCAGGCGCAAGGATGTGACCGGCAAGGCCGATCGTCACGCACTCCTCGCCCTTCCACTCAAAGCGGTAGATGGCGGTGTTGTACACCTTGTCCTTTTTGGGCTTACCCGTGGACAGACGCTCGGCGATCTGACGCGCGGCGTCGTTTTTCTCGGCGATGATGAGCTTCAAAAGAGGCTCCTATCTCGTGTCTCTGCGGCTACGCCCGCCCGTATGGCGGCCGATTTACGCCCTTGCTTGCTCGATCTGCCCGATGAGCCAATCGCACCAGGCATCCATGCCCTCGCCCTTGCGCGCGCTCACGGCAAACCGCGGCGCCTGCGGATTGAGGTCATCGAGTGTCTTAGTATACCCATCCATGTCAAAATCGAAAGCCGGGGCCACGTCGACCTTGTTGAGCAGCTGTGCGCCGGCGTGCTGGAAGATGCCCGGGTACTTGATGGGCTTGTCGTCGCCCTCGGGCACCGAGAGGATCATGATGGACAGGTTCTCGCCCAGGTCAAAGTCGACCGGGCAGACCAGGTTGCCCACGTTTTCGATAAAGATGACGTCGATGTTTTGAAGGCCCACCGCCTGGTCGAACGCGTCAACGGCCTCCATGATCATGTTACCCTCGAGGTGGCACAGGCCGCCCGTGTTGATCTGGATGGCGGGCATGCCGGCTTCCTTCATGGTGATGGCGTCGACATCCGAGGCGATATCGCCCTCGATGACGGCACAGCGCAGGCCGGCCTTGTCGCGCAGGCGCTCGTTGGTGCCCAGGATCGTGGTGGTCTTGCCCGAACCGGGGCTCGACAAGACGTTGATCACATAGGTGTTTGTCTCTTTAAATCGCTGACGCAACTGATCTGCCAGGCGCTCGTTGCGCGACAGAATCGGCGACGCGATATCAATCGTTTTCTCGGCCATACTCGGCACTCCTTACTTTGGCCCCTTTATACCCCGTCCCCAGGTGGCTGGCGGGCTAATCGTCGGGGGTTTCGATTTCGATACTGGCGATGTCGAGCTCGCGGCCGTGCAGCAGGCGCACGTTGGCGCCGCCACATTGAGGGCAGCGGCAATGGAAACGGTCGTGATCGAAGACCTCACCGCAGTCCTGGCACTCGCTTTGTGGATGGACCTCCTCCACGGCAAGCTCGCAGCCCTTCGTGAGCGGGTCCTCGTCGCGAAACGTCTCCCAGGCAAAGTCGAGCGCCTCGCGCACGACCTCGGTCATATCCCCGATACGCAGCGTTACCAAAACGGCGCGCGAGGCCCCCGCCCCACGCGCCGCGCGAATCACTGTATCGAGTATGCCGTTGACAATGCCAACCTCGTGCATACCGATTTACTCCTCGTCGTCCTCGTCGTCCGAGAACAGGTCCAGACGACTCACGAACAAGCCCTCCTTGCCCTCGCGCGCGGTAATGACCACACGGGCGATGGCAAGCGAAATCTCGTAGAGCGAGAGCAGGGCGCCATACATGAGGCCCAGCGTAACGGGCGAGCCGTCGGGCGTAATCACAGCCGAGCCCACAAGCAGGCCAACGTACACGAAACGCCAGGCACTGCGGAAGGCCGCGTAGGACACGATATGGAAGACGGACAGATAAAAGATGATGAGCGGCAGCTCAAACGCCACGCCAAAGCCGATCATAAAGAGCAGCTCCATGTTGACGTAGTTCTCCAGATCGGGCAGCGCCGTGGCGACGGCAGAGGTCTCGCCGATGAGCCACTCGAAGCCCGCCGGGATGATGATGAAGTAGCAGAAGATAGCGCCCAGGAAGAACAGCACCGTCGAGGCGAGCACCGTGGGCACGACCCACTTGCGCTCGTTGGGGCGAAGCGCCGGCAGGAAAAACGCCAAGATCTGCCAGATGATCATGGGCGTGCACATGACAACGGCCATCTTGATGGCAAGCGAGAAGCGCAGGCCAAAGCCGCCGAGCGTGGTGGTGATGTAGAACTTACCGTCTGGCACAAAGGAGCGGATGGGGTCTTCCAAGATGTCGAGCACCACGGGCGTGGCGAAATACAGCACGATAGCGGCGGCGAACACCGACACGACCACGATGGTCAGGCGGCGACGGAGCTCTCCCAGGTGATCGAAGAGCGGCATACGCGCAGGTCCGATAGGCATTACTCATCGCCTCCCTTCGGGGCGTCGGCGGCAGCGGCGTCGTCCTCGGCCTCGAGCTCGCGAGCGAGCTGGTCGACGACGGCCTTGCGCTTGCGGGGACGACGAGCGTAGAGGTCAGCCGTCGTGGGCTCTGCCGGCTCGGGCTCGGGCTCCGGCTCTGCAGCAGGCTCGGGCTCGACGACAGGCTCGGCGGCAGCGGCAGGCTCGGCGCCCTCGGCCTCGGACTCCTCAGCAGCACCCTCGCCCTCGGCGGCACCCTCGCTCGCAGCCTTCTCGGCAGCAAGGCGGGCACGGCGCTCGGCAAAGGTCTCCTTCTTGGCGGGCGCTGCCGTCTCGGCGGCATCCTCGTCCGCATCGGAATCGTCATCGACGGCAGTCTTCTTGGGCTTGACCGGTGCCGAAGCGGCCTCGCTCACCGGATCGATAATCTCGGACTGAACAACGGCCGTCATCTTTTCCTGCGTCTCGCGGAACTGACGGATGGCACGGCCGATCGTGCGGCCCATCTGTGGGAGCTTATCCGGGCCAAACAGCAAAAAGCCGAAGACCACGATGATCGCGAGCTCACCCTCTCCAATACCAAACACACATACCTCCAAGGCTCGATGTGAGTCGAGCCCGCACCGCGCCATTCGGCCGGAACTCGTCTATTCATTCGGTCAAGTATAGCGCCCGGACGCCAAAACGTCCGAGCGCATCACAAACATATGCCAAACGGCACGCCCTTTTGGGGGCAAAGATTATGCAGCGGTGATCGAAATCTCCTGGTCGACACCCAACAGCTGGACCACGCGCATCACCGGGGGCTGCACATTGGTGCAGCTAAAGCGCTTGCCGTGGTCGACCGCGTGGTGTGCGGCGCCCACGAGCACGCCAATGCCCGTCGAATCGATGTAGCTCACCTGGGCAAAATCGAGCTCAACGGCCTCAGTGGGCTGCTCGAGCGCCAGGTCGATGGCATTGCGCAGGCTATCGGCGTTAGAGATATCGATCTCGCCGGTTACCTTAATGGTGTAGAGCTCCGGCGTGGGGTTGGTGGAAATACCCAAATCCATGTATACGCTCCTTTGCGAATCGAGAGTGCTGATAGTACTGGGCGCGAACTTGCGGGGCCCTAGGCGTTAGGCGCGCTCGGCACGCGCAAGCTCGGCAGCGACAAGCTTAACGGCCAGCACCAGCACATCGAGCGCGGCCTCCAGGTCCTCGACCGTGGGATAGCTCGGCGCGATGCGGATGTTAGTGTCGCGCGGGTCCTTGCCATAGGGCCAGGTAGCACCGGCCGGCGTGAGCTTGACGCCCAGGTCGGCGCAAAGCGCGGCGACCTTCTGGGCCGAGCCCTCGGGACCATCGAAGCTTACAAAGTAGCCGCCGCGGGGGTGCGTCCAGGTGGCGCAGCCCGTGTCGCCCAAGCCCTCGGTGAGCTTGCGCTCGACTGCCTCAAAGCGCGGACGCAGGAACTCGGCATGCTTTTTCATGTGCTCCTTGACCGCCTCGATGGTGGGAAGGAAGCGCACGTGACGCAGCTGGTTGAGCTTGTCGGCGCTGATGAGGCCGGCCTTCAGGCGCTTGGAGAACTCGGCGATGACCGCGGGGCTCGCACCGATAAAGCCGATACCGGCGCCCGGGAAGGTGATCTTGGACGTCGAGGCAAAGGCCACCACACGGTCCTCGGTGCCCGCCGCGCGAGCGAGGTCAAAGATGTTTGCGAGCTCGTCGGTCTCGTCGTACAGGTCGTGCACGCAGTAGGCGTTGTCCCAGAAGATGCGGAAATCGGGCGCGGCCGTGGGCATCTCGACCAGACGGCGCACAGTGTCCTCGCTAAAAGTGATGCCCGTGGGGTTGGAATACTTGGGCACGCACCAGATACCCTTGATGGAATCGTCGGCGGCAACGAGGCGCTCGATCTCGTCCATGTCGGGGCCGTTGTCGGTCATCGCGACGGGGACGTTCTCGATGCCCAAGTCGGCGGTGATGCCAAAGTGGCGGTCGTAGCCGGGAACAGGGCACAGGAACTTGACCTTCTTGCCGTCGTGCGCGGCCTCGTAGGCGTCCCAGGGCTCGCTGCCACACGAGCCGCAGCGCCAGAACATGCCGGCGATGTCATGCTCGATCAGCAGGCTCGACGAACCCAGCACGAGCGTCTGCTCGGCGGGGCAGCCCAGGAACTCCCCTGCCAACTTGCGTGCCGAAGGAATACCCTCGAAGCAGCCGTAGTTGGAACAATCGACGTTGCCATCGTGCAGATCGGCGTCGGCATTGAGGATATCGAGCATGGGGCGCGAGATGTCCACCTGGGAGGGCGACGGCTTGCCGCGGGCCATATCGAGCGCCAGGCCCTTAGCCTTGACCTCGGCGACCTCGGCCTTGAGCGCCTCGATGGCGGCATCGAGTTCGGTGGTTTCCATCTTCTGGTAGATCGTCTGCATGGGTGCGACCTTTCGCGAAGCGGTACGTTGCAGTTCGTCTAAGTATAGACCGCCACCGCCGCAACGTTATGAAGCCGTGATAGATTAAGTCCATCGCAATAAATTACGAATCGCCGCGCATGCCGGCGTGGGGCGCCCAAGGAGGCACTATGGAGTACGGATCGTTCCAGGCCGAGGAATTCGGCGACCTGCAGCGCCTGGTCGACGGACTGTTTTACGACCGCCACGCCATCGACCGCCTGGATCTGATCGTACAGGCCGAAATCTTGGACCTGGCCCCCGATCTCATGGAGATCGTCAACCTGCTACCGCCCGGCTATTACGACCGCCAGTCACTTTGCGACCAGCTCAATTCCGCCTTGGCCGCCCACGGCTGGGGCGCCGTCTACGGCACCGTGGAATAAACCTAGTCATTTAAGAACGTCCCCAATGACTAAAACGCCGCTTGTGATGGTGCTCACAGGCGGCGTTTTTAAACTTGTATGTGCCCTTACTCGCCCTTGGGCGCGGGGTGCTTGCAGACCACGCTCATGTAGATCATGCCGAGCACGGCAGCGGTGACCGAACCGGCAAGGATGGCGGCCTTGGCAGCCAGAACCTCAAACTGGGCCGTCGGGAAGGCAAGGCCGCTGATGAGAATCGACATGGTAAAGCCGATGCCGCCCAGAATGCCCACACCGGCAATCATGTGCCAGTTGACATTGTGCGGCAGCTCGCAGGCCCTAAGCTTAACCAGGGCGAACGTCATGCCAAAGATGCCGATCGGCTTGCCCAGCAGCATGCCAAAGTACACGCCGAGTGTCACCGGGTCGGTGAGCAACGTGCTCATATCAACGCCCACCAGGCGAACCTGCGCGTTGACAAACGCGAAGATCGGCAGGATCACAAAGTTGACCGGCGTGGAGATCAGACGCTCCATGCGGATGAGCGGCGGGGTCACGCGGTGCATGACGCGCTCGACCTTGGTGGTCGAGACGGTAAAGTCATGCTGGCCCAGGATGTGTGCTTCGTCATCGTAGCGGTCATCGAGCAGCGGCAGGCACTCGCCCAACCAATCGGTGAGGCTATCGAGCTTGACGCCGCACTTGGCCGGGATGGTAAAGGCCAAGATGACGCCGGCAAGCGTGGCGTGTACGCCGCTCTTGAACATGCAGAACCACAACAGCAAACCCAGTACCGAATACGGGGCAAGGCGGTAATGCTGCGTCTTGTTGAGCCACACGAGCGCGCAGGTCACAAGCGCGGCGGCGCCCAACCAAAACGGATTGGGGCTCTGACCGTAGAAGATGGCGATGGCGGCGATAGAGATGAGGTCGTCGGCGATGGCGAGCGTCGAGAAGAACACGCGCACGCCGTTGGGCACGCGATTACCCAAAAGCGACAGCACGCCCAGCGCAAAGGCAATATCGGTTGCCATGGGAATGGCCCAGCCGTTGTGCGCGCCGGCATGGTTAAAGATCAGATAGATGCAGGCGGGAACGACGACGCCGCCCACGGCCGCCAGCATGGGAAGCATGGCCTGACGCGGATTCTTGAGCTCGCCGACCGTCATCTCGTACTTAAGCTCAATGCCCACTAGCAAAAAGAAAATCGCCATGAGGAAGTCGTTGACGAAAAGTTCAACGGTGAGACCGGCCGTAAGGTTGCCCAGGCCCACATACAGCGGGGTCTCCAAAAAGTGATGGATGGCCTCGTAGGCATCGGTATTGGCGCAAATGACGGCGGCGATGGCGGCGAAGACCATGACGGCGGCGGAAATCGTGCCGTTCTCGGCGATGCGCTCCCAGATGTCGTGACGTTCAAAGCGCTTGCGCTCACGAACGTTGAACAGCTGCTCAGTTGCTGCCATGGGCGGCTCCTTTCACGGGAAAGCTCCCGTCTTAAAAAAGCACGGCCCGCCCAAGTGGCGGCGCCGCGCTCTAACGTATTACGCTTGCATCTAGCCTACCCTGCACGACAAGCACGCAGGCGTGGGCGAAAAGCGGAACCACAGGTTGAACATTATTTGCTCAACGGCGCGGGCGCGCCTATCCAAGAGACGACGCGGCGCCGTGCACAAAAAACGACCGGAGCGCGGGTCGTCCGCGATCCGGTCGTGGCGTTTGGTCAACTAAACCTAGCAGGCGGCCATGATGGGAGCAGCGACCTGCTTCTTACGGGAGAGGACGCCCGGCATCCAGACGCCGTCGTGCTCGTCGGCAATGCCCAGGCCCTTCTGAGCAGCCTCGGTCTCGCCCTCGAGCAGGACCTGCGAGCCCTCCTCCATGATGTCGGTGATGCACAGAACGATGCCGTCGGCACCCTTCTCGGCGGCGTAGGCGCGCATGGCCTCGCGAATCTCGTCGATCATGCCGAGTGCGCGGGTCTTGTCGACAGTCTCGTACTGGCCGATGAGCAGCTTCTTGCCGGCGGGCTCGAACATCTTGATGTCGTTACCGACCATCTCGGCTGCGGTGAAGGAGCCGGACGGACGGGTGAGGAAGACCTCCATGCCAAACTTGACCGGGTCGACGCCCACCTGCTCGCCGAGCTTGGCGGCGACGGCGCGGTCGACATCGGTGGTGGTGGGGCTCTTGAGCATGAGCGTGTCGGTCATCATGGCCGAGAGCAGCAGCTTGGCCTGAACGTCGGAAAGCTCAACGCCGAGCACGCCGGCGAGCTTGGTGACGATGGTGCAGCTGGAGCCCCAGGGCAGGCAGATGTAGTGCAGCGGGCCGGCGGTCTCGAAGTCGCCGATGCGGTGATGATCGACAACGCCAAAGACCGTGGCGTCCTTAAGGCCGGCGACGGACTGGGCAGACTCGTTGTGGTCGGTGAGGACGACGAGCTGACCGGCCTCGACGGACTCGATCACGCGGGGCTCGGCAATGCCGGCGTCGGCGAGCAGCTTGGCAGACTCTGCCGGAAGCTGACCAAGGGCGCAGGCCTCGTAGGTGTTGCCGGCATACTCAACCTGGTTGAGCAGCTGGGACAGGACGACGGCGCTCATGATGGCGTCGTTATCGGGGTTCTGGTGACCAAAGACAAGAACGTTTGCCATGGATATCCTCCACTTGATATGTGTACTTGGACGTAGCTATGGTAGCACGCTGGCGCCGAACCTTATGAGACGCAAGGGCCGCGGCGCAATTTGGGGCGAGCCTGGGGGCGAAGTCTGCCCCCTTGTACCACCGCCCTCCTGCACCGATTATTTACCGGCGGCGCGCAGGGCTACGTAGGCGGCACCGATGATGCCGGCGTCGTTTCCGAGCGAAGCGACCTTAATGGGCGTCTCGCGCGAGGCAGAGAGCGCGTACTGCTTAAAGTGCTCGCGAACCTTGTCGAGATAAACATCGGCCGAGGCAGACGCGCCGCCACCGATCAGGAACATCTCGGGGTCGACCACGTTGGCGATAAGCGCCAGGGCGCGGCCAAGGTAGTCGGCCATGGTGTCGGCTGCGGCCAGCGCAAGCTTGTCGCCCTCGCGGCAGGCCTGGAACACGTCCTTGGAATCGGAGGGGCCGGTGAGCTCAATGGGCTCGACGCCCGCCTTCTTGCACTCGGCAAGGTAGTTGCTCACCACGCCGGTGGCGCTGGAATACTGCTCCAGATGGCCATGGCCGCCACAGCCGCAGGTGCGCTCCTCGGCCGGGTTCAGGCACATGTGGCCAATCTCGCCGCCGGCGCCCACAACGCCCGATACCACGTCGCCGTTAACGATAACGCCGCCGCCCACGCCGGTACCGATGGTGACCATCACCACGTTCTGCACGCCCTTGGCAGAACCGAGCCAGGCCTCGCCCATGGCAGCGGCGTTGGCATCGTTCTCATACTTAACGACCGCATCGGGGCAGTGCTTCTGAATGGCGACCCTCAGCTCGGGCAGGTTAATGGCAATGTTGGCCTTGACCTTGGCATCGCCCGACGCCGGGATGGGACACGGAACGGCCAGGCCAATGCCCGCCACAAAGGCACGCGGAATCTGTGCCTTGGCGACCACCTGGTCGATAGCCTCGGTCACCGCGGCAAAGCCCGCAGCGTCAACGATAGGAGGCGTGGGCACGCTGGCCTTGGCAAGCAGGTTGCCGTCCTCGTCGAACAGGCCCTCCTTAACCGAAGTGCCGCCGACGTCGATGCCGATGTAGTACTGCTTAGGTTCCATGGGAGCCCACCTTTCTCGTTTAAACATTGCCTGTATGGTACCGCTCTCAAGGCAAAAACCTACCAAAAAGGGACAGGTTTGTTTTGGCAGGTTTTATCTGGGGTAACGCAATTGGCTGCCCAACAGGCCGCGCAAGACCATCCCCAAAAATAAAGGCGCCGGGAGGCGGAGGCTCCCGGCGCCCGTCAAAGGGACTATGTTGTCTGTTGGACCGCACGGTCCGTCGCGGCGATAACGCCGACTAGGCCTGAAGTGCCTGCAGCTGCTTGTGAACCTCGATGAGCTCCGTCGCCATGACGCGCATGGTCTCGGTGCCGGCCATCTGGTCCTCGGCATGCAGCAAAATCAACGGGGCCTCGCCGTTACGCTCGCCGTTGGCCTCCTTCTTCAGAAGCCCCATGTGAACATCGTGGCCACCGTTATAGGCCTCGTCGCCCTGCTTGATAAGCTCCTCGGCGGCGTCAAAATCGCCCTCCTTGGCCTTTTGCACGGCATTGATGTACATGCTCTTGGCGGTACCGACGTAGCTGATGATCTCAAAGCAGGTCATCTGCAGTTCGTTCATATCCTCCATGCAGAGCACCTAGCCCATCACGCTGACGCAGTGGTCGATGATGCCGGCAGCGTTCATGCGGCCGTAGTCGACCATGTTGATAACCTCGACCGGGAAGCGGCCGGCGGCCTCCTTCTCAAAATCGCCCTTGGTGTAGCCGATCTGCGGACCAAGCAGCAACATGTCGCACTCGTCCAGGTGATCGTGGGCCTCGTTCATGGGACGAGCCTCGACCTCAATATCCAGACCACGGTTTGCAACCTCGGCCTGCATCTTCTGGACCAGCAGGCTCGTGGACATACCGGCATTGCAGCAGAGCATGATCTTCTTCATGGTTTCCTCCTTATAACTGCGCGGCGCGCAGACGACAACTGGTTTTATTCCTTGCGGCTATTGTGCCCACCCCCCCTGCATCTTTACACAAGGGAGAGAGCTGCGGGCACCGGCACCGCGTACCGGCGCCCGCAAAGGCGAAGGGGACGAACGTTAGGCGTTCTACTCGGCGAAAGCCTCCTGCTTGGCGATTGCCTTCTCGGAAATCTTCATAAAGGGCAGGTAGACGGCCATGCCAATGACAATCTCGATAGCCTGCCACACGCCGGCGCGCCAGTCAAAGCCCGTAGCGAGCAGGGCATTGATGACGGGAGGCATGGTCCAGGGCACCTGGGCGATGCAGGGGCTGATGATGCCTGCGCAGGTAAGGCCATAGGTGATGCCGATGAACAGATCGGGAAGAAGAACGAACGGGATCATGAGCGGCAGGTTGTACACGATGGGGTAACCGTAGATAACCGGCTCGTTGATGTTGAACAGACCAGGCAGGATAGCCATCTTGGAAACGGTCTCGGAAGCCTTGTTCTTGGAGAACAGGAGCGTGTCGAGCAGGAGCATGAGGGTGCAGCCCGAGCCGCCGATGAGGGCGAAGCTGTTAACGATCTGCATGTTCATGTAGTGATCGGGCTGGATGGTGCCACCGGCGGCAAAGGTAGCCATGTTGTCGACGATGAGCATGGTCAGGATCGGCTCGACGGTAGCGCCAGAGATGGTGGACTGGTGAATACCGACGCAGAACAGCAGGTTAGCAAGGGTGTAGATGAGGATAACAGCCCACGGACCGGCGTTCATGATGCTCTTGAGCGGGTTGGAGATGCACGTGGAGATGATGGTGCACAGATCGGTGCCGGCGCACACGGCGAGCAGGGCTGCGGCAAGAGCGAAGACCGCGAGGTTAAGCAGCATCGGAATCATGACGTTGAAGGAGTTGGAGACCGCGGGAGGCACGCCCTCGCCCAGTTTAACCTTGAGCTTCTCGACGCCAGAAATCTTGATGAAGAGCGAGACGGAAAGCAGGGCGATGATAATAGCCGAGAACAGACCGTTGGTGCCGGTGTTGGCAGTCGAAAGGGCGCCCGTGACCTCGGCGGAGGTGATCTTGTCGGTGAGCAGTGGGCTCGTGGCGGCAAGCGAGGCGGTGATCTGCTGCGGCATCATGATGACGAAGGCAGAGATGGCGACGACCACGCAAGCGAGCGGGTTATCGAAACGCTTGTTCTTGGCGAGGCTGTAGCCAATCAATCCGGCCAAGATAATGGCAGAGACGTTGAGGGTGCCCAGCGTAATTGCCGAGCCCCACGTCTGAAGGTTGGCAAGGCCCGCCGCATCGAGCGGGAACAGAGGGAACACGACGTTGTTAATAAGAACCGCGATACCCGCAAGGATATAGAGCGGCGTGATGGTCGCGAAGGCGTCACGCAGGGAACGCAGGTGAACCTGGTTTCCCACCTTCGCAGAGACCTCGGCAAACTTGTCGAGGAAGCTCTTTCCGTTGTCACTGGCCATGATTGCTCCTAACTTTCAAATCCGGCCTTTTCCTATGCGCACGGTGGTCTGTCGCCCTCTGCCACCAGATGTGCCATGTGTTGCGCGCGGCGGCGCGCGGTCTGGGCGTTCGCCCGGTCGCTAATCAACCACGTGGGTCGTGGCGACCTGTTTGAGCCAGGCCGTCGACTTCTTAAGGCGGCGCTTGTAGCCGTCCATGAGATCGACCTCGACAAAGCCGTAACGATTCTTAAAGGCATTGGCCCAAGACCAGTTATCGATGACGGCCCAGTAGTGATAGCCCCGGCACTTGGCGCCCTCGTCGATGGCCTTGGCCACCCACTCCAGGTGCTGACGTACAAAGTCGACGCGGTAGTCATCCTGGATGGTTCCTTCGGCGTCACGGTTCTTGTATTCGTCCATGATGCCGATGCCGTTCTCGGAAACGAACCACTCAAGATCGGGGTAGTTCTTAGCGCAGTCCATGCCAAAGTCGTAGAGGCCCTGCGGGTAGATCTCCCAGCCGCGGCTCTCGTTCATAACGGCGTCGGGCCATACGTACTCGTCGGCAAAGTGCGGCAGGCCGTACTGGTCGACCTTGCTCGCCGGCGCCTGAACACGCGTGGGGTGGTAGTAGTTGCAGCCGAGCCAGTCGACAACACCCTGCTTGAGGATCTCTTGGTCGCCGGCGCGGAACGGGAGCTTAACGCCGCCCTCGGCCAGGCTGTCGAGCACGTCGGCAGGAAGCTCGCCCTTGGTGATGAGGTCGAGCCACCAGCGGTTGTTGATGCCGCTGGTCATGCGCACGGCCTCGAGGTCCGCCTCGCTGGGGTTCTCCTTGGTGTAGACCGGGGTAAAGCAGTTGATCATGCCGATCTTGGCATCGGCGCGAATAGCGCCCTCGTCATAGGCGCGACGATAGTTGGCCACGGCCAACGCGTGCGCCAGCGAGATGTGATACTGCACGGTGCGGGCGCGGTTGAAGTCGTGGAGCTGCGGGAACCACACGCCCTCCTGATAGCGCTGCTCGGGCTCGACGATGGGCTCGTTAAAGGTGAACCAGTACTTAATCTCCAGGCCAAACTCGTGGAAGGCGACGTCGGCGTAATGTGCGTAAGCCTCGACAACCTCACGGCTCTCCCAGCCGCCACGGTTAAAGAGGTAGGTGGGCATGTCAAAGTGGTACAAGTTGACAAACGGCTCCAAGCCGGCTTCGCGAGAGGCGCGGAACAACTCGTGATACCACGCGGCACCTTCCTCGTTGAGGTTGCCGTCGGCATCGAGCAGACGGCTCCACTGGATGGAAGTGCGATAGGTATCCAGACCCAAGTCCTTCAAAATGCGAAGGTCTTCCTGGTACTTGGCCATAAAGTCATTGCCGGCGTAAGAGCCAACGCGGTTGTAGAACGAACCCAGATCCTGGATGGACCAGGTGTCCCACAGGTTCTCGAGCTTGCCGCCCTGGTTCCACTGACCCTCAGTCTGCGGGCCGGACATAGCAGCGCCAAAGAAGAAGTCGTTGGGCAGCTGATACTGTGCCATCAAAGTCCTCGCTTTCGTGTTCTAGAGCTTCCGGTTGGAGACGGGTTTGCTTTGGCAGGTTATCCGGCGCGGGCGCGCACCGGCCATACCGATATCCAACCCGCCAAAACAAAACCGTCCCCAAACGGTCGATCCTGTTGTGCGGAAGGATTCCGTTCGTTGCTTAAACTATAGCGCTCTAATTTTAAAAGTAAAGCGTCTTTTTCCTTTTTTTTCTCGAACTTCTTAGATAAAAGTAATATGGATGCCCTGTTGAGGGTTATACTTACTTTTTGTATTCATATATGTCGGAAAGGAGGTTCCATGATTCCCAAATACGAGGCGATAGCTGCAGATATTCGTCGGAGTATTGAGGATGGCGCTCTTAAACCGGGCGACAAGCTTCCCACCGTCGTTGAGTTCTGTGAGCTCTATAGCGTTTCCAAAATCACCGTCAAACGAGCTATCGAGCAAATCACCGAGGAAGGTCTTATTACCAGCCGGCGCGGATCGGGTACCTACGTTAAGGACACGGCGGGACTTCCCGGCCAGGCGTTTTTCCAGGGCAAAAACGACCGTGCCCAGGGTTTTTCGTATGAGCACCGCGGGGAGAAGGTGACCTCGGTGGTCTACGATTTCTCGATTGTTAATCCACCAGCGGACATCGCAGCCCAGCTGGGAATTGCCGAGGATGACTTTGCCTATCACATCGTGCGCGTGCGTCAGGCCGATGAGAAGCCCATCGTTATCGAGTACACCTACATGCCGCTCGAGCTGATTCCGGGCCTTAAAAAGAAGGACCTGTACGGATCGGTCTACCATTTCATCCGCGAGCAATGCGGGCTGAAAATTTCGAGCTTCCACCGTACCATTCGCGCCGTGGCAGCAACCAAGGAAGAAGCTGAGCGCCTGGACACCAAACCTGGCTCTCCCCTGCTCGAGCTCAAGCAGATTGGCTTTTTGGACAGCGGCGCCGCCTTTGAGTATTCGGTCTCGCGCAACGTTGGCGACCGCTTTGAGTTGCACAACGTAACATTGGCATAGGTTTTTGTAGTCATACAGGCGCTCGTTTTGAACAGTTTTACGCGGCGCCCACGCAGCACAATGGGGGTATGAACATGTCCGATTTGATTAAACTGACGCCGATCTTCCACGAGAAAATCTGGGGCGGCCGTCAACTCGAAACCGTATTTGGCTACGACATTCCCGAGGGTCCCATCGGCGAGTGCTGGGCCATCTCGGCCCATCCCAACGGCGACTGTCAGATTGCGGAGGGCCCGTATGCCGGCCACACCCTATCGTGGCTGTGGGCTGAGCACCGCGAGCTCTTTGGCAACTGTGAAGGCAAGGAGTTCCCGCTGCTCATCAAGATTCTGGACGCCAAGGACGACCTTTCGATCCAGATTCATCCCAACGACGAGTACGCCGCCGAGCACGAGAACGGTAGCCTGGGTAAAACCGAGTGCTGGTACGTGCTGGACTGCGAGCCCGGCGCCACGATCATCGTCGGCCAGCGCGCGCATGACCGCGCCGAGGCCGCACAGATGATCGAGGACGGCCGTTGGGACGACATGCTCAACGTGCTGCCGATCCACAAGGGCGACTTTTTCCAGATTGATTCCGGTACCGTTCACGCCATCAAGACCGGTACGCTCATTTTGGAAACGCAGCAGTCGTGCGACGTGACGTATCGCCTGTACGATTACGACCGCCCCGGCACCGACGGCAAACTGCGTCCCCTGCACATTGAGCAGAGCCTCGACTGCATAAACTTTGATGCTCAGGCCCCGACCGACGGCACGGTGACCGCGCCCGAGGTGGATGGCGTGACCGAGCTCGTGTCTTGCCCCTGCTACACCGTCGACCGCGTGCGCGTCGACGGCAGCAAGACCCTCGACCAGCGCTGGCCCTTCATGTGCCTGTCAGTCATCGGCGGCGAAGGCACCGTCTGCGGCGACCCCGTCCACAAGGGAAGCCACCTGCTGGCGCCCAGCACCGTCAGCTCCATCGACCTCGAAGGCAAGATGGAACTGATCGTCAGCCACCTGTAGGTCACCGGTCCCCAAGCGCTCGCCGGGACGGGGTGCGGGGTTTGGTCGCCTGCTCAGACAGTCCTGCTCGCACGGAGAGCACATTAAGTGCTCTCCGGCTCGTGCGGAACTCGCGATCGAC
>CABUAT010000038.1 GCA_902489665.1 uncultured Collinsella sp. | reverse complement strand
GCATAAAAGCTCATCGAGGCTGAGTGCCATCGCTCGCTGCGGTACACTTACCTAAAGTAAACCACGAAGGGAGACATTACCTATGAAGAAGATCGTTTTGGCTTGCGGTGCTGGCGCTGCTACTTCCACGCTCGTTGCCCAGAAGGTCGCCACCTTGCTCGACGCCAACGGTTACGCCGACAAGTACGAGATCGTGCAGTGCGCCATCTCCGAGGCCAAGGACTACTGCGACGAGGGCGCCGACCTGCTGATCGCCACCACCGTTGCCCCCGAAGGCCTCACCTGCCCGTACGTGAGCGGCGTGCCCTTCATGACCGGCATGAACCGCGTCGCTGCCGAGAAGGCCGTTCTCGACGTTATGGCTCAGTAGGCGCTGCCTGTATGAATGAGCAGAGCGCCAATCCGGTCGAGCTCTTTGGCATGCGCGTTGCCCATGTGGGCATTAACGCCACCGACCCGGCAGATGCCTTGGAGATCGCGGAGCTGTTCTCGACGATGATGGGCCTGCCCGTTATCAAGACCCCCGTTTCGTACTTTAACGATTCGCTGGTCGAGATCATGAAGCAGAACGGTCGTGGCACCAAGGGCCACATCGGCTTTGCCGTTAACGACATCGATGCGGCTGAGAAGTGGTTTGCCGAGCGCGGGCTCGAGGTCAACGAGGAGTCGCGCGTGCTGCTGCCCGACGGCGGTACCAAGCTCGTGTATTTTAAGCGCGAGTTCGCCGGTTTCGCCGTGCACCTGTGCCGCGAGTAGCGCACAAGCTGCCATAGCTAGCAAAAAGGGATAGGGCCGCGTGGCCCTATCCCTTTATTTATGCCGAGGGGCTTCCTACCGCGGCAGGCGAATCGTAAAGCGGCTGCCGACGCCCTCGACCGAGGTCACGCCGATGACGCCGCCATGGCTATCGACGATCCACTTGGCAATGGCAAGCCCCAGACCCGAGCCCTGCGCGCCGGCATCGCGTGCGTTGTCGGCGCGGTAGAACCGTTCAAACGCGTGAGCTGCGGATTCCTGGTTCATGCCGATGCCCTCGTCCTCAACACTTATGTCGATCGTGCCCGCGCCCGCATCCGGCGTTATGCCAAATGTGACGGTCGTTCCCGCATCCGAGTACTTGGCGGCGTTTTGCACGATCACGCGCAGAGCCTGCTTCACGAGCGCCACGTCGACGGGCGCATCGCAGCGCGGGTCGCTGACAAGCGCGGCGTCGTATGCCAGCCGATACGTGTGCGCGGCATCGATCATCTGCGATTCCTCGCATACCTCGCCGACCAGTGCGGCCAGGTTGGTATCCGCACGCCGCAGGACCGTGCGTCCGGCATCGCCGCGCGCCAAAAACAGCAGCTGCTCCACGAGCTCCTGCATGTGCTCGCTTTCGGCCTTGAGCGAGGCGATGGACTCTGCCAGTACGTCCGGGTCGTCTTTGCCCCAGCGGTCGAGCATGTTTACGTAGCCCTGAATCACCGCGATGGGCGTGCGCAGCTCGTGGCTTGCATCGTTGACAAAGCGCATCTGCTGCAGCTTGGCCTCTTGCATCTGGCGCAGCAGGCGGTTGAGTGCGACCTCGATGCTTGCCAGGTCGGCATCGCCGGTGGTGACGCTCGGCGAGTCGACGCTTGCGCGCTCGATGGCCTGCTCCAGCGTTTCCATCTTGCCGCCGGAGAGCTGCATGCGACCGAGCTCGTCCACGCGCAAGGCCAGGTCGTTGAGCGGCGCCATGGTGCGGCGCACGCGCCTCGCGCCGCCGAGCATGTTGAGCACGCTGATGACCTGCCAACCCACAACGACAAGGTAGAGAGGCCATAGCGTGACGAGGTCCTGCGCGAGGGGGAAGGTCTTGCTGGTGCGCGCAAGCTCGACGGTATAGGTGAGCGTTGTCAGGTCCCAGCCGCGCGCGGGCGTCAGCGACATGCCGTGAACGGTGGCGCCGGGAATCCAGCCTGCGGTAAACGCGCTGTCGGGCAGCGTCTGGTTGTATCCATAGACGAGGATCGCCGCCGCAATCACCATCAGCAGCAGATTGAGCCAGACGTAGCTCATCAGGCGGCGCCACATATAACTCCAGTTGATGGCGCGGGCGATGGAGGTGACGCGCTTGGCCTCGGCGTTACGCGCGGCAGACATAGCCCACCCCGCGCACGGTCTGGATGATGCGGGCGCCCCCGGCGTCCTCGATCTTGGCGCGCAGGTGCGCAATGTGCACGTCGACGTTGTTGGTGTCGCCCAAGTATTCGTAGCCCAACGCCTCGTGCGCGATGCGCTCGCGCGTGAGTACGGTCTCGGCGTGCGCCATAAGCAGGGCGAGGACGTCGAACTCGCGAGCCGTGAGCGCGATGGGCGAGCCGCCGACCGTGACTTCGCGGCGGTCGAGATCGAGTACGACCGAGCTCACGGCGAGCGTGGCGGGGGAGGGCGAAGTGGAAGCCTGGGTCGAGTCGCTGACCGAGGGTATCGCAGCGGCGCCGACACCCGCGCCACCTGCCGCGCCCGCCCCAGTCCCGGCGCCGCCAACGCCCGAAGCCGCCCGCACGGCCTCCGAGCGCTTCAGCGCCACGCGGATCCGTGCGAACAGCTCCTCGATCGCAAACGGCTTGGTCAGGTAGTCGTCGGCGCCGGCATCGAGCCCGGCAACCTTATCCATCACGGCATCGCGCGCGGTGACCATGATCACCGGCACGTCCTTGTGCTTGCGGACACGCCGCAGGACCTCCATGCCGTTGAGCTGCGGCAACAGCACATCGAGCAGAATCAGATCGTAGTCGCGCTCCAGTGCCAGGTCCACGGCGGTGCGGCCGTCGGCGGCGTGCTCCACCTGGTAGCCCTCGTGCTCCAGCTCGAGCGTCACAAAGCGGGCGATTTTCTCCTCGTCCTCTACGATCAGGATCCGTGCCATGCGTGCCCCCGTCTGCGATTACTTGTCGTCGTTCAGATTTTGTTTGATGTCGTCCGCGGCATCGGCGGCGTGATTCATAAGGTTGTTGATGCTGCCGGGCACGTCGCCGTCGCTGTCGATGCGGTAGCGCATGCCAAAGAACAGGCCAATCAGCATCAGCCATATCGTGGCGCCCCAAGCAAACAGCGCGACGATGGGGATCAGGATGGGGATGTTGAGGATGATCGCATCGCGGCGCGTGGCGATAAACTTGGTGTCCAGGCTCAGGCGGAAGAGCTTTTTGAGGTACTCCCACACGCTGTCCATCTTCTTGGAGAAGTCGATCTTTTCGCTCGACTTTTCGTAGGCGGCCTGCGCGGCGACCATCTCGGCCGAGGGCTCATCGACTGGCGCGGACTCGGTGGCGGCGTGCGCCGACGTGGTCTGGGTCTTGCCCTGCGACTCGAGCCAAATGATGGCATCCAAGACGTTACCGTCGGCGGCGTCGAGCGCGGCCTTGGCATCGGTGTAGCTCACGTTGCACTTGGTGCGGATGGTTTCAACTTTTTCGAGGTCGTCCATGACCTGTCCTTTCGTTCGATGGGCGCGACGCCGGGCGATCTGCCCGGGCGCGAGCGTTGCGTTCGGCGGTCTGTGTTGCGCGGCGCCGCCCTTGGTCGAACTCTATAGTGCAGGTTATAGATTAAGCGATTCTTGAGCCAAGATTAACGTTGGATGAGTTTTTGGGTAGCGGTGGGAAAAGTATTAGACCTCGATAGCGGGGGATGTGGTGCCGGTGCAAAACGGCGTCAAAGGTTGGTCGAGCAGGCGGTTTCTCCATTGATGTCCGCACAGCATGTGACACTTACCCTGCCGATCCGTTCTGTCGCGGCGGCATGTATCTGAACAACGACCCTCTAAGGAGTTCGATACCGATGAGTGACAACGCAAAGCATCTCGCAAAGAAGTGCGTAAAGGACGCGGGGCCGTGCCTCGCGCTGTGCGTAGCCGGCGCAGCGGTCGCGCTGCTGGCTGTTCTGGGGCCGTTCGACGTGCTCCGAAGTGCCAGCTTTCTGCATGTTTGCATGGCTCTTGCCGGCGCCACGATGACCGGCGGCGTGCTCGATCTGATCTTTTGGGTGTTTGACCCGTTTGGATGGAAGAGCGAGGGGCAGGTCCCAAAGGATGGAAGGGCTGGAACGGTTGACTTAGTGATCGTGCAGAATGTGGGCTAGCGACTTACAGGGAAGTGGTGATCCGATGACGGTCTATGTGACGGGCGATATTCACGGCGGCGTCGACATGCAAAAGCTTCGCGACTGGGATCTTGGGGATGGTCTGACAAGTGACGACTATCTCATCATCGCGGGCGACTTTGGCTTTCCGTGGGATTTCTCTGCCGAGGAATGTGCCGACATCGCCTGGCTGGAGTCGCGCCCCTATACCGTGCTGTTTGTCGACGGCAACCACGAGCGTTTCGATCACTGGTCGGAGCGCCCCATGGAGCTGTGGCACGGCGGCCTGACGCGGCGTCTGTCGGACACCTCGCCCATCCGACGCCTGACGCGCGGTGAGGTTTTTGAGCTCGACGGCTCAACGATCTTTACCATGGGCGGCGCCACGAGCGTGGATAAGGAATACCGCATTCCGTATTCCAGCTGGTGGCCGCAGGAGCTGCCGGACGAGCGCAACTTTGAGGAGGCGCGGGCAAAGCTCGACAGCGTGGGTTGGAAGGTCGACTATGCGATCACCCATACCTGCTCCACGCGCATGCTTTCGCCCACGCTTTACCCGGCACCTGGCTGGAATTATCCCGATGTCGATCGACTCACCACGTTTTTCGACGAGCTGGAGGACCACCTGGACTACAAGCGCTGGTACTACGGGCATTTTCATCGTGACGCCAACCCAGTCGAGTGCCACACCGTGCTCTACGACTGTATTGTCCGCCTGGGCGACGAACTCCAGCCCTGGGATGTCGCGTAGGGGCGGGGTGGCTGGCTACTCGACCGTTACAGTGATGTTTTCCCGATGCGTGCGGATAACATCCCAGCTAAAGTGCTCGACCAGCTGCTCGGCAGAGCGCGGTGTGGCGTCCGGCGCGATGCCTGTTTGCCCGGCGAGCCAGCCCAGTAGTGCCTCGGGCGCGCCAAAGCGGGTGCGGAGCTCGCCCAGGTCCAGGTCGCGGTCGCGCTTGGAAAGGCGGCGGCCATCCGGCGACATGAGCAGCGGAATGTGCGCGTAGTGCGGCGTGGGAAGTTCCAGCAAATGCTGCAGGTAGATTTGGCGCGGCGTGGAGCCCAGCAGATCGCATCCGCGCACGACCTCGGTGACGCCCATGGCAGCGTCGTCGACCACCACGGCTAGCTGGTAGGCAAAAACGCCGTCGCTGCGGCGCACCAAAAAGTCGCCGCATTCGGTGGCGAGTGCTTCGCATTGGGCTCCATACGTGCGGTCCACGAATTCGATCACATCGTTTGCTAGGTCGTCGACGGCGGGTACGCGCAGGCGCGTGGCCGGAGCGCGCAGAGCGCTGCGGCGGGCAACCTCCTCGGCAGAAAGGTCTCGGCAGGCGCCGCGGTAGATGGGCGTGCCGTCGCTCGCGTGCGGCGCGCTCGCGGCGTGGAGTTCGGCACGCGTGCAAAAACAGGGATAGGTGAGGCCGGCGTCTTGCAGCTGACGCAGGGCGTCCTCGTACAGATCCAGGCGATCGTGCTGGTAGTAGGGGCCTTCGTCCCACTCCAGTCCCAGCCAGGCCAGGTCGTCAATCAATTGAGTGGCAAGTTCCGGGCGCTTGCAGCGATCGTCCAGGTCCTCGATGCGCAGCACGATGCTGCCGCCTTGGCTGCGGGCCGAAAGCCACGAGCACAGGCAGCTGAACACGTTGCCCAAGTGCATGCGGCCCGAGGGCGACGGGGCAAAGCGGCCCACGACGGGGGTGGGCGCTGCCGTTGCTGGTGCGTCCGCGGCGTGTGTTGCTATGTTGCGTGCGTTGATATCCATGCGGACGAGTATAGCGCGGGGCTTGGCAGGGAAGGCGTTGCTGCGCTCACAAGTTGGCGGCGGTGCGCATTGCGCACGGTGGGTTTGCGGCTCAAGGTCTCGATCGCTGCGTACCGACTTAGCCTCACAAACGACAGAAACCCCGGCAGCTCTTCGCAACTGCCGGGGTTTCCGCGGAAAAGGGGGACATGATCCTCAAGCGAACGGCAAAGGGGCAAACCGTTTTCGCTCGACTGCTTTATGCCCCTCGGCTGGCGGCTCAATCAGCGCGTGCCGCGCCCACACAAAGCCGCTACACCTGTGACAGAGCTGTGAAGTGGTATCTATTGCTGGCGCGGGCCATGCCAAGGGTGTCCCTAATGACTAGTCATTTAAGAACGTCCCCAATGACTAGCTGCCGGGGTGCGGGTGTGACTTTCATCCCGTTTGGCGCTCCGGTCGCCTAGATGTTCGTCATGCGTACCCGCAAACGTGGGACAATGGCGCTGTTGGTTTTACAGACAAAGGATGTGCCTATGAACACCCTCGCCGCCAAAGTCAGCCGGCAGCACCACCTGTTTGCGCGATTCGCTTCCGTCTGCGTGCTCGTCGCGCTTGCGCTGCTGCTGTTGCCCGCCGTTGCACGTGCCGACGGGTATTCTATGACCCAAACCTACATCGGCGCCACGGTCGAGGCCGATGGATTGCTGAGCGTTGTCGAGGGACGCCAGTTTGATTTCGACGACGACATCAACGGCGTGTTTTGGGAGATCAATACGGGCACCAACCAGCAGGGCGGCACGGCGGGCGTTGACGTGCTGAGTGTCGAGGAAGAGGACACCGCGTTTAACAAAGTCGATAGCGCGAACAAGGGTGACTCTGGCGTCTACACGGTCGAGCAGACCGGTGACGGCGTAAGGATTAAGGTATTCAGTCCTCACGAGAGCGGCGACAGCGCGACCTATTACGTGAGCTATACCATGACCGGTGCGGTCATGAACTGGGCCGATACTGCCGAGCTCTATTGGAAGTTCGTGGGCGACGGCTGGTCTGCGGATTCCGATGACGTCGAGATGGAAGTGCGCTTCGCAAATGCCGCTGCCGGGACGGCGGCCGTCAAGGGCGATAACTTCCGCGCATGGGGCCACGGCCCGCTGACGGGCGACGTGTCACTCGATGAGGACGAGCCCATGGTCACCTATACCATTCCCTGCGTGCATCAGGGCGAATTCGCTGAGGCGCGCATCGCCTTCCCCAGCGACTGGGTGCCGCAGCTTGCCGCCTCGGGCGAAGAGCACATGTCAACGATCCTGAGCGAAGAGAAGGAATGGGCCGACGAAGCTAACGCCCGCCGCGCTCACGCTCGCATGATTGCCAATGCACTTGCTGTGCTAAGTGTTGTTGCGGCGGTGGCCTTTACCGGCACAATCGTTATGCTCAAGCTGCGCCGCCGCAAGCCCAAGCCGCTTTTCCAGGACGAATATTTCCGCGATGTGCCTTCGGCCGACCATCCCGCCGTGCTTTCGGCCCTCATGAGCTGGAACGAGGTGCCCGATCAGGCATATATCGCCACGCTCATGAAGCTCACTGACGACCATGTGATCAAGCTGGAGCAGGCGACCGTGACCAAGGCCAAGAAGGGTCCGTTGGGGCGTGAAAAAGAAGAGCAGACGTATCGCGTGACGGTGAGTGATGCGGGCTGGAAGTCGGCCAAGGGCATTGACCACATGGTGCTCAAGGTCTTCTTTGCCGGTGCTAAGCCTGACGAGAACGGCGATCGCTCGCGCACGTTCGACGAGCTGCAGCACTACGTCAAGCAGCACGCTACACCCGTGGGCGACAAGCTCGAGGACTATCAGAACACCGTTAAGGGCAAGCTGGCCGATAGCGAGTACGTTGCCTCGGACGGCATTGTCGCAATGGTGTTTTGCCTGGTTCTTGGTATCCTGATTGCCTTTGTTCCCGTGGGATCCATCTTCTTTACCGACGGCGCGCAGGCGAACATTATCGCCGCGGTTATCTCGGTGCCGATTGTGCTGGTGGGTATCGGCGTGGGCCTTACGTTCCGCCGCTTTACGCCGGAGGGCGCCGAGGTGGCGGCTCGCTGCAAGGCGCTTAAGCATTGGCTCGAGGACTTTACGCGCCTGAAGGAGGCCATCCCCAGCGATCTGATTCTGTGGAACAAGCTGCTGGTGATGGGCGTTGCCCTGGGCGTTTCGAAAGAAGTGCTGCGACAGCTGGCCGAGGCCGTGCCTGCGGACCTGCGCAACAGCGACGATTTCTACGACAACTACCCCTGCTACTGGTGGTATTACCATCACTACGGCAACGAGTCTCCGCTCGATTCGTTCAATGATGTGTATCACGAGACCATCCGCGAGCTGGCTTCGAGTTCCGATAGCTCGAGCGGCGGCGGTGGCGGTGGCTTTTCCGGTGGCGGCGGTGGCGGCGTCGGCGGAGGAGGCGGCGGAACGTTCTAGTGCGCTCTGATTTTTGGGATGGATCTTCTCCGGCGACTGCCGACGGATCCATCCCATTTTTATGCGCTACCTACGAAGGCTGTCCCCAACGACTAATCACTGGGAACGTTCCTAAATGACTAGGTATGGCTGCCAGGTTTAGGCTGTTAGGTCGAGTTCGTAGAGGAAGCTTTCGCGCGGCATGTCGTGACGGCGCTCTTCGCGGTTGGCGCGGTGCGTGGCCGTGCGCTTAAAGCCGTGCAGCTCGTAGAACTTCCACGAGCAGTTGGAGTCGGTGTACAGGTGCGCCCTCGTCGCTCCAAGCGAGGACAGGTGCGAGACCGCGGCATCGAGCAGAACCGTGCCAACGCCCAGGCCATGGACGTCGCGATCCACGGCCAGCAGCGTGACCTCGTTGTCGTGCGGCAACGGGCTGCTCTCGAGCAGGCGGTTGTTGGTTCGGATGGTTGCGCGCACAAACGAGAGATACTCGGCGCAGGCATCGGGCTCCAGCTCACGCATCTGCGATAGCAGTGCGCGTTCGGTATCCATCCAATGCTCGTTGATAGTGACGCCGGAGTTCTGTCCTGCGCGTGCAAGTGCAATACCGCGCGCCTCGCCGTCAATCACCGCAACCTGTGAAAACGTCGACGACGAAAGGCAGTAGGCGAGGTCGCACGCGGCCTCAAGGCGGTTGTACTCATCGTTATCCGAATTGTTATGCCAAAGCTGCTGCAGAATCAGCGCGATGGCGTCGAAGTCTTCGGTATCAAACGGTCGGTAGAGAACCCGCGAGACCATGGTGCCTCTTTCTTTTGCGGATGCATATCGAGCACAGTTCTACCACGCCATTGGCATCAAATTATGGTGCCCCTGTGTTCCATGAACTCACCGTGCCCAGTGCCGTGCCCATCCCCTCCGCTCGCAAACTTTTTCTGCACATGCGCCCGTTGCGGGGTGCATCGATGCGCTCGATGCGCTACATTGAATCAGTATTTTCAATGCCGCTGCGCGAGCGCTGCAGATCGACGTATCACCGACTCACAGAGCACGGCGGCGTACCAGACAGGAGGACTGCATGGGATCTGATGTGAAGATCGCACGCGCGTTGATCTCGGTTACCGATAAGACGGGCGTCGTCGATTTCGCACGGACGCTGGTTGACGACTTTGGCGTCGAGATCATCTCTACGGGCGGCACGGCTCGTGCCATCGAGGACGCGGGCGTTCCCGTAACCCCCATCGAGGAGTTCACGGGCTACCCCGAGATGATGGACGGCCGCGTTAAGACCCTGCACCCCAAGGTTCACGGCGCGCTGCTGGCCCGCCGCGATTCCGAGCAGCACATGCAGGAGGCCGCTCAGCACGGCATTAAGCTGATCGACCTGGTCGTCGTCAACCTGTACGAGTTCGAGAAGACCGTCGCCAACCCCGAGGTCACCTTCGCGGACGCCATCGAGCACATCGACATCGGTGGTCCCTCCATGCTGCGCTCTGCTGCCAAGAACGCCACGAGCGTTACCGTCATTTCCGACCCGGCCGACTATGATGCCGTCCTGGCCGAGATGCACGAGACCGGTGGCTGCACCACGCTTTCCACCCGTCGTCGCCTGCAGGTGAAGGTCTACCAGACCACCGCCGCCTACGACACGGCTATCTCCCGTTGGCTTGCCGCCCAGGCAAGCGACGTGGCGGACACCTCTGCCAAGCTCGAGATCTCGCTGGAGAAGGTCGACGACCTGCGCTATGGCGAGAACCCTCAGCAGAAGGCTACGGTCTACCGCTTTGCCGAGGGCTGCGAGAACACCGCGAGCTCGCAGTTCCCGCTCGTGGGCTCCGAGCAGATCCAGGGCAAGCCGCTCAGCTACAACAACTATCTGGATGCCGATGCCGCTTGGAACCTGGTCCGCGAGTTCGACGAGCCGGCCTGCGTGATCCTCAAGCACCAGAACCCTTGCGGTTCTGCCGTTGCCGAGGACATCACGGCTGCCTACGACCGCGCATTCGCCTGCGATCCCAAGAGCGCCTTTGGCGGCATCATCGCCTGCAACCGCGAGGTTCCCTATGAGCTGGTCGAGCACTTTGCCGATCAGAACAAGCAGTTCGTCGAGGTCGTCATCGCCCCGAGCTACACTGCCGAGGCGCTCGAGCGCATGGCCAAGCGCCCCAACCTGCGCGTGTTGGCGACCGGCGGCGTGGACCACGGCGCCCAGGTGGAGCTGCGCTCCATCGACGGCGGCATGCTGGTGCAGGAAGTCGACCACGTGATCGAGGATCCCGCGACCTTTACGTTCCCCACCGACCGCAAGCCCACCGACGCCGAGATGGCCGAGCTCGAGTTTGCCTGGAAGGTCTGCAAGGGCGTTAAGTCCAACGCCATCTTGGTTTCCAAGGGCAAGGCCGGCATTGGCATGGGCCCTGGTCAGCCTAACCGCGTTGACTCCGCACTGCTTGCCTGCGAACGCGCCGAGGACTTTTGCGAGCGTGAGGGCGTGGAGAAGGGTGGCTTTGCCTGCGCAAGCGACGCGTTCTTCCCGTTCCGCGACAACGTCGATGTGCTTGCTGCGCACGGCGTGACCTGCATCATTCAGCCCGGTGGCTCCAAGCGCGACGACGAGAGCATCCAGGCCTGCAATGAGCACAATATTGCTATGGTGTTTACGGGCGCTCGCCACTTCCGCCACTAAGTTCCGCTTTGGGACAAAATAATCTCCGCAAAAGACGGCTGCTCCGTTTGGAGGGCCGTCTTTTTGGTATAAGAGGACGGAATGACTAACACGAAAGGTACAACCATGCCCCAGATTGATGAAGCCGAGCTGTTTGGCAATGCCGAGGATCAGCGTGCGTACGAGGACTTTTGCGCCAATCAGGAGGCGGTCGAGAAGTTTACGCTCGACAAGCCCGCGCTTGTCTGCCGTTGGCGCATGTCCAACAAAAAGGTGCCCATGCTCAACCGCCACATTCGCGCACTGTCCGAGCGCCTGGTGCAGGGCGAGCCGCTTACCCATAACATGCTCAGCTGGGCTAAACAGCACGTTGAGTGGTCGCTTGCCGAGGGCGATTACACTGCGCACGACGGCGTACTCATGCTGGTGATCGACGTCAATGGCAACGCCGCCATGACGGTGGGCGAGTACGAGCCGCTGGCCGATACGTCGGCTAAGGCGCTACGTGCCCGCTCCGCCGAGGCCCGCTCCGAGGCCGACGAAACCGGCGTGGCGCCCGAGCTGCTCGCCGCCGTCGATAACGGCGAGCTGGCCTTTGTGGCGCCGGCGGACGAGTGCCTGTGCGGCACGGCGACGCTCATCGAGCAGCTGGCCCAGACCAAGGGCATCCCGGTCACGCGCGTAGACATTCCCGCGCAGCTCAAGGGTGCGCTGTTTCTGGTGAGCGACGAGCACGGTGTGGTTGCCGCCGCCGACTCCGACGCCGCCGACTCCGACGCCGCCACGGTCGCCTTCTTCGCCGAAGGCTACGAAAAGCTCCGTGCCCGCCGCTAAATGATGTTTCTGGGACGGGGATTAAAAACTCATTTAATTCCCGTGCTCGTCGCGAGCGAGAGGCAAGCCTCTGCCACTCGCGAACAGTTCTGTCACTTTGGTGCCGCGTGAGGCGCGTATCTGCGGATCCGCGGTCATAATGGGGCAAGACAACCAAGAGGGGGGGGCGGAATCCATGGCGCTAATCTATATCGTTGAGGACGACGAGCCCATTCGTCGTGAGCTTGCCGACATCCTTGCCCGTGCCGGTTTTGAGGTCGAGGCCTGCGAATCGTTTGAGCATGTCTCGCGCGATATTCTCGCCGCCGCGCCCGACCTGGTGCTGCTCGACCTCACGCTTCCCGTCAAGGACGGCCAGCATATCTGCCATGAGGTTCGCCGCGAATCCGAGGTTCCCATCATCGTCCTCACGTCGCGCGCGACCGAGATCGACGAGGTCATGGCCATGACGCTCGGCGCGGACGACTTTGTTCCCAAGCCCTATAGCGCGCGCGTGCTCGTGGCGCGCATCAATGCCTTGCTGCGTCGCACCGCGGCGGCGGGCGAGCGCAGCACGCTCGTCCACAAGGGACTGGAGCTCGACCTCGCACGCTCCATGGTCACCAACACGCAAACGGGCACCAGCACCGAGCTCACAAAAAACGAACTGCGTATTCTCTCGCTGCTTCTGAGCCGCGCGGGCAAGATTGTTTCGCGCTCGGCCATCATGCAGGACCTGTGGGACTCCGACGCCTTCGTGGACGACAATACGCTCACCGTCAACATCAACCGCCTGCGCACCACGCTCGAAAAAATCGGCATCAAGGGGTATTTGACCACGCATCGCGGCCAAGGCTATTCGGTCTAGGGGCCGGCTATGTCGTTTGGCAAGTTCTTTAAAGATGCGCTGCTTCCCGTCGCCGTGTGGACGTGCGGTGTGCTGCTGAGCTGCTTTGTGCTGACGGTCGCCGGCGCACCCGTTTCTATCGTGGTCGTGGCGGTCGGCGTGTCCTTTATCTTTGGTATGCTCGGCATCGTGATCGAGTACGCGCGCCGTCGTCGTTTTCTGCGCCAGCTGGAGCGTGCGGCAGAGGAGCTCGAGAGTCCCGCATGGGTGCAGGAGATGGTGCAATGTCCGACCTATGCCGAGGGCGAGC
The DNA here is from genome assembly GCA_902489665.1 of uncultured Collinsella sp. Classification (GTDB taxonomy): domain Bacteria; phylum Actinomycetota; class Coriobacteriia; order Coriobacteriales; family Coriobacteriaceae; genus Collinsella. Next base: position 6,200 of record CABUAT010000038.1, on the reverse strand, counting down.
TCGAGTACGAGGTCTTGCGCCGGGTGGGCAAAGCTGCCTGCGACGAGGTTGCCGAAGGCCGGCGTCAGACCGATGACTATCGCGACTATATCGAAAGCTGGGTTCACGAGGCCAAGCTGCCCCTGGCGGCGGCCCATCTAATTTTGGAAAACCTGGACGGCAGCGAAGACGATCTGTCGCGTGTGGATGACCTGGGCCGTGAGCTGGCTCGTGTGGAGCGCTATATCGACCAGGCACTGTACTACGCGCGCTCGGAAGTCGTGGAGCGGGACTACCTGATTCGCCGCTGGAATCTCAAGACCTTGGTGACGGGCGCGATTAAGGCCAACGCGCGCGAGCTCATCGCGGCGCACGTGGCCCCAGTGTGCGAGAACCTCGACTTCGAGGTCTTTACCGACGAGAAGTGGCTTGAGTTTATTCTGGGCCAGCTCATCCAGAACAGCATTAAATACGCGCGCGAGGACGGCGCGAAGATCGTGTTTTCGGGCGCGTTGCTGGACGAGGGCCTGGCAAGTGAGCGCATTGAACTCACTGTTGCCGATAACGGCTGCGGCGTGAGCGCGGCCGACCTGCCGCGCGTGTTCGAGAAGGGCTTTACCGGCGACAACGGCCGCACCACCAAGCGCGCAACGGGCATCGGCCTCTACCTGGTGGCGCGCCTGTGCTCCAAGATGGGCATCGACGTCACCGCGGCATCCGACTCCGGCAAAGGCTTCGTCGTAACATTCGCCTTCTCAACCAACAAGTTCCAATACTTCGAGTAACGCACACGGCAAACGCCCGTCCAAACAAAACGTGCCGCCCCAAACGGGGCGGCACACCATTTTTCCATCAGCCAACTCGCTGAAGTACGGTGACGAAGGCGCAAGGCCGGGAGGGGTTATCTAAGCCGACATCCCGCAGCCGCGAAGCGGCGAGGACGTCGGCGTGATAACCCCGCAGGCCTTGCGCCGGCGGGAAGGAACCTACTTCACGACCAAGATGTCGCAGTCCGTATTGCGCAGCAGGAACGTCGAAATCGAACCCAGCAGCGCATACTTGATCGAGGACAGGCCGCGGGCGCCGCAGAGCACCAGGTCGGGCTTAACCACGTCGAGCATCTCGTCCTTGAGCGTCTCGCGAATGCGGCCGGCGCGAATCATGACCTCGACCTCGGGAATATCGGGATTGGCCTTGGCCTCTTCGAGCTGCTTGGCGATGGAGTTCTTAAATGCCTCCTCTAGGCCGTTGACCAGATCGACCGGATAGGAACCGGCGCTCTCGAGCGCCGTGGAATCGATAACGTGGCCGATGATCAGCTTGGCGCCGTTGTTCGCGGCGACCTTGATGGCGCGTGCGAGCACAAAATCCTGCTGCTCAGTACCGTCGAGTGAAACAAATACCTTGGTGTAGCCCTCGTTCATGGTTTCCTCCTTGGTCTATCGCACGGGCGCGGGGCTCGTGCATCGGGCGGGCGCGTGCGCGTTGGCCGCCGGACACTTTATCTTGTTGCAGTTATACCCAAGGATTTGGGTTTGACCGCTCGCAATTCTGTAAACGGGCGAGTTTTTTGGTAAGGGTAGGCGCAGGCGCGCCGCCAACGGTTGATAATGGGACATCGCCCGCACCGTCCGCAGAACAATATCGGCGGGTGTCTAACGAGGGGGTCCCTTTGGATATTATCGAGCTTCTAAAATCTGCCTTCATGGGCCTGGTCGAGGGCATCACCGAATGGCTGCCTGTTTCGTCGACCGGTCACATGATCTTGGTGGACGAGTTCGTCAAGATGAACGTGAGCGAGACGTTCTGGAATATGTTCCTGGTCGTGATTCAGCTCGGCGCCATTCTGGCCGTCTGTGTGCTGTTCTTCCATGAGCTCAATCCGTTCTCGCCCAGCAAGGGCAAGGAGGGCCGTCGCGACACCGGGGTGCTGTGGGGCAAGATTGTGCTCGGTTGCATTCCTGCGGCGGCGATCGGCCTGCCGCTCAACGACTGGATGGAGGAGCATTTCTACAATGCTCCCGTCGTGGCGCTGGCGCTCATTGTGTACGGCGTGCTGTTTATCGTGATCGAGAACTGGCGCGCGAGCAAGCGCGAGGAAATGGCCGTTGCCGGTTCGTTTGGTTCGCGTGCTGTGGTGTCGGGTGGACGTCCCGCCGGTGCGCACTTTGCGGCGCCCGCCGCGGCTACCGCTGAGGATGAGGACGATGACGAGGATCTGGACTTTGGTTCCATCACCACGCTCGAGGACCTGAGTTGGAAGACCACACTGGGCATCGGATGCTTCCAGGTGCTCTCGCTGATTCCGGGCACGTCGCGCTCCGGTTCCACCATCATCGGCGGCCTGCTTTTGGGCTGCACGCGTTCGGTGGCGTCCAAGTTTACGTTCTTCCTGGCCATCCCTGTCATGTTTGGCGCGAGTGCGCTCAAGCTGGTCAAGTATTTCATCAAGGGCGGTACGTTCGGTGCCAACGAGGTCGCCATCCTGGGCGTGGGCTGCGTTGTGGCCTTTGTGGTTTCGCTCATCGCTATCAAGTGGCTCATGGGCTTCGTCCGCCGTCACGACTTCAAGTGCTTCGGCGTCTACCGCATCGTTCTGGGCATCGTGGTGCTTGCGTACTTCTTCGTCTTGGAGCCTATGCTCGGCCTGTAACTTGGTTGACGCTGCGCGGCGGCCAGAACGACAACTTGTCATTCAAAGAGGGCGGCATGACCAAAAGGTCTATGCCGCCCTCTTTTCATGCCAATTTGTTCGCTCTGGCCGCCGCTCGCTACCGTTGCCGTGACATCGGTGGCTCCCTGATTGGTGCAATGGGAACAGGTTGCTTTGCAGCAACATGGTGCAGACTAACCTGACCCCATTGCGCCAAATCCGCTGGGGCGGGCCTGACGGTGACGCACGGAGTCGTGGTGTGATTTGCGTCGGTGTCCGCGCGGCTCGGTATACTGGTACGGCTCAAACTATGGCGCCGCCCGCAGGCGCGCCGTCCGTCAGATGAGGAGTCGCCCATGACCCAGCCCCTGCCCTGGGAAAAGAACGCCGCGGTACCCGTGCCGCCCGCGCCGGAACCCGTGCCGCTCGATGCATACACCGCCCCTGCAGCGCCGGAGCCCGAGCTCGTCCCGCTCGACATCTACGACGCTCCCGCGCCGGCGCCCAAGCCCGCCAAGCCGCTCGTCGACATTGACAGCCTTAATCCCGCCCAGCGCGAGGCGGTCCTGTCCACCGAGGGTCCGTTGCTGGTGCTCGCCGGCGCCGGCTCGGGCAAGACCCGCGTCTTGACCTTCCGCATCGCACATATGCTCGGCGACCTGGGTGTTAAGCCTTGGCAGGTTCTTGCCATCACGTTTACCAACAAGGCCGCGGCCGAGATGCGCGAGCGTCTGGCGGCGCTCATTCCCAGCGGCACCCGCGGCATGTGGGTGTGCACCTTCCATGCCATGTGTGTGCGCATGCTGCGTGAGGACGCCGACTTGCTGGGCTATACCGGTCAGTTCACCATCTACGATGATGATGACTCAAAGCGCATGGTGCGTGACATTATGCAGGCGCTCGGCATCGAGCAAAAGCAGTTCCCCATCAACATGATCCGCAGCAAGATCAGCTCGGCCAAAAACGCCATGATCGGCCCCGAGGACATGCTCAAGAGCGCCGATAGCCCCAACGACAAAAAGGCCGCGCAAGTCTACCTGGAGCTGGAGCGCCGCCTGCGCGCCGCCAATGCGATGGACTTCGACGACCTGCTCGTGCGCGCGCTTGAGCTGCTGCGCACCCGCCCCGAGGTGCTCGATAAGTACCAAGAGCGCTTCCGCTACATTAGCGTCGACGAGTATCAGGACACCAACCACGTCCAGTACGAAATCGCCAACCTGCTGGCCGCCAAGTACCAAAACCTCATGGTCGTAGGCGACGATGACCAGTCCATTTATAGCTGGCGCGGCGCCGACATCACCAACATCCTGGACTTTGAGAAGGACTTTAAAAACTGCAAGACCGTCAAGCTGGAGCAGAACTATCGCTCCACGGGTCACATCCTGAGCGCCGCCAACGCCGTGGTGCGCTACAACTCGCAGCGCAAGGACAAGCGCCTGTTTACGGCCGAGGGCGATGGCGAGAAGATCCAGGCCTTCCAGGCGAGCGACGAGCGCGACGAGGGCCGCTGGATTGCCGGCGAGATCGAGAAGCTGCACGCCAAGGGTACGAGCTACGACGACATCGCCGTGTTCTACCGCACCAACGCCCAGTCGCGTATTCTCGAAGATATGTTCCTGCGCGCGGGCGTGCCCTACAAGATCGTGGGCGGCACGCGATTCTTCGACCGTGCCGAGATCCGCGACGTCATGGCCTACCTCAAGATGATCGTGAACCCGGCCGACGAGATGAGCGTCAAGCGCGTCATCAACACACCTCGCCGCGGCATCGGTTCCACCTCGATCCAAAAGATCGAGCAGCTGGCGCGCGACAACCACTGCTCGTTCTTCCAGGCTTGCGAGATCGCGTGCGCCGAGACCGGCATGTTTAGCGCCAAGGTGCGCAACGGCCTGTCGAGCTTTGTGTCGCTGGTGCGCGAGGGCCGCCGCATGGACGGCGAGCTCAAGGACGTCGTCGAGATGATTGTCGATAAGACGGGCTTGCTGCAGGCATTTCGCGCCGAGGGCACCATGGAGTCCGAGAGCCGCGCCGAGAACATCCAGGAATTCCTGGGCGTCGCTGCCGAATTTGAGGAGACGCACGAGGACATCGAGGGTACGCTCGAGAGCTTGGAAGAGCTGCGCGCAGCCGGTGTTGCCGACGTTCCTGCCGGCGCCGAGCCCGAGCCCGTCGTGGTGAGCGCGCCCGCGCCCGAACCGGGGCCGTCCGCCCCGGCATCCTCGTTTGAGGCACTCGTCGGCGCGCGCGATGCTGCAGGTTCCAATCCGCTCGATAGACTAGCCGCCCCGGCGCTCTCACCGCAGGATGCCCTGGCCGCCGCCATCGCGGGCAACGCGTATGCCGCGCCGACGGAGATGCCGGCGGGTGCCGTGCATGCCGACGAGATTGAGCGCACCTACGGTCCGCTCACCTGTAAGGCGCTGCCGGCACTCATGGAGTGGCTGGCCCTGCGCTCCGACTTGGATTCCCTGGCCGGCGAGACGCATGCCATCACCATGATGACCATCCACTCCGCCAAGGGCCTGGAGTTCCCGGCGGTGTTCGTGGCCGGCATGGAGGAGGGTATCTTCCCACACGTGCACGACTTTGGCGGCAGCGATGACCCGGGTAAGCTCGAGGAGGAACGTCGCCTGGCCTACGTCGCCATCACGCGCGCCCGTAAGCGCCTGTTCTTGACCTATGCGGCTACGCGTCGCACCTACGGCTCGACCTCTGCCAACCCGCGTTCGCGCTTCCTCAACGAGATTCCGTTTGAGGATATCGAGTTTAGCGGTATCGGTTCTGCCGGTTTTGAAGGCACGGGCTGGGAGAAGCGCGGCGACCGTCACGGCACCTTTGGCTCGGGCATGGGCTCGGATATGTATGGCGGCAAGGTGTTTGGCTCGCATACGCGTTCGACCGGCGGTTCCGGTTCGCGCGGCGGATCGAGCTTTGACGATTTCTTTGGTGGCAGCAGCTACGGGACCGAGCGCCATCGTGGGGTCTCACCCGACGCCGGCCGTGTTGCCTCGACCTTTGGCTCGGGCGCGCCGCGAGCTAAAAAGCCGTCGTCTAAGGTGTCGCCGACGGTGGAGCGCAAGGTCGATCGCGCCAGTGCATCGCAGGACTTTGCCGCGGGCGATACCGTGAGCCACAAGACCTTTGGCACGGGTACCGTGATCTCGGTCGCCGGAGACATGATCGAGGTTCAATTCGAAAAGACCGGCCAGACCAAAAAGCTAATGAAGGGCTTCGCGCCGATCGTCAAGCTGTCATAATCCCGGCGGACCTGGGCGGGCGTATGGGGCAACATCGCCTGCTCGGGCAGTCCTGCGCAAGACGGAGGCCACATTAAGTGGCCTCCTTTGCGTGCGGAACTCGCGATCGATGTTGCCCCATACGCCCGCCCAGGTCCTTAGGTAACGTTGCTTGCGAACGTCGCCTTGCTCGTCCGCTTTTTGATCTGGAGAGCCGGGTGGGCTGATATATAGATACGAGTAGGGGCTCCTCCGTTGATGAACGGGGGAGCCCCTTGTTGTTTTTTGATTGTCGTTGCTAGCCAGAGGCTCGCCGGGACGGGGCGCGGGGT
>CABUAT010000037.1 GCA_902489665.1 uncultured Collinsella sp. | reverse complement strand
ATCCGCCGCAGGTCCGCTCACGGTCATCGTCATGCCATCGGGCATGGTCTTGACCGTGATGATTGCCGAGCGAATACCCGTTTCGGTCGTGGATCCATTCTTAACGGCGGCGATGGCGAATCGATACTCCGTATTGGGCTGCAGCCCATCCCACTTGAGCGAGGTCTGCGTATTGTCGGCAATCTTCCAGCTATTGACGACCGCATCCGCCGCATTGCTCTGCAGCATGCCCACGCCGTAGCTAAAGCCACTCTTGTTTGCGAGTACATCGTCCCAGCTAAACGTAACGCTGGTCGAATCGACGGCGTTTGCCGTAAAGCCCGTCACGGCCGGCGCGTCGGGCATCTCGACGTCCTTAACGTCATAGCCCACGATCCAGAACTGGTCGGTGTCCTTGGTGCCGAGCTTGTCGCCCGAGTCTGCCTCGAACTTGTCGACATCCACCGCGTTGACGCCCAGACGCCACACAAAACCGTACTTGCCCTGCGCGGCCTCGGGCAGGTTGTCGACGGTGCCGCCGTATTCGGTCGATTCACTCGAGGAGTTACCCGTAGTAAAGCCGGCGTTGGCACCAAAGCACAGGCCGCCAAACAACTCGTGCTTTGCGAGCTTCGCGCCCATGACAACGCTGCCGTTCAGCGTCAAGCCGAGCTCGAGCTCCTGCTCCTTGCCCTCCTCGACTTCGATGGTCTGCTCAATGCTCGCCCCCGACTGCGCGGCGGCGCCGTTAAACCCATCGTGCGTGTAGGCGCGCGTTACGCCAGGCTTGCCCAGGCCAAAGGAATCCCCAACGGGAGTCTCGCCGTTGAGCGTCGTTTGATAGGTTCCGGGTTCTCCCGACCGGTTGGTCAAAAAGTAGCTGAGCGGTGTCATATTGTGCTGTTTGGCAATGCGGTCATAGGCCTCGGCATTAACGACCGAGGTCTGCGCGCCGAGCGACACGGGCGCCGCCATCACGCCCTTGCCACCAGTTTCCTCATTTTCGATCTCATACTCGTAATAGACCATCGGAATCGTGTAGAGCACGGCCTTGTCACCCTCGCCGGCATGCGACTCATAGCTTACGCTTGCGCTGACCGTGCGCTCGCTCCGGTAGTCATAGCATCCCTCGGCGGCAAAATCGACTGAAGCATTCATCGCGACCAGGGGCGGACCGGTCTGCACCTCGACGGCAACGCCCAACTCGGCGCCAATGGTATAGCCCTGGGATGTCCCCGTGCCCTTTTCCTCTCCGTATGACGTGCCGCCCAACACCAGATAGCCGTATGCCTGCTCCAGATCCTCAACATAGGGCGCATCCTGCAGCACGGCAAGCACGCGCGGGTTGGTATAGACCTTGTAGCGGTCCTTGTACGTGATCTTGACGCTGTCGTTGTCGACATCGGGCAGCGCGAGCGAGATAAATGTGCCGTAGGTAGTGCCGCGACGGTTGCTCTCGCTAATCACCTGCTCCTCGCCGCGGCGCACCTTTCCGTTCTCGTCGAGCGAAAAATGCGAGGCGGTCATCCAATAGTAGTCATCGTTCTTGCGCAGGTCCTCGTCGCGGTGCTTGCCCACCACAGCGATAAAGCTCTCGTTATAGCGGTCCGAACCCGAGACGCTGCCCGCCTTGACGTCGCTGATCCACACCTGCTCTATACCCTTATGGTCATGCTTGTTGCTGCTGTTGTATTGCTGACCGCTCATGCTCATGGTTCCGACCATGGACCCCAAGCCCTGAGCCCCGCTCTGTGCCGTGTTGCAGGCAAAGTCGCGGAACACATCGCCGCCCACGAGCACCTCGTCGACCGCCAGCTGCTCGGACAGGCCGTCAAGGTTGGCAGTGGCAAGGGCAATAGGCGCCAAGGTGCACGGATAGCGCTTATCCTGAGCGCTATCCTTCCATGCGCTGTTGAGCACATGCATCAGCCCATAGGAGGCGAGGAGCCCGTCTCTGTATTCCTTGCAATCGGAAAGCTTGAACTCGCCAGACTCCGAGTCAAAATACGCGTAGCGGTACAGCGCGCCGTACAGCCCCTTGCTGCCGTCAGAAGCGCCGTAATCAAAAGCGCTGCGTTGCCAGTCATAGCCCGCAAGAATAAGGCCCGTGACGGTTTCACCCGTCTTCTTTCCTTCTTCATCGTAGGCGGCAAACGTGCCGAACGTCGCATTCGCAGCGACCATGGTCTTGCCGTTCGCGGAGAGGGAGATTGCGCCCGCGTCGCCCAGAGCATCGACATGGACGAGCGCACCCTTGGATGCATCCCACGAGAACAGCTCGCAATGCGTCGACTTATCAATATTCTTCTTGCCGTAGGGTGCCGAGACCACGATGGCGAGGTCATCGCAAAAATCGCGATCGAGGTCGCCGGCCGTTAGCGAAACGACAGGAGCTGACTGAAGCTGCGTCCAGGAGTCGTTCCCGCCCTTGTTGTGCGTGGTGTAGTCCGCGGCGTTACCGGCATCGATCTTGACGACGCTTTGCTTCCAGTTGCCGCCCTCCAAGTCATACATGTCGACTACAGCCTTGCGCACGCCGTTCTCGTCGACATAGCAGCCCGCGTAGACAAAAAGCTCGTCGACGCCGTCGCCATCGACATCGCCCGCCTCGACATCAAAGACGGCGTCGTGCTCTTGCAGGTAACCGGCATCCAGGTACTTAAAACGGCCTTCGTACATCATATTAGTGTTGACCGTCACCGGCAGGTGTGTGTCGAGAGTGCGCGTACGCCCGTTGCTAAACGAGTAGAGGACCAGCTCAACCTTTCCGGCGTATGACTTGCCGTCAATCGTCGTGGAGGAACTGTCGCCGTAGGCACGGAGCTCGGCAACGCGGCTCTTTTTGCCCGTGCTGGCGTCGCTGCAGAACTCAACACTCGTGGCGTGAATGCCCGAGAAACCGTTGTTGTCGTTGGCGAGTACTGTTGAGGACTCATTGTTGCTTAGGTACGACCAGGTGCCGCCACCGTAGTCGCTATGCTTGTAGAGATCGCTGTTCGTATCGAAGTTGTTGACGTTTTGCCAGAACTTTGCGGCGCCCCACACACTTCCATAGCCATCGAAGAGTTTGCTGCTGCCGCCAATGTCACCGCGCTCGACGTTCTCGAGCTTGTCGCGCAGAGTGTAGCGATTGCCATGGCTACCGTTAGCTGCCATATAGACCTCGCTGCGCGTGGCAAACGTCGTGGGGGTATCAGTGGAATAGGGGCCAACGGTATCGGCCGGAATGTCCTCGCTCGTGCCCAGACCCAGGGCTTGATAATCCTGCTCGGTCATATCGGTGATTGCGGGCGCGTCTGCCGCCTGGGCAACCTGGGGCGTGGCCGTGAAGCAGGCGACGCTCGTGGCGATCAACGCAGCAAGCGCCGCCGTCCCAACAAGCGGGATTTTCGACAGCCTACGGATACGGGGGTGTGGAACGTACATGAGGGACCTCGCTTTATTCGAGTGGAGTGGACTCATTTTTGCAAATGATACATCCGATGCCCGATATCACGTGTCTCATTTTCGCCAACGGCGTGTCTCATTTTTGAGAATCCGAGATGCCGCGGAAATCTTATCCCAGCTCAAAGGCCATTTCTGGGATGTATTTTCCGTCGAGTGCCTCATCGGGAAACTGCATCCCATTTCAAGCGTCGATTCTGGGACGCACTTTCCCCTTAGACCCTCAACCGGAAACCGCATCCCACTTTGAGCGCAAATTCCGGGATGCATTTTCCGCTTGAGCCTCATTGGGAAACGGCGTCCGCAGTCCCGGGCTGATTGTGGGATGCATTTTCCGGTTTTGCTCTCATTGGGAAAATGCATCCCGTTTCTTGACCGAATAATGGGACGCAATTTCCCGTTGGAGCGCCTTTGGGAAAGTGTGTCCCACTTCGACCGCCCAGAGTGGGATGCACTTTCCGCAAAGCACCTCAACGGGAAACTACGTCCCATTCCAAAGGCAAATTCCGGGACGCATTTTTCGAAAGCCTGCCCATCCGGAAAGCCCGTCCCACTTTGGACGCATCCGGGCACGGAACCATCGACCTATCAGGCCCCCCATCAATAAAGAGGCGTCCTCCCGGACGGCGGGGCACGAAGTTCATCGCGAGTTCCGCACGCAAAGAAGGCCACTTAATGTGGCCTTCGTCTTGCGCAGGACTGTAGAGCAGGGAACTTCGTGCCCCGACGCCCGGGAGGACGTTTCATTTAGAAAGATGGACCGACCGCCGTCAGCGATGGGAGCTACTCCCCCAGCACGGCCTTTTTGGCGGCTGCAGCCATGTTGTCCAGATCTTCCTTGGTGGGATGGTCCTTCGCGGCAACCCAGTTGTCGAGCAGCATCTTAAATCGGGCGTTTTCGGGATCCTGCTCAAGCATTGCCTCGTAGCGCTGCTTGACGGCGGGACCCATCTTGCCTTGGCACATCGCCCAGCCCGCAAGCTCAGCATCATTGGCCAAGTTAGACGATACGCGGTCGATAATCTGCCTGAAGTACTCCTCGCTGGCGCCAAAACCGCAGGTGCCAAACAGGAAGACACGCTTGCCGTGCAAGGCGGAGAGCAACGCCGCGACCGAAGGCGTGCACGCGCCCTTGTCGCACCAAAAACCGACGAGCACCGTGTCGGCCGCGCAGGCGCCCTGCGCCTCGAGCGCAACCTGATCTGCATCCGCATCGTCGCTCAACGCCGCGGCATGGACAAACTCAACACCCGCAGCCTGCAGAGTGCGCTTGATCGCACCCGAAACCATCCTGGTATTACCGCTCTTGCTGTTAACCACCAAAGAGCACGTCATAGTCACGTTGCCTCGTATCCCCCAAAACTAAAGCCACTAATGCAATTTATTAGATGACTATCTTAGTACTAACGTGACAGATGTAAACCACCGTCTGTCGATTGATTAATTTGCCCCACGGGCTTGCTTACTGGGCAAACTGGCTGCGGTAGAGTTCGGCGTAGAAGCCGCCTGCCGCTAGCAGCTCGTCGTGCGTGCCGCGCTCGATAATCTGGCCGTCGCGCATGACCAGAATGCAGTCGGCGTTGCGAATCGTGCTCAGGCGATGCGCCACGACAAAGCTCGTACGGCCGGCCATGAGCTCGTCGAATGCCGCCTGCACCTGCAGCTCGGTACGCGTATCGATGCTCGACGTTGCCTCGTCCAGCAGCAGAATCGCCGGATCGGTGAGCATAACGCGCGCAATGCACAGCAGCTGTTTTTGACCCTGGCTAAACGTGCCGCCGTCCTCGCCGATGACCGTATCGTAGCCGCCTGGCAGCTGCACGATAAACTTGTGCGCATGCGCGCGCTTGGCAGCTTCGATAACCTGCTCGCGCGTGGCGTCGGGACAGCCGTAGGCGATGTTTTCCGCCACCGTGCCCTCGAACAGCCACGTATCCTGCAACACCATGCCAAAGGCATGGCGCAGGCTTGCGCGCGTGTAGTCACGCGAAGACCTGCCATCAACCGTGATGTGGCCGGCATCGATATCGTAAAAGCGCAGCAGCAGGTTGATGAGCGTCGTCTTTCCGCAGCCCGTGGGGCCAACAAGGGCAAAGCGCATGCCGGGCTTGGCCTCGATGCAGATGTCCTGCAGCAGCTTGCGGTCGGACACGTAGCTAAAGTCCACATGCTCAAAGGCGACCTCGCCCTGCGGGGCAGCAAGTTCCACGGCATCCGCCGCATCGGGCTCCTGCTCGCGGGCATCGAGCAGCGCAAACATGCGGCGCGCCGAGGCATACGCCGTCTGGATCTGCGTAATGACGTTGGTGACCTCGTTGAACGGCTTGGTGTACTGGTTGGCATAGGACAGGAAGATCTGCACGCCGCCCACCGTAAGCGCCGCGGGCACGCCCGTGATCACGCCCACGCAGCCGATCACAGCGACCACGGCATAGATGATGTTATTGATAAAGCGCGTGCCGGGGTTGGAGAGCGAACCCATAAACTGTGCGCGCTCGCCCGCAGTGTAAAGCTCGGCATTGAGGGCATCGAAGCGCTGCTGGGCGTTGGGACCGTAGGCAAAGGCGTCGACAAGCTTTTGCTCGCCTACGTACTCCTCGATATGACCACCGAGCTGCCCTTGAATACGCTGCTGTGCCGTAAAGCTTTTGTTGGAGAGCTTGGCAATAGCACCGGCTGCAAAAATGGAAAGCGGCGTGACGAGCACCACCACAAGCGTCATGGTCAGGTTGATGGAGAGCATAAACGCGAGCGTGCCCACGATGGTGATGACGCCGGTAAAGAGCTGCGTAAAGCCCTGCAGCAGGCCGTCACCCACCTGATCGACGTCGTTGACCACGCGGCTCATGAGGTCGCCGTGGGCATGGCCGTCGATAAAGCTGAGCGGCATGCGACTGAGCTTGTCGCTCGCCTCCACGCGCATGTCGCGCACCGTCTCGTAGGACAGACGGTTGACGCAGTAGCCCTGCAGCCACTGGAAGGCCGCCGCGCCCACCACGACAATCGCGAGCTTGGTAACGAGCGGCAGCAGCGCATCGAAGTCCACCTGCCCGACGGCAACGATGAGGTCGATGCCCTCGCCGATGAGGATGGGCGTATAGAGTTGCAAGACCACCGAGATGGCGGCGCTCACAAACGATGCAGCAAACGAAATGCGGTGCGGACGAACGTAGCCCAGCAGACGGCGGGTCACCGCGCCTACGGGGTAGCGCTCGGGATCGCCGGGCTGGCGCGGACCGTCGCCCAGGTCGTTGAGGTTATCGTTACCGGACACGTTGGCCGTCATCGTGGCGACCGAACCGGAGGAAGTGTACGGATTCATTTAGCAGCCCTCCTTTGCGCAAGTGGATGCCGGGGCAGCCGGGGCGGACGCGGGACTTGGGACGGACGTGGGCGCCGCACTCCCCTGCTGGCCCTCGAGCTCCTCGCGGCGAAGCTGCGACTGGCAGATCTCGCGGTAGAGCTGGCAGCTTGCATACAGCCCATCGTGCGTGCCCAGGCCCGCAACCGAGCCGTGGTCGAGTACGCAGATCATGTCGGCATCGCGAACGGTCGAGACGCGCTGGCTTACGATCACCGTCGTGAGCGGCAGCCCGCCCTCGGCGGCACCGCGCACGCTGCGCTCGCGAATGGCATGGCGAAGCGCCGCGTCGGTCTTAAAGTCGAGCGCCGAGGCAGAGTCGTCCATGATCAATATCTGAGGCGAGCCCACCAGGGCGCGCGCGATGGTCAGGCGCTGGCGTTGGCCACCGCTGAAGTTCTTACCGCCCGCCTCGACCGGGGCATCGAGCCCCTGCGGCTTGTTGCGCACGAACTCGCTCGCCTGCGCCATGTCGAGCGCCGCCCAGAGATCCTCGTCGGTCGCAGCCTCGTCGCGCCAGGTCAGGTTGCTGCGGATGGTGCCGCTCACCAGCGACGCGCGCTGCGGAACGGTCGCGACCACACGGCGCAGCTGGTCGAGCGGCCAGGTGCGCACGTCGGCGCCCATCACGCTCACGCTGCCGGTGCCCGCATCGTACAGGCGCGGGATGAGCGAGACGAGCGTGGACTTACCACTGCCCGTACCGCCAATAATGCCGAGCGTCTTGCCCAGCGGGAGCTCCAGGGTCACATCGTTGACGGCGTTGGCAGCGCCGGCGCCAAAGGAGAAGCTCGCATGGCTCAAGCTCAGCGCAGGAACTGGAGCGACATTGCCCGGCTTGGGCAGCGCGACCGACTGATTGCCCTCGTCGGTGATGCTCGGCTCGCAGTTGAGCACCTCGTTGATACGCGAAGCACTCGCGCTCGCCTTGGTAAAGACCACGACCAGGTTGGCGACGTACACGATGGAGGTCAGGGTCTGCGTCATGTAGTTCACAAACGCCATGACCTGGCCCTGCGTAAGCTCACCCACGTTGACCTGGATGCCGCCCACCCACAGGATGGCGCACACGCCCAGGTTCATCACCAAAAACGTTACGGGGTTAAGGATTGACGAGAGCTTGCCCACCGCGATGGCAGTATTGGCCTGATCGTCGGCGGCCTGGGCAAAACGCTCGCACTCGTGGTCCTCGCGTACAAAGGCGCGAACCACGCGGGCGCCCGAAAGGCCCTCACGGCAAATGAGCGCGATGCGGTCGAGCTTTGCTTGCAGCTGCTTGTAGTACGGAATGCAGCGCGCCATGACAAACCAAAACACCAGGCCGATGGCGGGCGTGCAAATCAAAAAGATCATGCCGAGCTTAAGGTCGATGGCAAGGGCCGCGACCATGGAGCCCACCGCCAGGAAAGGCCAGCGGATGAGCATGCGCACGCCCAGCGCCACGGCGAGCTGCACCTGGTTGACGTCGTTGGTGATGCGCGTGATGAGCGACGGCGTACCAAAGCGGTCGAGCTCGGCGTAGCTCAGTTTGTTGATGTGCTCGTAGAGCGCGCCGCGAATGTCGGTGCCCATGCCCTGCGAGGTCAGCGCCGCCATCTTTTGGCAGACGAGCGTAAACGAGATGCCGATCACGGCCATGGCGGCGAGCACCATGCCGTAGTGGACGACAGCGTTCACATCGCGTGCGCCGATGCCCTTATCGATCATCTGGGCAATCACCAGCGGCGTCAGCAGGTCAAAGATCACTTCGATCAGCTTGCACGCAGGGCCAATCACCATATAGCGGCGAAACTTACCGCCAAAACGCCTGAGCAGCTCAATCATAAAAAGGCGCTCCCTATCATCATTCACACTCAATTCGAACCATGATAGTACTGCCGCCCCAAAAGACGAGTAAACAGCTCGTTATTTCTGGCGAGATTCAAGAGCAGGTAAACCGCCTGATATACTTACCTTAGTGCTACCAAGTGAGTCGCCAACCCTTGAAATGAGGTGCCGAGATGAACGACATTCTCGCAAGAAGAGCAAGACGAGCAACTATGGGCATCGCCCTTTCCGCGGCACTTGTCGCGGGAATCGCCCCCGCAACGGCGATAGCGGCGGAAACCAGTTCCCCCACCGGTGCAGTTGCCTTGCAGACGGAAGACGCGGCCGCCGCAAAAGAAAAAGCGTATGCAGCCATGCAGGAAGCGCTCAAAAACCTCGAGGCCGCAAAAGACGCCGCAAGTCCCGAGAAACTTGCGGAAATCGATGATGACATTGCCGCATTTCAAGAACTCTACGACATGGTGGTGGCGGAAGCCGCCAAATGGAGGAAACCCCTTCCCGCCATGCAAGCGAACTCGAGCAACGGCAAGCAAACAAATACGACCGCCGACAAGCTCGCAAACACAGGCGACACAGCGCCGAGCGCAATAGCACTCGCAGGAATCGCCGCCATGGGACTCGGAATAACCGCCACTGCCACACGCCGCATCAAGAACTCAAAATAGCTGCCAGCGGTTATTGTCTTCGCCAATCCACAAGCCCAGAGACAAAAAGAGGTCCGTTTCCCCACCTAGGGAAACGGACCTCTTTAACTGCAAAAAATCAAGCAACGGCACCGCCGCCTCTTGAACCACATAGCCATCAATGCCCAGACAACACCAGCAAGCCGCATTCCGCAAGGGATAGATTAAATTAGATAAACGCGCCTTAACGGGTGATTTTTGGACGACGGGGCCCGGCCGGCGGCGAGGTGTTTGGTAGTCGAGCGATCCCGCAGGCGCAGCCGAGGACCAGCGAGACACCAAATACCTCGCCGCCGGCCGGGCCATGTCGCGGCACCAAAAAACGCCCGTGCGCTCGATGGATTCGGATGCCCGACAGAGGCTCCTTATGGCTGCTTCCTTCCGGACCTGACCAGATTCGGAACATGTCGTCATCCGAACCCATCGAACGCGCTAGGCGCTCGGTATATCTTACCTGCTCCCGCCCGCCAGAGCAAGCTAGCTAATTTGGGACGGAGCTTTTTTGACTACTTTTGCAGCCCGATTGCCAGAGCAGCCAATGAGTAGTCAAAATAGTCCGATCCCAAAATGACCGGCTTGGTGCCGCACCACAGAAAGGGCCCATCTACTACGTTTAGGCCGCAGGGGTCAACCATAGCCGGCTTTTCGAAAATCGGCAAGCTTTCTACCTGCGGTTTTGTTTTTGCAAATTCCGGGATGGTCGAAGGTGGCCGGTTTAACGTAGTAGATGGTCGCATTTCGTGGCAAACGGTCCGACCCAAGGCACAAGGCGGCCAACCTCGAATGGCCATTCTCGAAGTTGCGGTGGAATACGGACTGAATTGGCCCCTTAAAGGCAAAAACGCTCCGTATTTCACCGCGACTTATCGAGGGGATGGGTTTTAGATACGGGCAAGGTCGTAGGATTGGGCGGCCGCTTCACCGGCGCAGATGAGGTTGGTTGCGGCTTCTTGCGGATCGAGTGCCTGTTCCAGGTCCATGGGCTTGCGGCAAATCGGCAAAACCAAGTCAATACCCCGCTCACACACCGCATCCAAATTGTCAGCGCGACCGCCCACGACGGCGATCACCGGCTTGCCACACCGCTTCCATAGCGCTTAGCACGGCGGGCCACGCCCACCGGCGCCTTGCCGGCAGCGGATTGCTCGTCCATATTGCCCTCGCCCGTTATGACCAGGTCGACATCGCGCACGCGCTCGTCAAACCCCACGAGATCGAGCACCGTCTCCACGCCCGAACGCAGCTCCGCCCCGAGCGCCAGCAGCGCGGCACCCAGGCCGCCTGCGGCACCGGCACCGGGCACTCCGAGCACCGAGCCAAATGTCCGAGCACCCTCGGGCACGCGCAACAATCCCTGAGCCCGCACCCCGGTAATTGCCGCATCGAGCAGGCAACCGTAGCCGACCATCCAGCTGTCGTACCTGCGCAGCGCCTCAGCGTCATCCGTCGGCAGGCCCTTCTGCCCGCCAAACACCGCCAGCGCACCGCGGCGTCCCACGAGCGGATTCTCGACATCCGAAAGCACAACGATACGAGCGCCGCTCAGTGCACGAAGCGCTAACGTCAAATCGATACTCGACACGTGTTCAAGGCCCGCAAGACCGGGGGCGACATCGCAGTCCTGATCATCGACCACACGCGCGCCCAGCGCCTGCAGCATGCCGGCGCCACCGTCGTTGGTGGCGCTGCCGCCCAGACCAATATAGAGTGTCTTTGCGCCCATGCGAACCGCGCGAAGCATGAGCTCGCCCACGCCATAGGTTGTGGCCGCCAACGCCGCCGACTCCGCACAAGGCGAATACCCAATGCCGGCCGCCTCGGCCATCTCAATTACAGCCGACTCGCACTCGACATCAACCAGCATCCGGGCAGACGCGCGCTTGCCCAAGGGACCTGCCACCTCGCAGGTCACAATCTCACCGCCGCACGCGGCAACGGCATCGAGCGTTCCCTCGCCACCATCTGCCAGCGGCAATGTACACACCTCGGCATCGGACCACACACGGCGTATGCCCTCGGCAACCGCCGCCTCCGCCTGCGCACTCGACACGCTGCCCTTAAAGGAATCAATCGCCAGCAGCACACGGCGGGGCCGACGGCATGCGGCACCAAAGTCAACCGCCGCGCCAGCATCCTCACTGGCACCTGTAAGCGCTGCGGCGTGAGCGGCGTGTGCTTCAAGATCGGCCCCACAACCGCAATCAGCGCCGCCCGCTCCGCGCAGACCGCCAAAATAGCTACTCAGCAGCTCGCGGCATTCATCCGCCAGGACCCCAGCCGTCACGTTAAACCGATGATTCAGGCGCGAGTCGGCATTCAAATCGTATAGGGATCCCAACGCGCCCGCCTTGGCGTCACTCGCGCCATACACGCAGCGCCCCACGCGCGCGTTAACCATAAGCCCCGCACACATGCAGCATGGCTCGAGCGTCACGTAGACCGTGCAATCGGAAAGGCGCCAACGACCGAGCGACCGAGAGGCAGCGCACAGGGCCGCGAACTCTGCATGAGCCGAAGGATCCTGATCGAGCTCGCGACGATTATGCGCCCTCGCGACGATCTCGCCGTCACGCACCACTACGGCTCCGATGGGCACCTCGCCCACCGCCGCGGCGGCGCGCGCCTCAGCCAGTGCCTCGCGCATGAACTTCTCGTCGATTTCGGTGATCGTCATCGTTCGCCTTCCCTGTTGCAAATTCAAAACGATGCTATCATTACGACTCACGGAGAGATGGCAGAGCGGTTGAATGCGGCGGTCTTGAAAACCGTTGAGCGCGAGAGCGTTCCGGGGGTTCGAATCCCCCTCTCTCCGCCACTTTTAGTGATGCACCGGTGTCATGGTCCGCTCAAACAGTGCATCGACCACGTCGGCGATCTCAGGTCGACGCTCAAGATCGTGGCCCGATTCCCACCATATCGTGAAAAGTCGAATAATACCGCCGGCGACAAACTCAGACGTCGTCTCGAGTGACACGGGGGCCAGGGCATCCTCGGCAAGCACGTTCATCACACGCTCGCGGATGGAACGGGCAATGCGGTCGCAAATAACGTTGGTCAACATGCCCGACATGCTGCTTGCCAAAATGTTATCCATGAGCCGCTCGTGCGTCAGAATCAAATCCATGGCATCGTCCAAAATCGCGTGCCGAAGCGCGCGCACGTCCTCGGCAGACACTGCGCCGGCCTCATCGGGCTGTTTTTGCGGCAAGCCCGACATGAGCTCATCGATATAAAAGGCAAAGTAATCGTTCTTGTCGCGAAAGTGCTTGTAGAACGTCGTGCGGCGAATCATGGCACGGTCGCACAGCATGGCAACCGTCAGGTCCTCAAAACGATGCTCCTCGAGAAGCTCGGTGAAGGCATCGAACAGGGCGCGGTAGGTTTTCTTAATGCGAAGGTCCACTGGTATCGCCATCCTCAGGGCAAAGACAACACTCGTCAATCTGTCGCATATCTTACACCTGTACCTCGCGCGCTTTGCCCCGGTGCCAACCCCGCCGAAAACACAACGCTTACCGGAAAGTTCGGCACGGTAAAACGTTGCGGGTATACTAGTAGCGTTATACCAACGGCAGCTGGCGCATGCCGCCGCGGCCATTCGAAACGGAGACATCATGATTACCGTCATCATCGGCATCGTTGTTGTCATTGTGATTGTCTGCGCCATCGCCGGCATCTACAACAACATGGTCACCAAGCGTAACCGCATCGATAACGCCTGGCAGAACATCGATACGCAGCTGCAGCGCCGCAACGACCTGATCCCCAACCTGGTCGAGACCGTCAAGGGCTACGCCAAGCACGAGCAGGAGACGCTCTCCGCCGTGATCAGCGCGCGTAACACCGCCGTCAAGGCCACCACGCCCGAGGCCAAGATGGAAGCCGACAACGTGCTGACCGGCGCACTGCGTCAGCTCTTCGCCGTAGCCGAGGCCTATCCCGATCTTAAGGCAAACACCAACTTTACGCAGCTGCAGGCATCGCTCGAGGATACCGAGAACAAGATTAGCTATGCACGCCAGAGCTACAACGATTGCGTGCTCAGCTACAATAACGCCATTCAGACGTTCCCGGCTGTCATCTTTGCCGGCATCTTCCAGTTTAAGGAGCGCCAGGGCTTCGAGGCCGCCGAAGCAGCCCGCCAGGCCCCGACCGTCAAGTTCTAGTAGTTTGGCAGCGCATCCTTAATCGGCCAAATGCATAAACCGCCCCGTCGAATGCATACTTCGACGGGGCGGTTTCCTTTTTCGCGAAGGTCCCCCTCTAAGCGCCGTGCATTTTTAGGAGTATTCAACATAACCAAGAGCTTCGGGCGCCACGATAAATGCCAAAGACCGCGAATATCCCTGCAAATCAAACGCTGTCAGCCCATAACCCCGCCCATCATCCGTAGAAAACATCGAGAAATCCCGATTTTTTGCCCGAGGTCGGTATGCAGGGGCCTTCGATTGCAGAATACTCGCAAAAATGCACGTCGCCACCACCCCCACATGGCGCGAACCAAAACAAAAGCGCGGCCTTCCTTTCCGGCGCACTCCGCAGGACGAAAGAACCTCCGCCGCACGAAGTGCGCAGCGGAGGTTCTTTCATGTCCGAGGACGCGCCAGAAAGGAAGGTCGCCCTCGGGCCGGACAGCTAAGACAGCTTACGCGACGGTGTAAACCCAGTTGTGCTTATCCTCAACAGCACCAGACTGGATACCAGTCAGGGTCTCGCGGAGCTTCTTCATCACAGGGCCGATCTCGGTATATCCAGCCGGGAAGGTCACGGTCTCGTCGGCGCCGTAAACCTTGTTGTCGATTTCGCCAACCGGAGAGATGACGGCAGCGGTGCCGCACAGGCCGCACTCCACAAAGGTGCCGGCCTTGACCTCGGCCCACTCGACGGGACGCTGGTCAACGGTCATGCCCAGGTCCTGAGCAACCTGAACGAGCGAACGGCGGGTGATGGAAGGCAGAATGGAGTCGGTGTGGGACTGCGGAACGACGAGGGTGCCGTCCTCCTTCACAAACAGGACGTTAGCGCCACCGGTCTCCTCGACATAGGTGCGGGACTCGGAATCGAGATACAGGTTCTCGGCATAGCCCTCGCGGTGAGCCTCCATCGTGGGCTTGAGGGACATGGCGTAGTTCAGGCCGGCCTTGATGTTGCCGGTGCCATGCGGTGCTGCACGGTCATACTCGGAAACGCGCAGCTTGACGGGCTTGAGGCCACCCTTAAAGTACGGACCGACCGGGGTCACGAGAATGCGGAACGTGTACTCAGGAGCGGGAGCCACGCCGATCACGTCACCGGAGCCGATCATAAACGGACGCACGTACAGGGTCGCGCCGGAACCGAAGGGCGGAACCCAGGCGGCGTTGGCAGAAACGACCTGCTTGACGGCCTCAACGAACTTGTCCTTGGGGAACGGGGGCATCTCGAGGCGCTGCGCAGAGTTATACATGCGCTCGGCGTTCATGTCGGGGCGGAAGCAGACGATGCTGCCGTCCTCGGCGGTGTAGGCCTTCAGGCCCTCAAAGACCTCCTGGCAGTAATGGAAGATGCCGCCGCACTCGGAGACATGCAGGGTGTGGTCGGTGGTCAGGCCGCCCTCGTCCCACTCGCCATCCTTCCAATGAGCCTCGTAGCTGTAATCGGTCTTCATGTAGCCAAAGCCGAGGCTACCCCAATCGATATCCTTCTTCTCGACAGTCATATGTCGCTCCTTACATACACAGTTGCAAACTCGCGAACCCGCACGCAAGGACCGAGGCCGGCCGCGTCGCAACGTCGCACGCCCGGAGCGTAGAGCCGGACGGGACACGCGAACAGCATCAAAGCCGATGGCACGTCGATTCGCATGCACGAGATTGTACTCCGCACGCGCGTCGGATAAAACGCTTTTCTTTAACTAAGTAAAGTATTTTCATTTGACCGAAGCAAAAGGGCCCGCCACCGTAAGCGGTGACGGGCCTCAACTGTACGGTCTGCGCGCTGGCTCGAGCTAGGCGTTCTATTTACCCAGCTTGGCCTTAACCAGACCGACCACGGTCGGGATGATCGACACGGCAACGATGCCGATAATCAGCAGCTCAAAGTGCTCCTGCACAAAGGGAATGCCGCCAAAGAAGTAGCCCAGCAGCGTAAAGACCGTCGACCAGGTAATGCCGCCCAGCACGTTAAAGACGACAAAGTTGCGCCAGTGCATGCCGCCCATGCCAGCGATAAAGGGCACAAAGGTGCGGATAAACGGGAAGAAGCGACCCAGGAAGATGGCCAGGTGACCCCACTTGTCCAAGAAGTCCTCGGACTTTTTGATGCGCTCGGGCGTCATGGCCTTGACCTTGCCCGAAGCGATGATCTTGCGGCCAAAGAAGTGACCGATCATAAAGTTGCACTGATCGCCCAAAATGGCAGCGGCCCATGCGGTGGCCAGAAGCGCCACGATGTTAAAGCCGCCGTTGTGGGCAAAGAAACCCGAGGCGAACAGCAGCGAATCACCGGGAAGGAACGGGAAGAACACCACGCCCGTCTCGATAAAGATGATCAGGAACACGCAGCCGTAGGCCATAAGCGGGCCGGCGGCGATCCAGCTGGCGATCGCGGTGCGCGGGTCCTTAAGCAGCTCGGCAATAAAATTGATGAAACCCATGAAGTAAAACCTCTCAGTTGTGGGCGCGGATACGTCCAAGTTGACCAGTATACGGTTGCGGTGCCCCCTCGTGCGCAACCCCACAAAAGCATGACTCCATTACCAGCAAGTTTGCATAACTGACACTTGTAGCGCAAAGCCGCCAAGATTGTCCTTTTTAATCCCTAGCGAATCGCTATACTTTATTGAATCGCATTGCCATGGCGCTAAGGGAGGGCGGCCGGTGAGCTTTATCAATACCATTCGCGAGGACATCAAGACCGTCCAGGCGCAGGACCCCGCCGCGCAAAACGGTCTGGTCATCTTCCTTTCCTATCCTGGCCTGCACGCCAAGTGGAACCACGTGCCCGAGCACTGGCTGTGGGAGCACGGTCATCGCTCGCTCGCCCGCGTGCTCTCGCAAATCACCCGCCACATCACCGGCGTCGAGATTCACCCTGCCGCGCAGATTGGCAAGCACTTCTTTATCGACCACGCCATGGGCGTCGTCATCGGCGAGACCACCATTGTGGGCGACAACTGTGTGCTCTACCAGGGCGTCACGCTCGGCGGCACCGGCAACGAGACCGGCAAGCGTCACCCCACCCTGGGCAACAATGTCACGGTGGGCACGGGCGCCAAGGTGCTCGGCAACATCCGCATCGGCAACAACGTCAAGATCGGCGGCAACTCGGTCGTCGTTAAGGACGTCCCCGACAACTGCACCGTCGTGGGCGTGCCGGGACGCATCATCAAGCGCAACGGCTGCCGTGTGTTCGAGGAGAGTTTCGACGCCAAGCAGCATCGCGAGTACATGCCCGATGACGCCGCCGAGCAGTCCGCCCTCAACCGCCAGGGCATCACCGAGAATGCCCGCCGCGTCAAGGAACTCGAGCGAGAGGTGGCCGAGCTCAAGGCCCTCGTCGCCAAGCTCGTGGACGAACGCTAGGAACGCAAGCAGCACAAAACGACATCGGCATCAACGCAAGAAGGCGCGCCAGAGGATTCACCCCCGGCGCGCCTTATTTGTGATGTGACAAAGAGACTGTCCCTTTGTCACATTATGCGAACTGGCTCAGATAGAGGTCGGCGTAGGCACCCTCGGCAGCCAGCAGCTCCTTATGCGTGCCCTGCTCGATAATGTTGCCGTGATCCATGACCAAGATCAGGTCGGCATCCACAATCGTCGACAGGCGGTGTGCGATCACAAAGCTCGTGCGCCCGCGCATAAGCGCATCCATGGCACGGCCGATGGCAAGCTCGGTACGCGTGTCCACGCTTGAGGTCGCCTCGTCCAGGATGAGAATCGCCGGGTTGTTGAGCAGCACGCGTGCGATGGTCAGCAGCTGACGCTGGCCCTGGCTGATGCTTTCGGCATCGTTGGCCACGCGCGTGTCGTAGCCCTGCGGCATGGTGCGCACAAAGAAGTCGACCTGCGCGGCACGAGCGGCGGCCACAATTTCGTCGCGCGTTGCCTCGGGGCAGCCGTAGGCGATGTTTTCGGCAATCGTGCCATCGAACAGCCAGGCGTCCTGCAGCACCATGCCAAACTGCTGCCGTAGCTCGCCGCGATCCATGCGGCTCGTATCCACGCCGTCGAGCGTAATACGCCCGCCGTCAATCTCGTAGAAGCGCATGAGCAGGTTGATGAGCGTCGTCTTGCCCGCGCCCGTGGTTCCCACCACGGCAATCTTCTGGCCCGGCTCGGCGGTAAACGACACGTCGCGCATAAGCGGCTTGTCGGGCGAATAACCAAAGCGCACATGCTCAAAGGAGACGCGGCCCTCCACGCGACCCGGCAGCTTGGCGGCCTTGTCCGGCAGCGGATCGGCCTCCATCTCGGGCTCATCGAGCAGGTCGAACACGCGCTCTGCACTCGCCAGCGCGCTCTGCAGCGAGTTGAAGGTAAACGACAACTGCGTCATGGGCTCGGACGCCTCGTAGATAAACTGGAAGAACGCCTGGAACACGCCGACGGTCATGTGACCGGCAACCAGCATGCTGCAGCCCACAAGCGCAATAACGATCTGCGCCAAACGGCCGATAAAGCGCACTGCGGGGCCGACAGCATTGATCATAAAGTCGGCCTTGGTGCTCACACGAGCCAGTTCCTTCGAAGCCTCGTGCACCTCAGCGGAGCTCTGACGTTCGCGGTTAAACGCACGGATTACCAGACGGCCCGAATAGCCTTCCTCGACCGCACTCGTAATCTTGGACACCCACTCCTGGCGCTCGCCCGTCACATCGTGTGTGCGGCGCGAGACGACCTTCGTCACCAGCAGCGACAGTGCCGTAAAGAACAGAAAGACGAGCGTAAGCTGCACGCTGAACACGAACATCACGCTCACAGCACCAACAACCGTGCCGATCGACACGAGCAGCTGCAGCAATCCGCGCTGCATGCTCTCGGACATCTTGTCCAGGTCGTTGGTCGCGCGGCTGACGACCTCGCCGGGACGATGCGCGTCAAAATAGGCGAGCGGCAGACGGTTGAGCTTTTGCGCGATGCGGTTGCGCAGGCGCAGATTGAGGCGTTCGGCCACGCTCGACATCAAAAAGCTCTGGAGCGCGTAGAACGAAGCGGCGGCCGTCCAAATCAAAAAGTAGATGAAGATAGTCCTGCCGCAGTTCTCCCAGGTGATGCTGAAGGTGGCGTTGTTGACAAACGCTACCTGAATGTGGCCCCACAGTTCATCGATCACACGGGCGCTATATGCCGGCGCAGCAGTGTTAAAGATGACATAGAACACAATGCTCGCGAACACGATATAGAAGCGCCAATGGTCGCCGGCGGCCTCACTCCACAGGCGGCGCACCGTCGCCCAGGTATCCCGAGGCGTCTCGTCCTCGTCTTCGTCGTCCACGTCGCGCATACGCTCTGCCTCGGCGCGGGCGCGCTCGTCCTCGGCACGTTCGTTTTCCTCGTAGAGCGCTTGGCGGCGAGCCTCGCGCTCGGCTGCAGCCTTGGCGGCGTCATCCAGCTCGGTCGACGCGGCAGCCGTTTCCTCGACCAGTCCCGCGGCAGCGGCGTCATCAACGCCGCCCTGCTTCTTGAGCTCCTCGGTCATGCTACTCACCTCCCTTCATCTGCGATTCCGCGATGGCGCGGTACACCTCGCAGGTTTCCATAAGCTCGCTATGCGTGCCCAAGCCCACAATCTCGCCGTCCTTGAGCACGACAATCTGGTCGGCATGCAAAATCGTCGAGATGCGCTGCGCGATGATGAGCACCGCAGCGTCACGCGTCTCGTCTTGCAGCGCATGGCGCAGGGCGGCATCGGTCTTAAAGTCCAGGGCCGAAAAACTGTCATCGAAGATGTACAGATCGGCCTGCTTCATGAGCGCGCGAGCAATGGCCAGGCGCTGGCGCTGGCCGCCTGAAAAGTTCGTGCCGCCCTGGGATACCGGCGTATCGAGCCCCTGGGGCTGGTCGAGCACAAAGGTGCTCTGGGCAACCTCCAGCGCATGGAGCATGTCGGCATCAGTCGCGTCTTCGTTGCCAAAGCGCAGGTTGCTTGCAACGGTGCCCGAGAACAGCCA
>CABUAT010000036.1 GCA_902489665.1 uncultured Collinsella sp. | reverse complement strand
GCAAACCAACGTCTGCCCGCCCCCTGTCGCTAATCAGATAGCTTGGGCAGCAACTGCTTACTCGGAAGCAGCCTTCTCGGTCTTCCAGCCATCGACGAAGGCGTTCTTGACGCCGTCCCACTTGCTGTTGTCGGCAGCATAGGCAATCAGAGCCTGCTTGAGGTTCTTCTTCCACTCCTCGGAGGGAATGTAGACGAAGTCCCAAGCGACGGTCTTCTTGCCGTCCTTGGCCATGGCAACGGCCTGCTGCGAGAAGACGTTGGTGGTCTCCTTAGCGCTCTTGAACGGGGCAGTCAGACCCATCTTGTCAGCGATGATGCTGGTGGCGGTGTCAGAAGTAACGCACCAATACATGAAGTCCTCGGTTGCCTTCTGGGCATCCTCGGAAGCCTGGGAGCTGACGCACCAGTAGTTCTCGCCGCCGGAGCACAGGCCCTGGTTCTCCTCGCCGTCGACACCAATGTAGATGGGCATCATGCCAATCTGATCGTCGGTCATGCCGGCCTTGGTGAGGTCAGCGTAGGCCCAAGAACCGTTCTGATAGAAGACGGCCTTGCCGGTTGCGAACTCGTTGGTGGCGTCGTCGCCGGTCTTGGAGGCAAGCTGCGAAGGATCGCAGGTGGAGTCGGTGATGTACAGGTCGAAAATCTGCTTGAAGTTGTCGAGATACTCGCCCTTGATCTCGTCGTCCTCCTGGTTGTGCTCCTTCTCGAACTCGTAGTAGAGCGGGAGGTTGGCAAGGTGGGTGGTGTAGCGCCAGCTGGAGGAGTCATCCATGCCGGCGGAAGTGAAGGCACCCTCAACACCAAGCTCGTCCTTGCGGGCCTGGATGTCGTCGGCACAAGCCTTCAGCTTGTCGAAGGAGTTGATGTCCTCGGCCTTGTAGCCAGCCTTCTCGAGCAGCTGCTTGTTGTAGATAATGCCGTAGCTCTCCTGGACCCAGTCGATACCCAGATCCTTGCCGTCGGACTGCAGAGCCAGGGAGTCGTCAATGAGCTCACCGCGGAGCTTGGTATCGGACAGATCGGCGCAGTAGTCCTTCCAGTTCTTAAGACCGGTGGGGCCGTTGACCTGGAACAGGGTCGGAGCGGAGCTCTTGGACATCTCGGACTTGAGCTTCTCCTCGTAGGTGTTGGAGGCGGCGGTCACGATCTTGACCTCGACGCCCTTCTCCTTCTTGTACGCCTTGGCGATCTCCTTCCACTCCTTGTCGACCTCGGGCTTGAATTGGAGGAAGTAGACCTCGGCAGCGTCACCAGAAGCAGAGGAGCCGGAGCCGGCGGAGCCACCGCAGCCCACGAGGCCCAGACCAAGAACCGCAGCCGCGGAACCAGCAAAGCCCAGGAACTGCCTTCTGCTCATTTCGTTCTTCATTACAATCCACCCTTTCACACCGTGGCGGCACCCTTTGCCGCCGCCTTCGGAGATTGGCTCGGGGACTTTGCCCCTTTTGCTGATTTGAACGATACGCCATTTGGCTAGTTGTTTGAACAAGTATTACTAGAGCGGTAGAAAAACTTCGGTGAACGGTAATTTCAACTTGATACTTGACAAGTTTTGTATAAACAATTATTTATTATCTAATGCAGAGAAAACGCCCGGTCAAGCCGATGTACCGTCGGTTTGACCGGGCGTTTTCTCTTTGAGGCCATGAGTCTCGTCAGGCTGCGAGCTAGCCGGCTATCGCTTGGAATTGACGCGGTAATGGAAGATCTCGGGGTGTGTGCGAGTGTGCGTCACCTCAAACAAGATGCCATCCGAGGTGTACGACTGACTCTCCATGACGGCAACGCAGTTGTATTTGCCGAGGTCAAGATAGCTGCAGTCCTCATCGTTGGCGAGCTCGACACTCACCGTACGACGGCTCGCCATCACTTTGACACCGCGCTTGTGCTCCAGATAGCCGTAAATAGAATCTGCCGCGATCTCAGGAGTCAGGCCCTTGGCGATCGACGCCAAAAAATAGCCATGGTCCACTTGGCGCGCGTTGCCGTTGAGGCTTCGGACACGCACTACGCGAATCAACTCCTCGCCCACCTTAAAGCCCAGGTGACGAGAGAGTTGCTCGGTGCAAACCAGATGTTCGAAAGACTTAACGTCCGTCGATGCAACGGCATTGTTGCGCTTTGCAAACTCGCCAAACGACTCAACCTCTTCGAGTGCGCCCAACATGTCGGTTTCGCCCTTAAGCCAAATAACGCGCACGCCCTTGCCGTGTATGGGCTGCACAAACATCCCGTCGGCCAGCATACCCAAGGCGCGACGGACGGTATTGCGAGTGCATCCGAACTCCGCGGTCAGCTCGGCTTCGGTTGGCAGCATCTCCTGAAACGCATAGGTCCCATTAATGATGCGCGAGCGTATTTCTCGGTAGATTCCTTCGTATATCGCTTTTGGCATTGTTTCACCTCTACATTATTCATTTCCGGCTAGGCACGATAGCATTTCTTAAAGTTGTTTAAACTGAATATCGGTAAAGCGACAGGATTTAACCGTTGACGGTTTCTGTCATGCCCAAATCGGTTTCGCTCAAAACTGCCGGTACGACAATCGTCTGGTCCTCTACAATGAATCCATTGTTTAAACGTTTCCCCACGCGCAACGCGCCTCGATATTCGGAAGGCAGAACATGCTGCAAAAAATCCAACGCTTTGGCGGGGCAATGTTCGCGCCCGCCATGCTGTTTTCTATATCGGGCCTCATGGTCGGCGTCTCCGCTCTCGCAACGACTGCGGACATCGTCGGCGATCTCGCCGTATACGGAACCCCTTGGTACGTTTTTTGGACCATCATCCAGCGCGGCTCGTGGACGGTCTTTAAACGCCTCCCGCTCCTTTTTGCCGTAGCGCTGCCCATCGGTCTTGCCCAAAAACAACCGGCTCGTTGCTGTCTCGAGGCTCTCGTCGCCTATTTTGCCTACTGCTTCTTTTTGAGCGAGATCATTAAGCTGAGCGGAGACAACCTTGGACTTGAGTACCCGTCATCTTTGACCTCCGCCAGCGGTATCACCGTCATCGACGGCATCAAGACGCTCGACACCGGCATTATCGGCCCGCTGGCGGTATCGGCAACCGTCGTTGCCATCCATGACCGCTTCTACGATGCCAAGGTTCCCGATTGGCTCGGCACCTTCTCGGGCTCCTCGCTGGTCTACCTCATCAGCTTTTTTGCCGTGTTTGCCCTTGCCGCTATCTCGGCCGCCATCGTGCCCTACGTATACGATGTAACCGATACGCTGCGTCACGCGCTTGCAGGCGTCGGCCCCTTTGGCGTGGGCATCTTTGTCTTTTTAGAACGAGCACTCGAGCCCTTTGGCCTGCACCACCTGCTCTACATGCCGATCTACTACGACAACCTGGTCATTAACGACGGCATCTACGCCACGTGGAGCAGTTTGCTCCCCATCCTCTCCCATAGCACGCGCCCCCTTAATGAGCTTGCGCCGTGGGCCGGTTTTACCGCCACCGGCTGGGTCAAGCTCTTTGGCCTTCCTGCCATCGCAGCTGCGTTCTACTCCACCGCAAAACCCGAGCGCCGCGCCGGCCTCAGGGTCATCCTTGTTCCCGCCATCATCGCCTCGGTGGTTTGCGGCGTTACCGAGCCACTCGAGTTTCTCTTTATGTTCACCCACCCCGGGCTCTTTTTGCTCTACGCCGTCTTATCGTCTTGCCTTGCCACAACCATGAATCTCTTTGGCATCGTCGGCATCTTCTCGGGCGGCCTGATGGAGATGGCAGCCTTCAACTTTATTCCGCTCATGCGCACGCATGCCGGTGCCTATCTTTTGGCGCTCGGTATCGGCCTTGCCTTTAGCCTCATCTTTTTTGTTAGTTTTCGAGCACTCATCTTGGTCTATGACCTTAAGACACCGGGCCGCGAGGATCATGTTGCCAATCGCGCGGCAATCGATTGTTTAACGGGAGGCGACTTTGCCAAAGAGCAATCTCCCAATGACGAGGTCAATAGTCGATCCGATCAAGATCACGTCCTCGCTGAGCGGGTAATTCAGCTTTTAGGTGGCGTTGGCAATATCGTGGGCGCAACCAACTGCGCCACGCGCCTGCGCGTCGAGGTCGCAGACCCTTCCATCGTTGCAGATAACGCGTCGTTTGTCGCGGTGGGCGCCAAGGGCCTCATCATTACGGGCAAGACCGCCCAGGTGATCATCGGCATCTCCGTTCCCCGCGTTAAAGAGCATTTTGACCAGATCATGGGCCTCGAGCCGGAATTTGTGCCCACCACCTCGGCCTCCCCTGCCGCCAGCGCAGCCCATAAGCGCGGCGATATTTGCTTCTTCGATATCGACGGAACGCTCGCCTGGCAAGACCCCAGGCTCGCCCAAGACCTTCCCGAAGACGAGCGGGACCTCTCCCCCTATCCCAACGAGGCGGTTTCGCAGGCAATCCGCGAGTTTGTCGCCAACGGCAACATGGCCTTTATCTGCACGGGACGTACCCTGAGCTGCATCCACCCCAAACTTCTTGAGCTGCCCTGGACCGGCATCGTCTGTCTTGCGGGCGGTTACGCCGAGATCGACGGACACGCAATTCGCGATCTGTCGATGACGCCCAGTATGTTGCAGCGTCTTGCCCCCTACCTTGAGCAATCGGGCGAGGTCATCCGCTTTGAGGGCCTCAACGGCGTCGTGCGCATGAGTGCCGATGCGCCCGATGCTCCCGGATACGCGCGCACCCTGGGCGACGCAGTCACGCAGCTGCAACATTACAGTGTCTACAAGATCTTGATGTCTACATCGCTCGCCAACCACATCGCTCAAGACAAGGCACTTGAGCCGCTGCTGTGCTTTAACGAGCTCGAACTCGAGGTAACCGAAATCTCGCCCCGCGAATGCACGAAGCGCGGGGGCATCCAGTCTGTACTCGACGCCCTCGATCCCCACCACGGAACCGTATACGGCATCGGCGACGCCAGCAATGACGTCTCGCTGATGAACGCCGTCGATGTCGGTATCGCCATGGGCAATGCGCCGGACTATCTCAAAAAGCGCGCCGACTACATCACCGACTCGGTCGACAAAAATGGCGTCGTCAAGGCGCTCGAGCACTTTAGGCTTATATAAGCAGCCGGCACGCGCACGCGTCCCGTTTCCCCAAATCGCCAAAACAGACGCGCCGGCAACTCCAATGTGGCAATATGGTATCTGCACACCGCAACGATGCAACCTAAGAAAGAATGCGAGAACCCGTGTCCAGTCCGTTTACCAGCTTTTTAGCCCAGCACTTTGACCAGATCAACGACTATCTGGCCACGTTCTTTGACGGACAGGCGACCTCTGCCGATATCGAGCGCTACCTGTATACCCCGCTCTCGACATTTACGGCCAATGCCGGCAAGCGCCACCGCCCGCTCATCTGCATGCTCGCCGCCACCGCGGTAGGTGGCAGCTTTGAGAGCGCCCGCAGCGCGGCGGCAGCTATCGAGCACTTTCAGTCGGGAGCGCTTATCCATGACGACATCGCCGACAACGGACAGCTTCGTCGAGGTAAGCCCTGTATGCACCTTACCGAGGGCACGGGCCTTGCCATCAATTGTGGCGACCTGGCGCTCACCATGGTCACCAAGACGGTTCTCGACGACCCCACGCTGGAGTCCGACGTGAAGCTGCGTGTGCTCCACGAGCTTACCGAGATGATCGTCCGCACCATCGAGGGTCAAGCGCTCGACCTGGGTTGGGTCCGTGACGGGCGCTTTGATATCTCGGTTGATGACTACCTGGACATGGCGACGCACAAGACCGCGTTTTACAGCGGAGCCACGCCGCTTGCCGCCGGGGCCATTATCGGCGGCGGCAGCGATGAGCAAATCGAAGCGCTGCGCGCCTTTGGCCTGCACACGGGCCTCGCCTTTCAGATTCAGGACGACCTGCTCAACCTTGTCGGCACTAAGGAAGCCGCCAACAAGGACTTCCGCACCGACATCACCGAGGGCAAGCGCACGCTTGTCGCCGTACACGCCCTCTCTGATGAGCGCCACCACGACGAGATCGAGGCGATTCTTTCCTCGGGCACCGATGATCCCGCGCAGCTCGCACGCGCCGTGGAGATCTTCCAGGAGACCGACTCCATCGATTACGCCCACACTTACGCGCTCGACCTGACCGCTAAGGCCAAAGCGGCCATCGAGAACGTTGAGCTTGATCCGCACGCACGCGAGCTGTTCCTCTCCATGGCAGATTTCTTTGTGGAGCGTCTTAACTAACGGGGGTTATAAAACCTGTCAGCAGCGTATTTAGGCACAACTTGCTACACTGTTGAGTGCATGTTTATGCATCCCTTTGCGTTGTCTATCCGACAGACGCTCAAATAGTACGAATGGTACGCCGAAAGGGGTTCGTTCATGGAACCTATTACAACGGGCATGCAAGGAGCAGCCGTCGAGGACGTGCAGTCTCGTCTCCTGCAGCTCGGCTACACGATTGATGCCGCCGAAGTCACCGACAAGTACTTTGGAGCCACCACTGAGCAGGCCGTCAGCACCTTCAGGCTCGACAGCGGCCTTGCTGCCGGTCATGCCGTCGATATCCCCTGCTGGAGCGCCCTTGTAGACGCTTCGTATAAGCTGGGCGACCGCACTCTCTATCTGCGCATGCCCAATTTCCATGGCGCCGATGTGCAGGCCCTGCAGCGCGCTCTCAACGTTTTGGGCTTTGCCTGTGGCGAAGACGACGGCTACTTTGGTCCGCATACCGAGGCCGCCCTGCAGCAGTTCCAGGAAAATGTCGGCCTGTTTGCCGACGGCATGGCCTTCCAGGACACCTACGCCTACATCAACCGCCTGCACCATGTGTGGGAGGGCAAGCCCTCGGTCACCGAAGCCGAGTCCCGTATCGGTTTTGCTCGCGCCGCCAACGTGCTCGAGCGCTTCCAGATTGCCGTTATCGGCGAGGACCCCATCGCACGCAGCGTTGCGTCGCGCATGTGGAATATCGCCACGGCAACGACCGACAACAGCGGCATGATGCTCTGCGACTCCGAGGTCCCAACCGACGTTGACCTGGTGCTCGAGATCGCAAGTGATGAGCTGCCCGCAGATGCAGCGCCGCGCGCCACGATCGCCCTCGCCGAGTGCCACAACCTGGCCCAGCGCATCCGCACCGCCAATGTCGCCGCGCAGCAGAAGCCGGCTCGCATTCGCATTGAGCTCACGGGCATGACGCGCTACAACGGCACCTTCACGGCCAGCGACGCGCAGACACTCGCCGTACGCCTGCTCGATGGCGTTTGCGATGCCCTCGCAGATTAGGTAAACTAAACGAGTTGCTTTTGGGCAACGCCACACATTGGGACGTAGTTCAACGGTAGAACTCCGGTTTTTGGTGCCGGCTGTTGGGGGTTCGAATCCCTCCGTCCCAGCCAAAGAAACAAGTCTCTCGAACGCATAGCCGATCGGGAGGCTTTTCTTGTGAGCAAGCGGAGGGATTCGAACCCGCAAGGGTGCGAAGCCGAGGAAACGCGAAGGCGCCCCAAGCCCATTAGGACCAAGAGCGTCTTACATCTTGAAATATCAGCCCAATTCCGAAAAGCGAGCCGCCTTCTACAACGTGCCGTGTGGCCCCGACGGGCCGGGCATTAAGTTTGTCGCGAGTTCCGCACGAACAGGAGGCCACTTAACCTCGATGTTTTGGACGTGACAGCGAGAGGGGCCCTGGTATGGCAAGGTGACGTGAAACAAGGCGGCGCTGACCTTCTGGTCGCGCCGCCGAAGTTGAACGTCAGATTGCCGTGCCAGGGCCCCTCGCAGCGTCAAGAAGACCGCCGTTCGGTAGAACGGCGGAGCTAATTGTTCAGCATGCGGTCGAAGCTTCCCGAGTCGCCATCCCGATAGTCTGCGGTCATCAGGATCTCCTGCGGAATGCGCCCGCCTTCACGTAGCACGTTGCGGAACTGCACGCGCGTAACCATGGGCAGATCCTTGATCGTCGCTGCCAGGTTCTGCGGCACGCCCTGGTTGGCAGCCGCGGGCTCGCACTCGCCGCCGGCCTTCACGCGACGCTTATGCTCGGCGAGCATGGCGCGGTACATGCCGGCATGCAGGCGAATCTCAACCACATTGGCATTGCGAGCCTGTTCGACGATGCGCGCGCCCTCGCGATCGATATCGCCTACGTAGTAGACGTAGTTAAAGCGATAGCCAATCTCGGCCAGATAATCGTCCAAGGCATGCGAGACGCTCGCCTTGCATCCGCCGCCAAAAATCACGCCGCCCACCTTGATGCCAAAGAGCTTGGCGTGCTTGCGGCCACGCAGCAGCTTGACGATCTCGTCGTAGGTGTCCAGGTTCTCGACCATAATGAACGGCTTGTCGGCGCCCAGCGTAAAGAAGCCCGTAAAGTGCACGGGGCGATTGGGGGCGACCTTGATCGCCTGCATGCTGATGCCCTTTTCGGTCATACGCCTGATCAAGCGCTCACCGTGCTTGCCGTCAAAAGCCTTCTCGTCGTTAAAGATCTGGTAGGCACGCTGGCGGCGCGAGGCAACCGGCGTATCGGCACCTCGGTTCTGCTCGATCCAAGCCTGGATGATTGCGATTTCCTCGGCAATCTTGCGGTTGGACATCTCGTTGTGCTGAGTGCGCTGCGGAGCCTTTTTGCCGTCCTTGCCCTCGACCTTTACGATCTGTGTCTGCTGCTCCTTGATCTTAGAGAGCGCCGTAGGCGTAGGGACAACCTTGAGCAGCTGCCTGCCTAAAACGCGGGCAAGGGCAAACGCCGAGACCTCGCCGTGGACGGACGACTTGGGCTGCTGGGCAGCAGTATCTGCTGCGGCAGACTCCGGCTTCTTCTGAGACTTGCGCTTAGAATCGCCCTGGGAATTGCGCTCGTGCTTCGGCAAGGACGCCTGCTTCTGCGGACGAACGGACTTGCTCTCCTTCGCCGGCTGGCGCTTAGGCTGCCCCGAAGAAACCTCGGCCTTCGCATCCTCGTTCTGCGGCGTGGTCTTCTCGGTTGCAGTCTCGGCATGGGAACTGCGGCCCCCACGATGGCGACGGCGGCGAGGCTTGCTCGACGCGCCCTGCTCCGCCTGCTCATCAGTAGGCTGCTGGCCCTTGGCCTCGGCATCAACCTCAAGCTGCGGCTCAACAGGCTTCTGCTCGCGAGCCGCCGGCTCAACGGTCTTCTCGTCCTGGGTGGTCGAAACCGACTCGCCCTTCTCCTGACGCTTTACGGGATATGCACGTCCCGCAAAACCGCGACCAGGACGACACGAACCCGGAGCCTTCTTGGCAGACTCCTCAACATCGTCTGCAACCTCAGAAGACTCTTCAACCTCACGCGCGGCATCCTGCTGTGCAGTCTTAAAGTGAGCACCGCGACGACGCTTGGGCTCTTGGGCCTCCACGGGCTTTTGCTCCCTCGCGGGCTTCTGCGACTCGGCAGCAACCTCGGTCTCAACAGCCTCAGCATCCGTCTCACCCTTTTGAGCAACGGCGCGACGGAAGCGCTCCTGCTGGGCGCGGCGCTGCGCATCGCGCTTGCCACTCCCGCCAAAACCGCCGCGGCCGGCCTTGGCCGTAAAGGCGCGAACGACGCTCTCGTCAAGCAGCTCGTCGGTATCGACATGCTCGCGCGGAGCCGTTTCCACCGAAGCGGGCGCCTCGACAACGTCCTCGACGGCCTCTTCGGCAACCTCGACGGGCCGCTCCTGGGCATCGTTAATCTCGGCATTGATGGTATAGAACGCCGGGCGCCCGTTAATGCCGCTACCCTCGATCTTGGTCACGATCTTTGCCGCGATAAGCTCATCGCGCATCGCCTTGGTGTCGCACTCCTTATCGACGGAGCGGAAAATCTGCGCCAGCGCACTCGACTTAATCTTGAGCGCCTTGCGGCAAAGCAGGTCGTAGGCAACCAGCTTGGCACGCTCAGCAGAAAGCGACGTCTGGCTGCTCAGGCGCTCAGCCAGAGCATCGACATTTTGTTGGTTATCGGAATATACCGTCTTGGCCACGGGGCCCCTTTCATATGCACACATATACGTCTATATGGTACAACGCGCGCCCTTATCCACGCAAAACATCTGCGAGAACACTCGAGCGTCACCCGCTTTTGCATGAAAAAAGACCGAGCCCGCGAAGTCGCGGACCCGGTCTTTCCGAGTCATATAGATGTGACGTTCAACTCGTCAGGTCGACTAAGCCTTGGCGGCCTCGGCGTCGACAGGAGCCTCGGCAGCAGCAGCGCGGCCATACTCGGCCTTGCCCATCTCGGACCACTCGGGCTCCTCGTCGGGCATGGAGCCAGCCTCCTTGCCGAAGAACTCCTTGAGGCAGTTGACGGCGACGATGAGGCCCAGGACCATCAGCAGGACAGCGAAGACAAGCTGCAGGCCCTTGGTGGCGGCGACGGAGACGGCGGCCGTGGTGGCGGTAGCCGGGATGGTACCGAAGAAACCGTAGGCCTGGACGGCGGTCATGCAGCCCATGGCACTCTGAACCAGCGAGGTGAAGGTGCAGCAGAGCAGGAAGGCGACGGGCACGTAGAGCATCCAGCCCTTGCGGCCGGTGCACTTGCAGAACACGGCGAGGGTGATCATAGTCATGCCACCGAGCAGCTGGTTGGAAGCACCAAAGAGCGGCCAGATGTTGGCATAGCCACCAAAAGCGAGGGCGAGACCAGGAAGCAGGGTGACGACCGTGGCGAACCAGGGGTTGCCGAGGACCTTCATGTAGCCGGCCTGGGACTCGATGGCCAGGGCGTCGTTGGTCTGGGCAAAGAACTCGGAGAACGAGGTGCGGGCGATGCGGGCGACAGCGTCGAGCGAGGTCAGGGCCAGAGCGGAGACGTTCATGGTCATGAAGACAGTAGCGAGCGTGCCGTCAACACCGAAGGCCTGCATGCCGCGGGAGATGCCAGCGGCGAAGATCTGGAACGGGGTGGAAGCGACACCGGCGTTGAGGGCGCCGGTACCAGCGGTGTTCATGTCGGAGAACATGATGCCGGCGACGATGATGGCAAGGATGCCGACGAAGGACTCGACGATCATGGCGCCGTAACCGACCTTGACGGCGTCCTGCTCCTTCTCGACCTGCTTAGAAGAGGTGCCGGAAGAAACGAGGCTGTGGAAACCGGAGAGAGCACCGCAAGCGACGGAGACGAACAGGACCGGGAACATCATGCCGGAGGCAGTGGAGAAGCCGGTGAAGACCGGAGCGGTCATCGTAGCCTGACCGTTGACGCCCAGGACGACGATGCCGAGGACAGCGCAGACGATCATGACGATCATCATGATGGAAGTGAGGTAGTCACGCGGGGTCTTGAGCATCTGGATGGGCATAGCGCCAGCGAAGACCAGGTAGACCATGACGACGGCGAACCACTGGAACTTATCCAGGTAGACCGGGAACTGCATACCGACGGCGAACATGAGAACCATGAGGACAACGCCGGTGACGAACTCGGCAGCGCCGGTGAGGTTGAACTTCTTCTGGGCCCAACCAAAGGCGATAGCGACGAAGGTGAACAGGATGGAGATGGTACCAGCGCAGCCGGCGGCATAGGACTTGGTGAAGTCGATGGCACCGGTAGCAGCACCAGAAGCGTCAACGGCCGGGGTGAACATGAACGTCTTGCAGACCATGTCGGTGAAAGCGGCGATGACGATGATGCAGAACAGCCAGCAGAACAGCAGGAACAGGCGACGGCCGGTCTTGCCGATGTACTTCTCGATGAGCTGAGCGAGCGACTTGCCGTTGTTCTTCATCGAAGCGTACAGGGCACCAAAGTCGTGGACGGCACCAAAGAAGATGCCGCCGACGAGGACCCAGAGCACGACGGGCAGCCAGCCAAAGGCCATGGCGACGATCGTACCCGTGACAGGGCCAGCACCGCAGATCGAGCTGAACTGGTGCGAGAACGCGGTGAAGGCGGAGACGGGCGAGAAGCTCTTGCCGTCCTTCATGCGCTTGGCCGGCGTGAGGGCCTCTTTGTCAACGCCCCACTTGTTGGCCAGCCATCGGCCGTAGCCCAGATAGCCGCAGGCGAGCACCGCCGCGGCCACAACCATGAGCAAAACTCCGTTCATTACATTTCCTCCTCTAAAAAGAATTTCCTAGACATAAAAGATGAGGGCCGTCGGTTGCGCTCGACGGCCCTCATCTTCATCAGCCGCCCGTTATCGTACGGGCTAGCTGTATGTGCTAACCCGCATCAGATAATTACTACGCTGATAATGTTTAGCTGATGCGTGAACATGTCTAAGAAATCCTCTTCAATCATGATG
This sequence comes from uncultured Collinsella sp., assembly GCA_902489665.1. Taxonomy (GTDB): domain Bacteria; phylum Actinomycetota; class Coriobacteriia; order Coriobacteriales; family Coriobacteriaceae; genus Collinsella. The sequence goes on along the minus strand of CABUAT010000036.1, from coordinate 7,596 downwards.
CGAACGATCCGTGCGTGTTCACATCCCCCAGTGGTTGAAAAGGAGTATGAAACTTTAGTTACCTAAAGTCAACGCAAATTTGTAATGAATTTTCAACTTTTTTGAATTTCTCGGTATAAAACGCCATTGACCTCGGACTTTACCCCACGACAGTTTTTGCATGAGAGATGCCCCTGAGAGCCGCGGGAGCCGGGCGGCGCATATGAACTTTCCTGCTCTACAGTCCTGCGCAAGACGGAAAGCACATTAAGTGCTTTCCTTTGCGTGCGGAACTCGCGATAAAGTTCATATGCGCCGCCCGGCTCCCGCGGCTCTCAGGGGCTCCCATCCCAAATGCGGAGCAAAGCTCCGCACGCCAACTTTTTCTTTCAACTAAAGAACGCCGGAAATTCGACGCTGGCTTGTTAACCTTGCTGGACGTTGTCGACGCCAAACCAGCCCAGAAGCTATATCGATACAGAAAGGTCCCCGGACGGAGGGGCCGGATATAAGGTTTATCGCGAGTTCCGCACGCAAAGAAGTGGCCTTCTTCTTGCGCAGGACTGTAGAGCAGGAAACCTTATATCCGGCCCCTCCGTCCGGGGACCGCGCCGTACCAGCTACAGCGTCATGTTCGGATCGGCGTCGACGTCGAACGGCGAGATTTCACCTCGGTCGAATTTACGGCGGGCGACCTCCGCGATCATGGCTGCGTTATCGGTACAGGCAGACAAGGGCGGCACCGTTACGCGAATCCCCTGACGTCCAAGCTTCTTGATCATCATCTCGCGCAGATGCGGGTTGGCCGAGACGCCGCCGCCGATGCAGTATTCCTTACATCCGGTAGCGTGCAATGCGTTTTTGGCCTTCTTGTACTGCACGTCAAAGACAGCCGCCTCAAACGAAGCCGCCAGATCGGGCAGGTGAATCGTGCGCCCGGCTTTGGTCTCTTGCTCGATGTAGAGCGTCACCGCCGTCTTGAGGCCCGAAAGCGAGAAACGATAGTCTCCCCTGCTGTTAAGCGCGCGGGGGAAATCGATCGCGCGGGGATTGCCCGTCTCGGCCAGCTTGGAGATGATGGGGCCACCGGGATAGCCCAGACCCAACGCCTTGGCTACCTTGTCGAAGGCCTCGCCCACAGCGTCGTCGAGCGTCTCACCGAGCACCTCGTAGTCGCCCCACGCCTTCACGTGCACGAGCATGGTGTGCCCACCCGAGACAAGCGTGAAGATAAACGGCGGTTTGAGGTCGGGTTGCGCCAGCAGGTTGGCAAACAGATGACCCTCAAGATGATTGACGCACACGAGCGGCTTGCCGGCAGCGTAGGCAAAGCCCTTGGCGAAGGCGACGCCAACCACGAGCGCGCCCACCAGGCCCGGACCCTGTGTCACGCCCACGGCGGCAAGCTCGCTGGGGGCAATGGCTCCACCCTCAAGACCAAGCGATGCTGCGGCATCCTCAAGCGCCGCATCCACGACACTCACGATAACCTCAACGTGTTTGCGCGAGGCGATCTCGGGCACCACGCCGCCAAAGCGGGCGTGAAAATCAATCTGTGTCGACACCTGGTTGGCCAGCATATTGCCATCCGCATCGATAATCGCCACCGCCGTCTCGTCGCAGGAGCTCTCGATAGCGAGTACTAGGCGGCGATGCTCAATTTCGGCACGCTCCACCTCTGAGCGCCCAGGCGCAGGCAGCGGCCACACGCGCTGCTCTGCCGCCGTCGGCTCGGGCGAAGCATTGTCGACCGGAAGTACGAGGGGAAGTGGGGCCGTCATGACGATGGCGTCTTTGCCGGCACCATAGTAGCCGCGGCGACGACCCACCTCGGTAAAGCCCAGAGCGTTATAAAGCGCGATCGCTCCCTCGTTGCCGTCCTCGACCTCGAGCGAAGCCGTGGTGCAGCCGAGCATTTGGGCATCATAGCTCACATGCGACAGCAGCTTGCGGGCAATGCCCTCACGGCGATGTGCCGGGTCGACGGCGACATCCAGAATCTGCACATCACCGTCCACGACCATACCGCCGGCAAGGCCCAGCAGTTTGCCGTCGTCGTGTGCCACCCACCAACTACGCGGCGCAGCGACGTCCTCGCCCAGTTCGGACAGGAACATGCCCGGCGTCCACGCCTCGTGTCCGGCACCTTCAAAGCAGGCAGCCTCTAGCGCGCTCGCGCCCTCGGCATCCGCCGCGCCCATGGGACGGAACTGCAGATGACGACCGGCGAGCTCATCGGCAACGCCCGTAATTTCGCTCTGCGCACTCTCGGCAAGACCAAGACGCTTGCGCTCGTTTTCCTCGGCATCCGAAAGGCGCGTGTAAATCGGCAAGACGCGGGCCGGATCGCCGTCACCCGCAGCGTGCGCGAGCAGCAAGCCCTCGCCCGAAGGCCACCACAGGTCGCGCTCCACGCAGCGGGCGGTCTCGTCCTCACCCAGCAGCTTGCCATAGCGCACGAGACCGTCACCGGTCAGCTGAAGCTGGTCCCAGTCCGCTGCTTGGCGCCACTCATTGAGCGCCACGGCGGCCTTGACCACGTGTTCGCGCTCAAATTGACGCTCGGGGCCCTCATCGACCAGCATATACAGCGCTGGATATACCTCACCGCGCATAGCATCGGCCAAGATACCAAGCTTGCCGCGCACGCCAGCCTTCCACGCCGTCCAAGCGCAAGCGTCGAGCGTCGACACGCCCAGCAGCGGAACATTGGCACCACGTGCGAGGCCCTTGGCAGTGGAGATGCCGATGCGCACACCCGTAAACGACCCCGGACCGCGGCCGACCACGTAGCAACCAACATCGCTGCGATCCAGACCGGTTTGAGCCAGCACGCCATCAACGGTATTCACGAGCTCAACGTTGGCGTGACGGCGACACATGTGGTCGCCGCTCACGAGCTTCGTCTCGCCCGTCTGCCCATCAATCCAGCTTGCCGCGCAGGCAAGCATGTCGGTCGAAGTATCGAGCGCCACCACCAGCGCATTGTCGTTATGCAAGCTCATCTTGTACAGCCTTATCAATCAAATGGGAAAGCTCCATTGCGCGGTCACCGTGCGCCTCGAGCGTTATCGTTCGCACATCGCTGTCGCCCTCATCACGCTTGAGCGTCACCGAAAGATACTCATCCGTCAGCTCGTCCTGGAATTGTTCGCCCCATTCCAGCAGGCAAGCACCCTCATAGCCCAGCACATCGAAAATGCCCGTATCCTCGAGCTCGTAGGCATGCTCCAGGCGGTATAGATCAAAATGAAACAGCGGAATACGACCTTGATCGTGAACGGCCATGAGCGCAAACGTAGGGCTCGTAACCATATGCCCATCGCCCAGCCCGCGCGAGACGCCCTTGGTAAAGTGAGTTTTGCCCACTCCCAGGCCACCGGTCAGGATGAGCACATCGCCGTCCTCAAGGCACGGTGCAATTAGCTTGCCAAAGTACTCCGTATCGGCAGCGCAAGTCGTTTTGTAAGTACCTACCCCCAGGCGCTCCAGGGACATATATGCTCCTTATTATTCCGAGGCGTCCTCTGGTGCGGGATGTCGCTCCAGATAGTCGCCCAGCATCTTAAAGTCTTCCTCCAGCAGCTCCTGCCACGCCGGATTGCGCAGCGCTGCTGCCGGATGGAACGTGGGCATTACTACAAAATGCCCCATCTGGTGGAACCTGCCGCGCAGCTTAGTAATGCCAATCTCGGTCTTAAGCACAAAGTGCGTCGCGGGGTTGCCGAGCGTCACGATAATATCGGGCCAGATGCTTCGAATCTGCTCACGCAAAAACGGCGAGCAAGCCAGCACTTCCTCGGGACGCGGATTGCGGTTTCCCGGCGGGCGGCACTTAAGCACGTTGGCAATGTAGACGTCTTCGCGTTTGAGGCCCGCCAGCGACAAAATGCCGTTGAGGTCCTCGCCTGCCGCCCCCACAAAGGGCTCGCCCTGCAAATCCTCATTGCGGCCCGGCGCCTCACCAATAAACATCACGCGAGCGCGGGGGTTTCCCACGCCAAACACGATATTGTGACGCGACTGGTAGAGCTGGCAGAGGTGGCAATCGCCCAGAACGGCCTCAATTTCCTCGAGTGCGACCTCACGTGGTGCCTGATGGGTATGGCCGGGGATGTGCATGACGCCCATAGCGGCTCCTACACGTAGACCTTGTCGAGACGCATGCCAAAGCCGCAGGCGACCTCGTAGTTAATCGTTCCGCGCAGTCGGGCCATCTCGTCCATAGTGATCTCGGCATCGCCATCGCGGCCGACAATGATCATCTCGTCACCATACTCGGCCTCGGGAATCTCGTGTGCCGGGTTGGACTGAATGGCGACCATAAACTGGTCCATGCAGATATTGCCAACCTGATGCACACGCTCGCCGCGATACAGCACATCCATACGATTGGAAAGCGTACGCGATAGGCCATCGGCATAACCGATCGGCAGCGTGCAGATCTGAACGCGCGTACGCGGTACGCGGTAGGTAAAACCGTAGCCCACGCCCTCACCCATCGCAGGGTGTGCCACGCGCGTCACACGCGCATGGACGCTCATAACGGGATCAAGCTGCATCACGCGGCCACTCAGCTCGCACGGCTGCATGCCATACAAGCCAACGCCGGCGCGGATCATATCAAAATGCATCGAGGGGTCGAGCATCGAGGACGGCGTGTTGGCGCAGTGCACGATACCGCACTCAAAACCCGCACCCTTAATGGCCTGAACGGCCTCGGTAAAGCGCTGACACTGCAGCTTGTAGTCCCAGCCCGAAGGTTCATCGGCCGTGGCGAAGTGCGTAAATACGCCGTCGCACTGAATACCGCGATGGAAATTTATACCGCGGACAAAGTCGAGCACCTGCGTGTAGTGAACGCCGATACGATTCATGCCCGTCTCGATGGCGAGATGATACTTGCCCACTTTGCCCGCCGCGACGGCACATTCGCCATACGCAAGAGCAAAGTCAGACGTATAGACCGAAGGCATGATATCAAACTCGAGCAACGTCGGAATGGCCTCGATGGGCGGCTCGCTTAGGATGAGGATGGGTTTCGTAATCCCGCTCTGTCGGAGCTCAACGCCCTCGTTAACCGTCGCCACGGCAAACATGTCGGCACCGGCCGAATACATGATCTTGGCGCACTCAACAGCTCCATGACCATAAGCATCGGCCTTGACCACGCAGCACAGGCGCTGACGTGGATTCAGCAAGTTCTTATAGGCCCTCGTGTTGCGACGGAGCGCCCCGCGGTCGATCTCGACCCAGGACCAGCGCGTCAAATCGGCTTTATTCATGATTAGTCATCCGACCCTTCGTCCATGATTCCCAGATCTTCGAGCGCATCCTTTGCCGCCAGTTCCATGGCCGGACCGATCAAGTCGATAAGATCGGTCGCGATGACGCTCTTCTCACCATACTCCGTCGCCGCGGCAAAACCGGCGTAGCTGTGAAGTGCGACGGCGTACGAATACAGCAACTCCCAACGATCCATCTCGTCGCGCATGGTGGCAAGCGTGCCGGCCAAAATACCCGCGAGAACATCACCCGAACCGGCAGTTGCCAGAGAAGCCGGACCCGAGAGCGGCAGCAGCACACGCTCAACGCCACAGATAGCCGTCGTCGGCCCCTTGGCAATGACCACCAGATTGTCAGAGCCTGCAGCCCAGACAACCTTCTGCGCGGCCGCAATCGCAGTACCAAGGTCGTTCACCTCGTCACCGGCAACCAGACGCGAAAGTTCACGATAGTGCGGCGTCATAACCAACGGCTGCTCGCGACGATACATCTCGGGATTACTATCAATACCGTCAATGGCAATCTTAGCAAGGCAGTTGAGTGCATCGGCGTCCAAGATAAGCGGCACATCAAGCTCGAGCAAGCCCGAAACCACCTGCATAGCGCCGGCAGATGTCGTCATACCGGGACCGCACAGTACACAGCTGTACTTCTTTGCAATCTCGCACACCGTCATGCGCGCAGCGGCGCCAAAGGAGCCGCGGGAATCAGACGGAATAGCAAAGACGGGAATCGAAGGAAGTGCCATGCGAATAAGATTGGCGCAGGCGTCAGGAGCCGCGACTGCCACGTAACCAGCACCCGCGCGAGCTGCAGACTTGGCCGCCATAATGGCAGCACCAGGATATTGCGCAGATCCGGCGACAATAAGCACAGAGCCACGGGAATACTTATCGATATTCGTAGGTAGTGGGGCAAAGTAATCAACTAAGTCACCGGGCTCGACAATCTCGGCGGCATGGTCGACATCATCGATGACCTCGTCAAGACGGTCGTAAAGATTGCCGCAGATCAAATCGCCAGCATACTCAGGACCATCAGCGCTATACAGACCAATCTTGGGCGCAATCATCGTCACCGTATGCTCGGCACGAATACAGTCGTCATCAACAACGCCCGTCTCGGCATTCAGGCCCGAGGGGACATCAATGGATATGACACAATCGGCGCATTCATTGACCGTAGGAATCCAGATGGAGAACGGCGCACGCAGATTCCCGTGGAAACCGGTACCAAAAATGGCATCGACAACAACATCGGCCTTATCGATCAAAACCTCGAGTTCGTCACGCGAGGGGCCGACGCAAACGTGCACATCGCGGCCGGCGGTACGACGAGCAACATGACGTGCCAGAGCAGCAGGAATCTCATCCGGCTCAACCGGAGAAACGATATCGACGTCCACACCCTTATGGCTCAGGATATCGGCGGCAACCCAACCGTCGCCGCCATTATTACCAAAACCGACCAGAACGAGAACCCGATCGGGATTGAGCTTCAAGACCTCGTTGGCGGCAAACTCACCCGCTAGCTCCATAAGCTCGGCCTTCGAAGTCCCTTCGCGTTCGATGATATCCTCGAGACGAACGACTTCTTCGGTACTCAAAACCGGTTTCATCTATGCTCCTAGCGTATCTTGCGAAGCATCGCCCAGGTGCTCCGTCAATGCTGAATTCTGCAGCTGCTCAAGCTCATCTAAAACAGAGCGAGCCTCTTTAAATGTCTGCGCTACGCGTTTCTTGGTGCTCACCTTTTCCTCTTTTGGCTTAGGCCGAGCATCTTCGGTAATCGCGATGGCATTCGCAACGGCCAAATCTCCTGTAAGCGTAATGGAAAGAGCGACTTCAACAACACCCAGTTCTTGAGCGATCTCGAGAGCACGGCCCGAAAGCAGCGCCTTCGGTTTGCCGAGTTTATCACGCGTAACCGAAACATCCTTGCGACCCACGCCTTGACTAAAACCCGTGCCGAGAGCTTTAAGTACCGCCTCGCGCGAAGCAAAGCGGCTCGCATAGTGAGCAGCGGGACGCGATGATGCATCGCAATACGCACGCTCTTCTTCGGTAAACACACGCCGAGCAAACGACGGCGTCTTTTCAAGAATTGATTTCATGCGGGAAATCTCGACGATATCAACGCCGATACCAGCTTCAGCCATGTTCACCTCCATATCGCACAGACTAAGTTATTGTAGCCCGTTCGCAGAAGATGCGACAAACGAGGGTTATAAAACACAGCTACTATGTGAGACAAAAGCCCGTAAACGCAAAAAAGGGGGAGGCCGCGAGGCCTCCCCCTTCCAAGTTCAAGCGTACGGCTCGGTGCCGTCCA
>CABUAT010000035.1 GCA_902489665.1 uncultured Collinsella sp. | reverse complement strand
TGGTGCGGCGTATAGGATTCGAACCTATGACGTTCTGATTCGTAGTCAGACCCTCTATCCAGCTGAGGTAACGCCGCAGCGCAAGACATATAAAACCACTTTAGCTTATTGGAGTCAAGCACAATCTCAAACTTTTTTGTGGAACGCAGTTTTGTCATGCTGCTCCGCATATACCGCTGTTCCCCGTACGATCGATTGGCTTTTCGATCACGTCGAACTTGGCATCAAGTTCCCTCAGGAGCGATCTCACCCGCTGGGCACAATCATAATCGGCAAACGAGATACTCAGCATGCGCGCGACCTGGTTGGAAGTCCCAACTCCATAGAATTGCTCCAGCGCCACAAGCCCCTCGTGCGCCACAAACGTCTCGACCACATGCGGCGACTCCTCAAAGCACCATTGTGTCAACGGACCCTCACTCGTCTGCCGAACCACCAGGCCGCCCATGCCAGACGGCTCACACGTTACAAGCAGGTACTCCCCGCCCTCGTCGCTCTCAAACAAAACCACCCGATCATCAAACAGCTCCATCGCGTCCCCTTTCTCTCGCTCTTATTTAGCAAAAGCATAGCAGGTAGATGGCTGTATACAGAACAGTTGTTCGTGTGTTTTCTATTGAGCTGTCCGCACGGCATGGTATGGACCTGCGCACGAAATAGGGCGCCCCCGAAGGAGCGCCCTTGCATATCCCCTATGCAGGCAAGTTACGCGACCGGCTCGATCTTCTCGAGGCCGCCCATGTAAGGACGCAGAACCTCGGGAATCGTGATGGTGCCGTCGGCGTTCTGGTAGTTCTCCAGAATGGCGGCCATGGTGCGGCCGGCCGGCAGGCCGGAACCATTGAGGGTGTGCAGGTAGCGCGAACCCTTGAAGTTCTCGGGGTCGCGATACTTGATGTTGGCGCGGCGAGCCTGGAAGTCACCGCAGTTGGAGCAGGAGCTGATCTCCTTGTAGGCGTTGTAGCTCGGCAGCCAAACCTCGACGTCGTAGGTCTGACGGGCAGAGAAGCCCAAGTCGCCGGTGCACAGGCTAATCACGCGATACGGAAGGCCCAGCTGCTGCAGCAGGTACTCGGCCTCGGCGGTCATGCTCTCGAGCTCCTCGTCGGACTCCTCCGGCTTAGCGAACTTGACCATCTCGACCTTGTCGAACTCGTGCTGGCGGATGATGCCGCGGGTGTCGCGACCGGCGGAACCGGCCTCCTCGCGGAAGCAGGGGGTGAAGGCGGTGTAGCGGCGCGGCAGGGTGTCGGCGTCGAGGACCTCGCCGGCGTGCAGGTTGGTGAGCACGACCTCGGCGGTGGGAATCAGGAAGTTGTCGCCCGAGACGTGGTAGGCGTCGTCCTCGAACTTGGGCAGCTGACCCGTGCCAAACATGGTCTGACGCTTGACGACGATGGGCGGCCACCACTCCTTAAAACCACGGCTGGTGTGCGTATCGAGGAAGAAGTTGATGAGGGCGCGCTCCAGGCGGGCGCCAGCGCCACCGAGAACGGTAAAACGGCTGCCGGAGAGCTTGTTGCCGCGCTCGAAGTCGAGGATGTCCAGATCGGTGCCCAGATCCCAATGCGGCTTAAAGTCGAAGTCGAACTCGCGCGGGGTGCCCCAACGACGGCGCTCAATATTCTCGTCCTCGTCCTTGCCGTACGGCGTGGCCTCGCAAGGAATGTTGGGCAGGTGAGCCATGAAGTCGTACTGCTCCTGCTCGAGAGCAGTACGGCGCTCGGCCAGACCGTCAATCTTCTCGTTGACGGCGCGCACGGCCTCCTTGGCGGCCTCGGCCTCGTCCTTCTTGCCCTCCTTCATCAGGGCGCCGATCTTCTTGGACTCGGCATTGCGCGTAGCCTGGAGCTCCTCGACCTCGGTGATGACGGCACGGCGCTCGTCGTCGAGCTCAAAGAACTTCTCGCGATCCCAAGACGTCTGGCGGTTAGCCATGGCGACATCGATGGCATCGGGGTTCTCGCGAACAAACTTGATATCAAGCATTAGATCCTCCGGCGATATACATTCCATTTAGGTTGCAACCTTGTACATGTATGGGCAAGTATATACTTATGAGCGTTTACGACCCAACTCAACTACGCAAGAAGGCACCCAATGGACGCAGTTTTTTCCTTTTTGTTTGGCACCCGCACCGGTTTTGCCATCCTTTTCGCCGGCGGCATCCTGTTATTTGCGATTCTTGCCTTTGTAATGGAGAAGCGTACCCATAAGATGTACGTCGACCGCGGACCCAAGTCCAAGGATGAGGAAGACAGCTTCTGGGACTAACCTGCCAAAAAGGGACAGGTTTATTTTGGTCTGTTTTATCTGGGCAAACGCAAGCGCCCCGCAACTGGAATTGAGCCAGTTGCGGGGCGCTTTTCGCTAAAAGGACAAAACCGCAGAAAATACCTGCCAAAAATAAACCCGTCCTTTTTTTGGTCGGTTTTACTGGAGAGTTGCGTCGATTGCCTTGACCAGGGCGCTGCGCATGCCGGCGTCCTCGAGCGCAACGACGCCCTTGATGGTGGCACCACCGGGCGAGCATACGGCATCCTTCATCGCCGCAGGATGCTGGCCAGTTGCAAGCTGCAGCTTTGCCGTACCTAGCACCATCTGGCTCACAATGCGATAGGCATCGGCACGCGGGATACCGTGCTTGACCGCCGCATCGCCCAGGGCCTCGATTGCCATGGCGACAAATGCCGGAGCGCAACCACCCACCGTGCCGCCCACAAACAGCAGGCTCGTATCGAGCTCGACCACCGCACCGAGTTTGCCAAGCAGATCAAGCACCACGGCGCTCTGCTCATCACTAAGCGTGGAAGCCTTCTCGCAAGCGATGACGCCCTCGCCCACCGAAACCGGTGTGTTGGGCACCGTCGAGATATGCGCGACGCCCGGCAGGACCTGCTCCCACTTGGCACTGTCCCAGGTCCAGGCAACCGACAGAACGACCTTTTTGGCAAGAGCATCCTTGAGCGGGGCGAATACCTTCTCGATCATGTACGGTTTGACCGCAGCGACCACGATATCGGATGCGGCGACAACCTCGGCGGCATCGTGGCAGGCGACCATGCCGCGCGCCTCGCAGCGCTCAACCAGTGCGTCGTAGCGACCCGCGCAGGCGCACATGTCGCTCGCAGCTACACCGGCAGCGATCCAGCCATCGGCCATAGCGCTCGCCATATTGCCAAAACCGACAAATCCAATCTTCATATCTCATAGTCCTTTCAGACACATTCCTCAAAACGAAAGGTGTTGTCCCACGCCATTGTTTCGTATTGCCGACCTATTTGTGATACGGCTCGCCACGGCTGATCTTGCAGGCGCGGTAGATTTGCTCCAGCAGCACCACGCGCGCCAAGTTATGCGGCAAGGTAATGCGTCCAAAGCTGAGCATCTCGTCGGCGCGGGCGCGCACCTCATCGCTCACGCCGTCCGAACCGCCAATCACAAAGGCGATGTCGCTGCTGCCTCGTAGCATAAGATCGTCGAGCCTCGCCGAGAGCTCCTCACTCGAACGCTCCTTGCCCTCGATAGCCAGCAGGATCACATGCGCTCGAGACGGCAATGCAGCAAGAATTGCCGCCCCCTCCTTGTCGCGCGCGGCATCCACGCCGCCCGCCTTAGCCGGGTCGATATCGGCCACCTCGCGGATATCCACCTTGGCATAGGCGCCTAGGCGCTTGGTGTACTCAGCGCACGCGTCCTTCCAAAAGCGCTCTTTGAGCTTGCCAACACAAACGACGGTGTATTTCACGCGTGCCTACTCCTTCGAATCGTTTTGAACTTTGCCGGCGGTCAGCATCTGCTCGAACATAGAGGCCGACTGCGAGAAGTCGCTCGGCAGCACGACCGTCGAGGTTTTACCCGTGCGAGCAAACTCCGTCATCATCTCGGACCACTGCGTAAACATGAACAGTTGGTTGGCCTCGTCATTGCCGACACCCGTCTCCTGGATGATCTCGAGCGAATCTTTGATACCCAGTGCGATGGCCTTGCGCTGGTTGGCGATGCCCTCGCCCGCCTTTTCCATAGCCTCGGCCTCGGCGGTCGCCTCGGTGACGCGCTTGATGCGGTCGGCCTCGGCGAGCTCCTGTGCCGCAGCGCGCTTGCGCTGGGCGGCGTTGATGTCGTTCATGGAGTTCTCGACCTCGGTCGGCAGTGCGATTTTGGTGATGAGCGTCGACACGAGGGTGAAGCCATAGGCGGCCATCTGCTCGGACACGGTGGCGTTGACATCCTTGGCGATGTCATCCTTCTTGGCAAAGACCTCGTCGAGTGTGTAGACGGGAATCGAAGAGCGCAGGGCGTCGGTGATGAAGTCACGCATCTGGTCGACGGGCTCCTGCAGCATGTAGTAGCTCTTGTAGATACCCGAATCTGCCGGGCCGGCGCCCATGTCATAGCTCACGTGGTACTGAGCAGAGACCTCAAGGCCGATGGTCACGTTGTCCTGGGTCTTAACGTCGATTCCAAAACCGTTTTTCATGGTGCGCAGGCTCACCGTGGCGGCCTTGCGGTCGATCACGGGCACCTTCATGTGAAAGCCCGCGTTGACGATGCGGTTAAACTTGCCCAGGCGCTCGATGATCACGGCATGCTGTTGTTCAACGACATAGCAGGCGTTGGGAAGCAGTAGCAACAGAATGATGATGGGAATCAAAAGGCTGGTAAGGGCAGCGATGATACCGGACAACAGCATGGTCTCTCCTCTGATAGGCACACGTTGGCACTAGGATACCCGCACGAAGCAGCAACGTGACATCAACAAGAGGCCCATAACAAAAAAGCTCCCATTGCTGGGAGCTCTTTCATTTAATGGTGCGGGCGAAAGGACGTCCGCGTATCCGCTTCGCGGATCCGCACCGGCATCGGCCGCCTGCCGGCGTCCTCGCCAGCTCGCTAAAAACGCTCTGCGTTTTCTTGACGCTCGCTCCTTCGCAGGTTCAAGTCCCTGCGATGGGCACATAACAAAAAAGCTCCCATTGCTGGGAGCTCTTTCATTTAATGGTGCGGGCGAAAGGACTTGAACCTTCATGGGGTTGCCCCCATACGGACCTGAACCGTACGCGTCTGCCAATTCCGCCACGCCCGCGTGCAGGAATTAGAATAACGGAGCGCCACCACGAACGCAAGAACTATTTTTGAAAAAGTTTGCAGGCATTTTCCCAAGCGGCTTGCGCGATTGTTTCGGCGTCCTCACCAGTGCGATCGACACGGTCGTTAACCAGCGCGTTTGCCGTAATGGAGATCATTGCGGGCTCGCATTCAAGACCGCGGATGGGCTCCGGAGCCATATACGGGCAATCCGTCTCGAACAAAATTCGATCGAGTGGGGTTGCCGCAAATGCCTCGCGCACGTCGTCGTTGCGCTTAAAGGTGGCCGCACCACCATAGGCGATATAGCAGCCCAGCTCCACAAAGCGCTCCATCGTGGCGCGGTCCTCGCCAAAACAGTGCAGCACACAACCAGCCTGGGGCACACCCACCTCGCGCAGTACGTTGTACGCATCAACGTGCGAGGTGCGCTCCCCATCCGAGTCCTCGTGACGCAGGTGCAGCTCCACCGGCACATTGCGGCGCACGGCAAGCTCGAGCTGGCGCGCCATGCAATCAATCTGCACGTTATGGGGTGCCGGCGCGATATCGTCGTCATAGTCCATGTGGTAGTCCAGGCCGATTTCGCCAATACCGGCGCATAAGGGGTCATCAAGTGCCGCAACGACCTGTGCATGAACGTCGTCGGTATAGTCCGGCGCGCCATACGGATGCACGCCGGCAAGATACTTGATCTGCGGGATATCCTGCATCGGCAGAATTTCGCGCACGAGCCAGTCGCTATAGTCCGTCACGCTGCGTTTGTCAGCGATGGGGTCGAACATCGTCACCAACAGGTCGACGCCCGCGGCTTTGGCGCGCACGAGCGTCTCGGGCACTTCTTTGCCCCAAAACGAAAGCAGGTGCGCATGCGTGTCGGCAAGCGGTGCCAAGGGCACGGGGCAGGCGACCGTCTTCTTTTTCTTGGTAAACGTCACGCGTGCGGCATTAGGCATCATGGATTAGCTCCCGGGCCAGACGGACAAAGTCGGCAACATCAAGCGTCTCGGCGCGCGTGGTGGGTGCGATACCGCAAGCCTCAAAGGCGGCATCGAGCACGTCCTTGGCAAAGCCGTTGGCGCTCATGGAATTGCGGATGGTCTTGCGACGCTGGGCAAATGCAGCATCAATCACGCGGGCCACAAATTCGCGATCGAGTCCTTCGGGCACCACGCCGTCAACACGGTCGATACGCACGACAGCCGAGTCAACGTGCGGCGCCGGCATAAAGCAACGCGGCGGAACCTCAAAGCGACCCGTAACCTGCGCATACAGGCCCAGCTTTGCCGTGTAGCCACCATAGGTCTTGTTACCCGGCACTGCGGCAATACGATCGGCAACCTCCTTTTGAACCATGACGACGGCGCGCTTGAGTGCAGGCATCGTCTGGAAGAACTGCAGGATGATCGTCGCCGCCACGTTATAGGGCAGGTTCGCGACAAACACCGTCGGCTCACCGCCCGCAGCCTGCTCAATCTGCTCCGGACCCACCTTGAGCGCGTCGCCCATGATAAAGCGGAAGTTGGCGTAGTCGGCGGCGTGGGCATCGAGCACCGGCTCGAGCTCGGGGTCGGCCTCGATCGACGTGACACACGCCGCCTCCTGCAGCAGCGCAAGCGTGAGCGTACCAACGCCCGGGCCAACCTCGAGCACGCGCTCATCGCCCGTGAGCTCGGAAAGCTCGCAGATACGCTCGATCACATGATTGTCGATTAGAAAGTTCTGGCCCAGGCGATGCTTGGTCGCAAGGCCAAACTCCTCCAGCAGCTCCCTGGTGGCCGTGGGGTTTGCCAAAGGCGAAGTTGTCATGGTTGCCTCCTTAGCATGATGGCGGCGTCTTGAAACAAAAGGGCATGGACCGTGGCGGCCATGCCCTTACAGCTAAACAGCAAATTGCCGATATGGCGCTCGCGCGGTCTCTACGCCAGACGCGGGAACAGCGGATCGCCCTTCTCGACGGGCTGACCGCCGGCAAGCAGGCCCCAAGTACAAATGCCCTTGAGGTCGTCGCTCGCGGCCTCGCCCTCACAGGACAGGCGGCGCAGGGCCTCGACAGAAGTCTGGGGCATGAGCGGCATCAGCAGGTGAGCGGCAATGCGGATGGCCTCGAGCAGGTTGTAGATCACAAATGCCAGCTCGTCAGCCTTGGCCTCGTCCTTGGCAAGCGCCCAGGGCTCGGAGTCCTCGATGTAGTGGTTGGCGGCATGGATGAGCTCCATGACCTCATCCTTGGCTCCGCCGTAATCGAGCACGTCCATCTTGGCCATGTAGCGCTCGACCAGGCCATCGGCGATCTTTGCCAGCGGGTTGTCGAACGCATCGAACGACGCGGGCTTGGCGGGCGCGCAACCGTCAAAGTACTTGCCGCTCATGTTGAGCGAACGCGAGATAAGGTTGCCCCAGCTGTTGGCCAGGTCGGCGTTGTAGACCTGCTCCATGCGATCGAAGCTGATGGCACCGTCGGTGCCGGGGACGACGTCGGTCATGAAGTAGTAGCGATAGCCCTCGACGCCCAGCATGTCGATAACGTCCTGCGGAGCGATGGCGTTGCCGCGGCTCTTGGACATCTTCTCGGCCTTGCCGGTCTCGGCATTGCGCACGGTCAGGAAGCCGTGGGCAAAGACGTGCTCGGGCAGGGCCTCGCCGATGGCCATGAGCATGGCGGGCCAAATGACGCAGTGGAAGCGGATGATGTCCTTACCCACGATGTGGAACTGCGCGGGCCAGCGATAGGCCAGCTCGGCACGCGCCTCGTCGGTGTCGACACCGTAGCCGACGGCCGTCATATAGTTGAGCAGCGCATCGAACCACACGTAGGTCACGTGACCCTCGTCAAACGGGACCTGAATGCCCCAGTCAAAGCTCGTACGGCTCACGGAAAGGTCATTAAGGCCGCCCTCGACAAAGCTACGTACCTCGTTCATGCGGAACGCAGGCTCGACAAAGTCGGGGTGCTCGTCGTAAAGCTTGAGCAGCTTATCCTGGAAAGCGGAAAGCTTAAAGAAGTAGGACTCCTCCTGCACGCGCTCAAGCGGACGGTGGCAGTCGGGGCACAGGTGCTGGCCGACGCTGCCGTACTCCTCGTCGCCCTTCTGGACCTGCGTATCGGTGAAGTAGGTCTCGTCAGGCACGCAATACCAGCCGTCGTAGCTGCCCTTATACAGGTAGCCGGACTCCTTCATGCGCTCCCACAGGTACTGCACGGCATGGTGCTGGCGCGGCTCGGTGGTGCGGATGAAGTCATCATTGGAAATCTCGAGCTTGCTCCAAAGCTCCTTGAAGTGCGGAGCCTGGCTATCGGTCCACTCCTGCGGCGTCATGTTGTGCTTGGCTGCGGCCTCGGCGACCTTCTCGCCGTGCTCGTCCATGCCGGTCAGGAACTTGACGTTATAGCCGGCGGAGCGACGATAGCGAGCCTGAACGTCGGCGATGATGGTGGAATAAGCCGTGCCCAGGTGCGGATCGGCGTTGACGTAGTAGATGGGCGTCGTGATAAAGAACGAAGGCTTGCTTTGATCCATGGGGTTTGTCCTCCAGAAAAACGTTGCATACAGGGGATGATTCTAGCGCAAGGGCTGGATATCCTCCATCTATTGCATATCGAGCACCATGGCATAGACATCGCGCTTGCGGCGCGAATACTTCTGAGACAGGCGCTTGGCCACCGCAGAGGCGGGCTCCCCCTCCTCGAGCGCGGCGCGGATATCCTCGCGCAGGGCCTCGTCGGGATCCGCTGCCGCGGCGCCAACCGGCACGATACCGGCCTCCTCATCCTCGCTCGGCGGCGCGATGACCAGCGCAATCTCGCCCTTTACCTCGCCGCGAGCACGCAGCTCCTCGGCAAGCTGAGCAGCGGGCCCGCGCAAGACCTCCTCGTGCAGCTTGGTGAGTTCGCGGCAGACGGCAACCTCACGCTGGGGAAAGACCTCCGCCACGGCCTCGAGCGTCGCCACGATACGATGTGGAGACTCGTAGAAGATGAGCGCGCCGGGCACCACGGCAAGGCGCTGCAAACGGCGCACGCGGTCGCCGTGCTTTCGGCCCAAAAAGCCCTCGAAGAAAAAATGCTCGCAGGGAATGCCGGACGAAACGAGCGCCGTGACGCAAGCAGAGGGCCCGGGAATAACTTCGACGGGCACATCGGCCTCACGCGCCGCCTCGACCAGCGCCTGGCCGGGATCGGACACGCTCGGCATGCCGGCGTCCGAGGCAAAGGCGAGGGTCTCCCCCGCCAGCAGACGGTCGACCAGGCCGGCGGCGCGGTTGGCGATCACATTCTCGTCGCAACGGACAAGCGGCTTGGAAATGCCCAGATGCATCAGCAGCTTTGACGTCACACGCGTGTCTTCGCAGCAGATGGCATCGGCGGCGGCAAACGCCTCGCCAACGCGCGGGGACAGGTCGCCCAGGTTGCCGATGGGCGTGCCGACCACATAGAGTTTGCCCGTATGGGTGCTGTTTTGCGTCATATCAACCTATTCAATCATGCCGCGCTCGAGCGTACCGAGCGCCGCGCGGGCGTCCCATGCTGCAATGCGCTTCTCGGTCTTCCACGTTTGGAAGAACCAACCGGCAGCCGGCGCAAACGAAGCCAGCTGGTTGGCGATAAACACGCGCTCGTAGGCATTGCGGCCTTCGGGCGTAACCGACGAGTTGGCAAAGATCGCCGCACCCGACCATTCGCCCACCAGCACGGGGAACCCAGTCGAAATCGCTTCTTTAAGCTCGCGCTTGTTACGGGAAATCGCCGTCGTCAGCCCGCGGGGGCTCGTGATATCGAGCGCATACTCGTCGCGGTAATGGTACAGGTGAAGGTCCATGTAGACGTTCTTGTACTTGGCGCCGCGCATAAAATGCTTCCACTCGCTGGGATGCCCCGAAGACGAAAAGACGACGATCTTATCCTCGGGCATATACGAACGGACGAGCTCGTAGGCATCGCGATAGAAATTGCGCAGGTAGTGAGCCGGAATGCCATCCGTCATGGCAAAGAGACTCTTGCGGACACTCATCTGCGGCGTATCCAGCAGCTCAATGCCCAGCAGGCTCTCGGCCTCGCCGTAACGCTCGGCCAAGCGCTCGAGCACGTCGAGTGCGACATGGCGGCCGTTAGTGGACGAATGCCACTCGGCAACAGCCTCCGGCGTGGCGGGCGAATCGTTGGAATCGCCCTGGCCACCGGGCACAGTCGCCAGGTCAAGCAGCACGCGAATGTTGTACTTGGCAGCCCACTCAATCGCGCGGTCGATGTAATCGACAACCGAGATGTAGGAGGCATCGGACTCCTGTGAGCCAAAGGCATACCAAGGCACCGGCAGGCGCACGGCGTTGAGACCGATCTGCGCCATGCGACGGAAATCATCCTCGCTCACAAACGTCTCGTAATGACGGCGCATGCGCTCGTTATAGGCGGCGGTACCCATGGCCTCCTGCAGCTCGGCCGCATTGGATGCACCGGTCGCCGCGTATAGCGACGGGGTCACCCAAGGCTCGGGAATAAACCAGCCAGAGAGATTAACGCCGAGTATCCTCTCCATCACTGCCCCCTTCGGATCGTGCAGGCCGAGCCTGCATCGTATTGCATAGGAAAAGTATCGTTTTGAGTATACCCGCGCGTGCGGACAGACGACCGAACGGTCTGTAAAGTGGCGCAAAAGCGGGAGGAATGTCTGGGCGGGCCCGAGATGTACATATGCGCCGGAAGTAGGCGGCCGGAAAGCGCATCCCGTTTTTCGCAAAAGACTGGGATGCATTTTCCGTTCGAGGCCTCAACCGGAAAATGCATCCCGTTCTGAGCGCGGGATCTGGGACGCAGTTTCCGCCAAAGGCCGAAAAAGGAAAGCACGTCCCATTCTGACGCCGGATTCCGAGTCGTGCTTTCCCAAGCGGCCTCAAAGCGGAAAACGCATCCCACTCTGAAGCCAAATTCCGGGACGCAATTTCCGCAGAGTCCTCGATAGAAGAAAAGGACCCCTTTGCAGAAGTCCTAGTCAATTCAAGGTGGCGGGGAAGGGAATCGCGTCCGCGCGCTGCGCGGACGGACCGCTGCGGCGCTTACGCGCCTTGCGAGCTGCGCTGGCAAACGCTTACGCGTTTACTCAGCTCCGCGCCCTCACGGGGTTCGATTCCATGTGGGGGCTGCATAAAAGAAAAGGACCCCTTTACAGAGGTCCTAGTCAATTCAAGGTGGCGGGGAAGGGAATCGAACCCCTGACACGAGGATTTTCAGTCCTCTGCTCTACCAACTGAGCTACCCAGCCATTTGAGGTGTGCCTTGTTTCAAGGCTTGATTAGTATAACCAAGGACGCGTTCCGGTCAACCGAGAATTTTAAAAAAGTTTTTGAGCACAGCCTCGGTTCTATAAATCGGCACGTCAGAGGCATCAGCCGGCAGCAAGAAGTTTTTCACTCAGAGCCGCACGGGCAAACTCACTTGGCGTCATCCCCTCGGCAGCCGCCCGTCGACGAATGGCCTCCTTCATTCCCAGAGGAATCTTGACCGACAGCGTTGCCGTCCCCTCACCTGAGAGCGGGGGCCGTCCATGCACGATCCCACCAACGGTGTGTTCGCCATCCGGAAACTCTCCGCGCTCGTACGACTCGCACCACGCGTCAATCATTTCATCCGTTACAACCTGACCATTAGCGGCCGTATACGTCTTGCCCATCATCGACCCCTTTGCCGAGCCTGTTCAATCTCCTGCCAAAATTTCTTCTGGACTGGAGACAAGGCATGAATGATAAGCCACCCACGGACAAGCTCGACCGCGACAAGCTCCACGCTTCGTCCGTCTGGGAGCCATCCAATCGCAAGCCATCTCGGCGGCTCGTCCTTCGACTCGCGACGAATGCACTCAGTAACCGCAAGCCAAGCGCTAAGCACCTGCTTTTCCGTCAGGTGCTTTTTAGCGTTGGGATGAATCTCAACATCCATGCATCTTCTCCTCCATCTTACCCAATTTCGTGTGACGAAAGTCCACTGTCGCCAATTCTTAAGCCGGCACGCGTTGGAGAGCAGGGGTCGAAACAATGATTGAAGGACGCTCTAGTACGGCCCAGGCGCCGGGGCAGGAGCACATACACCAGGGACATACGTTTTCGTAGCGCGCGAGGATATTGCCGCGTGCATCGATGAAGGCGATGTCGATGGGATAGACCATAAAACACGTATGGACCGAAGAGCAGCGTGGAAACGCCATGACGAGCGGCAGGCCGTTGGCGGCAACCGGACGCCGTCCCAGCATGCCGCGCAGGCGCACGACAAACGACTCCGCCACCACAAACTCGGCCGGCGTCCAACCCAGCCTATTGAGTGCCCGCGCGTAGGCGATGTAGGACGAGACCGCGGTCACATGACCACCCCCGGACGCCATGGATCGACCGTCACCACACGCTCGTGCGACAACGTTGTCGGCGCCCCCAGCGGAACGCCAGCGATGCTGAGAGAAGTCGGCCACGGCTCATAGTGCATGGTGCAGGTGTAGGTCCTAAACGTACCGGATAGGGAGAGCAGGCCACCATCCGATGCCTCCGCGCCTTGCTCGCTCGACACTTCGATCCGCAAGTCATAGCCTTCCATGGCATTCAGAATTTGAGTCTGAACCGTCGCCGAGGCATCGGCAGAGCTTTCGTCGCCCTCCCCCTCCGACGCCACGGCGTGCGCCAACACGATGTCGGGTACCACGCGGTCGAAGCGCGCGACAGCGCTGGCAAAGATCATGACGTTGTACACGATGAGTGCCAGCACCAGCAAAACGGGCGTAACCACCGCCATCTCCACCGTCGCTTGGGCGCGCTCCTCGCGCAGACGCATGCGGATACTCATTACGACCCACCGCCCAGAGCGCCAACCAGCGTGGCGACATCGACGGTGAGTGGGATGGAGCCGCCGCCGGGCAGAGGAATCTCCGCAAGCGTGAACACCGTACCGCTAATGGTGCGTTCGACTTGATATTCCAACGCCTCGCAAAGCGCCTTGGGATCGGTCACGCCCAACGGAATACTTCGCAGTTTGTCTTGCGCTTGAGAGAGACCAGCAATGTCAGACCCCGGACTCTTAATGACGTTGGCGGAATCGGTCAGCACCGGCTTTCGCAGGCGCAAGTCGCACGGTTCCAGACCCAACGCCGCCATGGACGCCGAAACGGTATCGCCGAGCCACGATGCGATGGAACCCAACGCGCCGCTGCCCCCTCCTAGGCCTTTAATCATCTCGTCCATAAGTTCGTCGGCCGAACCTTGGATATCACCGTATCCTACGAGCAGCCATCCCCAAACATCCATGACGCCGTCGAGCACGCCGGCAACGCCGCCCGAGCGTTCCTTCAATGTCGAGAAAAATCGCGAAAGCACGTTGTTTTGCGCCGTCGCCTCATCGGGCGCCAGCACCGCGGCAGAGATAGCACCGCGATCGCCAAGCCTGACTGCCGTGTTAAACGAGGAGTTAAGTTGATCGGGGCTGGTAATGTCACCCGAAACTGCAAATGCGACCACGCCGTTGCGTCCAGGTGGGGCGATACGCGGGCGCTCGCCGGAAAGCGCTTTAATGGCCTGGTCAAACGCATTGCCCGCACGGTCGGCCTCATCCTCGGTCTGACGCTCAAGTTCGAGTTCTTTGTTGCGGCATTCGACGTAGTCTTCCAGAGCCTCTTTGAATTCATTGAAGTGGTATTCGAAGCCATTTCTGATGGACGAAGGCGGCATAAGGGCGCTTCCAAGCGCAACCACGCCGAAGCCGCACGCTTCGCATGTATCACGACCATCATAATCAGCAACAGATGCCAGCCCACTCGGAGTCCCTTTCTGATAGACGGGGCATTCGGCTCCATAATGCAGGTATGTTCCGCCGTCATTGTTGCTTACAGGCCATGCAGCATCGGTGTAAAGCTCGGTCGGCCGCACCTCGTTTGGGACACGCGGCAATAGTGGGATATAGGCAGAAAACCGTTCACCATCATCTTTTATGTATGCTCGATCGACCTCTTCAATCGCATAGGCATAGAACGCTTTTCGAGCGGCTGACTGCGCTTTCATCTCGACGCTCGATCCCTGAGGTTTTTCATTCGCCAAGCGCTGCCGGTAATAGATTTTCGCGCGATCGAGCGCTATTTGCGGCTCCCATGTGATGCTCGACTTTTCATGACGGTTCTGACTGTCAGATAGTTCTGCTAGTTTTTTCGCACGCTCCCACATACACGAGTACTTGCCAATCGAATTCTCGTCCGACCCACCACAATCCGCCAGCCAAGCGCGCTCTTTAGCCTTCGCCGTGTCCTCAGAAGCCTTCCGCAGCTCCTCGGCCGCACGCTCTAAATCATCTGATGTGCCTTTAATGGTATCGGTCGAGATCTCTGACCCTTTGAGCGCAGCGAAGTCCGACTCGGATGTCCTAGGCACGGCAAGCGCCGTACCGGTATAGGCCACACTATCGGTATCCTGCGCCGACACCGCCTGCGTGGCACGCGCGGCAATCAGATACGGCAGAGCCGTCTCGATTTTCTGCAAGCCTTCCGATGCGCTTTTGGCAAACTTGTTGCGCGTTTTAATGATCTCAATCCCGGTGTCGACCATATTGCCGGCAACTGGTTCGGCACCTGGGATGAGAATGGCAACCAGGCCCGTCCCGATTGTGGCAAACCCCGCTAGCCCCAGACTCAAGATGCTCGCATCCACCACCGTGGCAGCCGTGTGATAGGACGACACCACATTGGCGCCTGCCAGCGCGCCGCTATCGGCAGCCACCTGGGTGTCCCCCGCGCGCGACATGCTCCATATCGCCGCCGTCGACGAAAACAGCAGCGTGAGCACCACCAAGATGACCACCGCAGAGGAAAGCGTGGTGTAGGCACCGTCTTCGATAAACAGGTCGATACCGGCTCGACCCATAAAGCCGCCTCGCTTGCGATGGCAGCTCGGACGGCGCGTCAAAACGCGTCTAGACCAGAAACGCTTAATCCCATGCAGCAATCCACGAATCATAATCTCCCTCCAGCCATTCGGGACGTGATTGATACGAGACATCGACCTTGAGCTCAACGTAGCCGCCCTCGGCGGTACCACCCATAACCTGCGCAAACGCACCGATCACAGGCAACGGCTTGACCTCGCCGGAAACGGACACGGACGAGACGCCGCCCGCATCGGCCCGGCTAAGCTCGACATCCCACGACAACGGCCCGCCGGCATGAAAGATCGAAACGTTGGGCACTGCGGCAAGCCGGCGGAGGGTGAACTCCTTAAGATCGTCGTCCTCCGCCGTCGTCGTGGTCATGAGCCGCGCGGTCTCGGCGGCGGCAGACTCCATGACCGCGCGCGTATAAAGCAGGCACACCGGTTGCAGTGCAAGAAGGATGAGCGTCAGAAACGTCGGCAGCAAAAAAGCGGCCTCGACCGTAGACTGCGCCCGGTCCTCGCGCGCGATATCAATACAACGCGATGTCCTTAGCGCCCGCAGCGGCGTCGATAACCGACGTCGAGGCAACGCCATGGGATGCCGCCCGCTCAACCAGCGCCGCCAAGTGCCCATCGGTGCCAGCACGCCAAAGCCCCGCAATCGCCAGCACGATCGATAACAGCGCCACCGTGACGATGGCGTATTCGACCGTCGCCTGGGCAGATTCCTCGCGCAGGACGTCATGCATTTCACGACCCCTCCTTTGAGCTTATTGTTTGCGGGGCCAGGCGCACCGCGCGCAGACGACACGAAGCATCGCCAGTATCCGCGGCAACCGTCACCATATCGACCCAGCCGCGCCCATCGCGCACAATGGCGCCCCATACGTTACCCTTAATATCGAGATAGCCGCTCAGGGCGAGCTGGGCCGTTGGCACCTCGCGGTAGGCGCGTAACATATCCGCCGCTGCCTCGGTCATCGGTCGGTCCTCGGACCATGCAAGCCGGACCGCAATCGCGTTGTCCTCAGGCGAATCCGTCGCAGTGCCAGACCGCTTGTCGAGCATCCGCAGAAAGGTTTGCGCCGTGACAGCGACATCCGAATCGTCCGCATCTCGCATCTCATCTTTTTGAGACGCCACCGCCGAATCTGAGCCCGAATCGAAGGCGGCCCCAGGACGCTGCTGCCGCGCGGCGTTTAGCCCCCAAACCGCCACTGCCACCGCCACAACCACACAGGCAAACACCAGCAGTGCGCCGACAGGCCGCCTACCCTCTACAGGCTGTTGATGCCCTCGCTGATAGCGTTCCATAGATCTTGGACCTTGCCCTTAAATGCGACAATGGCAATGATGGCGATCACCACGAGCACGCCGACCAAGATGGCGTATTCGGTGGTGCCCTGCGCACTCTCCTCCTGCAGTAGCTCCCCGGCATGCTGGCGAGCGCGAATTGACTGGCAAACAGCCCAGCTCCAGACCTTGCCAGCAACGTCAGTCATCGTGTTCATGTATTCCTCCCTACATCATCCCGCCTGCTCCCAACAGCGGGCCCAATATGGACAGAAGCAACGCCGGCAAGATGAGCGTGCCGGTGGGAATCAGCAGCTTGACGGGCGCACGCTCGATCTCGCGCTCGACCGCGGCGCGATGAGCCGCACGGATCTCGCGACTTTGAGCGGCCAGTGTCTCGGCAAGTGGGGCACCCAGGGCGAGTGCCTGCCCCACCGTAATGGCAAAGGTCTCGAGCGCTCGCACGTCCAGGTCGCGCGCGACGGCCAACAACTCGTCCTCACGCGTGCCCACGCCCACCTGCCACGCCATGCAGGCCCGCTCAAGGCGAAGAGCCAGCACTGACCGGCGGTTGGCGCAGAAAATCTCAAGCGCCGCATCAAACGAAAGGCCGGCCGAAAGACCCAAGCGCACAACATCGATCATCTCGGACACTTCGCCGAGCGACACTCGCGCCGGGCCGCCCGCTCCAACCGCGCCCTTCACTCGCGCGGTCAGGGCATCGACCACCGAGCGACCCGCGGCAGCGACCAGCACCGCCTCGCGCTTGCAGGCCCCTGCGATCTTGCGTGCATCCGCCCGATCCAAACCCGTCGCGACAAATACACTCAGGGCGCACAGGCAAGCCGCAACTGCAACCGGGGCGCTCATAGCTCCACCCGCATAATGCGCCGGATAACCACCAGGGCAACGGCGTTGAGGGCAAGACCCAGCACCACAGCGCCCGCGCCGGCAGGCGTCGCAAGACCGCGACGAAAATCTGCCGAAAGCAGCGCCAACACCGCGCACATGCCCGCCGGCATCGCCGCGACCATATGCGCAGACATGCGAGCCTGCGACGTCTTAACATCCAGGCGGCGCTTGAGCTCAATACGCTCCCCCACCATGCTCGACGCCTCGGACAGTAAGTCGGCAAGCGGAGCACCGGTGCGCTGAGACACCTTAAGCGCCAAGGTCACAAGCGAAAGGCCGGGGGCGTCGATGCGCACGAGCAAGTCATCGAGCGCGTCGGTCGCCGAGATGCCGCAATCGATCGCCGCCGCCACCCGCAAAAACTCGGTATGCACCGGTTCTTGCGCATGAGCGCCCACAAAGCGCATGCCCTGGGCCAGCGAATGTCCCGAGGCAAGCGACATGGAAAGTGCGGTAAACGCCTCGGGCATGGCCTCTTCTGCATCGTGTTGCTCGCGCCGGCTCTCAAAGCCATCCCGAGCGGCGCCAACGGCAATCGGAGCAACAAGTCCCAAGGCAAATCCGAGGGGCGATAACGACACCATCGTTAGTAAAACGCAGCAGACACCGCTCGATAGCAGCAGAAACGCCAAACGCCCCGAAGCATCTTCGATCACGAGGCCAAGGCGATGCGCCGGAGCCAGCGATGCCCACGAACGGGCGATCTTTTTCAGCAGATCGTTTTCCACCAGCTCACGCGGCAGCTTCTCTGCCACCGTCTCGAGCGCCTGACGCGCCACCTCCGCCGGCGGCACCTGCGGCACACGAGGTTCCACCCCGCACGCCGTCGCGACAGAAAACCCTGCCAAACCCCCTACGACGAGGGGCACAGCGACCTCCATTCGTCCACCTCCTCTTGTGTGAGCGTCCCCGACCGCAGGCCTTCTGCGATAAACGGCGGCTCGCGGTCAAGCGTCCAGGTGCGCTCGGCGGCATCGAAAGTCACATAGCGCTCAAGCTCTACGCCGCCCGACGCGGCGCGACGCACCCCCGAATACGAGGAGACGAAGCGCCTGCCATCGGCGTGGCGCTCGGACATCACGATGCCGTCGAGCGCCATGGCAATCTGCTCCTCGATGAGCTCGCTCGGCAGATCGATGCCATAACGTGCAAGCAACGTCAGACGCACCACGGTCTCCTGCTCGGAACCCGCATGAAGCGTGGTGAGCGACCCGTCGTGGCCCGTGTTCATGGCCTGCAACATGTCGCAGCACTCGGCACCGCGCACCTCGCCCACCACGATGCGGTCGGGGCGCATGCGCAGGGCATTGGTCACCAGGTCGCGGATCGTCACCGCGCCCTCGCCCTCAATTGAAGCCTCGCGCGCCTCTAGGCGCACCACGTGCGGATGATGCGCAAACTTGAGCTCGGCAGAGTCCTCGATCGTCACGATGCGCTCGCCGGTGGAGATCTCGCATGACAACGCGTTGAGCAGAGTGGTCTTACCAGATCCCGTGCCTCCCGCAACCGCCAGGTCCTGTCGCAGCGACACCGCGCACGACAGCAGCTGCGCATACCAAAGCGGCAGCGACCCCAGCCCCACAAGCTCGTCCAGCGAGCAGATACGGTCCGAGAACTTTCGGATGGTGAGAATCGGTCCGTCAATCGCCACAGGCGGAATCACCGCGTTGACGCGATAGCCCGTTTTGAGGCGGGCGTTGACGATGGGGCTGCGCTCGTCGATACGGCGGCCAAGTGGCGAGATGATGCGGTCGATAAGCACCCGGATCTGCTCATCATCCTCAAACGCATGCTCGATGGGATACAAGACGCCGCCGCGTTCAAAGAAAGCCGAGCGGCAGCCGTTGATCATGATTTCGGTAACGGTGTCGTCCTCGATGAGCGGCTGCAACGGCCCCAAGCCCACCACGTCATCCAAAATCTCGTCGATGATGGTCTCGCGCTCGGGCGTCGCGAGATCGGTCGGCTCCTCAATATTGAGCGCCGCCTCCACCGCGGGACGCAATTCCGAGCGGGCAAGTGCCGGGTCGATATAGGCGCTGATACGCGCCACTTCGTCGTAACCCATGCGGTCCATCACGGCGCGCTTGGTGCGTCGTTTCACCGCACGGCGACGCCCCGCATCTACAGGCGCTGCCGCCGCTGCTGCGCCGGCAGCCTTAATCCTCGTTTGCAGGCTCATCGCTGATCACCCTCGCGCGACCAGGGAAGGCGGATACGCGGACGCTCGGTACGCGTTGCACGGTCGGCGACCATATCGCTCCAAGGGCCGACGGCACACCCCAGTTCCACGAGCATCTCGCGCGTGGCCTCGCGCACGCTGGTCGCAAAAGCGCTGGTCTGCCCCACTGCCTCGTCAGCGCGCCCAAACGCCATGAGCGCGGCGAGATCCTGCCCGCCATCGGCGATACGAATCTTGGAGCTCAACGCGCAGGCAATCTCAAAGCGCATGGCGACGTCCTCGTCTGCCCCGCGCGCACCGAACCGGTTGAACAAGGCGCTCATGCGCGTGCGCGGCACACCTACTCGACTTGCCAGTTCAATGACGCGCGACGCCGATGTCGCGGACGACACCGCCGCATCGCCAATGACCAGGCAACGGTCGCTCGCCGCCACCGCAGCCGCCACGGCATCGCCCCAAAAGACCGAGGTATCGATAAAGACCACGTCGGATTCGCGACGCAGGACATCAAGCAGCAGCTCCACCGGACGTGCCATGAGCTCGGCTTGCTCGGGCGCCGCGACGGGACCCCAGAGCGTAACGCCCGGCGCCACGCGCATCGATGTGGCTACGATATCCGGCTCGGTGAGCGCGCCCGCCGCCGACGGCTCGATAAGTGCCGCCATATCGCGCGGAGCATCGACGCCTAACAAGTCGTAAAGGTTTCCAAACATCAAGTCCAGGTCGAGCACGGCGGCACGCAAGCCCAACAGCGACGATGTGTGTGCCATGGTGGCAACGATCGTCGACTTGCCGCACCCGCCCGAACCCGAAATGGCGCAGATGACCGGAGCTCGATGCTGCGGAGTGGCAGCGTCTGCCGGCGGCATCGGAGGCGGCGGGGCGGGCGTCG
>CABUAT010000034.1 GCA_902489665.1 uncultured Collinsella sp. | reverse complement strand
AACCCTTCTTCCTCTTTCCGGACATGCCGTCCTCCGATCTCCCGGGGCCGGCCGGTCCGGCCCTCAGGGTATCGGGTTCCCACATTCATCCGCACATGTGCGGATGAATGTGGGAAGTGTTCGGATGAAGTTGATAATCAAGGTTAGTGCATTTAAAGTGAGAAAAGCCGTCAGAACACTTGCACGGATGTGCAATGTCCCGTATCATAGACAGCCGTTGACGCCTCAGTTGCGTCACCACATGGCCGCCAGCGTAGCTCAGTTGGTAGAGCACCGCTCTCGTAAAGCGGGGGTCACCGGTTCGAGCCCGGTCGCTGGCTCCATTGCACAAGATAGCCGCCTTCTGGCGGCTTTTTTTGTTACCGATTTCAGGCGCACATCCGCCGGAATTCGCCCACTCGGTGGACTTCGGGTTTAATGCTTAGGGGCGGGGATTTACCAAAGCGAAATTTTAATGAAAAGAAACCCAGCTGCAACAATTGCCATGGTGAGGGCTCGAATTGGCCATATAGATCTAAAATAGTCACGATACCTTCTCTTTTGCTGGAACGATATATCTATACAAGGTTGTGAGCGGAAAACAAAAATACGTCGATTGCTATCCGACAAACGGGTCTGGAATTGCATTCACCGGCATTTCGGGGCAGATTGATACACATGTACGAAAGGGAACCTATGTGGTGCGTTGGGTTGGAGCTGCTGCAGGCCCGATATGGATTGCGGTCTTGCGTCCCGATGTCCAAATAGGTTTCTCTCTCTAGACGGGAAGTTGCTCATGGACGTCATATATGACGGAGATGACTGGGTCGATCATTATACTTGGCGCCTGGTCGGCTCGAACGACAATGGGGATGTGGTGTTTGATGGACTATGTCCAAAGCATCTCCATCCTTTTGTCTCGTCATTAATTGAGAGTTCCGCTCGTGTTGCCCCCTACAGCTCGGCATCGCTTCATGATACGGACGTTTTGAAGACCATAAGGGAATCAATTGACGATGGCACGATGAGCGGCCCGCTGTTTTCTCGGCTTGTGGGGCTAGATGAGATTGGCTCGAAACGACTGCTTGCGGGCGAAAAAGTGGAACTCACTTATCGGTCGATGATTTCAATCCTGCGGCTAGCCGATGTTCTTCGCAAATAAATCCAAGCACAACGCCGCCGGAAACTCCCCTACTCAACAAAAGCCCCGCCAACCGCAATCCCCAAGGGAACCGCGATTAACGGGGCCTAAGCGCACTCCTCCAAGGGATAACGCTCGCAACACGAACAACTCAGCCGAGCAGTGCGTTACTCCTCCCAGTAAGCGTCTGCAAGCAGCTTAAAGCAGATCTTCTTGACCGGCTGTGCGCCATCGCCCGGGAACTCGAGCGTGGGCATGTGGGGCTCGCCGGCAACAAACAGCGCGAACTTGTCGTCGGCAAGATCGCCGGCGATCGAAGCGTCGGAATCGACCAGATCGTAGTCGTCCTTCTCGTCAAACTCCTGAACCAACGTCAGGCTGCCCGTGGCAACCTTAAAGGCCTCGCGACCCTCGACATCGATCTGCAGGTCGTGATAGCGCTGATGCGTCTCATAGTGAGCCTCGGCCTCGGGACGCGTCGTGGGAGCCATGACGTTCGCATAGACCTTGTCGCCCAGAATCGAATGGCTGCCGACCTCGAGCTGCGCCGGGTCGTTCTCCTCGAGCCAGTCGATCAGCACGTCGAGGCCCTTGAGCATTCCGCGATACTCCTCGATATCGCCCAATGCACCGTAAATCATCTAAATCCCCTTTCGGATCGCTTCTTTGGCGGCTACTCGGCAAACGCGTTACCGACGCTGTTGCCACCCACATACGCCTCGACCAGGGTAAGGTCGGGATTGAACACGACAAACTCGGCGTCGCCCCCCGGCATAATGCTACCGCACTTGTCGTCGACATGAGCTAGCAAGCGATGCCGGGGCCGTCACCCAAGCTCTTACAGCTCGGTCACGACAACGCCGTTGTAGACCTCGTCCCAACGGTCCATGACCAGATGGCCGGTCATGGGATCCATGGCGTTGAGCTTGCCGCAGGTATTGGCGGTACGCAGCACCGTCTCGTCGTCTGCGCCAGCAGCGATGGCATGCGCGAAGCCTGCGATAGTGGAGTCACCAGAGCCCGTGGCGTTAACGGCAGGGATATCGGGGGTCTTGGCACGGAACGCACGGCCGTTATGGAAGCCCACGGAACCGGCGGCGCCCATGGACACGACGACCCAGGGGATATCGGAGAAGCGGGCGTCAGAGGCGAGCGCGGCGCGGAGCTCGTCCACATCGTCGGTGGTAAAGCTCGTGCCCAGAAGGCCGTTGATCTCGGTCAGGTTAGGCTTGACCAGCTCGGGCTTAATTTCGGACTTAAGGGCGGCCTCGAGCGAAGCACCCGAGGTATCGAGCAACACCTTGGCGCCGGCGTTCTCGGCAATGCCCGTAATCTTGGCATAGTAGTCTGCCTCGACACCGCGGGGCAGCGAACCCGAAATGGTGACGACGTCGGCCTTGCCTGCAAGCTCGGTAAACTTGGCAGTAAAGGCATCGAGCTCCTCGGGGGCAATTGTCGGGCCGCTCTCGAGCAGCTCGGTCTGGTTGCCGGCGTGGAGGATGTTGAGGCAAATGCGAGTCTCGCCCTTGATGGGCACAAAGTCGTTGTTAATGCCGTTGGCGTCCATGAGCTCAGCCATGTAGGCGCCCATGTGGCCGCCGAGCAGACCGGTTGCCACAACGTCGTCACCCAGCTGACCCAGCACACGGGCCACGTTGAGGCCCTTGCCGCCGGCGGTCTTTTCGGGCGTCACACGGTTGACGTCGTCGATAACGAGCTCATCGAGCTGATAGCGCGTATCGACAGACGGGTTCATCGTAACGGTGAGGATCATTTTTAGCTCCTTATCTCGCGGGCTCCTTGTGCCTCGCGATACGAGTCGACAAAACGGAATTACAGAATCTCAATCGTGAACGAGCGAACGGTGGTCTCCTTGGGCTTGGCGACAAGGCAGCCGCGCTTATGCTCAAGTACGTCGTCCTCATCGGAGCAGGTCGAAAGGCCGCCCCAGGGCTCAACTGCCACAAAATCGCCCTCGGGCTTACTCCACACAATGAGATAAGGGAAACCCTCAAAGCTCAGGCGAACGCCTTTGTCCTCGCCCTTCTTGGAAAGCGTGACCTGACGGCTCTCGAGCACATCAAAGATGGTCTCCGCAAAATCGAAGAGCTCGTGCGACAGGGGCAGCGTCTTTCCCACCATGGGGTTCTTGGAGCGGTTTGCCACGTCAATCAATCCAGTCGAGGGAACGGCGGTGCAGAGCTCCGCAGCCTCGTCTTTCTCAAAGCGCAACTCGTAGTCCGTATAGGCCTCGCCCTCATCGAGCGGACACCTAAAGCCGGGATGACCGCCAATAAAGAACGGCATGTCCTCGGTTCCCTCGTTGGTCACCTCATAGGAGACGCGCACGGCATCCCCCTCAAGCGTATAACGAGCGACAAGCTTAAACGGGTACGGATAATCGCTCAGCAGTGCGGCGTTATCCTCCGAAGCCAGGCACATCGCCAGCTCGTTCTCGCTCTGGCTCAACAGTTTCCACTCCTGCTTGCGCGCAAAGCCGTGGCGGGCGAGCTTCACGTGATGCCCGGCAAACGTCATGGCGCTACCATCGCGCAGGCCTCCGCAAATCGGAAAGCAGACCGGCGCCTGGCCGGACCACACTGCAGGATCGCCCTGCCACAAGTACTCTCGACCTCCGGCCTCAATCGAGGTAAACGAACCACCAGCCGTGGACACCTTAATAGAAATCGAATCGTTGGAGAGAGCGTATTCCATTGCCCATCCTTTCGAACAACTACTTTTTGCTCGCAAGAACCCGTCTCGGCCCTGACCAAAGGACAAACCCGCACGTTCATCGATGCGTCCGGTATCCCAGCCATGCAACGGGGTACCATACAGACATTGATGCAATTACAGCTGAAAGGCCTTCTTATGCGAACCATCATCCTCTACGCCTCGCGCCATCACGGCAATACGAAAAAGCTCGTGGACGCCATCGTCGAGGCACACCCCGAGATTGACACCCTCGACGTGAAGTCACTCGGCAAAAATGAGTACCCCGACCTGCACGAATATCATCTGATCGGTGTCGCCACGGGCATCTATTACTCCGAGATCGACAAGGACATGGCGCGCGTGCTCACGAACGTGCTGCAGCCGCAGGACAAGGTGTTTGGCCTTATGACCTACGGTGGCAAAAACAAGTGGTACGGCAAGGATATCGATGGCATCTGCCGCATGAGGCAGGCCATCTTTATGGGCGTCTACGGCTGCCCCGGCTTTGATACGTGGGGGCCGTTCAAGCTCACCGGCGGTGTCCAAAAGGGACACCCGACCGCTGAGGAAATTAAGGGCGCCGTCGACTTCTTCGACAAGATCGAAGACGAGTATGGCGACATCATCGTCGAAGAGTACGCCAAGCGCGAGAAGCGTCTAGCATACGAGAAGGAGCATCCTGCGGGAGGCCTGGTGGCCGGCGTCAAGCGCACGGCAAAGAAGATCGCTAACAAGCTGTAACTGTGAAGGTGCTTTTGAGCGTTTAACCCATACGGCGGGTCCGAGCAGATTCGGGCCCGCCGTCTTTTTCTATCGTTACTCGGTAAAGGCGTTGCCGACGCTCTGGCCGCCAACGTAGGTCTCAACGAGGGTGAGCTCGTGGTCGAACACGACAAAGTCGGCGTCGCGACCCGGCATGATGCTGCCGCACTTATCCTCGATATGCGCGGAGCGAGCCGGCACCTCGGTCGCCATGCGAATGGCGATATCGGCGCTGGCGATGCCCCAGTCGACGATGTTCTTGACGCCCTGGGCAAGCGTGAGCACCGAACCGGCGATGCTCTTGCCGTCGGCGAGCCAGCACAGGTTGTCCTTCATGATGACGTCCATGCCGCCGCTGGTGTAGCTGCCCTCGGGCATGCCGCCGCAGCCCAGGCAATCGGTGATAAGCACCGTGTGCTGCCAGCCCTTGGCCTGCAGCAGCGCCTTGATGGCGGCAGGGTTCACGTGCTTGCCGTCGCAGATGATCTCGGCGTACGTCTCGGGGGTGGTCATAGCGGCACCCACGACACCGGGCTCGCGATGGTGCAGGCCGCGCTGACCGTTGTAGGTGTGCGTAAAGCAGCTGGCACCGGCGTTGATGGCAGCGACGCACTCATCGTAGGTGGCGTCGGAGTGACCGATGCTGGTCACGACGCCCTTGGCGTTCAGGGCAGCAGCGTAGGCGGCGGCACCGTCACGCTCGGCGGCCATGGCGCTCTTGACGATGCGCCCGCCGGCAGCCTCCTGCCACTGATCGAAGACCTCCTCGGAAGGATCGATCAGATAGGCGGGGTTCTGTGCGCCCACGTGCTTCATGGTAAAGAAGGGACCCTCCAGGTAGATACCCTGAATGCGAGCGCCGCAGAAGTCGGGGCCGCGACCCTCGTCCGCCTGAGCGATAGCGGCGCAGGCGTCCTTGATCTGCTCGACGCCATCGGTGAACGTCGTGGGCAACCAGCTGGTGGTACCGCGACGGGCGAGCTCGGTCGAGCTGATATCGATTCCCTCGGGATCGTTATCGGTAGTTGAGTGGTTATAGAAGCCATGGATGTGAGTATCGACCATACCCGGTGCGATCCACGATCCCGTGTAGTCCTTAATCTCGCAAGAGGGCTCGTCGGCCTGCCAGGCGCCAAAAACGCCATCCTCGACCATGAGATAGCCGCCCAGCTGCGGGCCTGCCGGCAAGAAGAACTTGTCAGCCTTAATTGCGTACGTGCTCATATGCACTCCTTGCTTCTAAAGCAGTTGACTGTGGTGATGCTTATACCCAGCTCACGTAAAACAAAAAGCGCCCGCCCGCCGTTATGAGCGGACGGGCGCCCTTACAGGGGGACGCGATTAAGCGGTGAAGGGGTGAATCGTCACGCCCTTAACCACGCGGTTGACCGTGCCGGTGGGGCTCGGCGTATCGGGCGTGTTGCCCACGCGCACGGAGTTGAGCAGGCTGATAGCCTGAGCGAACATCACGAACGGCAGAGCAAGGTAGCCCTCGGGAAGCGCCTCGTAGCCCTTAAAGGTGAAGGACTCGCCCTCATAGGCGGTGGCACCTTCCTGCTGAACGGCGATGGTGTGCTGAGCGATCTCGTCTCCACCGATCTCGTTGAGGATGTCGATGTCGTACTGACGGGTGTAGGCGTCGTTGTTGACGAACACGAAGACGAGCGTCTTATCGTCGACGAAGGACTTAGGTCCGTGACGATAGCCCATGGAGGTGTCGTAGGAAGTAGCGACCAGACCGTGAGCGAGCTCGAGGATCTTGAGCTGGCTCTCCTGGGCAAGGCCACCGAAGGAGCCAGAACCCAAGTAGGTCACGCGGTTGAAGTCGCCAGCCAGGTAATCAGCGATCTCGGGCTCACGGGAGATGACCTCCTCGCCCATCTTGGCGATGGTCTCGACCCACTCGGCCTTCTGCTCGTCAGAGGCAGTGTCGAAAATAAGGGTGGAGAGCAGGGTCATGCAGGAATAAGAACCGGTCATGGCGAAGCCCTTGTCGTTGGCGCGCGGAATGAGCAGCGTCAGCGCGTTGGGATCATCGGCAGACTCGACGGCGAGCTTGCCCTCGGGAGCGCAGGTGATGTTGAGGAACTTGACGTTGTGGACGAGCTCCTTGGCAACGGCAACGGCAGCAAGGCTCTCGGGGCTGTTGCCAGAGCGGGCAAAGGAAACCACGAGCGTGGGATCCTCGGCGCGCAGGAAGTCGCGCGGGGCGCTCACGATGTCGGTCGTGGCGATGGGCTTAAAGTCGTAGAGATCAGTGTTGCCAGCGTGACGCAGGTACGGGGCGCAGGTATCGCCAACGTAGTCGGACGTACCGGCACCGGTGAAGACAACGGACAGACGGCCCTCGCCCATAGCGCGAGCCTCGGCCAGGAAGGCCTCGATGGCCTCCTTGTTCTCGCGATAGATGTTGAGCGTATCACGCCAAAGCTCGGGCTGCTGAGCAATCTCGGCCGTGGTGATCTGGGCGCCGAGCTCGGTGAGCTCCTCGACACTCTTCTCGAACATTTCTAATACCTCTCTCTAGAAGTAATCCTCTGACGTGCAATTATACACTTCGGTTGGTTATCTGGTAGTAACCAGTTAAATGCAAAGAATCATCATATGGAAACGATGCGAACTCTAGTTGCTACGCTGGTGGTAAACCTTGTATTTAAACTGATCGGCACGAGCAACCGAGAGCGTATACTCCACAACCTCGTTTGACTCGTTATACGTAGTCCTGACCAAATCGAGCACAGGCGAGCCCTCGACAATTCCCAAAAGGTGAGCATCGGTGGAACGGGCTATGCTCGCATAGAACTCCTCTTCGGCCACGCGTATCTTTTGCTGAAAGTCTTGCTCAATCACATCGTAAAGCGGTTTACGTTCCAACAGCGGTCGCTTTAGGGACAGAAATTGACGAACCGGTAGATAGCTGCGTTCGACCATCATGGGCATGTTGTCGGCAGAACGAAGGCGCTTGAGCTTATAAATGCGATCACCGATACGCAATCCCATATGCTCGGCCAGATTCTTATCGGCCTCCATCTCGCAAAACTCGAGAATCGTGGTCTCGGGATCGCGACCCATCGCGCGCATCTGCTCAGTAAAGCTGTAGGACTGCATAAGATTGGTTGCCTTTGCCGAACGGTCGGTCACAAAGGTACCGCGACCGTGCTGCCGAACCACCAATCCTAAACGCTCCAGTTCCTGCAGAGCCAGGCGTACCGTAGTGCGCGAGAGACCATAGCGCTCCGATAGTTCGCGCTCGGAAGGAATCATGTCACCGGCGCGATATTCATGGTCGATCTTTTCGGTCAGAATATCGACCAGCTGATCGTACAGCGGTTGCTTACGCGCTCCGATCGCCATCCTATCCTCCCATTTTCTCAAACTCGGCTACTACCTTGGGTGTTTAGCATTATCTGTCTGCCACACCCGAATCAACAAGAAAACAAAAGCCGCGCGCTCTTTCGAGCACGCGGCTTTTAACATACACATGGCTTAAGGGGTCGGGGTGTGAGCCGCGTAGGGACACACCCCTCAAGCTAGAGCCTTACCAGATGCTCGGCCAGAGACCAAGCGGGCCAGCGCCCAGGATGCCGAGGACGAAGAGCAGCAGAATGCCCTTGGTCGGGGTCCAGCTGTGCTTAGCGAACATGTAGTAAAGCAGCAGCGTAAGCATAAGCGGGACGAGCTTCGGGACGATGGTGTTGAGGGTGTCGGCAACAGAGAAGTTGACCGGATCCTCGGTAACGGTGCCGTAGGTCACGGACTCCATGCCGTTACCCAGATCGGTGACGCCGCACTCGACAGCGTTG
This sequence comes from uncultured Collinsella sp., assembly GCA_902489665.1. GTDB lineage: Bacteria > Actinomycetota > Coriobacteriia > Coriobacteriales > Coriobacteriaceae > Collinsella. The sequence goes on along the minus strand of CABUAT010000034.1, from coordinate 12,836 downwards.
CCGTCGGCATCGGAAGCGGTAAGGGCGTTGCCGTCCTTATCGGTCATGGCGATGGTACCGGCCTCAGCGGTCTCGGTATCGATGCCCTCCATACCGGTGAAGTTCTCGGCCTCCTTCTCGGAGACGATCACGGTAGTAGCGGAGAGACCACGGGTGGTGCCGTTGGGGATCTGGAGGTTGATCTGGGTGCCACCCATGGTGACGACCAGGCAACCGACGACGAAGACGCCCATGATGGAAGCGGCACGCGTGAAGGCCTGCATGTTGGCGGTCAGAGCGTCAATAGCGCTGGTGCCAAGCTTGTAGGACCAGTTCATGAGCCAGAAGCGCAGAGCGAACTGGACGACGTTGAAGATCACCAGGAAGATGATCGGTGCAGCGGCGTTGCCGTTGATGGCCATGTTGGAGGTGATGCCGGCCGTGATAGGCACGAGCGTCAGCCAGAACAGGGCGTCACCGATACCACCGAGCGGGCCCATTGCGGCGACGCGGACGGCGCGGATCGTGGGGATGTCAACCTTGTTCTGCTCGAGCGAAAGCACGATGCCCATAACAAAGGTGACAAGGAACGGGTGGGTGTTGAAGAACTCCAGGTTGTGGCTCATGGAAGCCGCGAGGTCGTTCTTGTTGGTGTGGATCTTCTCCAGACCGGGGATGATGGAGTAGAGCCAGCCAGCGGCCTGCATGCGCTCGTAGTTGAACGATGCCTGCAGGAAGCAGGAGCGCCAAGCCATCTTGTTGAGGGTCTTCTGGTCGAGCTGCGGAGCAGGAGTGAGATCCTCGTAGTGCTCCGGGATCACATACTCATTAGATGCCATCTTCGAAGTCACCTCCGTCAGAAACAGCTGCACCCTTCAGCTCGGTCTGCTGCTGGAAGTCCCAGAAAGCGATGCCGAAGCCGATGAGAGCGAGGATGAGCAGGGCAGGGGTTGCCAGCGAATCGTTGGCAACGGTGATGAGCGCGAGGCCAAAGCCCATGAGGAAGAAGCCCCACATATCGCGGTTCATCATAACCTTGAGCAGGACGGCGAAGCCGACGAAGCGCATCATGCCACCTGCAGCGGAGAGACCGGTCTGCAGCCAAGTCGGGATGGCAGAAGCGATGGTCTGACCGATGGTAGCGCCAGCGATGAAGAACAGGGTGACGACGACAGCGAAGATCAGGCCGAGCAGAGCCATGGCGAAGTAGTTCAGGCGCTCGATGCCCTTGGTGTCCGCGTTATGAGCCATGTTATCGGCCGTGGACATAAGCGGGGACATAAGCGTGAAGACCAGGGTAACGCCGAGCTGACCAAGCAGGGCGAACGGAATGGCGAGACCGACTGCCGCGTTGGGCTCGAGACCCGTAGCGATAGCGAGAATGGCTGCCATGATGCCGCCGATGACGGCGTTAGGCGGCTGAGCGCCTCCGATCGGCATGTTGCCGATCGTCATGAGCTGATAGGTACCACCCACGAGAAGACCGGTGTTGAGGTCGCCAAGGATAAGACCGATGACGGCGCCGGTGACAATGGGCTGATAGAGAGACTCGAGGAAGTCAAACTGGTCGATTGCCGCGATGAACGTGACGACGAAGACCAGAGCGATCTGGATGATCGAGTATTCCATCTTGCTCCTCCTTTCAAAATGAATGTACGCACTTTGGATATCACGTACAGAACGTCAGGGTTTCACTCCTGACAACGTGGATCACGAGGATTACGAGAAGAGCTTGCTCGTGTCCTCAACAGGCGTGCTCGGAACGCGCCTGATCTCCAACTCCACCCCCAATTCCTGCAGCTCTTTAAACGCAGCGACATCCTCGTCGTTAACTGCGACGGAGGTGGCGACTTGGCGCTTTCCTTCCGACATGTGCATGTTGCCGATGTTTACCTTCTTTATAGGCACACCGCCCTTGACGAGCGTAAGCACGTCTTCCGGTGTTTCGGCCACGATGAAGATCTTCTGGCGCGGGCTCGCCTTGCCAATGACGTCGATGGTCTTCTGCAGGGAGAAGAAACGCGTAGCGACGCCGGCGGGAGCGGCCATCTTCATGAGGTTCTGGCGCATGGTGTTGGACGCCACGTCGTCGTTGGCGACGAGGATGAGGTTGGAGCCCAGAGTGGAGTTCCACTGGGTGGCAACCTGACCATGAACCAGTCGGTTATCGATGCGGGTAAGAAGAATGTTGGGTTCTGCCATGTTGATCAGCTTCCTTTCGTTATTTGCTGACGACAGTTACTTAATCTCCTGAATCGCGTAACGCGAAACATCTACGACGGCTCCGGATCGGACTTTGATCTGGACCTTCTCGCCTTCGATGCCTTTGACGGTTCCGTAGATACCGCCGGCGAAAAGAACCTCTTGACCCGGCTTGAGCTCGGTGTGCAGCTCCTTGAAGTACTTCTGCTTCTTCTTCATGTTGATTTGCGACCAGATGGTGTAAATCAAGCCCATGATGACAAGCAGGCCTAAAAGGGCGACCGAGGAGCTCAGGACGTTGGCTCCGAAATCGGCCATTAGATGCCGTCCTCGTCGCCGAAGATATCCTCTTCCTCGGCACCAGCAACAGAAGCGACCGTCTGGGCGGTGATGCCCGTCTGGCCAACGGTCACGGCCTGCTCGCCAAGCTCGGCGAGCGTGGCATTGCCGCGGAGGAACAGAAGCTCAATAACCATGGGAAGGTTGGTGCCAGTCAGAACCTCGACGTTGTCGACATCCTGGGCAATCATCATCGACTGATTGAAGGGGGTACCACCGAGCAGGTCGGTAAAGACGAGCACGCCATCGCACTCCTCGCGCATGGCGGTGATGGCGGCGCGGAGATCCTCACCGTAGGAGGCAGCCTGGTCGCCCTCAAAAGGAACGACGGTAAAAGCGGGCTGGTCGCCAGCGACCATAGCGATAGCGCTTGCAAGACCGGGGGCGAACTGTCCATGACCGGTAAGAATAAAGCCAACCATTCAAATTTCCCTTCCGAAGGTGTGTACGATCTGAGTTCGATGGTTTTCGGAAGCCAGCGGGCGGGTGCCCTTAAAGCTTCTTGGAAAGCGTTCTTTGAAGACCAGTGGTCTCTCAACTGGTAGTAACCACGTGACGTGTCGTTGTCACTATATCACCACAGAAGAGGTCGCTTTCGTTGATTCATACAGTAAAACGTTTTTGCACCGCTCACGGCAAAAAATCGACCGTTTACCGCTCGTTAACACTTCTACCTGCGGTTTTGAAACCGTTTCGAAATGATTGGGCGAAAGATCGGAACTTTCTTTGCGTCTAAACAACGCAGGGCGGCTAAAAATAGCGTGTAGAAAAATTGCAGGTCATTATGAAGATTTGTGAATTGGTCTTTTTGACTTAATACCAGTTAGAACCAGTTTCGAAAATATCGGTGAACGGTAGTTTTCGACCGTTCACCGGTTACTTGCAATCGTTTGCAGTTGTTTTCCCAGATGAATTAGGGGAACCCGATGGAGCATTGTGCGATCACGGGAAGTTTTGGCATTTGTCCTCATCCCCCGCGCGCCAAACTCCGGCATCCAAAATGAGCTAATAGCTCACGTTAATCGTTTTCAATCATTACTTACTCAGTATTCGTAATTATTTATCGTTTATCATTAATTCTGATATGATACAAGTATCATCCAAAACGCCGATTGGAGGGGTTATGCTCCATCGAAACGCATCTATATCGAATGAAACCATCAGCCGCGAACAGACAATAGCCAAACTGAGGAAGCGCGCTCGCGTCTGCAAATGGGCCACAATCTGCATTACCGCAGCGCTCGCTCTGGGACTCCTCGCAGTCATTGCGATTGACCTTCTGCTCATATTGCCTGGCCTCTCCCAAGGCTCGTGTCTCCAATCCGTAGAACTTCAAGCCGGCGAAGGGCCGTGCCTTGCTATCGTCGGTACCGATGCGCAGGCCCCACTTATGCTCGTCGCACACGATGGCCACACTGCCATAGGGAGCCTCTTGATGACATGCCTCGCGCTTACCATCGCGATAAGCGTGCGCAGGCTTTTCTTCAACATTGAAAAGGAAGGCAGGCCCTTTGACCTTGAATGTAACCAGACACTTCGTCGAGTAGGACATTTATTCCTTATCGGCGGCGTTGCCGTGAGGCTTCTTGGTGCCGTAATCACGGGAATGATACTCTCAGGATTTGGCGGCAGCTTTACGGATGCGTTCGTCGGCCAGTTATTCGAGCCCTCCATGCTCTTTGCAGGCCTGATTATTTGCCTGATTGCCAGTATCTTCCGCTACGGGTATATCCTGCAAAAACAAGATGACGAGTTGCTCTAGGGGGAATCCATGATTATTCTGCGGCTTGACCGCATGCTCGCCGAACGCAAGATCTCATCCAAAGAGCTTGCGGAACGCGTGGGCATCTCCCAGGTCAATATGTCACGCATTAAGACGGGCAAGGTTTCTGCCATACGTTTTTCAACTCTTGACGCGATATGTCGGGCACTCGACTGCCAACCGGGCGATGTGCTGGAATATATGCCTGACGATGAAGCCGATAATCTTTTTGGACTTAAAGATTCATAGGCATAATTTAGCCACCAGCGCCTAAACGCAAATAGCCCGCTAGAACAACATCCGTTCTAGCGGGCTATTCAGATATTTCGGCTACGCGCTCGGCGGCTCAGGCAAACCTTACGCAAACAGGCCGTAGATGCTGATGTTGGCCTTGGCGTAGAGGCCGTTAGCATACTCGGTCCACTTGGAGCTGGCGCTCGAGGCCTGCGAAGAATACTGCTGGTAGGCGGTGTAATAGGCGGTCATGGCCTGCTTATAGGTCGCACTATCGGCCGTAAAGGCATCGTCGGCAAAGGCCTTGGCATAGGTGCTGTCGGCGTCCTTCCAAGTGCCCTTCTCGCTATCCCACTCGTCACCGGCAAGGTTGATGATGTAGTCGGCGTAGTCCTTGCTCGCGGTCTCCTCGTTGCCGTCAGCAGGCTCGGTCGGAGCGGTCGGCATGCTTGCGGAGCTATCGCCCACCTTCTTCTTGTAGAGCTTCTGCAGCGTCGCAGACTGGCGGACGATCTGCTTGGCCTGATCCTTGGACACGCCGTACTGCGTGGCCATGGTCTTGTAGTCGGAGGTACCGATGGAATCCTCGGCGTACTGCTTCATTTCCTTGGAAGAGACGGTAATGCCCTCGTCCTCGGCAGCGTCCAGCAGAATCTGGTTGCGCACGTAGGACAGGATAACGTCGGCAGACGGAGCGGTGTAATTACCGTCGTCGTTCTTGACGGTGTCGAGGCTATACTGGCTCTCGATGGCCTCACGCGCGGTGATGTCGCTCTTCTTGCCGTTGTAGCTATAGCTTGCCACGGTCGAATCGAGCTGGTCCTCGGTCAGGGTCGCCGAGCCGACGCCCTTGCCGCCAAAACCGCCATTGCCGATAAAGAAGCCGACCACGGCAGCGATCACGACGGCGACCACAAAGGCGGCAATCATCGTCTTCTTGTGCTTGCAAGCGTGGTCGTCCACGTCGGAGTCGTCGTCCTCGTCCTGTTCCTCGGGCATGAGGTTCTCGTCAGCTGCATCCGCGGCGATCTTTGCCTCCAGGCGAGCGTCCTCCTCCTCGGCGGACGTGCCGGCGGCAATATGTTCGGCAGACGTGCCGGCGACCAGGTCGATCTTTTCGTCCTCATCACCGTCGGGGCCTTCGCCGCGCTCGATGATCTGGATGCCGTCGATCTCGTCCTTCTCGTCCTTCTTTTGAATCAGACCCATATCGGTTACTCCTTGTTAGGAAACATAGTCCTCAATAGAATACGCCCGACAGAGTGCCGGGCGTATTGATTCTTAGGTTATACGCAAACACTTAAGTACTATTTAGGCGTTTGCAGCGTGCATACCTTAGGCCAGGTGCGCGATAACGGCATCGGCGAAGGCCTGCGTACCCACCGCACCCTCGACGGAGCCAGTCTGGGCACGACGCACGTCACCGGTAACCTGCTCGCCCTCGTCGAGCGTGGCAGAGACGGCGGCGCGAATGCGATTGGCGGCATCGTTCTCGCACAGGTGATCGAGCATCATCGCAGCAGAGAGGATCTCGGCCGTGGGGTTGGCGATATCCTGGCCAGCGATATCGGGCGCGGAGCCGTGCGTTGCCTCAAAGATGGCGCAGTCAGCACCGATGTTGGAGCCGGGGGCCATGCCTAAGCCGCCTACCAGGCCGGCGCACAGGTCGCTCACGATGTCGCCGTACAGGTTGGGCAGCACCAGGACATCGAAGTCGTTGGGGTTCTGGACCAGGCCCATGCAGATGGCGTCGACGATCTTGTCGTTGAACTCGATATCGGGATAGTTGGCAGCCACCTCGCGCGCCACGCGCAGGAACAGGCCGTCGGTCGCCTTCATGATGTTGGCCTTGTGCACGGCCGTCACCTTTTTGCGGCCGCAGCGGCGGGCGTACTCAAAGGCGTACTCCACAATGCGGCGGCTCTTGGCGATGGAGATGGGCTTGATCGAGATGGCGGAATCCGCGGCGAAGGTCTTCTGGCCCGAGCGCTCGACGAGCTGCGAGAGCTCCTCGACCTCGGCAGCGCCCTCATCGAACTCGATGCCGGCGTAGAGGTCCTCGGTGTTCTCGCGCACGATGACCAGGTCGACGTCGCGGAAGCGCGAGCCGTCGCCCGGCTGCGACAGGCAGGGGCGCACGCAGGCATACAGGTCGAAGTGCTTGCGCAGGGCCACGTTGACGCTGCGGAAACCCGTACCGACCGGCGTGGTGATGGGGCCCTTGATGGCAACCTTGGTCTCGGCGACCGCATCGAGCACGTGCTGGGGCAGTGGCGTGCCAAACTCGTCCATGACGCCGGCACCGGCCTCCTGGACGTTCCAGTTGATCTGGACACCGGTGGCCTCGACCACGCGGCGCATGGCCTGCGTAATCTCGGGACCGATACCGTCACCGGGGATCAGGACTACATCGTGCGCCATAATCTGTTACTCCTCGTCTTCGGCGTCGTCAGATTTTTTAACGCTAGCACGCTTCTTCTTTTTGGAGAGATCCAGGCCAAAACGTTTAACAAGCATTTCGCAAATCTCGCTCGAACGGGCCTTGAGATAGCTGCCCTTGCCGTTCTCGGCGTCGAACTTAAGGCGCAGCGCGAGCTTCTCGGCAACCTCGGCATCGATCTCGCCCTGGCCAAACTCGTACAGGCAACCGAGCATATCGCGATACTCAAGGTCGCCGTGGTAGCACTGGATGGCCTCATCCAGGATCGGCCAAGCCTCGCGCGAACGCTCGACGCCCGTAGCTCCCCACACGCACAGCAGGTGGAAGGCGGCGTAGCGCAGCGTGGACGAAATCTCGTCGAACAGCGCGGTCTCGGCGCCCTCAAAGGCATCGCCCAGCTGCTCGGGGCAGGTGGTGGCGAGCGCCGCCAGGGCATCAAGAGCCTCCCAGCGGGTCTGAGCCTCGGGGCGGTCGAGTGCCTCGATCAGCGCGGGCACGCAGGACACGACGCGCTGCGGGTCGCGCTCGGCCAGCAGATGCAGCACGCGGGCGGCAAACTGGCGGATGCGGCGTGTGGGGCAGCCGAGCTCCTTGACCAGACGGTCGACGGCGTTCTCGTTCTCCTCTGCCAGCTGAAGCTGTGCCAGCTCCTCGTCGGTGAGCTGTTCTTCCTTGTTTTCTGCCATAGTTACCTCTTCTTACTATTTCTTAGCGTGCTTGCCAGCACCCTTGCTGTCATCGGTGACCGAGATGAGCTGTCGGTCGGCTGCACCATTGTGACGCGCACGGCGACGCTCCTCGGCGTCGCCCGCGTCGGCGGCGGCGCGGTGAGCCTTGTTTACGTTAAAGACCTCGTCGTGCTTGCGCCATGGACCGACGGACTCGCCAAAGCTCATCTTAAGGCCGGCGATAAAGCCGCCGAGCCAGCCGATCGGCGCAAACTGCACCAGCGGGAACAGCGAAAACACCCAGGTCAGTAGGACAACCGCTGCCGCACCTGCAAAATTGGCAATCCAGTAGTCGCGCTTGGTGATCACACGCTTTTCGCAGGCCCACTGGCCGCACAAAAAGCCAATGTAGATCGCAAAGATAAAGAGCACCAACGCGAGCACCACGAACGTCCAGCTCATGGGCGCTACTCCCCGTGATGGTGGCCGCCGCAGCACTCGTGGTCCTCGCCGTGATGGTGGCCGCAACCGCACTCATGGTCGTCGCCGTGCTCGCCGCAACCGCAGCCGTCCTCGTGAGCACCGTGCTCTTCGGGACGATACTGCGACCAGTCCAGACCGGCGGCGATGGCGTCGGCCTCCTCCTTGTAGAGGACCGTGATGGCCTGGGTGCCCAGCTTGGCGCCACCGATGGCGTCGAGCATGTCGTAGAGCGTAAAGGCCACATCGGCGCCGGGCAGCGCGAGCTCGCGGTCATCGGCGTAGGCGAGCGCCAGACGCAGGTCCTTAATGAAGTGCTCGACCATAAAGCCGGGCTTGTAGTCGCCGTCGAGCGCCTTGGGAGCCAGGCTCTCCATGGCGCCGGACTTGCCGGTACCGCCCAGGATCATCTGGCGGGTCTTCTCCAGGTCAAGGCCGCTCAGCTCGGCAAATGCCATGGCGTCTGCCATGCCGACCATGCAGGCGCCCAGCGACACCTGGTTGGCGAGCTTGGCAGCCTGGCCCTTGCCGGCGCCGTCGAAGCAGCAGATGTTGGCCGCAAAGGTGGCAAGGATGTCGCGGACCGGCGCGATGTCGTTCTCGGTAGCGCCCACGATAGCCGTGAGCGTACCGGCGATAGCGCCCGACTCGCCGCCGGTGACGGGGCAGTCAAACGCCATGCGACCAGAAACCTGGGCGGCCTCGGCAATGTCACGGGCGAGCTCGGGCGAGCTCGTGGTGAGGTCGATCAAGACCGCGCCCGGCTTGGTGCACGCGAGTAGGCCGTCGCCCGCCAGATAGAGCTCCTCGACCTCGGAGGGATAGCCCACCATGGTAAAGACGACATCGGCGTTCGCCGCGGCATCTGCCGGCGTATCGGCCCAAACGGCACCGCGCTCGATAAGCGCGGCAGCCTTGGACTTGGTGCGGTTGTTGACCGTGACGGGATAGCCGGCATCCAGGATGTGACCGGCGATGGGGGCACCCATAATTCCGGTGCCGATAAATGCGACGGAGAGCTTGTTTGCCATGAAACCTTTCCTTTTGGGTTGGGTGTTATTACCAGGTTGAATACTCAGTGCCAGCGCTTGAGCTGCGGGGCGCCTGTGGTCGTAGCACCTGTCTACTCACCACGCACACGGCGTGCGATGCGGTCGGAAAGCGAGGCTTTCTCGGCGCGGTTCTTGCCCCAAAACGCAAGCGCCGCCATGCCGGGCCCCACGTGCGAGCCAATGGTAGGACCGACGGAACTACGGATAATCGTGACGTCGGCGCAACCTTCCTCCTTGCGAACGGCAGCCTCGAGCCAGTCACCATCCTTCTCGGCATCGGCCGTCATGATGGCGATGGGCATGGTGCGATCGGGCACATAGTTCTCGCGGAACGACTTGAGGATGGACTTGAGCGCCTTCTTGCGGCCGCGGTTGACGCCGATCAGCGACAGCGAGCCGGCAAGGTCGTAAGAGAGCTCGGGCTTGACGTCGAGCTTTGCCGTGAGCTGTGCCGCCGCAGGCGGAATGCGGCCGCCGGCAGCCAGCGCGTCGAAGCTCTCGAGCGTAAAGTAGCCGTGGACGTAGGTCTTTGCCTCGTTTGCCCAATCGACCAGCTGCTTGGCGGTCAGTCCCGCCGAACGCTGGCGCACGGCCTCGAGCGCCAAGAGCGCGCCGGTCGCGCAGGGCAGAGCGTTGTCGACCACGTAGAGCTCGAAGTTGGGATACTCGGCGCGCACGGTATCTGCCGCCTGGCACGCGGAGTTGTAGCTCGACGACAGCGCCGAGGTAAAGCACAGGTAGACCGTAGGCGTACCTTCTTTGGCGCACTCGGTAAAGAACTCGATATAGCGACCGAGCGACACAGCCGAGGTGGACACGCGGGCACCGGCGCGCATGCGGTCGTAAAACTCCTTGGGTGTGATGCTCGACCAGATGTCGTCCGTGCGCTCTTCGCCATCGATAATGAAGGGGAAACCCAGGATATCGACATCGAGGTTCGCGGCGACCTCGGGGCTAAAGTCGCAGCAGGTATCGACGACGATGCGGCAACGGTCCGAATGACCGGTAGATGCGGCCTTGTCCATCAAAGCGACTCCTTACGTAAAAAGGCGGCCACCCGCATGGGATGGCCGCCAACCGTTAACTCATGCAAGTTAACGTATTTTACTCGTCAAGTGTTTCGATGCGGGGCTTGATGATGCCATATCCACCATTCTTACGGTGATACACCACATTGATAAGGCCGGTCGTCGCGTTCTCGAACACGTAGAAGTCGTGGCCGAGCAGATCGGTCTGCACCAGCGCCTGCTCCTCAGTCATCGGGGTGACGTCGATGACCTTCTCGCGGACGAGCAGGTCGTCCTCCTCCTCGGGCAGCAGCAGGTCGGCCAGATCCTCGACGCGCTCGACCGGCGCGACATCCGCGGCGCTGGCACCGCCCTGGCGGTTGTCCACGACCTTGGTCTTGAACTTGCGCAGCTGGCGGGTGACCTTATCGGCGGAGAGGTCGATGGCGGCGTACATATCTGCACCGTGCTCGGCAACGCGAATCACCGAACCGCGGGCACGAACCGTGACCTCGACGATTGCCGGGTTGGGGTTCGAGGGGTTCTTCTCATAGCGAAGTACAACGTCGACCGTCATGGGCTCGATATCGAAAACCTTGAGCGCCTCGCCGATCTTCTCATCCACATGCGCACGCAGAGCATCGGTTACCGTCGTCTTGCGTCCAGAAACCTTGATATCCATACGTGGCTCCAATCTGCCTCGGGGACTTACTGTACTGGCTATGTACCCATTGCCGTGCATTTAATCACGCGGATTCCCAAAGACCCGAATAACGATTGCTTGATACCGCATACCGAAGTCTCGCACTTTTCTGTGGCAAAGTGCGCTATGGGAGGGCGACGGCGACTTAAGTTTTGCACCTAAAAAACGTCTTTGACCTGCTGGTTTTATGGAAACGAAAAAGCCGGGCTCCCCTGTTGGGAAAGCCCGGCAATGCGTGTTGAAACCGTGAAGAGGCGTCTCTCCTAGCGCATAGGAGACACCACCCCTAGCAATAACTAGCTATTGAGCTTGTTAATGTCGTCGTCGGTGATAGTGCCCTCCTGGCCGGACGACTTATCCTCGGAGGTTGCACCCTCGCTGCTCGAATCGGAGGATGCAGACTCGCTGAATCCGGTGTCGGACGACTGCACGTCGGCGCCCGAGACCGTCTTGGTGGTGAGGTCATAGGGCATCGTGCCGTACCAGACGGAGTGGACCGCCTCGAGCGTGCCATCGACCGTGATACCGTCGAGGGCATCGCTCACGGCACGGCATAGCTCATCGTTGGCCGCGAGGCCCGCGACGCCGAGCGTCGAGGGCGTCTCGAGCGCGCCGACATAAGAGATCTGGCTCATCAGGCGCGCAAGGTAGCCGCCGGCCGTGGAGTCGCAAATCACGTAGTCGATCTCGCCGGACTCAAGTGCCTCAAAGCACTCGTTGATGTTGGAGAAGGTCTTTTGGTTGGCCGTGATACTCTGCTTGGCGAGCGCTTCCTGCGAGGCCGAGGAGGTCTGAACGCCCAGGGTAGCGGTGTTAAGCGTTTCGGTGGAAACGCTCAGTGATTCGCCGTCGCTCGTCTTTCCGAACACTGCCGCAGCGTCGTACAGGCAAGTACCAAGCGTGTTGATGTCACCATCCGTGGAATTGATGTCGCCAATGAAGATGTCGGCCTTTTTGTCGCCGAGCGCGGAATCGGCAGAAGACGCATCGACGAAGGCAACCTTAAGGCCCATACGGCTTGCAAGGGCGCGGGCAGCATCGACCGCGTAGCCCGTGAGGTTACCATCGGCGCCCTGCATGGCCTGCGGGGCATCGGAGGTATCGAGGGCAACCGTCAGGGTACCTGGAGTGACCAGGGCATCGTCCGACACCGTAGGGGTAACGGTCTCGCGCTCGATCTGGTCAATCGTGGGTGTCGTGAACGTGGACAGTGGATTGAACGCGCATCCGCTCAAGCCCAATACGGCAATGACCGCCGCGGTCCCAGCACCTAACCGAGCCGCGTGCATCAAGCTGCCCCTCACCATGTCCACTACCCTGCCTTCTGTGTCGTATACAATCCGTGCGTTGCGCGGAATAACGGGTGTTCCCACCAGCTGACCTGGTATTTGACCCCACACTTGCGCACCGGGGTGTTTGCTCGGGAGGCCGTAACCACCTTCACGACTGGCCCGCTCGCCCGCGAGGCGGTATTGCCCCAAAGAAAGTAGAACGGACGGTGCGGCTTACATCTAGGACGCGCCATGATCGCGCCGCGCGCACGCGGTCGCTTACGTGGATCCCTTTGACCGCGTCTGTCTTGGACTAGGACGGGCATTTCGTCCGTCCGCAACCACAGCCTGGTAGGAACGAAGCGCATTATAGCTAAGTTCAAGCTAAAGTTTAAGGTTAGGGGCGTCATTCGCATCGCGAGTACAGATTTCGCAGGTCGGGACGGGCCGCACGCGCTTTGATCGACCCCGTCGCTCCCCTACGGGGAGCTCCGGGGCACCCGTCTTAGGGTGGCATGTGCAAAAAACGGCAAATATGAGTACTGTTACCAATTTAGTAGCAGCGTTTTCCCTCCGCACGCGCCGGTTTCGAGCTCTTTATAGCCCGCTTGATGCCAAGATACTCCACATTTGTTTATTATCTTGGTAGCGCGCAGAGATGTGGTGTAAGAGGCGGGGCATGCCCCGCCTCTTCTCTTT
>CABUAT010000033.1 GCA_902489665.1 uncultured Collinsella sp. | reverse complement strand
GATAGGAGGTGCTGGGGCCATGGCCGAGCAACTGTCACTGTTTGGTTCGCCCGAACCGGAGCATGCCCCCGTGGAGCCCGGCGGCATGGCCGAGCGGGCCAAGCCCGACCCTGCGCCAGAGCCTAATGCCGCCTATGCGAACGTAGTCCTTGACATCCCGACCCGTGCACTCTCCGAGCCATTCGCCTACGGCATTCCGCAGTCACTCGCCAACGATGCCCAGGTCGGCTCCACCGTCCTAGTTCATTTTGGCAACCGTGCGGCTGCGGGCTACATCATCGACATCGCGCCCGAGCTTGCCAACCTGCAAGGCAACAAGGCCCTCGATCCCGCGCGCATCAAGCCTATCGAGGCCATCCTCAGCAAGCCGCTCTTTACCGCCGAGGCCGCCCGTATCGCGCGCTGGATGAGTCGCGAGTACGTTGCAACGCTTTCCGAGTGCCTGCGCCTGTTCTTGCCCCCGGGTGGTAGCCCGCGTGTGGTCAAGGGCGACGACGGCGTGTGGACCGTTGAGCGCCCCGCCGTCAAACCCATCCAAAACCGCTGGGTCATGCTCACGCCCGAGGGCTTCGACTATACGCCGCCCAATACCGCGGTTCGCCAGCGCCAGCTCATCGAGGCGCTCCAGTGCGGACCTGTCACGACGCGCGACCTCAACCTGCTCTACAGCAGCATGTCGGCGACCATTAAGGCGCTCGAAAAACGCGGCGTCGTGGTGGTGGAGGAGCGCCGCGCCTGGCGTGGCTGCAGCGAGCAGACCACGCTGTCCTCGGCGAGCGGCAAGGCCCCGGTCGCGCTCACGAACGGCCAGCAGCAAGCACTTGCGCAGATTGAGCGCGCACGCCTGGACGCTCACGGTGATGTGGTGCTCGTCGATGGCGTTACCGGTTCCGGCAAAACCGAGGTCTACCTCTCTGCTATCGAGCGCGTGCTCGCGGCCGGCCGTTCGGCCTGCGTGCTCGTGCCCGAGATTTCGCTGACGGCCCAGACCGTCGGCCGCTTCCGCTCGCGCTTTGGCGAGACGGTCGCTGTGTTCCATTCGCGCCTTTCGGCCGGCGAGCGTCTGGACCAGTGGGATATGGTCGCCAGCGGTGCGGCCCGCGTGGTCGTGGGCGCCCGCTCGGCGCTCTTTTGCCCGCTCAGCGATCTTGGTCTCATCATCATTGACGAGGAGCACGAGACCAGCTACAAGCAGGGCTCCAGTCCGCGCTACCATGCGCGCGAGGTGGCGGCCGAGATGGCGCGCCGCTATCGGTGCCCGCTCGTGTTGGGCTCCGCCACGCCTTCTGCCGAGGCCCTCGACCGCTGCCGCCGTGGCACGTACGGCGGCGCCACCTGGACGCGCGTCGAGATGCCCGAGCGCCCGGGACACGCCGTGCTGCCCACGGTCCGCATTGCCGATCTGCGCCGTGAGTTCGCACACGGCAGCCGCTCCATGTTCTCTAAACCGCTGATGGAAGGCCTCGAGCGTGTGGTAGTGCGCCGCGAAAAGGCCGTGTTGCTGCACAACCGTCGCGGCTTTGCGCCCTTCCTGATGTGCCGCGAGTGCGGCTGCGTGCCCACCTGCAACCACTGCTCTACCGCGCTCACGTATCACGAGCGCACGCACACGCTGCAGTGCCACACCTGTGGTTCGTCCTGGCGCGTGCAGCCGTATCCCGCGCCCACGAGTCGCTGCCCCAAGTGCGGCAGCCGCTACCTGGCAAAAATGGGTCTGGGCACGCAGCAGATCGAGGATGCGCTGCACCAGATGCTGCCCGACGACGTCGCCATCATTCGCATGGACGCCGATTCCACGCGTGGCAAGGACGCGCACAAAAAGCTGCTCGAGCAGTTCGATGCGGCCGATTGCGCCGTGTTGCTGGGCACCCAGATGATTGCCAAGGGCCTCGACTTTCCCGAGGTCACGCTTGTGGGCGTGGTCAATGCCGACTTTGCGCTGAAGCTCCCCGATTTTAGAGCAGGGGAGCGCGCCTACGATCTGCTGGAGCAGGTCGCCGGCCGCGCCGGCCGCGGCGAACGCCCCGGCGAGGTTATCATCCAGACCTACCTGCCCGAGGATCCGGTCATTCGCGCCGTCGCCGAGCACGACCGCTCGATCTTTACCTACTACGACCTGGACCAGCGCCGAGACGCGCTATATCCGCCCTTCGTGCGCCTCGTCAACATTTTGGTGTGGTCGGCGAACGCGGATGACGCGCGGGACTACATCGGTCGCATCGCGAAGCTCCTCAAGCGTCGCTGGCATGCCGCCGCGCCTGACTTTTTGCGGGCGGGGAGTGCCGTGCCCCAGGTGCTTGGTCCGGCTTCGTGTGTAATCGAGAGAGCCAAGGACCGTTACCGCTTCCATCTGCTTGTAAAGTCGCCGGTAGGGTACCATGTCTCTGATGATATCGACGCCTGCCTCAAAGAGGTGGGCTCCGTGCGTGGCGTGAGCGTGAGTGTTGACGTCGACGCTTATGATTTGATGTAACAACCCGAAAGGATGGCCATGGAAGCCAACGGAATCGTACTGTCGCCCGACCCTCGTCTGCGCCAGGAGTGCGCCGTCATCGAGGAGATCACCCCGGCGATCGAGGCGCTTGCCGAGAAGATGAAGAAGATGATGTTCGACAACGGCGGTTGCGGCCTGGCTGCCCCGCAGATCGGTGAGCTCATTCAACTTGTCACCATCGACTGCGATTACAGTGACAAGAATGACTATGACCCGTACGTGCTCATCAATCCTGTCATTGTCGAGCAGAGTGACCATCTGGTGCCGTTTAGCGAGGGCTGCCTTTCCATTCCTGGCATTAGCTGTGAGATTGAGCGTCCCGATCACGTTGTCGTCGAGGCGTATGACCTGGATGCCAACCTGATTCGATACGAGGCTTCGGGCGATCTGTTCTGCGTGTGCCTGCAGCACGAGATTGATCACCTGCACGGCAATACCATGTTCGAGCGACTCAAGCCGATGCAGAGGATCAAGGCAGTCAAGGAGTACCAGGACGCCCTAGCCCGCGGCGCTCGACCGGGCGAGACTGAGTAGGTTTGTCCGTCCCCGGTGCTGAGCGCCCACATATCATTCCGTGCTCAAACATTCTCGCTGCGCTGCGAAACTGCGCGCGGGACGATATGTGGGCGCTCAGCACCGGGGACTGCGTTGTTCTGGCTCGGTTCGCCCGGGTGCCGTCGGGCCAGGGAGGGGCGTCTTCGCTGATAGGTGCTTTACTGAAAGAGCTGCTTTTATTGCGGCTCTTTCTTTGGTTTTGGGTATATTTGTTCTTGTTGAATTGTTATTGCGGATGGGCTTGGTACTTGGCTTTCCGCTGTTATTTGTAGCCGTCTCGGCTTTGGTTGAGGGGAGACGTTCTTTATGCGTATTGTGTTTATGGGTACGCCTGATTTTGCTGTGCCTTCGTTGACTTCACTTGTTGAGGCTGGGAACGAGATTGCACTTGTTATTACTCGTCCCGATGCTGTTCGTGGGCGTGGTAAGAAGCTTGAGCCGTCTCCTGTTAAGGCCAAGGCGCTTGAGCTGGGGTTGCCGGTCGTTGAGGCCAATCGTATGACGCCGGAGGTTGTTGAGGCGCTCCAAGCTGCGCAGGCTGATATTTTCTGTGTGGCTGCCTATGGCTGCATTTTGCCTGATGAGGTGCTGCATATGGCGCCGCTCGGTATCGTGAATGTTCATGCGTCCTTGCTGCCTCGTTGGCGTGGCGCTGCTCCCATTCAGCGTGCCATTCTTGCTGGTGACGAGGTTGCCGGTGTTTCCATTATGCGCATTGGGCATGGCGTGGATACGGGCGCTTATTGTGCCCAGGCGTCTACGTCGGTTTCCGGTAAGCATGCCGAGGCGCTCACGATGGAGCTTGGTGAGCTGGGCGGTAAGTTGCTTGCCGATACGCTTCCCTCGCTTGCCGATGGCTCGGCTGTTTGGACTGAGCAGGTTGAGTCGCTCGTCACTCATGCTGCCAAGATTTCCAAGCAGGAGATGCGTCTGGATCCGCAGATGGCGGCTCTCGATTGCGTGCGTCATGTGCTCGCTTCGTCCGACACCGCGCCCGCTCGTTGTGTGATCGCTGGCAAGACGGTTCGCGTGCTCGATGCCGCGCCGGCTGATGTGTCGCTTGGCGAGGGTACTGTTGCCGTCAAGAGCAAGCGTGTTTACCTGGGCCTTTCCGATGGCGCGGCTGAACTGCTTGAGGTTAAGCCCGATGGCAAGCGTGCCATGACTGCTTCTGCCTGGGCTGCCGGCCTGCAGGGTGCCGATCTGACGTGGGGTGTTTTGTCATGAGTAAGCTTTCTCCCGCGCGCAAGCTTGCGCTCGATGTGTTGATGGAGGCCGATCGCCGCGGTATGTATGCGCGCGACGTGCTCTCGTCCCGCGCTTCCGCCAAGGCCATTGACCAGCGCGATTCCGCTTTTGCCGCTCGTTTGGCGCTCGGTGTTGCCGCCACGCAGGGTATTTTGGATGAGCTGCTCGATCAGTTTTTGGATAAGCCCAAAAAGGTCGCGCCGCGCGTTCGCATGGCGCTTCGCATCTCGGCCTTCGAGATGCTCTATCTGCATACGCCGGGCCGCGTTGCCGTGAGCCAGGGTGTTGAGCTGGTGCGCAGCGGTGCTAAGTCTGCCGCGGGCCTGGCTAACGCGGTGCTGCACAAGGTTGCGGACAACGTGGAGGATTTTGCCACGGCATCTGACGTGGATGAGTCCGAGCGCCGTTTGGTTCGCCTTTCGCGTTTGATGGGTCTTCCTCGTTGGCTGTGCGCTCGTATTATGGCCTCGTTCGATACGCCCGAGGGCGCGCTGAACTTTGCCGGTAATCTGGCACCCGCGCCGCTCGCTTTGCACGAGAATGCCTTTGCAACCAAACCCGATCCGTACCTATCGCAGCTTGTTGCGCCTGTCTTCCCGGGTTGCCATGCGCCGGTCGATGCGCAGGCCACCGTTGCGTCAGGTGTGTTTGAGCGCGCGGCTGCCGTAGCCTCGGACCTTAACGCCCAGCTCATTGCTACTGTGGCGACTCGTCCCGGGCGTTGCCTAGAGATCGGCGCCGGTCGTGGCACCAAGACCTATGTGATGATGTGCCAGGCCAAGCGTGCCGGCTACGACCGCCAGCATACTGCACTCGATTTGCACGACCGCAAGTGCGACCAGAATCTCGCACGCCTGCATAAGGCGGGTATTAAGGGTGTTCGCACGGTCTCGGGCGATGCCTGCGAGCTCGATGCGGTCCTCACGTCGTTCGATGCCATGCTTGGCAAACCCGTTCTGTTTGATACGGTGTTTATCGATGCCCCATGCTCGGGCACCGGCACCATGCGACGTCACCCCGAGATTCCCTGGCGCCTGACCGAGAAGGACGTTACGACCGAGCTGCCCAAACTGCAGCTGACGATGCTCAAGGAAGCAGCTACGCGCGTTGCTGCCGGCGGTGAGCTTATTTATGCCACCTGCTCGGTCTTTGATGAAGAGAACACGCAAGTTGTCGATGCGTTTTTGGCTTCTCCCGAGGGCGCCGGCTTTACCGTAGCGCCGCTCTCCGAAGCGCAGATCCTGCAGCTGCCGGAGTTCGAACAAGCTAAGAAGCTCGTTTCCGTACGCCAAAACGACCGCGGGCTTTTCCAAAGCGTCCCCGTAAACGCTGACTCCTACGACGGCCACTTCTGCGCCCGCCTGGTCCGCAAGTAACAACTAAGTTGCGGTGAAATAGGGATTGAAAAGCTGCTTCTACCTGCTAAACAGTCCTTATTTCACCGCAACTCAGGCGGTCATGCGAGCGGAGATCGCAATAGCGGTATTGAGTGGTAAAAATAGCTCTGTCTCAAACTTGCTGCTATCAAAAGTAGGGCGGATTACGGGGCCAGATTGGTGATGTCCGGCCATAGCAAAAATGGCCTAAATAAAACCGCAGGTAGATGGCTTGTTGAAATTTGCAAATGACCGGAATGGATAGAGGTTGTCAATTCAGCCCCGTAATCCGGCAGAGTTTTGAAATGTTACATACATAGCATCAGCCCGAAATCTCGTCTATAGAAAAGATGCGGTGGAATAGTTCCTGTTTGGCCGTTGGATGGGCCGATTCAGGAACTATTCCACCGCAACTCATAAGGAAACCTGGGTAGCTAAAGAATCAGCCCCGCGATTGGTTTCGGTCGCGGGGCTGATTGGTTTCTAGTGATTATGCGGGCAGTTGGCGCAGCAGCCGTTGGTGGCGCTGGTGCTGGAGCCGCCACTGCGCTGGTCGGTGTTGTAGAAACCGCTGCCGTCGAACTTAATGCCGCTGGCCGAGAACGTCTTAGCCGCCGGGGCACCGCAGCTGGGACATACGACCTCGGGCGTCTCGGACATGGGGTGCTCAACCTCAAACACGTTGCCGCAGCTCGTGCACTTGTAATCGTAGCGCGCCATAATACTTCCTTTTCAGCACAAAGCGGGCAGATCGCTCTGCCCGCAAAAATTCAAACAGCTGTAACTGTACCCTATATCGAGGGTTTTATCACGCTTCGCCCCAGAATCTATGGGTGCTGCGCAGGAGCTTCGCAGTTTTGCCCTCGGCGGCCGCAACGTCGGCCTCGTCAGCCTGCCAGGTCCAGTTGCCCGTGGCCACGCCCGGCACGTTCATACGTGTATCGTCGCCCAGCCCCAGTATGTCCTGCAGCGGCATCATCACGAGCGGAGCATCGCTTGCCAGGGCATTGCCCATGAGCTCGCCTGCCAATGCAATGCCGCTCGGCTCGTCGCCGCCCGCAAAGGAGCGCGTGCACCAGCCGGCGAGCGTCGAGGTGTCGTGCGTCGAGGTATACAGGATCTTGCCCGGTGTGGGGTGAATTCCGCAACGAACGTCGTAGTCGCTAAACTCCAGTACGTCCATGCCCGGGAAGCCGCAGGTCGAAGCCATCGCGCGAACACCGGGCGTCAAATAGCCTAGGTCCTCGGCGATAAAGTTAAGCGGACCCAGCTCGTCGTAGGCGGTCTGGAACAGGTCCTTGCCCGGTCCTGCAAGCCAGCGGCCGTCGGCACAGGCCTTGCCGGCGGGGATGCTAAAGTAGCTGTGGAAGCCCAGGAAGTGGTCCAAGCGCACGCGGTCGTAGAGTGCGAACGCACGGCGCAGGCGGTCGAGCCACCAGCTATAGCCGTTCTTCTTCATGTGATCCCAGCGGAAGGTGGGGTTTCCCCACACCTGGCCCTCGGGCGCAAAGTTGTCGGGCGGCGCGCCCGAAATCTCAATCGCCTTACCGGTGTCGGACAGCCAGAAGTTCTCGGGCTCGCTCCACGCATCGGCCGAATCGTCCGAGACATACATCGGGATATCTCCGATGACCTCGATGCCCTTCTTGTGTGCATAGTTCATGAGCTCGCACCAGGCAAGATCAAAGCGATACTGCATGTACGCCTGCAGCTCGGCCTCGTCGTGGAAGCGCTTGTCATCGATCAGGTGCTCGTTGTAGCGCGCGACATCCGCCGGCCAATCGTGGCGTGACAGTCCCTCAAAGTGCTTCTTTACCGCCATGTAGACGCAGTACTTCTCGAGCCAGTCGGCGTTGCGATGTTTAAACGCCGTGTACAGTGGGTCGGCATCCTCGCCGCCGCGGGCCTTCCAGGTGACGAAGTCGGCAGCCAGCTCCTCGTGGCTCTCGGGCAGCAGGTCGATATTGCCTGCAAAGGCCGAGGGACCGGCGTAGGGGGAGCGGAAGAAGTCCGTGGGATTGACGGGCAGGACCTGCCAGTAGCGCATGCCCATGGCGGCCAGGTGATCGATAAAGCGACGCGTGGGCGCACCGATTGTGCCGGGCTTGCCGTCATCGGTCGGCACCGAGGTGATGTGGCACACGACGCCCGCGCCGTGATCGAGTGGCTCCTGCAGGCGCTTCTCGGCATGGTGATAGATGATCGAAGAGCCCAGCGGGTACAGGTCGAGCGTAACCGTGCCGTTGTGGATCTCGCACTCGTGGCCGCTAATCACGTCGCTCGCACATTCGCCGAGCGCCGGGATCGTCACGCAGTGCGAATTACGCAGGCTGCGGTTGATGATAACCGTCGCAGCCTCGCCGTCTTTGCCCGTGCGGGTGTAGGCCAAGACGTCGTCGTTGAGCGCAAAGGCCTTGATTTCGCCATCGACCATAAAAGGCAGCGCGCGACGCACGGCAGACGCGTTCTTAACGATGGCTAACGTATCGAAGTCGTGGAGTTGGTCTTTGGTCGGCAGGGTGCGGCGGTTGCCCGGATCGGTGAGGCCCTCCAGGCCGTACTCATCGCCATAATAGATCGAGGGCACGCCCGGGAAGGTCATCTGCATGAGCGTCGCCAACCAAAAGCGGCTCTTGGCCAGGCCCATGGAGTTGTCGTCCAAGCGCCACTTGCTGCGCTCGCTCTCGGGCAGCTGCGACTCGTCGGGGCCACCGCCGAGCACCGAGATGATGCGCGGGCGGTCGTGGCTCGAAAGCAGATTGAGTGCGCAGGCCAATGCCTCGCGCGGGTAGTTCTCGCGCAGTGTCTCGATGTCCTCGGCAGCCTGATAGGCGTTCTTGTAGCCCATCAAAAAGCCGATGACCATGTCGCGGAAGGGGTAATCCATGGCGGAGTCGAGCTCAGAGCCCTGCAGATAGCGGCGCAGGTGTCCATAGCTGATCTTGTTGGAGGCGTCTTCCCAGACCTCGCCGAGCAGCAGCGCGTCGGGCTTCTCGGCGAGCACGGCTTTTTTGATCTCGGCCAGGAAGTCGTCGGAAAGCTCATCGGCCACATCGAGTCGCCAGCCGTGGGCACCGGCGCGCAGCCATTTGCGAATCACGCCGTCCTTGCCCAGGAGCTTCTCGCGCACCAGCTCGGAATTCTCGTTGATGGCGGGCATGTTGCCCACGCCCCACCAGCAGTCATACGAACCGTCCTCATGGAAGTAAAACGCATCGCGCCACGGCGAGTCCTCGCTCTGCCACGCACCGACACCGGGATAGTTGCCGTAGCGGTTAAAGTAGATCGAGTCATCGCCCGTATGGTTGAAGACGCCATCCAGGATGATGGAAATGCCGAGCTTCTCGGCTGCCTCGCACAGCTCCGTAAAGTCCTGCTCGGTGCCCAGGATCGGGTCGATCTTGGTGTAATCGGCCGTGTCGTAGCGGTGGTTGCTTGCGGCCTCAAAGATGGGGTTGAGGTAGATGGCCGTAAAGCCCAGCTCGGCAATGCGAGGTAGGTCTTCTTGAATACCCTTGAGCGAACCACCGTAAAAGTTCCAGGTCTTGATGGAGCCGTCTTCGGCACGCTCGTACACGGGCGGCTCGTTCCAGTCCTCGACCATGCGGCGCTGGATTCCGTTGCGTGGCTTTTCGACCTCTGCCAGCGTGCGCTCGCGCCAGTTTTCATCGCGAGCATAGCGATCGGGGAAGATCTGGTAGACCATACCGCGCTCGTACCAAGTGGGACGGTTCTCGCGGTGCTTGTAGACGGTAATCTGGAAGGACGGAACCTCGGCATAGTCGTAGGTCACACCCTCGCCACCGGTGCGACCCTGCGGTGCACCCAAGCGGACCTCGGGCTGGCCCTCGATATTGCAGATAAAGCTGTACCAGATAAGACAGGGCTCGGTGCACTCAAGCTCTACGGTAAATATGCCGTCGCCCTCGTGCGTCATAGGATGCAGAGACTCACCGATTTCATCGACCCAGGTACGCAGGGTAAGCGTTGCCTGGTTGGGGTCGGCATCCTCCAAAATCACCGATAGCGAAACGGAAGTTCCAGTGGTCACAGCGCCAAACGGAGTACGAAACTGCGGCAGACGGCTGTTGTGTATCAATCTCATAATACGGTCCAGTTCAATAGAATCACGGCCTGCGGGCCATGGGCTTTACGCACAGGAAGTAAGTATATCTGTTGTACGCAGGCTGTATAAACAACATCCGTTTACCATCGGCGAACGGTTGTCCTAGAAAATCGTTTTACCACCCAAATTATCGCGATATTTAAAAACGTCTATACCGATACTATTTGTAGCCAACCAAAAGTACTTCGGTTTACTACGATGAATTGGATGATCTCAACCACGGTCATTTTGATGATATTAAAACCGCAGGTAGAGGCGTTGCCAATTTCGTAGATTACCCGCCGTGGCCGGCCGGAGCCATTTTGTCGTAGTAAACCGGCCCTCTTTTAATTGAGAAGTTCAACCAAGAAGAGGGCGCCTGGTTGGGGCGCCCTCTTTCACGTTGAGGATTAAGTTTTAATCGTCCGAATTAGTGGCGCTTGCGGGTGGCCGTTGCCTTACGGACGGAGGTCTTCTTGGTCGGAGCTTTTTCCTCAGTCTTAGCGGCGGGGGAGACCGGGGCCTCCTTGGCGGGCTCGGTCTTTGCCGTAGCCTTCGGAGCGGTCTTGACCTCAGCAGTCTTCGGTGCCGGCTCGGCCTTTACTGCGGGCTTGTCCTCGGCCTTAGCCTCTGCCTTGGGAGCAGCAGCCTTGGTCGTGGCCTTTTTGGCCGTCGTGGTAGTGCGCTTGCGCGTGGTGGTCTTGACGGCCGGCTTTGCCTCGACAGCTGTCTCGGCCTTGGGCTCGGCGGGCGTCTCCTCAACTTTGCCGGCCGGCTTTGCGACTGCCTTCGGGGTCGTCTTCGCGGCGGCCTTCGTCGTAGTAGCCTTCGTGGTCGTCGACTTCGTTGCCGTGGTCTTCTTGGCTGCCGTTGCCTTCTTGGTGGTCGCGGCCGTCTTCTTGGCAGCGGTCTTGGCCGGAGCCTTTGCCGCAGGCTTAGCCTCGGCGGCGTCGGCCTTTACCTCGGGAGCGACGTCGGCCTCGGCGGCCTTCTTGGCAGCGGCGGTCGTGCGCTTGCGCGTGGTCGTTGCCTTGGCGGTAGTTGTCTTGGCAGCGGTGGTCTTGCTCGCAGCGGCCTTCGTGGCCGTAGCCTTCTTAGCCGTTGCCTTGCGGGCCGTCGTCTTCTTGGCGGCAGGCTTCGCTGCGGTCTTAACCTCGGCATCGGCAGCCGGCTTCTCCTCGGCCTTGGGCTCCTCAGCGGCAGCGGGCTCCTTAACGGTCGCCGCAGGCTCGGCCTCGGCAGTAACCGGCTTCTCCTCAGCCTTGGGCTCCTCGGCCGCAGCCTCCACGGCCGCAGGCCTCTCAATCTCCGGGTGCATAAAGAAGTACAGGTCCAGATACTTGTCGGCCGACCGCGTCCAGCTAAAGTCCTGGCTCATGGCCTGCGTGACCAGCTGGTTCCATGCCTCACGGTTATCCCAGAACAGGCGTGCCGCGCGGAACACCGCGTCGCCCATCTCGTCGCCGTTAAAGTTGGTAAACGAGAAGCCCGTGCCCTCGCCGGTAAACTCGTTGTATGGCTGCACGGTGTCCTTCAGGCCACCGGTCTCGCGCACGATGGGCAGGGTGCCGTAACGCATGGCGATGATCTGCGACAGACCGCAGGGCTCAAACTTCGAAGGCATCAGGAACATGTCGGCGGCGGCGTACATACGCTGCGACAGCGCCGGATCGAACTCGATGCGCGCTGCCATGGTGCCGGGGTACTTGTCCTGGAAGTAGCGCAGGCCGTCCTCGTAGTCGCGGTCGCCGGTACCCAGCACGGCCACCTGCACGCCGCCGGACAGGATGCGGTCGAGCGCGTACATGACCAGGTCCATACCCTTCTGGCGTGTCAGGCGCGTGACCATCACCATGAGCGGACGGTCGTCGCGAACCTCGAGACCCAGCTCCTCCTGCAGCTTGGCCTTGCACACGGCCTTGCCGGAACGGTCCTCCACGGTGTAGTTGGCGGCAATGCGCTTGTCGGTCGCCGGGTCAAAGCCCGCAACGTCAATGCCGTTGAGGATGCCCTGCAGCGCGTAGGAGCGCTCGCGCAGCACGCCATCCAGGCCCTCACCAAACTCGGGCGTCTGGATCTCGCCTGCATAGGTGGGGCTCACCGTGGTGATGGCATCGGCATAGTGCAGCGCGCCCAGCATGTAGTTGATGCTGCAGGCGTCGCAGCGTAGCTGCGTAGCAGCCGCCGGAATATGCGCCACACCCAGGATGTCCTCCATCACGGTGTCGCTAAACTGGCCCTGGAACGCCACGTTGTGGATCGAAAACACGGTCTTGACACGGTCGTAGAGCGGCAGGCCCTGGTAGAACTCGCGCAGGAACACGGGCGCCAGTGCCGTCTGCCAGTCATTGCAGTGCAGGATGTCGCACTCAAAGCCCTCGGGCAGGTGCTGCAGGCTCTCGGTAATGGCCTTGGAGAAGAACGCGAAGCGCTCGCCGTCGTCAAAGAAGCCGTACGGATAGTCGCGCGCAAAGTAGCGCTCGTTGTCAACAAACATATAGGTGACGCCGTCGTGCTCGAGCTTCTCGAGACCGCAGTACTCATTGCGCCAGCCCAAGCTCACGTAAAAGTCGGAAAAGTGCTCCATCTGCGCCTTGTACTCGTCCTTGATGGTGGCGTACTTGGGCACCATCACGATGACCTCGGCGCCGGCGCGTACAAGCGCCGCAGGCAGCGAGCCCGCCACGTCGCCCAGGCCACCGGTCTTTACAAACGGTGCGCACTCGGCCGAGGCAAACACGATCTGCATCTTTTTGCTGGAATCAGCCATATTGTCTCCCATGTTGTTATTCGAGAATAGCCGCCAGGCGCGAACCGGGCGGCTATTCTACATGTTACGAGCGATGTTGCGGTGCCAACGTTAACGTACGATGGTGGTATCAGAAGTTAACGGAGCCTTGCCCAGCACCAGGATGTTCTCGGGCGTGCCGCGAAGCTCGGTGTTGGTGGGGACCACGTTGTTCTTGTCCAGGATGGCGTTCTCAACGCGTGCGCCGCTCTTGATGATGCAGCTCTGGTTGATGATCGAGTTGGTCACCGAGGCGCCTTCCTCGACCACAACGCCGCGCGACAGGATCGAGTTGCGCACGGTGCCCTTGATGATGCAGCCGGCCGAGATGATTGAGTTGCACGCGTGGCTGCCGGTCGCATAGCGCGAAGGCGGCACGTCGTGGGCCTTGGTCAGGATCGGGCGCTCGGGATCGAAGAGCTGGTCGGCAACGGTCTGGTCGAGCAGGTCCATGCTGCGGCGATAGAGCGACTTCTCGCTAAATACGCCCACGACCTCGCCCTTGTACTCGTAGCTGCATACATCTATGTTGCCAAAGTCGCCCTGGAGTGCCTCGAGCAGGTCCAGATAGTCGGCGGCCTGGTAGTGGTCGATAATCTCGAGCAGCGTCTCGCGGTTGACGATGCAGCAGTCCATAGAGGCGTTGTCGCCGTACACGACGCCGGCGCTCACGCCCGTCAGGCGGCCGTTCTCGTTAATTTCGAGCTTGGTCTCGTCATCAACATTGCGCGTAGCCTTGCAGTACACCACGGTCATCTGGGCGCCGGAGTTCTCGTGCGCGTCGATGATGGTGTTGAGGTCCATGTTGAAGATGATGTTGGTGCCCATCATCACAACATAGGGCTTGTCCGAACGCTGGAACAGCGTCTTGTTGGAGATGATGTCGCGCAGCAGGAAGCGCATGCCACCCTTGGTGGTGCCATACGCGTTGCCGGGCACCATGAACAGGCCGCCCTTCTTGCGGTCCAAGCCCCAGTCCTTGCCCGAGCCCACGTGGTCGATCAGCGAGCGGTAGTTGCCCGGCATGACGACGCCGACGGTCTTAATGCCGGCATTCATCATGTTGGACAGCGGGAAGTCGATCAGGCGGTAGCGGCCCAAAAACGGAACGGACGCGATGGGGCGGTCCTTGAGCAGCACGCTGCCGTAGGTCGAAGAGTAGTTAGCGGTGATATAACCGATGGCCTTGCGATTGATCATCGGATCATTCCCCCTTCCCGATAACGACGTCATTTCCAACGACGGCCGTATCCTTGGTGGTATCGACAGAGCCGAGCTTCACGCCCTCTTCGACCGTGGAGTTCTCGCCCAAAATAGCGCGGCAGATGTGCGCGCCGCTCTTAACGTGCGCACCCGGCAGCAGCACGGAGTCCTCGACCACAGCGCGCTCCTCGATGATGACATCGGTCGAAAGAATCGAGTGGCGCGCGGTGCCGTAGATCTTGCAGCCGTTGGAGACCAGGCAGTCGTCCAGGCGGCCGTCCGGGCCAATGTAGTGCGGCGGACGCGTGGTGATGTTGGACATGATGGGGAAGTGCTTGTCGAATAAATCGAACTCGGGGTTGTTGCCCAGCAGGTCCATCGAGGTCTCGTGGAAGCTGGCGATGGTGCCGACGTCCTTCCAAAAGCCGTGGAACTCGTAGCTGTACAGGCGCTTGCCCTCGCCGAGCAGCTTGGGGATGATGTCCTTGCCAAAGTCGTGGCTCGAGCGCTGGTCCAGAGCGTCCTCCTCGAGCGCCTCGATCAGCACGTCGGCCGAGAAGATGTAGATGCCCATGGACGCGAGGTTCGAATCGGGCTTCTCAGGCTTCTCGGTAAACTTGGTGATGCGGCCGTCCTCGGGGTCGGTGGTCAGGATGCCAAAGCGGCTGGCCTCCTCCCACGGCACGGGCATAACGCTCACCGTGAGGTCGGCGTTGTTCTCAATGTGCGTCTTGAGCATCTTGCGGTAGTCCATGCGATACAGGTGATCGCCCGAAAGAATCAGGACGTACTTGGGGTCGTTGGCCTTGATGTAGTCGAGGTTCTGCGTAATGGCGTCGGCCGTGCCCGCATACCAGGCGCCACCGGTCTGCGTCTCGTACGGCGGCAGGATCGACACGCCGCCGTCACGGCTGTCCAGATCCCAGGCCTCGCCGGAGCCCACATAGGCATGCAGCAGGTAGGGACGGTACTGCGTCAGAACGCCCACCGTGTCGATGCCCGAGTTGGAGCAGTTGGACAGCGAAAAGTCGATAATGCGGAACTTGCCACCAAAGCTAACCGCCGGCTTAGCGATCTTTTGGGTGAGTGCCCCCAATCGGCTGCCCTGTCCTCCTGCGAGGAGCATCGCGATGCATTCTTTCTTACTCATCGATTTCTCCTTCTGTCATCGATGTTCTTAAACCCATTAGCGACGGGCGCGGCGCTCGGTCGCGCCCGTCGAGTAATGCCGTGCTGGCATAAGGGAGCTCGCGCGCCTTTACGCGTGCCAGATCTCGTCGCGGTACTCGCGAATGGTGCGGTCGCTCGAGAACCAGCCGCTCGAGGCGGTGTTGAGCAGCGCCTTGCGGTTCCAGGTCTCCTGGTCGCCGTAGCTGTTCGTGAGCTTCTCCCATGCATCCACGTAGCTGCGGAAGTCTGCCATGACCAGGTCGGGGTCGTTGTTGTTCATGAGCTCGTTGTAGATGCTCTCGAAGTTGCCCGAAAGACCCGCAAAGGTGTTGTCCTTGAGCTCGTCCATCACGCGGCCCAGACGCTCGCGGTCGCCGTTGAGAGTATCCCACGCAAAGTAGCTGTTGGATGCCCAGAGCTGCTCGACCTCGGGAGCGGTCAGGCCAAAGATGGCCTCGTTCTCGCGGCCGGCCAGGTCGGCGATCTCGATGTTGGCGCCGTCGAGGGTGCCCAGCGTAATGGCGCCGTTCATCATGAGCTTCATGTTGGACGTGCCCGAGGCCTCCTTGCCGGCGGTCGAAATCTGCTCAGAAATCTCGGCGGCGGGGTAGATAAGCTGGGCGTTGCTCACGCGGAAGTTGGGGATAAAGCAGACCTTCATGACCTCGTTGACGCGCGGGTCGTTGTTGATGACGTCGGCCACGGAGTTGATGAGGCGGATGGTCTCCTTGGCAAAGGTGTAGCTCGAGGCGGCCTTGCCGCTAAAGATGAAGGTCGTCGGCGTCACGTGGAAGTTGGGGTCGGCGATGCGACGGTTGTAGATATCCATCACCTTCATGATGTTCATGAGCTGGCGCTTGTAGGCATGGAAGCGCTTTACCTGAACATCGAAGACGGTGTTGGGGTCAATGACCAGACCGGTCTCGGCCTTAACGTAGGCGGCCAGGCGCTCCTTGTTGACGCGCTTGGAGGCACCCACGGCCTTCAGGAACTCGGTGTCGTCCTTAAACTCCTTGAGCTTCTCCAGCTCAAAGGCGTCCTTCAGCCAGCCATCGCCAATGGCCTCGGTGACGAGCTTGGCATAGGTGGGGTTGGCCTCGGCAAAGAAGCGACGGTGCGAGATGCCGTTGGTCTTGTTGTTGAACTTCTCGGGCGTTAAGGCATAGAAGTCCTTGAGCACGATGTTCTTGATGATGTCGGAGTGGATCTTGGCCACGCCGTTGACGCTGTGGCTGCAGATCACGGACAGGTTGGCCATGCGGATCTCGCCGTCCCACAGAATGGCGGTCTGGCGCAGACGCTCCTGCCAGCCCTCCTGCGTGGTGTCGAACGACTCGTGCCAACGACGGCTGATCTCGTCGATGATCTGGTACACGCGGGGGAGGAGCTTGGAGAACGTGCCGATGGGCCACTTTTCCAGAGCCTCGGGCAGGATGGTGTGGTTGGTGTAGCTCACGACCTGCGTCACGATGTTCCAGGCGTCGTCCCACTCGAGCTTCTTTTCGTCGATCAGGATGCGCATGAGCTCGGGGCCGCACATGGCGGGGTGGGTGTCGTTGGTATGGATGGCAACAAACTGCGGCAGCAGCTCCCAGTTCTCGCCGTGCTCCTTCTCAAAGGTGTCGAGCAGGCTGTAGATGCCGGCCGAAACAAACAGGTACTCCTGCTTCAGGCGCAGCAGGCGGCCGTGCTCGCCGGCGTCGTTGGGGTAGAGGATGGCGCTGATGGCCTCGGCCTCGGCGCGCTCGGCATCGGCCAGGGCGTAGTCGCCGCGGTTGAAAGCCTCCAGGTCAAAGTGCTCCTCGACCGGCTCGGCGGCCCAGACGCGCAGCTTGTTGACGGTCTCGCCGGCATAGCCCACCACGGGGATGTCATAAGGGACGGCCAAGATATCCTGCGTGTCCACCGTGCGGTAGAACGTGCGGCCGTTCTCCTCAAAGCCCTCAACATGGCCACCAAACTTAATGGTCACGGCCTTGTCCTGACGACGGACCTCCCAGGGATAGCCGTGGGTGAGCCACTCGTCGGTGGCCTCGACCTGGCTACCGTTGACGATTTCCTGCTTAAACAGGCCGTAGCGGTAGCGCATGCCGTTGCCGTAGCCGGCAATGCCCTCGGCTGCCATGGAATCCAGGAAGCATGCGGCCAGACGGCCCAGGCCACCGTTGCCCAGAGCCGGATCGGGCTCCTGGTTCTCGATGACGGACAGGTCGAAGCCCATGTCGTCGAGTGCCTCGGCTACCATGTCGCGCACGCCAAAGTTGAGCAGGTAGTTGTCGAGCAGGCGGCCGATCAAAAACTCGATAGAGAAGTAGTACACGCGCTTCTTGCCCTCGGCGGTGGCGCGGGCGTCGCTCTTGGTGGCAACGGTGCGCGCCTTCTCGGCCACGAGCTTGGCCAGGGCGTTAAAGCGGTCGAGGTCGCTGGCGGCCTCGACGCTCTTGCCGCTGATGCTCATGACGGCATCGCGATAGAGCTCGGTAAACTCCTGCTTGTTGTCGAAGATCTTATTCATACGTTCCTTTCCCCCGGGGATGTTTCTCCCGGAACGGTTATGACTTGTATCCTACGCCTCGGCGAGGCGGGTAATTACAGCTGTAACGGCTTTGTTACGCATCCTTGTCAGACGACATAACAGAAGCAGACTTGGCCTTGGTAGCGGCCTTTTTGGAGGCCGGCTTCTTGGTCGCGGTGGCCTTAGCAGCGGGCTTTGCGGCGGTCTTTTCCTTGGTCGTCGTAGCCTTCGCCTTTGCGGGAGCCTTCTTAGCGGCCGCAGGCTTGGGCTTCACCGAGGACGTACGCTTACGCGTGGCCTTCTTGGGCTCCTCGACCACGGGCGGCTTGTAGCTGCTGGGACCGCGGCGCTTAAGCACCACGCCTGCCAGGCCGGGCACCTTCATCTCAATGGAGTCCATCTGCCCGTTCCAGGGATAGGGCTCGCTCGAGCAAGTGTAGGGCTCCTCACCGGCGTATCCGCTGCCACCAAACTCGGGACGGTCGGAGTCAAAGATGACCTCCCAGTCACCCTCGCGCGGCACGCCCACGCGGAAGCTCTCGTAGCTCGCCGGGTCAAAGTTGATCAGGATCACCAGGTCGTCGTCGACGTCCTCGCCCTGGCGCACAAAGCTCACGATGGACTGCTTGGAGTTGTCCGCGTCGATCCAGGTAAATCCGTCGTCGGTGTAGCCACGCTCGTACAGGGCGGGCTCGGCGGTGTACAGGTGGTTGAGCGCCTTGATGAACGCCTGATGGTGCGCATGGGTCTCGTACTGCTCGGTCAGGAACCACTGAATGGACTCGTAGTAGCGCCACTCAATAAACTGGCCGATCTCGTTGCCCATAAAGTTGAGCTTTGCACCGGGGTGCGTCATTTGGTAGAAAGCTAGCGTGCGCAGGCCGGCAAACTGGCGCCACCAGTCGCCCGGCATGCGGCCGATCAGCGAGCACTTGCCGTGCACGACCTCGTCGTGGCTGAGCGGGCAAATGAAGTTCTCGGTAAAGGCGTACATGATGGAGAACGTGAGCAGGCCGTGGTTGCC
Source organism: uncultured Collinsella sp. (assembly GCA_902489665.1). Taxonomy (GTDB): domain Bacteria; phylum Actinomycetota; class Coriobacteriia; order Coriobacteriales; family Coriobacteriaceae; genus Collinsella. Next base: position 3,858 of record CABUAT010000033.1, on the reverse strand, counting down.
GGGACGCCACGGAAAATCGGTCTGCATGTAGTGCAGGGTGTCGTTCATCCAGCCCATGTCCCACTTGTAGTGGAAGCCTAGGCCGCCGTCCTGCGGCGGATAGGTCACGAGCGGCCACGCGGTGGACTCCTCGGCCATCATCATCACGTCGGGGTAGTGCGCCTCCACGGCGCAGTTGACCTGACGGATAAACGCGCTGGCGTCCAGGTCCTCCTCGGTACCGTACTTGTTGAACTTCTTTTGGCCGGGATCGTCGATGCCAAAGTTGAGGTACAGCATGCTGGACACGCCGTCCATGCGAATGCCGTCCACGTGGAAGTTCTCGAGCCAGTACAGCACGTTGGAGACCAAGAAGGAGCGTACCTCGCCGCGGGCGAAGTCAAACTTGTGCGTGCCCCAGTTAGGGTGAATCTCGTGCTCAAACAGCATGTGACCGTTAAAAGTGGCAAGGCCGTGGGAGTCGGCGCAAAAACCGCCGGGCACCCAGTCCATGATCACGCCGATGCCAGCCTCGTGGCACGCATCGATAAAGTGCATGAGCTGCTGCGGATTGCCGTAGCGCGACGTGGCGGCGTAGTAGCCGGTCGTCTGGTAGCCCCAGGAACCGTCGAAGGGATGCTCCATAAGCGGCATGACCTCGATATGCGTATAGCCCATGTCGCGCACGTAGTCCACGAGCTCCACCGACAGGTCGTCGTAGGTGTAAAACTCGCCGCGCTGCGCGGGGAAGGGATCCATGGGGCCGGGGTAGTTGCCGTACTCGTCCGGCTCGCCCTGCGGCGCGTCGCCGTGGCGCTTCCACGAGCCAATATGCACCTCGTAGATGTTAAGCGGTTGCGACATGTGGTTGTGGCCGGCGCGGCGCTTGAGCCACGCGGCGTCGTTCCACTTATAGCCATCGAGGGTCCACAGCACGCTCGCGGTACCCGGAGGGCACTCGGCTTTAAAGGCATACGGATCGGCCTTGTAGAGCTTCTCGCCCTCGTTGGTCTCGATGAGATATTTATAGAGCTGGCCCTGCTCGGCGCCAGGAATAAAGCCTTCCCAAATAGCGCTCGTATGCACGGGCACCAGCGGGTTGGCTTCCTCATCCCAGTCGTTAAATTCGCCAATGACATGGACACTCTTTACATCGGGCGCCCAAACGCAAAAGCGCCAGCCGCGCGTGCGCTGCTGCGTGTCGGGGTGCGCGCCCATCTTTTCCCAGCTGCGCTCCCACATACCAATGCCAAACAGGTAGACATCGTCCTTGGAGAGCTCCGGTGCGTGCGGAGCCGGTTTGCGGGTTGCGGGCTTTTTAGCCGTTGGCTTTAGCTTTGTATCGCTCACGTTTGATCCCATCATGACGCGGCAGCGTGTTGCCTTGGTGACTAGATGCGAAAGGTCCAAGGCTGCACGAATCGAAGGGACGGCGAAGTTTCTGTGATTCGTTCCACCTCGCGTGCTCGGTGGAACTTTCGGCAGAAACTACGATAACACCTGTGCGTTAGTTTTATGGACGAAAGCGGATTTGCGGGGGCGTTTAATCGGTAAGCGACATGTTTATACCACTGGCAGAATTGCCGTGGTAAAACTCTTGACAGTTTTACCAATTTGGGTTTCAAAATTGTTAGGCTGACGTTTGGTAAAACGTTTTTAGCAGGATGTTTACCATTTGATATCGAAAGGTTCGTTTATGTCCCGTACCGCCGCTCCCAGGGTTGCTTTTATTTTCGATTGCGATGGCACGCTGGTTAATAGCACCCCCGTTTGGGCCTATGCCCAGCCCGAGTTATTGCATCGCCACGGGATTGACGTGACCGTGGATGATTTTGCCCAATTTGAGCACCTGTCGCTGGAGGACGAGTGCCAGGCCTACCACGACACGTGGGGCATTGGTGCGAATGGCGAGGAGCTGTATCGCGAGCTGGGTGAGATTTTGATTGATGGGTACTCCAAGGTGCCGCCTCGCGAGGGGCTCCTGACATTTTTGCAGCAGGCGAAGGCGGCGGGCATTTCCATGTGTGTGGCTACGTCCACGCCGGCCGAGCTTGTTAAGTCTGCGCTTGCGGGGGCTGGGCTAGACGCGTACATGGAGTTTGTTACCACGACGGGTGAAGCAGGACGCTCCAAGCAGTTCCCCGATGTGTACGAGCTGGCGCTGCGCCGCCTGGAGGAGCGCCATGGGTACAAGTTTGAGCGCGCATGGGTGTTTGAGGACGCCGTCTTTGGCCTAAAGAGCTCTGGGACCGCCGGCTTTAAGCGCGTGGGCATCTATGACCCGCATGGCCGCATGAAGCGCGACGATGTTCGCGCCAACTGCGATATCTTTATCGACAGCTATGAGGACCTGGATCTGGCCCGCGTGCTTTCGTTTGAGGGATAGGCGAGGCTGTGGCTTGCAAGGTATTAGTGGTCTGCGGCTCGCCCGTGGTGGCGAGCGCGGATCTGTTGCATAGGCTAGCAGGGGAGTGCGGCCACGTTGTCGCCGTGGACCGCGGGCTCGACGCGCTGCTGGGCGCCGGCCTGAGCTGTGACGTGTATGTGGGGGATGCCGACACGGTGAGCGACGCTGGTCGTGCGTTGGTCGATGCCGCCACCGACTTTGAAGTTGAGCGCCACGACCCGTACAAGGACTATACCGATCTGGCGCTGGCGCTCGATTCCGTCCGTCGTCGCTGGCCGGGTGCCGAAGTAGTTGCGACTTGCGCTACGGGCGGCCGTCCGGACATGGCGCTTTCCGTACTGGGCCTGCTCGCAGGCTACGATGACGCCCCTGTCTGGATTGCTGAAGATGAGACCACGGCCCGCATCTTGCACGCAGGCGAATCGTGGACCATCGAAAGCGCCGAAGGCAAGACGTTCTCTATCATAGCCATTGCTCCCAAAACCGAGGTAAGCGAACACGGCCTAGAATGGGAGCTAGACCACAGCCCCCTGGGCCTGTTGGCCGACACGGGCATCTCTAACGTCGTCAGGTCAACAGCCACGATCCAAGTCCTCACCGGCACCGCCATCGCTTATCTCTACAAGTAAGGTCTATCGCATCAGGGTTTTATCGGGACGGTGGATAGAAATAAGCGCTCGAAGAGTGATTATTTCTGCCCCGTCCCAGGAAAACCCGTAAGGGTTGATTTCCGATCTCAGCCGAACACATTGAGCAAATAGGCCATTCCCGCAGTTAGCCGAACGCCCCCGCGGCCCCTCACGGGCCCCGGGGGCGCCGTTTTCCCAGTTGAAGGAACGGTGGAGATGTGTTTCGATGGGTCCGGTGGCCATGCTCCGCCCGCCGCCCGGCACCTCTTCCCAGACTCAGCCGGACGGTCGGTCCGTCTATTCCGTTTTTCCTCTAGGCTAGGCCAGCGGGGCATCGCCCCTCTCGGCGCGCGCCCTCTCGATGAGCCCCGGCGTCAGGTCGAGATCGCCGAGCGCCACGTCCTCCACGCCGTAGGCGTCCAGCAGCGCCGCCGCGTCCTCCCCGAGCATCGCCCTGAAGGCGCGCGCGGGCGTCGAGAAGCCGAGCGCGCCGCGGGGCTCGGAGTTCACGTGCGACATCGCGAGCGCCAGGTCGGCCGGGGCGAGCCGGTCGAACCTGAGTCCGGAGCCCTTGGGCAGCAGCTTCCTTATCTCGACGTGGTTTCGCTCGCAGGCGCCCTTCTGGTCGCTGCGGCGCGGGTCGCAGTAGAACAGCCTCGTCTCGCCCGGCCCCTCGCCGACGAGGTCCGCGATCGCCCGCTCGTCGGAGAACTCCGCGCCGTTGTCGGTGAGGACGGCGCGGAACACGCGGCGCGTCCCGTCGGCGCCGAGGATGGCCCGGACGCCCTCCAGGGCGTCCGCGACGCACCCGGCGGTCTTCTCCTCCAGCGGCAGCGCGAGCTG
>CABUAT010000032.1 GCA_902489665.1 uncultured Collinsella sp. | reverse complement strand
TCTGCCGGTAGTTGGGGACACTCCTTGTGCCAGCGTTGCATCGAGTGCTTGGGAAGATGCGACCCGGTTTTTGGTCAAATTCCGGGTCGCGGTTTCCGGATGGGGTTGGTTGCGGAAAGTGCGACCCGGAATATTGCTCTGAAACGGGATGCGGTTTCCCTGATGCGCCTCAAACGGAAAGCATATCCCATTCCGGAGCTCCAAAACGGGATGCGCTTTCCGCGCGGAAGAATTGTCGCAGCTGCGTTAAGCAGTGTCGCTCGTTACTCGCCCAGAATCAGCGCCGCTAGCTCGTCCTGGGTGTCCACCACGTAGTCGGCGCCGGCGGACTCCAGCTCTGCGCGGCCGCGGAAGCCCCAGCTGACGCCTGCACTCTTAAGGCCGGCGTTGTGACCGGTCAGGATATCGACATTGGAATCGCCCACATAGAGCGTGGTCGACGGATCGGCGCCCAGCTCCTCCATCACATGCAGCGTAACAGGCGCCTCGGGCTTGGGCGGAAACGCATCGACGCGGCCCTGCACCAGCGCAAAGCGCTCGGAACCAAAATACTTCTCGATAAGCGGAGCCGCCGAGACGTGGTCCTTGTTGGTGAGCACGGCAAGCTGCACGCCCGCGGCGCGCAGGCGGTCGAGCATCTCGATCGTACCGGCATAGGGGGCGGTGTGGTCCTCCTTGTGCTCGCCGTAATAAGCCCTAAACTCGGCAAGCGTCTGCTCAAACATGCGACCGTCGCCCGCATACTCGGCAGGCATAAAGCGTTCGACCAGCTTGAGCATGCCGTTTCCCACCTTGTAGCGGTACTCGTCTACGGCAAACGTGGGCCAGCCATGCATCTCGCAGGTATGGTTGCCGGCGGCCGCCAGGTCCTCGAGCGTGTTGAGGATGGTGCCGTCCAGGTCAAAGATCACATGGGAAAAAGCTGCTGCCATGAAAGCTCCCGTCATTGGGTTTCAAAACGCACCCCATGATACTGGGCATGCGTGCCGGGCATGTTTGGAATCTGAATATCTTTAATAGCCCTGAGCCTTTGTCGCTAGCAAATTCTCGGCAGCTGCTCTCCCACGAGCATGTCGAGGATGCGGGTCGAGCCCCAGCCGGTGCGCACGCGCACGGCGGGATGGGCGCCCTCGGCAAGTGGCAGCACGCGACCGATGATGGCGGCATTCTCGCCGTAGCGGGCGGCGCGCATGGCGCTCAGCGCGGCATCGGCTTGCTCGGCCGGCACGACGGCAACCATCTTGCCCTCGTTTGCCACCTGCAGCACATCGTAGCCGAGCATCTCGCAGGCTGCCTGCACGTCGGGGCGCACGGGCACATCGTCCTCGTCGATCTCCATGGCAACGCCGCTGGCCTGCGCAAACTCGTTGAGCGTCGAGGCCAGGCCACCGCGCGTGGGGTCGCGGAAGCAGCGTGTGTCGGGTGCTGCGGCCAGAACGTCGGCAATCAGGTGGTTGAGCGGTGCGGCATCGCTTTCGATCGTGCTCGAAAACGCCAAGCCCTCGCGTTGGCTCATGATGGCGATGCCGTGGTCGCCCAGCGTACCCGATACCAGAATGACATCGCCGGGCTGACAGTTGGTGCCGCTGAGCGCTACGCCCGCGGGTACCTCGCCCACGCCGGCGGTATTGATGTAGACGCCGTCGGCCCCGCCGCGCTCGACCACCTTGGTGTCGCCCGTGATTATGGACACGCCCGCCTCGCGCGCCGTTTCGGCCATCGTCTGCACAATCTGGCGGAGCCTATCCATGGGATAGCCCTCTTCGAGGATAAAGCCGCACGACAGGTAGCGCACGTTGGCGCCCGAGGTCGCGACGTCGTTGACGGTTCCGCACACGGCGAGGCGGCCGATGTTGCCACCGGGGAAGAACTGCGGCGAGACTACAAAGCTATCGGTCGACATGGCGATGCGCCCGCTCGCGGGCAGCGCGGCGACGCCGGCGTCGTTGCCTTCGAGCAGCTCGGGCGACCCAAAGGCATCCAAAAAGACCTCGTCGATGATGCGTTTCATCATCTGGCCGCCGGAGCCGTGACCCAGCAGGACGGTGCTATCGGTAACGCTATGGGACATATCGAAAACTCCAATCGTGGGTTGAATTATATGGGTGAGGCGTAGCGTCGACCGGTCCGCCGTTCGTTAGAGCGGCGGAACCCATTAGCCTCGGTAGCGGAAATATGCTGCGCAGCTGCCCTCGGAGCTCACCATGCAGGGGCCGACGGGATGCTCGGGCGTGCAGATGCGGCCAAAGAGCGGGCAGCTGCTCGGCGTAATGGCCCCGCGCAGCACGTCGCCGCAGCGGCACCCGCGCGGCTCGACCGTCGCCTCAACGGGCACGTCAAAGCGAGTGTGGGCATCAAAGCGCGAGAACTCGGGGCGGATGGAAAGGCCCGAGTTGGCAATCAGCCCCAATCCACGCCATGTGGTATCGCACGGCTCAAATACCTGCTCGACCAGCTGGCGCGCCACGGGATTGCCGTCGGCATTGACGCCACGGCGGTAGGCGTTATCGATCGCGGGCCTGTCCTCGACAACCATCTGGACCAGCATGCAGATGCCCTGCAGGATATCGACCGGTTCAAATCCCGTGACCACGCCCGGGGTATCGAACTCGTCGACCAAAAAGCTAAAGGGCGCCAAGCCCGTGATGGTGGCGACGTGGCCCGGCAGGATAAAGCCGTCGATGGCGGTCTCGGGGTCGTTGGCGATGGCGCGCAACGCCGGCGGCGTGGTCTTGTGGGCGCAATAGACCGAGAAGTTCAAAAGCCCGAGCGCCTCGGCCTCCAAGATGGCGGCGGCGATGGTGGGCGTCGTAGTCTCAAAGCCCACGCCCATAAAAATGACCGGGCGATCAGGGTTTTGCTCGGCAATGTCGAGCGCGTCGAGCGGGGAATAGACGATACGGATATCGCGCCCCGCCGCCTTTTGCGCAGCGAGCGAGGTGGATGATCCGGGCACGCGCATCATGTCGCCAAAGGTGGTGATGATGGCGCCGTCTATGTTGGCGAGCGCGATTGCGTGGTCGATGTCGCGGTTGGCGGTGACGCAGACGGGGCAGCCCGGGCCGCTCAGCAGCTTGAGCCCGGCCGGCATAATGGAGCGAAAGCCATAGCGCCCGATGCTCACGGTATGCGTGCCGCAGACTTCCATAAGGTTGATGGTGCGGTCGCCGACAAGCTCATGAATGCGCTCGATGAGCTCGCGAGCCAGCTTGGGATCGCGGAATGCCGAGAAATCGATACCGGAGCGCGCCGGCTGCTCGGGCGCCACTAGTAAGCCTCCGCCGGGTTGGTGGTCAGCTGGTCTTCTTCGACCAGCTCGGACATGGCATTAACAAGCTCGAGCGTTTCCTGTGCTTCCTGCTCGTCGACAATCTGGATGCCAAAGCCGGCGTGTACGAGAATATAGTCGCCAACCTGCGCCGTCGGCACGAGTCGCAGCGACACGGGGCGCTCGATGCCCATCATGTCGACGGTGGCCTTGAGGTCGTCGTCGCGTTTGACTACTTTACCGGGAACGGCAAGGCACATATTGTTCCCCTTTTATACGCTTTGCGCTGGACGGGCGCTCAATAATCCATCAGTTGATGGTAGCGCTCGCGGGGTTCGCGGGCAAACGCGTTACGCCTGTGAGACGGTTGGGCACAGCGGCGTGTGAGGGCGAGCTACTGCGATGCAATCTGCGCAAGACGAGTGCGTGCGACTGCTGCCTGACCGTAGGCGATGCAGCCGTCATTGACGGGTACGGTGTGGGGGACAAGGACAGTAAAGCCTGCGCTTTTGAGCTCGCGGGCGAGGAGCTGAAGCAGAAGTCGGTTCATGAACACGCCGCCCGAGAGCGCGACGGTGTCGATGCCCTCGTGCACGCAGATATCGCTGGCGATGCGCGCCGAGGAGCGCGCGACGGCGACATGGAAGTCGAGTGCGAGCCTGTCGGCGGGCGCTCCGGCTTCAATTCCTCCCAAAAGTGCCTCAAAGAGTGCTTTCTGATCCAGAACATAGGGGCCGTCCAGCCACGATGGGCCAGATGCGAAATAGCCGGCGTTGTCGTCGGGAAAATGGGCGATTTCGTTGTCGAGCGCGTGCCAGGCGGCGGCTTCGAGTTCTATGGCGGGTTCGCCCTCGTAGGTTGCCTTGTCGCAGATGCCCAGAATCGCTGCCGCGGCATCAAAGAGACGTCCCATGCTGCTGGTACGCGGGCTGTTGATGCCGCGCTCGATCATGGTGGCTGTCACGCTGCGCGTTTGCTCGTCGAGGCTGTCCAAAAGCCGAGCGGCGCCTGGGTGCTCGAGCAGGCCGAGCTCACTGAGCAGGGCAAAGGCGTTGCGGCGGGCGTCGCGCACGGAGGCCGCCCCGCCGGGGAGCGCCCAGGTGCGCAAATGCGCGGCGCGCTCAAAGCCGCCAAGGCTGGCAACAAGAAACTCGCCGCCCCAAATGGTCCCATCGGTGCCGGCGCCGGTGCCGTCAAAGGCGATGCCAAGGACGCGCGCGTCGGTTGTAAGCTGGCCCGCGGCGATGGCCTCGGCCATTACGCTCGCGATATGCGCATGATGGTGCTGCACCTCGACGAGCGGCAGATTGCATTTTCGCGCCTGGTCGCGCGCCCACTGGCCCGATAGATATCTGGGGTGTAAATCGCAGGCCAAGGCGGCGGGCGCCAAATCAAAGAGATCTTCCAAGCGCGTGCGCGCGGCGTTCCAGGCATCGAAGGTCCCGCCGTTTTCAACATCGCCGATATGCTGCGACACAAAACAGGTTGCCTCGCCGTTCGTCCCTTCACGCGTGATCGCAATCGTGGCCTTTTGTTGTGGCCCGCAGGCGAGCACGCAGGACGGAGCGCGGTCGAGCGCCGGCAACGGCAGCGGCTGGGGTGCATATCCGCGAGCGCGGCGCACGGGCATAACGGCGCCGTCAACCACGCGCACCACGGAATCGTCATAGCGCGAGAGAATCGCTCGATCGTTGCCGAGCAGCGCGTCGGCAATGCCGGCGGCAACGAGGCGTTCCCAGGCAAGATCGTCATCGGTCTCGATGGGCTCTTCGCTCAGGTTGCCGCTGGTCATGACGAGCGCGTGCATACCGTGCGACGCGGCAGCTGCAAGCAGAAGATGCTGAAGCGGGGTGTAGGGGAGCATAACGCCAAGCTCGGGCAGGTCGTGCGCGACGGACGGTGCGAGTACGAGGGCGTCGGGAGAATCGCCGTTGCCCTCGCCAACAGTGCGCCGGCGCAGCAGCACGATGGGGCGGATACTGCCAGCGAGCAGATCGCGTTCAGCATCGTCGATATGACACAGGCGCTCGGTATCAGCAAGACTGCGCACCATGACGGCAAGTGGTTTGTTGCTGCGGCGTTTGCGACGGCGCAACTCGGCCACCGCTTGCTCGTTGGCAGCGTCACAGGCTAGATGGAATCCGCCCAGGCCCTTGATGGCGACGATGCCACCGCTGGCCAGCAGCTCAACGCAGCGCTCGATGATAGCGTCGCTGGCCTCGCGTGTGGTGCCGACGGCCGGTGTCGCGGACGAATTCCCGCACGCATCGCCGTTTACAGCCTCGCGCCACGTAATATGCGGCCCGCAATCAAAGCAGGCATCGGGTTGCGCGTGAAAACGCCGGTCGAGTGGGTCGGCATACTCCGCGGCACACTTGGGACACATGGGGAAACGGTCCATCGATGTGGCCGCTCGGTCATAAGGCAGCGATCGGATGATGGTAAAGCGTGGCCCGCAGTTAGTGCAGTTGATAAAGGGGTAGTGATAGCGTCGGTCGGCGGGATCGAACAATTCGCGCAGGCAATCGTCGCAGGTAGCGATGTCGGGCGAGACGAGCGTCGTGTGCGCGGTCTGGTCCTGCGATGCTACGATGCGAAAGCCCTGTTCGTTGGCGGCATCCCAACCGTTGGCTGCCAAGTCCACAACCTCGACATGCTCTACGCGGGCTGCCGCAGGCGCATGCTCAGAAAGCGCGGCAACAAAAGCATCGAGCGCATCGGCCGGAGCGTGCGCCTCGATATGCACGCCGTCGCCCGCATTGAGCACCCATCCGCAAATGCCATGTGCCATGGCCTCGCGATACACAAACGGTCGCATGCCAACGCCCTGCACAATGCCCGTCACATGAATATGCACATGCCGCATGCGACACCCCCCCATCAAAACCGACCAAAAAGGGACAGGTTTATTTTGGTAGGTAAAACTTCTAAACCTGCCAAAACAAACCTGTCCCTATTTGGCAGGTGCGCTGCGGGAAATCCCGCTACAGCCCCAGGCTCTGCTTGGTGGCGGCGCACGTGAGCTCGCCGTGCTTAACGCCGCGCAGGCCCAGCAGGCGGTCGGTTAGTTCGTAGACGCGCTCGCCGCGACCCTTGAGTGCCAGGATTTCCAAGCAGTTGTGGTGATCCAAATGCACGTGCATCGTCGATACGATCTCGTCGGTGTAGTCGTGCTGCACCTCGTCCAGACGGCGCGTCAGATCGCCGGTGTGATGGTCGTAGATCATGGTGAGCGACCCGATAACGTGCTCATCGGGCGTGCGCATCTGCTCCTTGGCGATCGAGGCGCGAATCAGGTCGCGCACGGCCTCGGATCGGTTGGCCACGTCGCCGCGGCGTGCGATCTGCTCGTCAAAACGGCGCAGCAGGTCGTCGGGTGCGGTAACCGAAAAACGGACCAGCTCGGAGCCGGAACCACTACAGTGGCAGCCCGCGTCACCGTCCGCCCCGTGCGAATGCTCGTGTCCGTGATCGCAGGTGTGCTCGTGCTCGGTCACGCTACACCAGCTTTACGGAGCCAACGGAGTTATGGTCGGCCTCGATGGCCTCCTCGTAGCCCTCGAGTGCGTCGTGCGCTTCGTGGAGCGCCGCCATGGCGGCCTCGAGCTTGGCACCAATGCGTTCCATATCAAAGTTCTCGGTCGCATGCAGCAGCTGATGGCTCCACTCGTGGGCGAGCTCGATCGTGTCGTCGACCTGCTTGACGCTCATGGCAAGCTGGCTCATGTTCATTCCGACGTCATGCATGGGAAATCTCCTTTTGTACGGGTCTAATCAGTGGTTCAGATTCTACTACGCCCGCTTTGCGCATCGCCGCATAAGAAAACGGGTGCGAGTCTGTCTGACCCGCACCCGTTCACTGGGGGCTGTTTGTGATTACCATACTATCCGTGGTTGCACTCGGTGCATCCAGAAGTCCGGCGAGCGGTGCAAAAGCGCTCATAGACGGCGGGTAAGTAACAAGCGTATTACAGATGCTTTTCCAGCAGCGCCTGCAGCCTCGCCTTGGGCAGAGCGCCAACTGAGCGGTCAATCTCCTCGCCGTTCTTAAACACAATCAGCGTGGGGATGCTCATGACGCCATACTTCATGGCCAGGTCCTGGTTGTCGTCGACGTTGCACTTGGCAACGGCGAGCTTGCCCGCCAGCTCATCGGCAACCTCGTCAACGATGGGCGAGAGGGATCGACAGGGCCCGCACCACGGTGCCCAAAAATCGACCAGCACGGGCAGGCTGTCGTTAACGATGGAATCGAAGTTCTCGGGGGTAATCTGATTAATGTCAGCCATGGTGACCTCCATAATGCGACGCGGCTCGGCCGCGTAAAACTCAGTACGACCGTGCTTATACCCAGCCGCCCGCAAAGCAACCACTCGCGGGCAGCTCTTTTATATAATGGTGGGCACGCAAACGATTGGAGAGCGCATGTCCACGTCACAAAGCCAGAAAAAAGAAGCCATCGCCCAGGCGGCCGAGCAGGAGCTCACATCGCTTGCGGTCCGTGGCGTGCGTATTGCGGGCAACGCGTGCTCGCCGATCGTGCTGGTCAAAGGCGATTTGGACGAGGCCGAGCGTTCGGGTGGCGAGCTTGCCGCCGGCCCGGATGGCGCGGCGTTGCGCAAAGCGCTTGGGGCCATCGGCTACGCGCCCGAGGATTTTTGCGTGCTGGCAAGCGTCGCCGGCGTGGGTGACGGAGCGGTCGCGGTGGGCGAGACTCTGCCGTGCGAGCTGTTCCGTGAGGCGCTTGAGGCTTTGGACCCCGAGGCGGTGCTACTGCTCGACAACAACGCGGCTGACGCCATGCGCGAGACCTACGCCGATATGCTCGTGGCGATCGATGACTTCGACACCGCCATGCTCAAGCCCGGCTTGGTCGCCCATGTGCAGGGTCGCCGCGTGCTCGCGCTCGACGGTTTTGAGGCGGCGCTCACTGACAAAGCCGCCAAGCAGCGCATGTGGGCATACATCAAGCAGCTGACCCCGGCAGCCGCGCCGCTGTAGCGGATTGGCGCCGGCGAGCGATTGCCTGGCGGGCAAGGCGCGCCTCGAGATCGGCGCCGCACTTCTACATCACAGCGCGCAGCTCAAACCGATCGCCGTTAATGCGGAACTGACAGTTGCCGTTCATGCGCTCCACGGCAAGTTTGATGCTCCTGGTGCCAAAGCCGTGGCCCGCATGCCGGGTCACGGGCATGCCATCGACCATGCGCGGCGCGCGGTCAAACGTGTTGGAAACTAACAGCAGCAGCTGGCCGTCCTCTAATCGCAGGTCAAAGTCGACGAATCGCTTTCCTTGGGGTGCGGCGCTTGCGGCGGTGATAGCGTTTTCCAAGGCATTTGAGAGCACGCTAAACAGGTCGGCGTCACCTACGTGGATGGTTTCGGGTACGGCGGCGCGCAGGTTGGCGGTAATGCCGTTTCTATTGATATCCGAGTTAAATGACGAAAGCGCGATGTTTACGGTCTCGTTGGCGCAGAAGCGGCGTACGGCGGTGCGATCGCCGGCTTCGCAGAGTTCATCGATGCGTTTGAGCGCCTCGTCGGTGTGGCCCTCCTCAATTAAAGCGGCCAGGCCGCGTAGGAAGTGGCGCATATCGTGGCGAAGAATCGACAGCTCGCGCCCAGATTGACGCCAAGCCTCGAGCTCTTTGATGGCGGCGTTGTCGCGGGTTTCGAGCATCCAGCGCTCTCGCTCGGCGGTTTCCTTTTCTTCGTATTCGCGCAGGTAAACGGCAAGAAACATAAGATAGAAGGCACAGAGCGCAAATGCCAAAAACTCAACCGTCACCACCGAGCCCGAGTGGAACAGCGTGGTGTAGACGTTGGTGGCATAGTCAAAGACGTAATAGACGAGCGGCAGGATTAAAAGGATGTCCAGCTCGGTGGTGCTTTTAATCGCCAAGCGCGGACCGATGTCGCCGGCCCAATGCATCAGGACGGCAAAGACGGCGAGTGTGGTCGCGATGCGCGCCAGATAGTACGCGATCTGAGAATCGGTTGCGGCAAATGCGGCGATGCCCATCCAATTGCTGAACTGGCAGCTCAGATAGGCACTCGTAATGCCGAGCACGGCAAGCAGCGGGCTCAGGCGGTAGCGCGCGCATAGGTAGACGGTAAGCGGCAGGTGCACGACGAGCGGATAGACCTGGCGGGCGAAAAGCTCGCCGCCGACGGCATTGGCGAGGCCAAATGCGCATCCGGTTACGGCACCGACCAGCACCAGTTCAAGCACATGACGCCGGTTGATCTCGACACCGCACAGCGCCGCCGAGGCAAAGACGCCAAAGAGCAGCGTCGTGGCGTGGTGGATTGCCCAAAGGACCATTTCGACCGAGGAGACCATCAGTGTCTCCCACCCTCAAAGCGCACCGCAAAGTAGGCGTCTTGGAATCCCTGCTTGCAGCTGCGCGACAGCGGGATGCACGCGCCCGAGCGCATGACGATGTCCGTGCGGTCAAAGTGATCGATATTGCGCAGGTTGACCTGGTAGCTGCGGTGGCATTTAAAGAAGACCGCGTTTTGCTCCAAGCGGTCCTCGACGCTGCGGAACGACTCGAGTGCCTCGATATCGCGTCCGTCGCGCAGGTGGAAAACCACGTGCTTGTTGCGCGCCTCGGCATATTCGATGTCGGACAGGCGCAGGGCGTGGTAGCCAAAGGACGTTTTGATCACGAGCTCGTCGGTTGCCGCCGGGCGCATGCTCGAAAGCTCGTCGAGTAACTGCGCCAGGCGTTCGTAAGTCACGGGCTTGAGCAGGTAGTCGAAGGCGCGGACCTCGTAGGACTCCAGTGCAAACTCGGGCGATGAGGTGAGAAACACCAGGCGCACGGCGGTGTCGGCCTGGCGCAGTTCGCGTGCGGTGTCCATGCCGTTGACGAGCGGCATGATCATGTCGAGCAGAATGATGTCGGCGCGCGACGCGGCATGGCGCGCCAGCAGGTCCTCGCCACGCGTAACGAGCGCAACGTCGACCGCCGTGCCCGTCTCGCTCGACCAACGGTCGATCATTCGGTGCAGTCTATCTAGAAAAGCGACGTCATCGTCGCAGGCAATAATCTTGAGCATTCGGCCCCCTTAAGTAGTTCGATTTTGCCACATCGGGTACGCGCCGCTTGCGGGGGTGCGGACCGTTTGCGCCCCACGGCGTGCAACTCGCGCCAAGCGGTATTGCGGTGGCGAAAGATGCCTCCTGCGCTATCGAGAACTCGGCTATCCATAGCTTGCCAGTTCGAAAATGGACCTGCCACATGATTGAATCTTTATTTCAACTTGACACCTAGGTTTACAGCTGTCTTGTCAGCTGTAAACCTAGGTGTCATACTAAAGCCCCAAGATTCGCCAAAAGAGAGGGGCCTTGATGGCACAGAGCGCGAACATGGATGCGTCGGAGCTTGCACGCGATATCGCGGCCGGCCTGGCATCGGCAACGACGGCAACGGAGCGTGCGGCACTGGTGCCCGCAGAGCTCGTCGAGGCCATTCAGCAACTAAAAACCCAACGTGACGCGGTGATCCTGGCGCACTATTACGTGGCGCCCGAGGTCCAAGCCGTTGCCGATTACGTCGGCGATAGCTTCTACCTGGCAAAGCTCGCCAAAAGCCTGCCGCAGCAGACCATCGTGTTGTGCGGCGTGGAGTTTATGGGCGAGAGCGCCAAGCTGCTCAATCCCACTAAGACCGTGCTGCTGCCCGAGCCGGGCGCGGACTGTCCCATGGCGCACATGGTCAAGCGCGAGACGGTCGACGCGGCGCGCGCCGAGTACGGCGACGACCTGGCCGTGGTGTGCTACGTCAACTCCACGGTCGAGATCAAGAGCTGGAGCGACGTGTGCGTCACCAGTTCCAACGCCGTTAAGATCGTGTCCGAGCTGCCGCAGCAGCATATTCTGTTCATTCCCGACCAAAACCTGGGACGCTTCGTAGCCGAGCAGGTGCCGCAAAAGCACGTCATCCTCAACAACGGCTACTGCCCGCGCCATCACATCATCACCGTCGAGCAGATCGTCGACGCGACGGAGGCCCACCCCGACGCGCTCGTGCTGGCGCACCCCGAGTGCAAGGCCGACGTCCTGGCCGAGGCCGACTACATCGGCTCCACCGCCGGCATCATCAAGTATGCCGAGGAGTCCGACGCGAGCGAGTTCATTATCGTGACGGTCCGCGGCGTGCTCTACGAGCTCGAGCGCCGCTGCCAGGGCACTGGCAAGAAGTTCTACTTCCCCGCGGTGCAGCCCACCTGCGTCAACATGGACCTCATCACGCTCGAAAAGCTCGTGCACTGCCTGGAGACGGGCGAGGGCGAGGTACAGATCGGCGTCTCGGACGAGGCAGCAGACCGGGCCAAGCTCACGCTCGACCGTATGCTCGAGTACGCAGCACGCTAGAACAATGTTGCATGAGGGACGGTCCCTTATGTCACATTCAAGGGAGAGGATTCCTGTGGAAACCAAGCAATACCCCGATATGGAGTGCGACGTCGTCATTGCCGGCTGCGGCGTAGCGGGTCTGTACGCGGCCCTCAATCTGCCGACGAGCACGCGCGTGATCATGCTCTCCAAGGGCGCGGTTGATGAGTGCGATTCGATGCTCGCGCAGGGCGGCATTTGCGTGCTGCCCGAAGGCTCGGACTACGATGCCTTCTTTGAGGACACCATGCACGCCGGCCACTACGAGAACCGCCGCGAGAGCGTCGACATCATGATTCGCTCGAGCCGCTCGGTCATCAACGACCTGCTAGCGATGGGCGTGGATTTTGAGCGCAAGGCCGACGGCAGCCTCAATTTTACCCGCGAGGGCGCGCACAGCCGTCCGCGCATTGCCTTCCATGCCGACATTACGGGCAAGGAGATCACGACCAAGCTGCTCCAGGCCGTTCGCAAGCTGGATAACGTGCAGATTTTGGAGCACGTGGCCATGACCGACATCCTAACGGGCGAGCGTGACGGCGCCACGGTGTGCACCGGCGTCGTCGCCGTTCCCGTGGACGAGGACAACTCGGTTCGTCCCGCCGACGAGCTGACAAATGCCGCCGAGGGCGTGCATGCCGGCGAACCGTTTAAGATCCATGCCCGCCACACGCTGTGGGCGACGGGCGGTATCGGCGGCGTGTACGACCATTCGACCAACTACCCGCAGCTCACGGGCGATGCCTGCTACATTGCTCAGGAGCATGGCATTAAGATGGAGCACCTGGACTACGTGCAGATTCACCCCACGGGACTGTTCTCGCCACAGCCGGGCCGCACCTTCCTGATCAGCGAGAGCTGCCGCGGCGAGGGCGCGATTTTGCTCAACGCCGCCGGCGAGCGCTTTACCGACGAGCTCCAGCCGCGCGATGTGGTCGCCGCCGCCATCCGCGAGCAGATGAAGCAGGACGGCACCGAGCACGAGTGGCTGAGCTTTGCCCCCGTCGAGCGCGACGTGGTGACCGGGCATTTTGCCAACATTCGCGCGCGCTGCCTTGAGGACGGTCGCGACATCCTGGACGAGCCCATTCCCGTTACGCCCACGCAGCACTACTTTATGGGCGGCGTGTGGGTAGACAGGGACGGCCGCACCTCGATGCCCGAGCTCTACGCCGCGGGCGAGACGGCTTGCAACGGCGTGCACGGCAAGAACCGCCTTGCATCAAACAGCCTGCTCGAGGCGTTGGTCTGGGGTCGTCGCGCCGCGTGGTACATGCGCACCGGCGAGTCGCTGGCCGTGGAGCAGGCGGGCGATCCCGCGCTCGATGGCCGTCATCGCGCCCTGAGCGTCGACACCCTGGCAATCGATGAATTGGCCCGTGCCGCCGGCACGCAGGCCGTGGAGGAGTAGACCATGAATCCCATTACCATGAAGCTCGTCGTCGATGATCTGATTCTGCAGGCTCTGCGCGAGGACATTACGTTTGAGGACGTGAGCACGGCGAGCGTGTGCCCCACGGCGCGTCCCGCCACGGTGGAGCTTATCGCCAAGGCCGACGGCATTATCGCCGGCCTGGACGTATTCGCCCGCACCTTTGAGCTGCTGGATCCGCAGAGCTTCGTGTTGTTCGATGTCTCGGATGGCGACGAGGTGCATGCCGGCGATCACGTGGGCCAGGTGCGCGGCGACGCGCGCGTGTTGCTTTCGGGCGAGCGCGTGGCGCTCAACTACCTGCAGCGCATGAGCGGCATCGCTACCTACACGCACAGCATGGCCGCGGCGCTCGAGGGCACTAAGACCGTGCTTGTCGACACGCGCAAGACCACACCGGGCATGCGTGTGTTTGAAAAGGCGGCAGTCGAGATCGGCGGCGGCAGCAACCACCGTTACAACCTGTCGACGGCCGTCATGCTCAAGGACAACCACATCGATGCCGCCGGTGGCGTGACGCGTGCGATCGAGATGGCGCGCGCCCATGCATCGTTTACCACGACGGTCGAGATCGAGTGCGAGAACCTGGACATGGTGCGCGAGGCCGTGGAGGCCGGCGCCGACATCATCATGTTCGACAACATGACCCATGACGACATGGCCGCCGCTATCGAGCTTATCGCCGGTCGCGCCAAGACCGAGTGTTCGGGCAACGTGGACGCCGGCAATATCCGCGCGCTCGCCGACCTGGGCGTTGACTTTATTAGCTCGGGCGCCCTGACGCACTCCGCGCCGATCCTCGACCTCTCGCTTAAGCACCTGCGTCTGCTGGACGGTAAATAATGAACGCCCGCGAGCGTCGCCGTGCCATCATGGACGTGCTCGAGGTGGCCAAGGAGCCCGTTTCGGGCAGCGCACTTGCCCGCGAGGTTGGCGTGAGCCGTCAGATCGTGGTTCAGGATATTGCCCTGCTGCGTGCCGATGGGCACGATGTCGTGGCGACCAACCGTGGTTATGTGCTGCAGGAGGCCCCCAGCAGCCCCGCCGTGCCCACGCGTCTTGTTAAGGTGCGCCACAGCGTGGAGCAGGCGGGCGACGAACTTACGAGTATCGTCGACGCGGGTGGCGCCGTGCTTAACGTGATCGTCAACCATCGTGTGTACGGCAAGATCACGGCCGACCTGGACATCCGCAATCGTCGCGATGTTGAGCGCTACCTGCACGATATCGAGAGCGGCAAGAGTTTCCCGCTACTAACGGTGACGAGCGGCTATCACTTCCATCGCATCGCGGCGGAGGACGAGCAAACCCTCGATGAGATCGAGGCTATGCTCAAGGAGAAAGGCTACTTGGCGGACCTAATGCCCTACGAAGACGACCTGTCCTAGTAACGACGAATGCAAAAGGAGGCCTCCGCGGCGATGCGGAGGCCTCCTTTTTTGTGCACGGTGTACTTTTGAGTGTGCAAGTGGGGGAGTTGTTACTCCTCGACGATCTCGGTGATCGCGCCAGCGGGGCAAGCGTCCTGGCAAGCGCCACAGGCGACGCAGGAGTCCTCGTCAGCGACGGTAGCGACGTCCTGGAGCTCCAGAACGCCAGCGGGGCAGGAGTCGACGCAAACGCCACAAGCGATGCACTCGTCGGCATCAATTACGGGATGAGCCATGGTAGTTTCCTCTCTGTTGACCGACGCTACAGGCGATGCGCGCCGGTTTGATTCGGGCAAAAACATACCACGGGAGCGACCGTTTGCAATACCCTCTGACCGGCATCTTCATACCGTTCGCCGAGTATGCCAAGGTTTACTAAAAAATGCGCAGGTGGGGCCGTTGAGCTGCGCAAATGTTAGCTAAAGGTGACTTGAAATATTGAGCTATTGAGCGCGCCTGCGGAAAGGGCATCCCGTTATTTGGCCGAAAACCGGGTCGCAGTTTCCGGTTGGGCCGCTAGAGGAAACTGCGACCCGGTATCAGCTCTCAAAACGGGATACGGTTTCCGGTTGAGCCTTCAGACGGAAACTGCGACCCGGAATCCACGCTCAAACTGGGACAAGCTTTCCGCAAGGCAGCCCCAGGCACCCTCGGACCCAAACCTCAGTCATCTCTACATAGATCTCGATAGATTTGCCTAGAACTCAAACAGTGCGTCTACCTGCGCATTTGCGAACCTAAACTCTCAGCAATAAGAAATCTTATATGAATTGACTTAGATTTTGTATATTCCGGCCCATAAGGGGATACACTACATCCTGAAAGACAAGCCGAAACACCGCTCGACAGACCGCCGAGTCGGTGCAAACGCACAAGAGAGAGGGAATTTCTAATGGGCAAGATTCTTGGTATCGACCTTGGTACTACTAACTCCGCAATGGCCGTTCTCGAGGGCGGTTCTCCGACCATTATCGTGAACGCCGAGGGCGACCGCACCACCCCGTCCGTCGTGGGCTTCCGTGCCGACGGCGACCGCGTCGTGGGTAAGGCCGCTAAGAACCAGGCTGTCACCAACCCCAAGAACACCGTGTTCTCCATCAAGCGCTTCATGGGCCGCAAGTACTCCGAGTGCACCTCCGAGATCAAGACCGTGCCGTACGAGGTCAAGGAGGGCCAGGGTGGCCGTGCCGTCGTCGACATCGAGGGCAAGGATTACACCGCCGAGCAGGTGAGCGCCATGACGCTCGCCAAGATGAAGGCCGACGCCGAGAAGTATCTGGGCGAGACTGTCACCGACGCCGTCATCACCGTCCCGGCCTACTTCAACGACGCCCAGCGTCAGGCCACCAAGGACGCCGGTAAGATCGCCGGCCTCAACGTCAAGCGTATCGTCAACGAGCCGACCGCTGCTGCCCTGGCCTATGGCCTGGACAAGCAGGGCACCGACCAGCGCATCCTGGTCTTCGACCTGGGTGGCGGCACCTTTGACGTCTCCATCCTCGACCTCGCCGACGGCGTGTTTGAGGTTCTGTCCACCTCGGGCGACAACCACCTGGGCGGCGACGACTGGGATCAGCGCGTCATCGATTGGATGGCCGATAAGTTCCAGCAGGAGAACGGTGTCGACCTGCGTCAGGACCCCATGGCCCTGCAGCGTCTGAAGGAGGCCGCCGAGAACGCCAAGAAGGAGCTCTCCGCCGCCCAGCAGACCACCATCAACCTGCCGTTCATTACCATGAACCAGTCCGGCCCGCTGCACCTCAACTACACGCTGACCCGCGCCGAGTTCGAGAAGATCACCCGCGACCTGCTCGAGCGCTGCAAGCAGCCTGTCACCAACGCCCTGCGCGACGCTAAGCTCAAGCTCTCCGATTTGACCGAGGTCATCCTCGTCGGCGGCTCCACCCGTATGCCCGCTGTCCAGGAGCTCGTCAAGACCATGACCGGCAAGCAGCCCAACATGTCCGTGAACCCCGACGAGGTCGTTGCCGACGGTGCTGCCGTCCAGGGCGGCGTGCTCACCGGCGACGTCGAGGGCATCCTGCTGCTCGACGTTACCCCGCTGTCGCTGGGCGTCGAGACCATGGGCGGCATCATGACCAAGATGATCGACCGCAACACCACGATCCCGACCTCCAAGACCGAGGTCTACTCCACCGCTGCCGACAACCAGACCAGCGTCGAGATCAACGTGCTCCAGGGCGAGCGCGAGCTTGCCCGCGACAACAAGTCGCTCGGTAAGTTCCAGCTGACCGGCATCCCGGCTGCCCGCCGCGGCGTGCCGCAGATCGAGGTCACTTTCGACATCGACGCCAACGGCATCGTCAAGGTCTCCGCTAAGGACAAGGGCACCGGCAAGGAGCAGCAGATCACCATTTCCGGCTCCACCGCTCTGTCCGACGACGAAGTCGATCGTATGGTCAAGGACGCCGAGGCTCATGCCGAGGAGGACAAGAAGCAGAAGGAAGAGGTCGAGGTCCGCAACCAGACCGACAGCCTGTGCTACTCCACCGAGCAGACCCTCAACGAGCTGGGCGACAAGGTTTCCGCCGACGTGAAGTCCAAGGCCGAGGCCGCTATCGCCGACGCCAAGAAGGCGCTCGAGGGCTCTGACGTCGAGGCCATCAAGGCCGCCGGCGAGTCCCTGCAGTCCGTGGCCTACGAGCTGGCCCAGGTTGTCTACGCCGACGCTCAGCAGCAGACCGACGGTGCCGCCGGCGCCCAGCCTGCCGACGATGACGTCGTCGACGCCGACTACGAGGTTGTGGACGACGAGGACAAGTAATCATGTCCGCCCGTAAAGCTCGCACGGAGGCGGCCGCCGTTGGTGCCGCCCCCGTTGACTCTGAGGAGAAGGACGTGAAGATTCCCGTAGAGGCCGCAGACGTTACCGAGGCCAACGAGGCCCCGGCCGCCGAGGCTGCCGAGAACCAAGTAGAGGATTCCAACAAGGAGGCGACGATGACCGAGGACGAGATGGTGGAAGCCGCTATCCGCGCCGGTGAGGAAGCCGCCGACAACGACTTTAAGCTCAAGTTCGAGCAGGCCCAAAAGGAGCTTGCCGACGTGCGCAATGAACTCGATGCTGCGGCAGAGGCTCAGAAGGCCGCCGAGGACAAGGCGAAGGACGCCACCGAGCGCACCGCCCGTCTGCAGGCCGACTGGGAGAACTTCCGCCGCCGCACCGCCAACGAGCGCATTGCCGAGCGCGAGCGCGCGACCGAGAAGCTTGTCACCGCACTGTTGCCGGTGATCGACGATATCGAGCGCGCGATTGACCATGCCCGCAGCCAAGAGCTTTCCGACGACTTTAAGCAGTTCGTCGATGGCGTTGACGCGGTGCATGCCAAGCTGCTCGATGTGTTTGCGCACGAGGGCGTTGAGCCCATCGACCCCAAGGGCGAGGCGTTCGATCCGCTCGAGCACCAGGCTGTGGGTCGCGTCGAGGACGCATCGCAGTTCGACGAGACCGTCAACGATGTGTACCAGAAGGGCTACCGCATGGCGGATCGCATCCTGCGTTCCGCGATGGTGACGGTGACCTACGGTGGCGAGAAGCGCCCCGCACCGGAGCCCGAAGCGGCGCCCGAGGATGCTGCGGTCGACACGGCCGAGAGCACCGAGGAGTAATTGAGAAGGGCCCCGGGGCAACACCCGGGGCCCTTTCTGGCCTAGTGCCATATGAAAGCATGGGCCGTCGTCTGCATGGACGGCGGACGTAACAGGAGAGGAGCTACGATGGCTGCAGGCAAAACCTTCTATGACATCCTGGGCGTATCCAAGAGCGCCTCCGACAAAGAGATCAAGAGCGCGTTTCGCAAGCTCGCGCAAAAATATCACCCCGATGCCGGCGGCGACGAGGCCAAGTTCAAGGAGATCAGCGAGGCCTACGAAACGCTTTCGGACGAGAAGAAGCGCAAAGAGTACGACCAGATGCTCATGTTTGGCGGCATGCCGGGCGCGGGCGGCGCGTATGGCGGCGGCTACGGTGCCGGCGCGGGCGCCAGCGGCTGGGGCGATATCTTCGACAGCATCTTTAGCGGCAACGGCGCCTGGGGCAGCGATTGGGGCTCGGGCTTTGCCGGGGCTGCGGGTAATGCCGGCGCGGGCCGCAGCCGTGCTCGCAAGGGCGGCGACCTGTCGCTGACCGTCGATGTTTCGGCCGAGGACGCGTTCCGCGGCGTGACGCACAAGGTTACCTATCGCATTCCCTCGACGGGCGAGCAGCAGACCATTACGGTCTCGGTGCCCGCGGGTGCGGTCGACGGCGGCAAACTGCGCTACAAGCGTCGCGGCGAGTATGGCGTTGCCGGCGGCGAGCGCGGCGACCTGGTCGTGACCACGCATGTGGAGGAGCACCCGCTGTTTAAGCGCAAGGGTGCCGATGTGACCATGGAGGTGCCGGTCTCGGTCTACGAGGCGGCGCTCGGCTGCACGGTGGATGTGCCCACGCCCGGCGGCGCGACGGTTCGTCTGAAGGTGCCCGCTGGCACCCAGACGGGCAAGAAGTTCCGCTTTAAGGAGATGGGTGCGCCCGACGTTAAGCACCGTGGCCGCACAGGCGCGCTGCTCGTCGAAATCAAGGTACAGGTCCCCACGAACCTGTCCGATGACGAGCGCGATGCCATGACCAAGCTGCGCGAGGCCGACACGCGCGATTATCGCGAGAAGGTTAACCGTTACAAGGCGACGTACTAGGGCGGTCGTGGCGCACACCCGCGCCCGCGGGCTTATGATGGACGATAACGAGACGGAAAGGGGTCAGGTAGCATGGCCGAGGACAATAGGAACAAACCGCTGTACATGATCAGCGTGGCGGCCGAGTTGACCGGCATGCATCCGCAGACTCTGCGCGTCTACGAGTCCAAGGGCCTGGTGAACCCCCAGCGCTCGGGCGGCAACACGCGTCTGTATTCGCGTGCCGATATCGAGCGCCTGGAGCTCATCAACCAGCTGACCGACGAGGGCATTAACCTTGCCGGTGTGGTGCGCATCCTTGATATGAAGGAGCGTGCCGAGGAGCGCGAGCGCGAGAATGAAAAGCTCCGTGCTCGCGTGCGCCAGCTCGAGGACGAGCTGCACGAGTACAAGATGCAGAAGAAGATCACCGCCCTGGCCCCGCGCGACGGCTCGGTCAACCCCGAACAGGTCATGCGCAAACTTTTGGGCGCAGGCGGGGATTTGTAGTTACGCGGTTTTACCAACCCGCGTAACGGGCCGACGCTGCGCGACGTCCAGAGCGACAATTTGTCATTCAAAAGGCAAGGCATGACCAGAAGGTCTATGCCTTGCCTTTTTCATGCCAACTTGTTCGCTCTGGACGTCGCTCGCTGTCCGTCCTCTACCTGCGGCGTTGCCTTGCTCGCTCTGGTGGGCTTTCGCTGTCCGCGCCAAAACATCGGCGTTGTTATGGGTAGTCATTGGGGACGTTCTTAAATGACTAGTTGAAAGGGACACACTTGCACCAAATCCGCCGGTCCTGCACCGGGCTCGTCCTATGCTTTACCGAGATAAAGTGAACGTGTAGATTCGTAACCCGCTCGCAACCGTTCTATGGCACGATATTGAACGAATGTATGCTATGCGCCCAAATCTTTTGGGCAGAGTGGGAGACAGTATGGTCAAGCTGTACGAGGACGGCATCTACCTGCGTAACGGCAGCGAGGTTGTGCCTGAGGCCGAGGCCGCTGAGCGCGGCATTACGCAGACACCCGAGGATGCCAAGCGCGGCACCATCGCGTATTCGATCCTCCAGGCACACAATACGTCCGGAGATCCCGAGGCGCTCAAGATTCGCTTCGATGCCATGGCGAGCCACGACATCACCTTTGTCGGCATCATCCAGACGGCGCGCGCCTCGGGCATGGAGCAGTTCCCGCTGCCTTACGTGCTCACCAACTGCCATAACTCGCTGTGTGCCGTGGGCGGCACCATCAACGAGGACGACCACGTCTTTGGCCTCTCGGCTGCCAAAAAGTACGGCGGCATCTTCGTCCCGCCGCATATCGCTGTCATCCACTCCTTTATGCGTGAGAACTTTGCCGGTTGCGGCAAGATGATTCTGGGCTCCGACTCGCACACCCGCTACGGCGCCCTGGGTACCATGGCCGTGGGCGAGGGCGGCGGCGAGCTGGCCAAGCAGCTGCTGCGCGACACCTACGACGTTGCCTATCCCGGCGTCGTCGCCATCTACCTCACGGGCGCCCCGCGCCCCGGCGTCGGCCCGCACGATGTGGCGCTCGCCATCATCCGCGCCGTCTTTGCCAAGGGCTACGTCAAGAACAAGGTAATGGAGTTCGTGGGCCCCGGCATCGCGAGCATGACGACCGACTACCGCAACGGCGTCGACGTCATGACCACCGAGACCACCTGCCTGTCGAGCATCTGGGCCACCGATGAGGACACGCGCGCGTTTTTGGCCATGCACGGTCGCGGCGACGACTACCGCGAGCTCAAGCCCGCCGATGTTGCCTACTATGACGGCTGCGTCGAGGTCGACCTGTCGAGCGTCAAGCCCATGATCGCGCTGCCGTTCCATCCTTCTAACGGCTTTGAGATTGACGAGCTCAACGAGAACCTCGAGGACATCCTGCATGAGGTCGAGCTCGAGGCCGCCAAGATCGGCGAGGGTAAGACGCACTTTAGCCTGCTCGACAAGATCGTCGACGGCAAGCTGCACGTGCAGCAGGGCGTTATCGCCGGCTGCTCGGGCGGCAACTACGACTCCGTGGTCCAGGCTGCCCGCGTGCTTAAGGGCGCCAACACCGGCTGCGGCGAGTTTTCGCTGTCGGTCTATCCCACGAGCCAGCCCGTGGCGCTCGAGCTTACACGTCGCGGCTACATCTACGACCTTATGGAGGCCGGCGCGATCGTGCGCACGGCATTCTGCGGCCCGTGCTTTGGTGCCGGCGACACGCCTGCCAACAACGGCCTGTCCATCCGCCACACCACGCGCAACTTCCCCAACCGCGAGGGTTCCAAGCCGGGTAATGGCCAGCTGAGCGCCGTGGCCCTGATGGACGCCCGCTCCATTGCGGCGACGGCTGCCAACGGCGGCATCCTGACGCCAGCGACCGACCTGCCCGAGGAGACTTGGGACGAGGCCTGCGAGTACACCTTTGACGACGCGCCGTACAAAAAGCGCGTGTACTGGGGCTTTGGCAAGGCGGAGCCTGCCGATGAACTGGTTGAGGGTCCCAACATTAAGCCGTGGCCCGCGATGGAGCCCCTCGGCGACGATATCCTGCTCAAGGTGTGCTCCAAGATCATGGACCCGGTCACCACGACCGACGAGCTCATTCCTTCGGGCGAGACGAGCTCCTTCCGCTCCAACCCGCTGGGCTTGGCTGAGTTTACGCTGAGCCGCCGCGACCCGGCCTACGTGGGCCGTTCCAAGGAGGTCGACGCCGTGGAGAAGCGCCGCGTGGCTGGCGAGTCCGCGGGCGACTTGGCCGCACTCGATGCCGAGCTTGCCGGCGTGTTTGAGGCGCTGGCCGGCGCGGGTGTCGCTGCCGATGCCAAGGCGACTGAGTACGGCTCCATGCTCTATGCCAAGAAGCCCGGTGACGGTTCTGCCCGCGAGCAGGCTGCGAGCTGCCAGCGCGTAATTGGCGGTCTGGCCAACATCGTCCACGAGTACGCCACCAAGCGCTATCGCTCCAACGTGATGAACTGGGGTATGGTGCCCTTCCAGATGGAGGCCGAGCCCAACTTTGAGGTGGGCGATTACGTCTTTGTGCCGGGTATCCGCGCCGCGCTCGATGGCGACCTGAAGGGCATCGTCGCCTACGTGGTGCGCGCCGATGGTGCGGTCGAGCAGATTGAGCTCTACATTGCCGATATGACGGCAGAGGAGCGTGCCATCGTCAAGGCTGGCTGCCTGATCAACTACAACAAGTTCAAGGCCGCTGCCGAGTAACGCACTTAATTGTCCGCCCGGGGCTTACCCTTTCCCGCCCGCTCACGCGCTTCGCGAGGGTCGCGTTCGGGAAAGGATAAGCCCCGGGCTACATTTCTGCGTTCTCGTTGGGTCTTGAGGGACGCTAATAA
>CABUAT010000031.1 GCA_902489665.1 uncultured Collinsella sp. | reverse complement strand
GTTGTATTCGGCGTATTTCTTTAATAAGGCAAGAGGTTCTTCCTCTCCTTCGGATGAGCCGATGATGTTTCCTTGGTCATCCAGTATGAATACGGACGGAATATGCTCAAGTTCATATTGGTCATTCACGACCTTATCTTAATCTATGTAAATGGGAAAGTCTCCTTCATGGACCGAGGCTTCGTTTTGAAACGGGATACCGCTTCGATTCGTTCCGGACGCGGATGTGGACGTAACTGGTCTCGGTGCCAAGTGCGATTTCAGTGACGTATATGACTAAACGGGAATGTTTGAGCAGTGCCGGAGTCTTCATCTGGATTGTTCCGACTGAAACGTCAGCCCGAATACACTGCATGGCAACTCCAACAAGAATGCCCCCGGCGTAATCCTTCCCAAGGCACGGCAATAGCCAAGTTCAAGTGAACGCATAAAGGTAGCTCCCGATGGTTCGGAAGCCACCTTCACAATTTAACCGATGGAAAAATCGATTGCTAATTCAATTTGACCCAGATGGCTGGGCGAACTCCGAGAGTCGAATCCTGCGTGCTGCCGAGGTCGCCGCAGGAGATGCCACCTTCTTCGTCAATGTAACTAGCCAAGGGTTGACCGGCGTAGTAGGCCCCATATGAATCGTCTTCGCATTTCTCTATATCGGAAGCCCACCATGCCTCGGGGACGTCCGTGCCGGCTAGAGTCGCGTACATATTATCCTCGCTAAGGTAATCGCTCCAGGAGTCTAGAATCGTTACGTCGCCTGCTAAAATCCCGCGCTCGGCATCGTTGAAGGCGTATTCTTTGAAGGGTCCGTTCAGATACCTATACAGCGAGCTTGACTTGAAGTCCCATACGTCTCCATTCTCGCTGAATTCCATCTCATCGATGCAATGCTCGGTCATGAGGAGAGCCCTGTCGCCCTCCTTGTGGAGGACTATCCATTCAATCGGTTGGCCCTCGATATCCTTTCCTGTATAAGCCGAGAGCTCGCCCGAATATGTTCCCAGTTCGACGGTCTGCTCAATCGCGACGCTTTCGATTTTCTCCTGCTCCGCCTTCATGTCCGCCCTTGCTTCGAGCATGGACGGCAGGGGCGAGATGGCGACCATGACGGCAAGCAGGACGATGCCCGCGACAGCCGCGACGGCTATCTTCTTCCTCCTTTTGGAGAGGTTCGCAATCTTCGCGCCGGCCTCTCTTGCCTTCTCGCCCGAGTCCCCGTATCCCTGCTCGGCCAGCCTCTCGAGGCTTTCCTTTGCGGCCTCAGCTTCCTTCCTGTTGCCCTTCTCGAGTATCGCGACGCTCGTCTTGTAGACCCTGTCCCTTCTGGATTCATCCAGGAACGCGGCATCTTCCAGATCCGCCGGTTTCTCGCGCACGGCGCCGCAGTTCCAGCAGGTTCCGCGCTTGAGGTTCACCGCCCCGCAGCCGCACTGTCACCATCCCTCGTGCTCGGAATGGACACTCGAGCATTTGCAGGCATCGGCGCCCATCTCGGAGAGCAGGACATCGCGTTCCGACTCCTCGATTCCGTTGAGCGCGAGTGGCGCGGGGCTATCGATGTCGACCGGGTCGCCGAAGGACGTCTCGCAGTCCGCTCGGGTCACAACGGCACGCGAGCCGGTGATAACAGACAGCTTGATTCTCACCGCCTTGGGCCTGAGCACCTCGCCGGCGGGCAGGTCGGCATCTAGGAGCGAGAAGTCGACGTTCTCCGTCTCCCCTCCCTCGCCCTCGAGCCCGACCGTGAACTCTATGCGGCTGATGGGTTTCGTCGATACGTTGACGATCTTTGTCTGGAGGAAGCAAGCTCCCGTCTCGGTGTCCCTGGAGACCTGGACGGCCAGTACCCTGACGGGGCAGAGTTCCTGCCAGGAGGGGTTGGCGTCGCGGTAGACGATCTTGTACTTTGACATGTCTACACCTCGGGCAGGGCGTCTTCATCCGTTTTTGCGCTGGGCGCCGGCGCAGCTCGGTCTGGCAGTGCGCAGACGATCAGGCCGACCATGAGCGCCGTGCCGAAAAGGCCGATGAACCAGAGGATTCCCGCGTCATTGGTGTAATGCCCCTTGGCCCTGGCAATCTTAACGAGCTCCGCCACGCCGCAGATGTTGGCGGCGATCGCCAGGAGAGGCAGGAAGAAGATTATCAGCTCCATAGTTCTCATTTTCGGTCCTTTCTTCTCGGCCGCCAGCTTCGACACCGGCGGTCATCCGTCACTTCCGATAACACCAATTCTACTGTCCTCACCTGCGAATTTGTTGAGCAACAAATTCGATTGAGTGAGCGGTTGATTGCGTCGCGAAGGCGTTTAGTTAATTACGTTTGCCGCTGCGGCAAGACCGATGCAGAAATCTGAAATAGCCCTACGCTCGGCGATGTATCTACAAACCCTGAGCGAAGGGAGCTGCAAATGCATGCAGCGGCAATTAACCTGGGGGGGGGGGTATCTCCTAGGAGAACCCGCCTCCGAGGCCAATCTATCATCGAGTACGTCCTGATCATCGCGGTCATCGGCCTGGTGATCGTGTTCGCGGGACCCGGCGTGGCCGGAGCCATCCGCAACCAGTTAAACCTGGTCGGCAACACGGTGAACAATGGGACGGTTGGCGGCGTCGAGGGAGGCGCATCCGGCGGAGAGTCTGCAGGTACCGATTCCGCGACCGTCCAGGCGGCTATCGCCAAGGACGCGAAGGACTGGACCCTCGAAGAGCAGAAGGCCGTGGCCGAGGACATCGCCGCGAAGGGCGAGGCATCGTCCGCCTTCGCCAAGGCGGAGGCCGCGATGAATGCAGGGACGAAGTTCTCGATGAAGCTCACCGATGGTCAGACGCTCGAGTACAAGATTATCGGCATCAACCACGATGACTTGGCCGATGGTAGCGGCAAGGCGGGCCTGACGTTCCTCGCCACCTCGACGGGTATCAAATCTCGCGTGAACGCCACCAACACCAATGCCGGTGGCTGGGAGAAGTCGGAACTCCGCGCGAAGATGAACTCCGGCGAGATCTGGAACCTGATGCTCTCCGATTTCCAATCCAAGGTGAAGCCGGTCAGGAAGCTGACGAACAACGTTGATGGAACCGACAAGAATGCCGCCGTGACGGCGACCTCGGACAAGCTGTTCATGCTCAGTTATTCCGAAATCGTCGAGACCCCTTATAGCGGCTGGTCTGGTTATTCTTGGATCGGAAACGAAGGAACCCAGTACGAGGCCTTCAAGGGTAAGGTGACGAACAATTATTCGGGTAACGATTGCCTGAGTGTTGGCGTCGCTTGGTGGGAGCGTTCCTTGAATCCGAGCGCCTCTGCGCTCTTCCTCTATGTCAACAGCAACGGCGATCCGTCGTACAACTACGGCGCGACGAACTCGAATCGCGTCTGCCCAGCTTGGTGCTTCTAGATTCATCTGTTAAGCCTGCACGGCCTGTGCGGGCTTTTCTTTTGGCGGTTACTCGAACGGTTTGATGTTTGTGGCATAGGTTATCGGTTTGAGGAGAAATGGGGTCATACAGCGGCTCTCAGAGCGCCTGCTGCACTCCCCCGCCATTACCCCTGCGGCGTCCTCGTATGGAGCCCATCCTGGTTGGCATATCGTTGCAATCGCTCACTTGTCCACCGGTCAAGTGAACTACTGGAATAAATACAGCGACACGCTTGTCCGTTACAGTCGCTATATCTGTGTAAATCGCCGCGATAAATACAGCCCGTACTCGGCTGTATACCAGCTACGCGTATGTAGATTCATATCGCGTTAATAAATCGGCTCAAGCGCGTGCAAAACGCGCAAGTAGCCGCAAAAGGCGAATATCGCGTAGGTAGATTTTTAGCACCCTGTTGCTTAATCAAAATTAAGCAATTGCTTAAAACAAAAAAGGTCAGGCACTAGGTGCCTGACCTGCAAACTTCTGGTCGGGACGACTGGATTCGAACCAGCGACCCCTTGACCCCCAGTCAAGTGCGCTACCAAGCTGCGCCACGTCCCGAAGCTTTTGTTTGTTGCTCTGCTCTCGCTCGCAACAGGGAGTATATTAACCCGAAACTTTGCCCTTGTGCAAGAACTTTTTTAAATATTTTGAAGCAAGTCCAAAATTGTATCTGCGAGCTGGGGTTTTGTTAGCACGGGGAGTTCTTGCGTGCCCGCTGTGCTCACAATCCAGGCCTTGTTGGTATCGGTTCCAAAGCCCGAATCGGCGCGCGAGACATCGTTGGCGATAATGGCATCGCAACCCTTGTGGGCGAGCTTTCGCTGCGCGTACTCCACGACGTTATCGGTCTCGGCCGCAAAGCCGATCACGCACCGCTCCCCCTTCTGGCGCGAGAGCTCAGCCAAAATATCGACCGTCTCGACCAGTTCGATGCGGTCCAGGCGCTCGTTGGCCTTTTTGAGTTTGTGGTCCGCAGGGGCGGCAGGCGTGTAGTCGGCGACGGCGGCCGCGCAAATGGCCGCATCGGCCGTCTGAAAGGCGCTCAGAGCCGCCTGGAGCATCTCTGCTGCGGTCTGCACGCGCACGCACTCCACGCCGCGGCTCACGTCGAGCGATGTCGGTCCCAGCACAAGCGTGACCTCGGCACCGCGGCGAGCGGCCTCCCCCGCCAGGGCGATGCCCATCTTGCCCGACGACCGGTTGCCAATAAAGCGCACCGGGTCGATTGGCTCGTGCGTGGGGCCGGCAGTGATCACGATGCGTTTGCCCGCCAGGTCTTGCGGGGCGGGGTTGAGCACCTCGCAGACGGCCTCGACGATGTCCTCGGGCTCGCTCATGCGTCCCGTGTCCACGTCACCGCAGGCAAGGTAGCCGCTGCCGGGCCCCACCACATGGACACCGCGCTCGCGCAGCGTGGCCATATTGGCCTGCGTCGCCGGCGCCTTCCACATACCGTTGTTCATGGCGGGTGCGACCACGATGGGTCGCGGTGTGGCAAGCAGCGTGGTGGAGATGAGGTCGTCGGCGATACCGTTTGCCATCTTGGCGATGATATTGGCCGTCGCGGGCGCCACGACCACCAGATCGGGCTCCTGCGCCAGCGAAATGTGGTGGATGGGGTCGGAGGGGTCGTCAAACAGACCCACGGCAACGGGTTCGTGGGTGAGCGCACGGAAGGTGAGCGGGCCCACAAACTCGGTGGCATGCTCACTCATGACGACCTTGACGTGCGCGCCGCGCTTTTGCAGCAGGCGCACGATATTGCACGACTTATAGGCGGCGATCCCGCCGGTAATGCCCAGCAGGATCGTTTTTCCCTCAAGTTGCATTGAATTGTTGGGTGCTGCCGTCATCGTTAGGCTTCCTTGCTGGGGAGCACGAGCAGGCGGTGGCAGTACGGGCAGTGCGTGATCTCGCTACCGTCGTGGTTGAGGTCGCTCATGGACGACGCCTGCAGCGCGGTGTGGCAGACCGTGGGGATGTTACCCTTGATGGTCTCGACTGCCAGGCCGTGGAACTGCTTGAGCAGGCGCTCGTAATCGGTGAGCACGTCAGTCGGAAGCGTAGCGGCCAGTGCGGTGCGCTCCTTGGTGGCGGCATCGATCTGGGCCTGGAGGTCGGCGGCCTTGGCGCGGGCGGCCTTGGTATCGGCCTTCACACCCTCCTCGAACTTGGCGATGATGGCCTGCGCGCGAGCCTCGCGGTCGAGCGCTTCCTTGTGGGCGACGACGACGTCCTTGCGGGTGTGCACGATCTTGTCCAGACGCTTGGCCAGGGTGGCGAGCTCATTCTCCAGGTCCCGCACCTCGCGGTAATCAGAGCCGTCAACGTGGCGCTTCTTGGCGGCCTCGATGGCGTTGTTGGTCTGGATCTCGGTGGTGTTGAGGTCGTCGAGCTCAATGTCCAGATCCTTGCGCTGGGCGTAGAGCTTGGTCATCTCGGACTTGAGCTTTACATAGGTCTTGCGCTTGGAAGCGAGCTCCTTGAGCTCCGGCATATTGGCAAGTTCGCTCTTGTTGCGGGCGAGCTCCAAATCGATCTGTTGCAGCTTGAGTAGCGTAGCGCCGGCGCTCATAAGTTCTCTCCTTTTGTCACAGTCCACCATTGGCAAGGGTTCAGTATTTTAATCGCATGACGGGGGTCGACCCCGGCGTCAACTGCAGAGTTCATCAATATATCAACGAACGGCTCCTCGGAGCGGTCATGGCCGAGCAAAACCACTGGCAGCCCGCGCAAGGCAAGGTCTTGCGCCACGTGGTAGCCCGCCTCGCCCGTCACGACAACATCCGCACCGGCGGCAATGGCGAGCTCTCCAAAGTCGCCCAAGGAGCCGCCCAAAATGGCGAGGTTGCGGCACGGGTGCTCGGCATCGCCCCACACACGGGGGTCGCTGCCAAACGCCGTGGCGGCGCGCGTGGCAAGGTCGCGCAGCGTGCACGGATCGTTGAGCGTTGCTAACGCGCCCAGACCGGTTGACTCGGGGTCGTCCACGTGCTCCAGCGAGCTTGCGGGCGCGGCGTCCAACAGCTCACTTAGGCAGGCGCGCGCCTCGTGCGAGCGGTCCAGATTGGTATGGAGCGAGATGATACTCACCCCGCAGCGGGCAGCCTCGTAGAGCGCCGCACTGCACTGGGGACGCATCGCGCTAGGCGGACAAAAGGCCTCGGGCGCCTTGATATAGATGGGATGATGCGTCAGCAGCACGTTGGCGCCGGCTTCCAAGGCGCGCTGCACGTTGGCCTCGGTCGCGTCGAGCGCGCAGGCAACGCCGCGGATCTCATCGTCGGGGTCGCCTACGGATAAGCCTACGTGATCCCAGCCCTCGGCGTCCGCCTTGGGGTAGCGCGCCAGCAGCCCACGTTCAAGCTCGGCGACGATCATGCGGCACCCACGATCGAGAGCAGCGTCTGGGCAAACTCGTCCAGGTCGACAGGGTTCACACGGTCATCAAACGAGATACGCAGAGCGCCCAATGCCTGCTCGCGACCAATGCCCATGGCGCTGAGAACATGGCTCGGGTCCATGCTGCCGCTCGAGCATGCCGAGCCTGCCGACACCTCAAAGCCGGCGGCGTCGAGCTTGATGATGAGCTCCTCGGAGTCCATGCCGTCAATGTAGATCGATACCATGCCGGGCAGACGGTCGGCTTGCGCGTAGTCGCCCATGGTGGCGTGAATGCGCGGATGGGCCGTAAGCGTGGCGTAGAGCTTGTCGGATAAGGCCTGCAGCGTCGCACGCTCCTGGGCTACATGGGGCGCCAGCGTTCGGGCGGCAGCGGCAAAGGCCAGCTGTGTGCGCAGATCCTGCGTGCCGGCACGACGACCGGCCTCCTGTCCGCCGCCAAAGATGCGCGGGCGCAGCGGCGTGCGGCTCTTAAGGTAGAGCGCGCCGGATGCCACGGGGCCACCGATCTTGTGCGCGGCAACGGTCATAGCATCGACGCCCAGCTCGGTGACATCGAGCGGAATATGCAAGTACCCTTGGATGGCATCGGTATGAAACAGGGCGCCGGCAGCATGTGCGGCCGCGGCAAGCTCGTGGATGGGCTGCACCACACCGGTCTCGTTATTGGCGACCATGATGCTCACGAGCGCCACGTCGTTGCCGAGCAGTTCGACAAGCGTGGCAGGCTCAATGTAGCCCATGCGGCAGGGCTGCACCAAGTCGACGGTAAAGCCGGCGGCACGCAGCAGCGGCAGGTTGTCCAGAATCGAATCGTGCTCGATGGCCGAAACGATTACACGATCGCGCTTGCGATCGCGCTGACGAGCACCCTCGGCAAGACCGAGCAGCGCCAGCTGGTTGGCCTCGGTGCCGCCGTTGGTAAGGATGATCTCGGACGGGCGAACGCGCGCGCCAAAGCTGCGAGCGATCTCGCGACGTGCAACCTCCAGACGCGCGGCAGCCTTGCGGCCGAGCGAGTGCAGCGAGTTGGGGTTGACGCCGGCAAGCTCGCTGTCGTCGTACTCGCGCTGCGCAAGGAGCGCCTCGGCGCGCATGGGCGTCGAGGCGGCATAGTCAAGATTCACGGGTATGCGGTTTTGACCTGCGGTCATAAGGGTTTATGCCTCCTGTGCGGCCTCGTTGCCCAGCTTCTGCAGCAGCGCAACCTCGGCAGCGGGATCTTCGGACTTAAATACGGCGGAGCCGGCCACCAGAACATCGGCACCGGCCTTAACGACCTCGGCGATGTTTTTGGAAGAGATGCCGCCGTCGACCTCGATCATGGGCGACACGCCGTGGCGCTCACACATGGCCTTGAGCTCGTGCAGTTTGGCGATGGTGCCGGGGATAAAGCTCTGCCCGCCAAAGCCGGGGTTCACGCTCATGAGCAGCACCATGTCAACAATGTCGATGATGCTCTCGAGCACGCTGACGGGCGTTGCGGGGTTGAGCACCACGCCGGCCTTGACGCCGCGCTGCTGCAGGTGCGTGAGCGTACGGTGCAGGTGCGTGGAAGCCTCGTAGTGCACGGTGATCATATCGGCACCGGCATCGGCGTACCAATCGACCGTCTCGTCGGGGTTAGAAACCATGAGGTGAGCGTCGACCGGCACGTCGGTGGAGCGCTTGACAGCCTTGAGGATGTCAATGCCAAAGGTGAGGTTGCCGGTAAAGTGGCCATCCATAACGTCAAAGTGCACGTAGTCAGCGCCGGCGATCTTGTCGAGCTCGCCCTTGAGGTTGGCCATATCGGCCGAAAGGACAGACGGAGCGATTTTAATGGAACCCATGGTAGTAGCCTTTCTGCGCTAGTCGGTGAGTCCGTAGAACTCTTGAGAGGGGACGCGGTCGGTAAGAATCTCGAGCGCCCTATCCAAAGTAACACCGTTGTAGAGCGTTTGCTCCACGGCAAAGGTGAGCGGAATGTCTACGCCCAGTGAACGGGCGAGTTCGCTGACGCTGCGTGCCGCGACGGCGCCCTCGACCACCATGTGCGTGCGTGCCTGGTACTCGTCTAGTGACACGCCGTGGGCAAACTCGAAGCCAAAGGTGCGGTTGCGCGAATGCTCCGAGGTGCAGGTGGCGATGAGGTCGCCCATGCCGGCAAGTCCCATGCACGTTATGGCCTGCCCGCCACGGGCGTGCACCAGTCGACTGATCTCGGCCAAGCCGCGCGTCATGATAAGGGCGAGCGTATTGTCGCCCGCACCGGTACCGGCGGAGATGCCACACACGATGGCGATGACGTTTTTCATGGCGCCGCATACCTCGACGCCGGTCATGTCCTGCGACAGGTAGATGCGGAAGGCCGTGGACAGGAGCAGGTCCTTAAAGGTCTCCCCTACCTGCGCGTCTTTGCTGGCGATGACGGCGGCAGAAAGTCCGCCGCGGCAGATCTCCTCGGCATGGTTGGGGCCGGAGAGCGCCGCCACGCGCGCTTCGTTGCCGATCTCGCTGGCAATGACCTCGCTCATGAGCAGTCCGGACTCGGGCTCAATGCCCTTGGTGAGGCAAAGCACCGGGGTATCGGCGGCGATAAAGGGCGCGGCCTGGTGGCACACGCTGCGAAGGTGCGTCGAAGGAACGGCAAAGATGATGGCCTCGGCACCGTCGAGCGCCTGCACCAGGTCCGTGGTGGCGACGACGTTGCCGGGCAGCTCGTAGCCCACAAGGTAGCGGGGGTTGCGGTGTTCGCCATTGATGCCGGCGGCCGTCTGCTCGCTATGGGCCCACATGGTCACGCGTTCGGCTCGTGCGGCGGCAAGGCCGGCGATGGCGGTTCCCCAGGAGCCAGAGCCAATCAGCGCAACATTCATGACTCTCTCCTACTTATCGTCGGGCTCGGTGACGCGCTTGGTAAACGAGAGCTTAGACTCCTTACCCGTCATGAGCTTTTTGATGTTCGCACGATGGGCCCACACCACAGTAATGCCGATCATCGCCATGCAGAACTTGAGCCCCAGGCTGCTGTACGGAAAGACCGCGCAAGCAGCGATGGGAAGACCGATGGCCGCGGCAAGCGAGCCCACCGACACAAACTTGGTGATGGCGACGGCCACGATAAACATGCCCAGCAGCGACAGGCCAATTGGCCAATACCAGGCGAGGATGACGCCCAGGCCAACTGCGATTCCCTTGCCGCCATGGAAATTGAGGTAGGGCGAGAAGATGTGGCCCCACACCGCTGCCAGGCAGATGACGCCGAGCATCCAGTCGCCGGCGGCGCCGGGGGCCATAATGCTCACGGGGAAGCCATAGCCCAAGTCGGCAATGAGCGGACGCGCGATAAGGACGCAGATGGCGCCCTTAAGGCAGTCGAGCAGCAGCGTGAGCGCGGCCACCTTGGGGCCGGCTACGCGCAGTGCGTTGGTGGTGCCGATGTTGCCGGAGCCCGCCTTGCGAATGTCGGTGTGGTTGAACACGCGGCCCAGGATCAGGCCAAACGGAATCGCCCCGATAAAGAACGAGGCCACGGCGCAGATGGCGGTCAGCAGAATCGGATTATGCATCCTTTTGCTCCTTCTTCCTAAAGAAGAGTCGAATGGGTGTGCCGGCAAAGTCGAAGGTCGAGCGCATGCGGTTCTCGATGTAGCGCTGATAGGTGTCGTTGACCAGATCGCTGTGGTTGACGAAGAACGTGAACGTCGGCGGGTTGACGCCCGTCTGGGTCACGTAGTGCATGCGCAGGCGGCGCTTGCCGTCCACCACGGTATGACCGAACTCGCGCAGGTCGGTGAGGAACGTGTTGAGGCGCGAGGTGCTGATCTTTTGCGAGCGCGTCTTTTCGGCGGCGTCTACCATTGCCCAGATCTTCTCGACGCTGCGGCCGGTCAGGGCAGAGATGCGCAGGTACTGGGCCCAGGGAGCCATAACG
Source organism: uncultured Collinsella sp. (assembly GCA_902489665.1). Classification (GTDB taxonomy): domain Bacteria; phylum Actinomycetota; class Coriobacteriia; order Coriobacteriales; family Coriobacteriaceae; genus Collinsella. Next base: position 12,374 of record CABUAT010000031.1, on the reverse strand, counting down.
CCCAGACGGCGGTCGATGGTCTCCATGCAGGCCTCGCGCTTACGGTCGTCGTCGAGCAGATCCCACTTGTTGAGAAGCACCACGATGGCGCAGCCGCGCTCGATGGCCAAGCCCATGACCTTCTGGTCCTGCTCGGTGACGCCCACGGAGGCGTCGACGACGAGCAGCGCCACGTCGGCGCGGTCGATGGCGCGCAGGCCGCGAACCATGGAGTAGTACTCGATGTTTTCGTACACGGTGCTCTTCTTGCGAATGCCCGCGGTGTCGACCATGCGGTAGTGCTTGCCGTTGCGCTCGACGACCGTGTCGATGGCGTCGCGCGTGGTGCCGGCAATGTTGGACACGATGGAACGGTCGGCGCCCAGGATGCGGTTGAACAGCGAGGACTTACCAGCGTTGGGGCGGCCGATGATGGCCACATTCAGCGCGTCGGGGAACTCATCGGCGACCTCGTCCTCTTCCTCCGGAAGCAGGGCCACGATATCGTCGAGCAGGTCGCCCGTGCCATGACCATGCAGGGCCGAAAGCGGCGTGGGCTCACCGATGCCGAGCGAATAGAACTCCCAGATGCTGTCGTTCTCGCGATCGGGGTTGTCGAGCTTGTTCACCAGCAGAAAGACCGGCTTGTCGCAGCGCTTGAGCATACGGGCGACCGACTCGTCCTCCTCGGTGACGCCGGTGCGGCCGTCGACCACAAACAGGATGACGGCGGCTTCCTCGGCGGCGGCGAGGGCCTGGTCGCGAATGGACGTGGCGAAGACGTCATCGCTCTTGAGCGGTTCGATGCCGCCCGTGTCGACGATGGTGAACTCGCGGCCGTTCCAATCGGCCGTGTGGTACGAGCGGTCGCGCGTGACGCCGCGGGACTCATGGACGATGGCGTCCGAGGTTTGGGCCAGGCGGTTAACGAGCGTGGACTTGCCCACGTTGGGGCGTCCGACGACGGCGACGATAGGTTTCATCTGCTCTCCTTTAATGGATAGGGTCAGCGGAATTAGTAGAGTCTGCGGGCACAATGCCAAGGATATGCTCCAGGGTATCGAGCAGCTCATGCGGCATGGTCGACACCACATGAACCTCGGCGCCGCGACTGGTAAGGCTTGCGAGTAAATCGTCACGATGATACTCGTCAAGCGTCATGCCGTCAGCGTTGAACATGAGCTTAGGCACAAAGAGCATAACCCCCGACAGGTCTTGGGGCAGCTGCTCCAGAATGTCACACGCGACGATGAGGCCGGTCACGTCCACGTTGCCGCCGAAGTAGCGGTTCTTGATGGCCGTAACAGTGCCGCCGAGACCATGCGGCGACTCCACAAAGCGCGCCACGGTGTCGCGCGCGCTGGCGCCGGAGAGGCACAGCAGGTGCTGGCTGCGGGCGGCGACGGCCTCGCGGACGCGGGCCAGACGCTCGGCGTCGGTAGCCAGCACGTCGTCGGTCTCGTCCAGATACGAGCGGATCATGCCAATGCCGTCGTAGTACTGCGGGTACCCGTCGTAAAAGTCTGCCTCGGGAGGATCGATGCCGGCGTCCAGATAGAACTCATCGCTCATCTGGAAGGTGTGGCGGCCAAAGCGTTCGTAGGCACGATCCTGGTAGGGACGGATCATGGCAATGGTCTCGCGCGCTAGCTCGGGCTTGTCGCTGTAGGACCAGCTAAAACGGTTCTGATGCTTGGTAAAACCGAGCGGCACAATGCCCAGGCTTGTGATTTGCTCGTGCTCCTCGCAAAAGCGCAGGGTCTTTTCCAGCTCCTCGCCGTCGTTCATGCCGGGGCACAACACGATCTGCGCGTGAATCTCGATGCCGGCGGCCATGATGGCCTCGAGCACATCCATGCCGCGCTGGGCGTTGCGGCCCATCATGCGTCGGCGGACATCGGGGCTCACGGCGTGGACCGACACGTTCATGGGGCTCATGTTGCGTTGGATGACGTTTTGCACGTCCTCGTCGGTGAGGTTCGTAAGCGTGACAAAGTTGCCCTGCAAAAAGCTCAGGCGGTAGTCGTCGTCGCGAATATAGAGCGTGGAGCGGCCGCCCTTGGGGAGCATCGTCATAAAGCAGAACACGCAGGCGTTCACACAGGTACGCATGCCGTCGAAGATGGGGCCGTCGAACTCCAGACCCCAATCCTCTCCGGGAAATCGATCGAGCTCCACGGGGGTGACGGTGCCATCGCGCGGGTCGAAAACCTCGAGGTCGACCGTGTCGTCGTCTGCCTCCCAGAGCCACACGATCATGTCGGTAAGCTGCTCGCCGTTGACCGTGAGCACGCGCATGCCCGGCTCGATACCCACATCCCATGCGGGCGATTCGGGACGCACGTTCTTAACGAGCGCGCCCTCACCCGGCTCGGGGTCGCGGCTGCGCCCGTAATCGGCCACCTCGGCGGCGTATGCGGGTACGGTCTGGTCCATGGTTAGCAGCAAAGCTCCTTGATGCGCGTGACGGCGCGTTCGATGTGTTCTTGCGGGGTGGAGGCTCCGGCGGTGATACCGATGTGGTGAGCGTCGGTAAACCACGCGGCCTGGAGCTCGGAAGTTTCCTCGATGTGATACGTGCGCTCGCAGGCGTCTGCGCAAATCTGCGCCAGGCGGCGGGTGTTGCCCGAGTTCTTGCCGCCCACGACTACCATGCAGTCGCAGCGGTTGGCAAGTGCGGCTGCTGCCTGTTGACGCTCACTCGTGGCGGCGCAGATGGTGTTGATCACACGCAGCTCCTGCACGCGCGGGGTGATAGCTGCCACGACCTCGGCGAGGTTCTGCGCGGTCTGGGTGGTCTGCACGACGAGGCCTACCTTGCCCTTGAGCGACAAAGCATTGGCGTCGGCGGCACAGCTCACGACCTGTGCATCTTTGCCGGCGTGGCCAAGAATGCCCTCGACCTCGGGGTGACCCGGCTCGCCTACGACCACCACGCGGTAGCCCTCGCGCACCAGGCGCTCGGCTGCCATATGGACTTTCTTCACGTAGGGGCAGGTGGCGTCGACCACGTTTAGGCCGCGCTTGCGGGCAGCATCGATTACCTGCGGCACCACGCCGTGGGCGCGGATGATCACGGTGCCGGTTGCGGCGTCATCCAGGGTTTCGGCCAAGCCAACGCCTGCCTCAGCGAGCTCGCGTACCACGATGGGGTTATGGATGAGCGGACCCAAGGTATGAACCTGAGTGCACTCCCCTGCCTGCGGCGCGGCGGCCAGCGCCATATCGAGCGCACGCTGTACGCCGTAGCAAGTACCGGCGTGGGCGGCGATCTCGATGGTAGGCGCGGTTGCCTGGTCGGACGCAGTCGCGGCGGTGTTCGTCACATTCTCGCTCATGGCTAGAACCTGCCCGGATGCTCGGCGCACAGCTCGTCTCGCATAGCGTAGACGCGGTTCATGGCCTCGGACTCAAACCATACCAGGCGCTCCGTGCGTTTAAGCCCGGCCGGTGCGTCGGAAAGCGAGACGGCCTTGCCGGCGCGGATCCAGCACTTCTTGGGGCGCATGAGCTTTTTGCCCGCAGGCGTAATATCGGACCAGCCGCAGATGGCGAGCGGGTTGACGGGCGCCTTGCCCATCTGGGCGATGAGCGCAAAGCCGCCGTGGACCTCGGGCTTGATATCGCGCGAGCGGATGCGCGTGCCCTCGGGGAAAATCAGGACGTCCTCGCCGCGCTGCAGCGCATGCTGGGCGGCGCGCAGGCACTTCATATCGGCAGTACCACGCTCCACGGGGATGCCGCCAACGCGGCTGAAGGCCCAGCGCACAATCTTGCTCTTGGCGAACTCGGACTTAAAGATGGGACGAATGCGGCGGCCCCCAAAGAACAGCGCCGTCTCCACGGCCAAGAGCTCGGCCATCGAGGTGTGGTTGCAGATGACCACGCTGCCGCGGCCTTCCTGGCGCTCAAACAGAAGATCGGCGTCCTCGACCTTCCAGCGCCACATGAGCTTGGAGAAGGCCCAAAGGATGGCCATGACTACGACGACGGTGCCGCGGATGAGCGCTGGGAACTCGGCGTAGGGGGCGTTGTAGTAATCCTCGGGCGTCTGCTTAAACAGGCGCATGGGTTACCTCCTTTGGTTGATGAGGTCCTCGATTATCGAGACGACCTCATCGATGGTGTGGGCGGTGGAGTCGACGTGCACGGCGTCTTCGGCGGGCACGAGCGGGGCGACCTCGCGGCTGCTGTCGAGCTTGTCGCGCTGCTTGAGGGCGTCGAGGGTCTCGTCGACCTCGGCCTCGAGTTGCGCGGGCGTGAGCGGCTGGGGGTCGTTTTGGTGACGCTGCAGCACGCGACGGCGGGCGCGCTCGCGCGGGTCGGCAGTCAGGAAGACCTTGACCTGCGCGTTGGGGAACACGACGGTTCCGATGTCGCGACCCTCGGCCACGATATCGCGGTCTTCAGCGGCGCGGCGCTGGTGGATTAGCATGGCGGCGCGTACGCCCGGGTAGGCCGAGACCTTGGACACGTTAGCGTCGACCTGCGGGGTGCGGATGGCGGCCGAAGCGTCCTGGCCGTCAATGGTTAAGCGCGTGTCCTGGCCGGTGCCGTTGGTAAAGCGGATCTCGATCTGCTCGGCGAGGGCGTCGATGGCCGCCTCGTCGTCCAGATCGATGCCGCGGTCGAGCGCGGCGAAGGTGACGGCGCGATACATGGCACCCGTGTCGAGCTTGTTAAAGCCCAGCTGGCGGGCGATCTCCTTGGCGATGGTGGACTTGCCGGAACCGGCGGGGCCGTCGATGGCGACGATCATGCAATGCTTCCTTTCGATGGTTGACGTGCTGGTATGGTTCGCGGACGTTGAGGCGCGGCGGGTTGCCTAGCCCGTGTAGCGCTCGCGGTAGGTGTTGCGCTTGGGTGCGGAGCCGTGGCTGCCGTGGTGACGCGTGCGGCTTGCGGTGTTGGTCGCGGGCGCGGCGGCGCGCTTTGAGGCGGCCTGCTTGGGCAGGATGCCGCCGGCCTTGAGGATCTGTACCTCGCGGTCGGTGAGCTCGCGCCACGAGCCCTTGGCCACGTCCTTGAGCTCCAGGCCGGCAAAGTTGCAGCGGTGCAGGCGGATCACGGGATGGTGAATCTTGCTCAGCATGCGCTTGACCTGGTTTTTACGACCCTCGCGGATGATGACCTCCACGGCGGTGGTGCCGGGCTTGACGCCCTGGGGAGCTACAGCCTCGGCCTCGCGTGCGGTGATGACGCGGCAGATTGCCGGCTGGCATAGGCCGTCGTCGAGCTCGATGCCACGGCGGAGTGGCGTGAGATCGCGGTCGGACAGTTCGCCGTCAACGAGCGCCTGGTAGGTCTTGTAGACGTGTTTGCTCGGGTGCAGCAGGTCCTGTGACAGGTCGCCGTCGGTGGTAAAGAGCAAAAGGCCCGTGGTGTCGCGGTCCAGGCGGCCCACCGGGAACAGTCCCGGAAAGCGGTTGCGCGGTACCAGGTCGGCCACGCAGGGGCGCTCCTGCGGGTCGCTCATGGTGGTGAGGTAGCCGGTAGGCTTGTAGAGCATCAGGTACACGGCGCCCTGATTGAGCTTGACGGGCATGCCGTCGACCTCGATGTGATCGCGGTCGACATCGACCTTGGTGCCCAGCTCGGTCGCGACCTCGCCGTTAACGGTCACGCGGCCGGCGGTCATCAGGTCCTCCGAGCCGCGGCGGCTCGCCGCGCCCGCACGCGCCAAAAAGCGCTGCAGGCGCATGGTGTGCGGGTAGACGGGCTGGGCGTCGGTTGCGGGTACTGCGTTGCCCATGGCGCGCGTCTCCCCTACTTCGTTAGTCCTCGTCATTCAAATCCTCCGAGGTCTCGTCGACGACCAGAGTCTCCAAGTCCTCGACTGCCTCAACATCTTCAACATCGGTATCGATCAGTTCGCGCTCTTCGTCCAGATCTTCGGCCTGTTCCTCGAGCGTAGACTGAATGCTGCGGCCGCTCAGGCGCTCGCGGATAAACTGGCGCGACTGCTCGTCGGGGGCAAACTGCTCCAGATCGGGCAGGTCGCGGGTGGAGCGCAGACCGAACTTTTCCAAGAAGGCGTTGGTCGTGCCGTAAATGATGGCCTGACCGCGCTGGGGGTCACGGCCGAGCTCGCGCACCAGACCCTTGTCCACGAGCGACGCGATGACGCCGTCTGAGTTGACGCCGCGGATGCCCTTGACCACCTCGCGCGTTACGGGCTGGTGGTATGCGATGACGGCCAGGGTTTCGAGCGCCGCCTGGGACAGCTTTTGCGTGTCCCAGCTCAACACATAGGCCTCGACCACGTCGTGGTAGGCGGGGTGCGTGAACAGGCGCCAGCCGCCGGCGACCTCGCGCAGCTGAAAGCCGCGGTTGGCCTCCTCGTACTCAACCTTGAGCTCGGCGAGCAGCGACGCGCACTCGCCGGGGGCGATATCCAGTGCGCCGGCCAGCGCGGGCGCACTCACTGGGTCGCTTGACACCAGCAGCAGCGCCTCGAGGGCGCCTTTGAGGCTGTTTGCCTCCAGCGTGGAAAGGGTTGACATGGTTGCGGCTCCTATTCGGTGAGCTCGGGGCCCTCGCCGGGCACATAGGCCTCGGCGCCTTCGACGCGGTTGATACGGATGGTTCCAAAGATCTCGTCCTGGCTCAGCGTGAGCGAGCCGCGCTTGGCGAGCTCAAGCATAGCTAGGAAGGTGACGACGAGCTGCTCGGTGGTGGCATCGCCGTCCAGTAGCTCGCGGAAGGTGCAGGTTTGGTGCGCCATGGTAAAGCGGTCGACTGAGGCCACCGTCAGGTCGAGCGGAACGCGATGGGGTGCCACGTGCTCGGCCTCCAGCAGGAAGGTCTGGCGCTTGCCGTCCAGGTCGGCGCAGATGACGGCGAGACCGCGCAGCGTGATGCCGGCAAGGTAGTCGGGCATAAGGCCTAGGAACTCGGGGTCGGGGCCGGCCACGCGCGGATGCATGCGGCTTTCGGCCTGCATGCGCGCACCGAGGGCCGCAGCCGCGCTTTTAAACTGCTTGTAGGCAATCAGGCGCTGGATCAGGACCTCACGCAGCGCGTCGCCGTCAAGCGTGCTGAGCTCATCAAGGTCTTCGTCGAACTCGTCATCGTCGTCATCGACTTTGCGCGGGGCCTCCTGCGGCACCAGAGAGGCGGCCTTGATATCCAAAAGGGTTGCCGCGACCAGCAAAAAGTCGCTCGCCACGTCCAGGTCCAGCGCCTCGATGCGCTCGGCCTCGGCAAGGTACTGCTCGGCCACCTCACTGATCGAGATGGCGCCGATATCTACTTTTTGGCGGGTTACCAGCTGCAGCAGCAGGTCGAACGGTCCGCTGTAGACCTGCGTCGACACGCGATACGACATCTTCGACCTCCTTTGACGGCGCCTTCGCGGCGCGGTTTGGGTGCATGTTACGACCGTTTTGCACGGTCGACCTGTTAGTTTACCTTAGATGGCGGCGATTGCGAAGTTAAGCAGCTGCTCAGCGAGCGGATACACGGTAACGTCGAAATAGCGACCGATTACGTCGATGCCGGTCCACATGGGCAGCAGGTACAGCACCAGGATGAGGATGGGCATGGCGTATTGCTGCAGGCGGTAGTAGTTGGCGAGCGCCTTGCCCTTGAGGAAGGGCACGATGATCGACGAGCCGTCGAGCGGCGGGATCGGGATGAGGTTGAAGAACGCGAGTGACAGGTTGACTACGATGAACGTGGCGCCGAAGTTCATGATCTGCGATGCCACGGCAAAGGACATGCTGGTGTAGAGGTTGCCGTATGCTGCGTGCATGAGGGCTGCGGCAAGGCACGCGAGCGCGATGTTCGATGCTGGGCCGGCCGCACTTACCAGGACCTCGTCGCGCTTGGGGTGCTTGAGGTTGTTGAGGTAGACGGGCACGGGCTTGGCAAAGGCGAACACCGGGCCGCCGGCGGCAAGCATCAGCAGCGGCAGGATGATGGTGCCAAACGGATCGATGTGGTTGAACGGGTTGAGTGAGACCCGGCCGCGCGAGCGGGCCGTCTTGTCGCCGAGCGCCCAGGCCGCCGCGGCGTGTGCGCTCTCGTGGATCACGATGCCCACGATGACGGCGACGGCGCTAGCGAGCAGGTTCATGAGGTAGCTGCTGGACATGGCGTTCCCCTAGCGGACACGGCGCGAGGCGCGCGTGAGCAGGTAGTCGGCTACAAACAGGATCACAGCAACAATGGCGTAATCCAGGCGGAACACGCCGCCAAAGGGCGACGTGATGACGCCGTAGCCGGCGATGGCGCTCGGCAGCGCGCGCGAAAGCTCAACGACAAAGCCCACAATCTGCAGCTTGGCGGTGAGGCCGCTAAAGCACAGCAGCACGGTCATCGCGCTCATAAAGATGCCGCAGATGCGACAGGCGATGGCGATGATGCTCATCGCCACGGCGGTGGCCTTACGAGAGTTCACGCGCGGTCTCCTCTTCGATCTGGGTGGAAAGCTCCAGCCATTCGTCCTCGAGCTTGGGCAGCTCTTGCTTTAGGCCGTTATATTCCCCCAGCGCGGCGTTGAACTTATCCTGATCGGCATAAAGCTCTTCGCTTGCCATCAATTCCATAAGCTCGTCATAGCGGGCGCGCTTTTTGTCGAGCTCCGTCTCGATCTTCTTAAGCTGGTTGCGCACGCCCTTGAGCTTTTTGTTGAGCGCGGCACGGGCCTGGGCCTCGGCGCGCTTTTGCTCCTTGGTCTTTTTACCCTCGGCAGGCTTGGAAGCGACGGCGGGGGTGTCGGCCTGGGCCGCGGTGACCTTAGCGGACTTGGCCGCGGCAGGCGCGCTCTCCCCTGCGGCCTCGGCGGCGGCGCGGGCTGCGAGATCCTCGCGCTTGTAGAGGTAGTAGTCGTAGTCGCCGTCGTAGACCGTGACCTTGCCATCGCGTATGTCGATCACGCGGTTGGCAACGGCGCGTACCAGGTGCTCGTCGTGGCTGATCAGCACGATGGTACCGGGGAAGTTTTGCAGGGCATTCTCGAGCATGTCCACCGAGTCGATGTCCAGGTGGTTGGTGGGCTCGTCCAGGCACAGGAGCGCCTCGGGGGCCACGAGCATCTTTGCCAGGGCCAGACGCGCCTTTTCGCCACCGGAGAGGACGCGGACCTGTTTTTCGATTGCATCGTTGTCGCTAAACAGGAAGGCGCCCAGCAGGCTGCGCTGCTGCGGCACGGTCCACTTGGGCGTGACGGTGTCGATCTCTTGCAGGACGGTGTTGGACTCGGTCATGCCCTCGAGTGCGTGCTGGGCGTAGTAGGCCACGCCCACGTTGGTGCCCAGATCGCGCGTGCCGGTAGTTGGCGGCTCCAGACCGGCGAGGATTTTCATGAGGGTGGACTTGCCGGCGCCGTTGGGGCCGACGAGCGCCACATGCTCGCCGCGGTAGAGCTTGAGGTCGATGTCGCTGTAGATATGCTTGTTGCCGTAGGACTTGGAGACGCCCTCGAGCCCCACGACCATGTCGCCGGAGCGCGGCGGGTCGGGGAACTTAAAGTCGATGTGCTTGTGGCCCTCGGGCAGGATGACAAGCTCCTTTTTGATCTGCTCGATCTTGCGGATGCGCTCCTGGGCCTGGGCGGCCTTGGTGGGCTTGTAGCGGAACTTGTCGACGAAGACCTGCATGTGGGCGATGTCGCGCTCCTGGGCGGCGCGCTTGGCGCGCATCTGCTCCAGGTTGTCCTCGCGCTGCTTGAGGTAGCTGCTGTAGTTGCCGGTGTAGGTGGTCACGCGGCGGTTCTCGAGCGCGGCCACGTGGTCGACGCAGGCGTCCATGAAGGCGCGGTCGTGGCTGACGATGAGTACGGCGCCGTCGTAGTTGGCGATAAAGCCGCGTAGCCACTGGACGCTCTCGAGGTCCAGGTGGTTAGTGGGCTCGTCCAGCAGCAGCAGGTCGGGGTGGCGCAGGAAGAGCTTGGCGAGCGCGATGCGCATCTGCCAGCCGCCCGAGAACTCGGAGCACGGGCGCTCAAAGTCGGTGACCTTAAAGCCCAGGCCAGATAGGATCTTGCGGGCGTTGCTCTCGAGCTCGTAGCCGCCCAGGTGCTCAAAGCGGTCCTGGACCTGTCCGTACTCGTTGAGGAGCGCGTCGACATCCTTCCCCTGTTCGGAGAGCTCGGTGATCTGGGCCTGCAGCTCGTTGGCGCGCTCGCCCATGCGGCGAATTTCCTTGGCGGCCGCCATGACCTCGGCAAGGATGGTGGTGTCCTTGTGCTCCAGGTTGGTTTCCTGCTCTAGGTAGCCTACCTGGCAGTCCTTTGCGTACTGGATCTGGCCGGCGTCGGGGCTGTCGATGCCCATGATGATCTTGAGCATGGTGGTTTTGCCGGCGCCGTTGGGTCCCACGAGCGCAAAACGCTCGCCGGGGTTGATCTGGAAGGACGCGCCACTAAAGAGGACGCGCGCGCCGAAGCTTTTTTCGATCTTGTCGACCAGGAGGATCATGGTGCCGCCTTTGACCTTGTGTTCCTATATGAAAAAAGGCCCCAACTTGCGTTGGAGCCTCATTCAATGCTCGGGTGGAGACGAGGGGGATCGAACCCCTGACCTCTTGACTGCCAGTCAAGCGCTCTCCCAGCTGAGCTACGCCCCCGTGCGAAAAAGTACTATACGGGAACTCGGACGACGATGCAAGGAAATTTTTGGAAAATTTCGCAGTCGCGGCGCGGGCCGCCATCCGCCCAACGGCCGTCTTGCCGGCGCCGGGCCCATTACCGGGGCCGATCGCGCTCACGCCCACCCGGCGATCTCAAAACCATGCCGGTTTACGGGGCCAGGCCGGGAACCCACGAGCATGCCGTCATCGGCAAAATTAAAACCGACGCTCCTATAAGTTGTCAATAGGCAGTTTGCGGGAGCGCTCCCTTCAATTCGCACAGGAGCTCGTAATACCTCCTCTCCAGTTTCGTCGACCGCCGTCTCCCATGTTCCAGGTGACCGAGTGAGGCCGCGGACATGCCGAGCCCCGCGGCGGCCTGCTTCTGGGTCACCCGCATCGCCTTGCGCATCTTCGCGAGCTCGGGGCCTTCCGGCGCGGCGCCGTCGGGATTCGGGTCCATGAGCACGCGGTACACCTCCCGCGCTATGTAGCGCTTCAGGCAGCGGACCGCCTCCCTCCGGGACTTCCCCTCGGAGGTCCGCCTCGCCACGTACCTCCTCGTCCTCTCGTCGTACGCCATGCGCTTGATCGCGATCTCGTAGAGCGCCCAGTTCGCCTGCCGGTTGCCGCCGCGGTTGAGCCTGTGCCGCTCCGTCTTCCCGCTCGACGCGGGGATCGGGGAGACGCCGCACAGCATCGAGAACGCCGCCTCGCCCTTCAGCCTGCCGGGGTTGTCGCCGGCGGCCACGACCAGGGCGGCGGCGGTCGTCGTGCCGCAGCCCTCGATGCCGAGCAGCGCGGGCGCGTTCGCCTCCAGCAGCGCGCGGATGCGCTCGTCGAGGGACTCGACCTGGCTGCGGGCCTCCTTCCAGACCGCCGCGACGGACCGCAGCGAGGCCAGCATGCAGCTCCCCGGGTCGCCTATCGCCTCCGCCAGCCTGTCGTAGCCCTCGGGGTCGGCCCCGAAGCTCCCGCTCCAGATCTTCCTCCCGAGGCCGTCGAGCAGGCACAGGACATGCACGTCCTTGTGCGTGTCGACGCCCGCGATGACCGTTTCGCCTTCCATTTTCGCTCCCCTCGGTCTGCCGCCTGCTCCGCGCCCGGGTCTCCCAGACATTGCACTGACGGGAGCGCTACAATCAAGTTGCCTTATCCGATTGTCCGCGCTCATGCTCCTATTAGGTCATGGCAGGACTCCGGGTCGCGGAAGCCGGGGCGAGACAGGTCGGATTTGAGGACGGCCGAAGAGGCGTCAGCAGGTCAGTGGGTCATCGTCCCGGCGTTCAGCATCAGGGTAGCGCTGCGACGCGGAAATCGCGCGCTGTTGACGCGCCCCCGCAGTGCCCGCTTCCCCCAAGGACAATTATCAGTGCAGGTAGCCGACTTGCGCATTCCGTGAAATGCAGGGCATGGACGGCCGGTCCGGGTCCAGCCCCGTAATCCGGCATAGTTTTGAAATGGTTCTCGTCAACAAGCATTAATTATTACGAGAAATTGAACCGCAAACGTTTATCAAGGCAATTTGGCAGGCATGTGGAGTGGGAACTTTGGCAAAAAGAAGCCGGGCTATTTGCCCGGCCCCTTGATTCTCTGGTGGGCCCTCCGGGATTCGAACCCAGAACCCAGGGATTATGAGTCCCCTGCGCTAACCGTTGCGCCAAGAGCCCTTGTAAAGTGGTGGATGTGATAGAGGCCGTAAAAGCGGGCCATCCATCTTGAACCACGACGTGAAATACTACCATGCACGCGGCGCCCGTTCAACGGACGATCTTGTCGACCAGGAGGATCATGGTGCCGCCTTTGACCTTGTGTTCCTATAT
>CABUAT010000030.1 GCA_902489665.1 uncultured Collinsella sp. | reverse complement strand
AAGCGGTCGGCGGGGCCATTGTGGCTCTTGACAGCGGATTGGGTCATATGAGCGAAAACGCCCCTAAGCGAGCAAGGTGACGTGAAAGAGGAGGGAAGCGTACTTTGGGTACGCGACCGACGATTGAACGTCAGATTGCCGCTTAGGGGCGCTTGCAGCGTCGAGCCGTTACGCGGTTTGGTAAAACCGCGTAACTTACATGACCATAACGTAGCGCGATCCCACGTAGTACTGCTTACCCATCAAAACCGGCTCGTCATCGGGACCGGTAAAGCCGGCACGCAGGTTGAGCAGCGGATCGTGCGGAGCAATGCCCAGCTCGGCCGCCTGCTCGGCGTTAGCTCGAACGGCCTCGACCGTACGGTAGCCAACCGAGACAATCGGCGTTCCGCCAACACGCTCGACCTCGGCAAAAATCGACTTGTCCTCAAGATCGGCCGTCAACAGCTCACGGTAGGCGTCAAACGGCACAAAGATGTTCTCCTCAAAGATGGGCTCGCCGTCGGCCGTACGCACGCGCTTGATATGCAGCAGCAGCGCATCCTTCTGCAGGCCAAAGAACTCCATCTCGTTTTGGCGCGCCGGAACGATCTGGCGATCGATCACGTGCGCACCGGCCTTCATGCCGTTGCCGGCACACAGCGCGGTAAACGTCTGCAGCGTCGAGGCGTGAAACTGGCGGTTGATGTGCGGCGTGGAGACAAAGGTGCCGCGGCCCTGCTGCTTAACCAGGTAACCATCGGAGCACAGCTCCTCGACAGCGCGGCGCACCGTAATACGGCTCACCTCGTACTGCTCGGCTAGTTCAAGCTCGGACGGAATACGCTCCTTGGGTGCATAAACACCTTTCTCGATCGCATCCTTGATTTCGTCATAAATCTGCTGGTAAAGCGGTGCATTTTTGGGCGCAGGCATATCTGATCACTCTTATCAAAATAGCTAAATTTCTAATACGTATATAACGTCTAGTTTCATGTTACCTCATATTGATAAAACGATACACCCTCCCTACCAAAAAGCGACAGCTTCATTTTGGTAGGTTTTATCTGGGCAAACGAGAGCCCTCGAAAGCAACGGGGCTTTCGGGGGGCTCGTTCGGATGGGTTGCGCAGGACCGGCAAAATGCCAATACCCTACTTGCCGTCGTCCTGCTGCAGGCTGTCCTGTTCGCTGAGGCGCGCCTGCCTGCTGGCCATGCGTGCGGGCTTGTCGGGATCGGGAACGGCCGTGGGCATGGGCTCGTCGACATGACCGCCCCACCAGCCGCCCACAAAGTTGAGCGTGTGGAACACGTTGATCACGGCGCCGGGATCAACGTCGCACACCAACTTGATAATGTCCTGGCTCTCGTAGGTCGAAACAACGGTGTTCAGCAGGTACATCTTTTCGCGGCTGTATCCGCCGACGACCTCGGCGCAGCTAATGCCGTGCTGAAAATGGTTTACGTAGGCAGTCATGACCTCGTCTGCCTTGCGCGTCGTAATCTGCAGCGTCACGCGATCGTAGCGACGATAGAAACTGTCGATGGTCTTGGTCGAAATAAACTGGAACACGATGGAATACGCCGCCTTGTCCCAGCCAAACATAAAGCCAAAGATCGCCAGGATAAAGCAGTTGAAACCAAAGATGACGCCCCAGATGGTCTTGCCCGTGTGGTTGGAAACCCACAGCGCGATAAAGTCGGTGCCGCCGGTGGATGCGCCGGATTTAAGTGCGATGGCAGCGCCCAGACCCGAGACCACGCCGCCAAAAATGATGAGCATGATCTTGTCGCCCAAAAATGGAGCGAAGTGAAAGACGTTGAGGAACAGCGACGAGAGCACGACCTGCATCATCGAGAAGATGACGAAGCGCTTGCTAATGCCGCTCCAGCATAGGAGCGCCACGGGGATGTTGAGCGCGAGCATACCGAGCGAAATGTCGATGTGAACGCCGCCCAGCGAGGTAACGCGATCGAGCAGGACCGCAACGCCGGTGAGGCCGCTCGGAAGCAGGTCGGCGGGCTGAATGAACGCCTGGATCAGGAATGTCTGGAGGACGGCAGAAATTGTGACCGCCACGGCAGTAATGGCACGGCGGACGATGGTGAGGCGGCCGAGCATGAGCACGCGGTCCGTGAGCTGATCGATGGCGTTCGCCACGTAGGCTCCTTTCGAAGGCAGATGTGGTTGTGGGGCATGCCCGCGATTGTAGCATGGAGCGTGCGGGGGCGCTTCAATTCAACCTCCCTCGACAACCAAAACGGGACCAGCAACCCCCACGACCAAAGGGCAAAATTCCAAGTGAGTAGACTTTTTACGATCTGCCGAGCACACCCAAAACCGCCACCCCTGTGACCTGCGGTTTTACAAAGGAAGATATGCATTGTGCTCGGCCTGCGCCAAAAAGTCTACTCACTTAGTCCGAATCGAAGCCAAACGGATCAAAATCGAAACCAAATTGAGCCAGTCCACCGCAAAAAACGTTTGAACCCGTGCTTCTCGCGGCGGATTGACACTACAAAGCGGCCAAAATGTCGGTCAGATTATCAATAACGGCATCGGCTCGCGATTGATCGAGGTTGACGCCCTCGTGCGGACGCAGTGCCAGGACGCGGGCGCCGGAACGTTTGCCAGCCTCGATCCCCAAAGGCGAATCCTCGATAACCAGGCACTCGGCAGGCTCCACCCCCAGCGCCTCCATGGCACGCAGGTAGATCTCGGGGTCGGGCTTAAACGCACTGCACTCGTGACCGCTGATGGTGTAGTCCAGCACATCGGCGATACCGGCAATCTCTACCAGCTCGTCAATGAGCTCACGATAAGACGAGCTCGCGATGGCACACTTCACGCCGCGCTCGTGCAGTGCGCGCATCACCGGCTCCGTCTGCTCGTTGAGCAGCTCGGCATACGGAACGGGGTGGTCCGGGCTGTAGACCTGCTTGTACTCCACGCGAAGGCGCTCGCGCAGCTCAACATCGTCGGGCACCAGCGCCTCCCAAATGGCCGGCTCGTTAGACCCCGAAAGATCGGGGATCTCGTCAAAGTGGAACCCCTTCTCCTCCATAAACGCCACGCGACGACGGTTGTAGAACCACTCGGTATCGACCAGCACGCCGTCCATGTCAAACAGCACTGCTTTGATCATACGCATCTCCTCCCACCTGCCAAATAGAGACAGGTTTATTTTGGTAGGTTTTATCCTGGGTTTTGCGACGCGACAGGCGTGCCCTCCCAAGAGCAAAAAAGGGGACGGGGCGCAAACCCCATCCCCTCTCAATCAACCCGTAAGGTCTACTTACTTGTGATTAGTAGGAAAGCTTCCACATGTAGCGACGCATGGTCAGCGGGTGCTGACGGGCCTCGGCGATCTGGTTGCCGTACTCGCGCATAACGGCGAGGTGCAGCAGCGGGTTGAAGTAGGTGACGACGCTCGCGGGCACGGCGTCAGCCAGGCCGTAGTCCTTGGAGTCGATCAGAGCGACCTTGGCGCCCATGCGCTCAAGGAAGGTGAGGGCGCGGGCGTCCATCGGACGGGTAGCGCCATCGGACATGAAGAAGACGTAGGGCTTACCCTCGGTGGAAACCTCGAACGGGCCGTGGAAGTACTCGCCGGTGTTGTAGGCGGCGGCGTCGATCCACTGCATCTCGGTGAACAGGAAGGCGGCGTGAGAGTAAGCCATCTTCTCGGAGGCACCAGAGGCCATGAAGTAAATCATCTTGTCGTCCTTGAAGTCCTCAGCGAACTTCTTGGCGAGCTTCTTGCAGGACTGAGCAGCGTTCTCGCAGAGATCGAAGACGTTGGTGAGGCCGGTGATCATGTCGTCGTACTTGTCATAGCCCTCG
Organism: uncultured Collinsella sp.; assembly: GCA_902489665.1. Classification (GTDB taxonomy): domain Bacteria; phylum Actinomycetota; class Coriobacteriia; order Coriobacteriales; family Coriobacteriaceae; genus Collinsella. Next base: position 20,136 of record CABUAT010000030.1, on the reverse strand, counting down.
GTCTGCTGAAGGATCTCGAGAGCAAGAGCGATGGCATAGCCGGGCTTCTCGCACTTGGCAGCGAAGTTGGCGTGGAAGCCGTGAACGATGACGTAGTCGGCGTCGACGGTCAGAGCGGAGCCAGCCTTGTTGGTGAGGGAGACGACCGGGCAGTTGTGCTTCTTGGCGGTCTTGTTGGCCTCGACGGTCTCGGGCGTGGAGCCACCGAGGGAGCAGGTGATCACGAAGGTGTGCTCGTTGACCCAGGAAGGCGTGTCATAGTTGAACTCGTTAGCGGTGAAGATCTGAACGTTCAGCTTGTCCGTGTTGTTGGCCAGGAAGTACTTGGCGGGGTACAGGTCGGACATGGAAGCACCGCAGCCGACGAAGGCGACACTGTGGATCTCGTGGTTGGACAGGACGTCAGCGACGATCTGCTTAGGGAGGTTAAGGTCGATCTCGTACATCTGACACATTCCTTTCGATTTTTGCGGCGCCACATTGCCGGGCGCTCGCAGGGTTACCGTGATTTGGACCGAGTCGCCGGCCCGTTGAGGATGCGACAAAGGGACTGTCCCATTGTCGCATTTTGGGGATGGAAGCCTGCCTGGGGTATGGGATGCCAGGCAGGCCCCCGGGGGAAAGCGGTTAGACGCTTGGTCGCGACTAGGCCAGGATGCCGGCCGCGGAGAGGGCGATGCCGCCCACGATGGCGATCACGAGAAGCCAACCGGTGTTGACGTTCTTCTTGATGAGCCAGTACATAAGGCCGGTGAGGCCAAGGGAGATCATCTGGGGCATCATGCCGTCCAGGATGTCCTGGATAACGACGGTGCCCTCAGCGAACTGCAGCGGGGTGGTGGCGCCGATCAGCGTGGCGATCATGCCGCCTACGGACATAAGACCCACGATGCCGCAGACATACATGAGCTTCTCCATGAGGTCGCCGCCCTGAAGCTTGCTCAGGTACTCGTGGCCGCCCTGATAGCCCATCTTGGCTGCGAACCAAGTGATCAGCACAGAGGGGACGATGGAGATGAGCATGGCCAGGATCGGGCCCATGATGGAGCCCTGCTGAGCCAGCTGAACGCCCAGACCAAAGGCGATAACACGGATGGTGCCCTGGAAGAAGGAGTCACCGATGCCGGAAAGCGGGCCCATAAGGGAGGTCTTGACCGCGTTAATCGAATCGGGGTTGAAGTTCTCGGGATCCTTGGCGTACTCCTCCTCCATGGAGGCGGTGAGGCCCAGGATAAAGGCGCTCGTCTGCGGGGTGCAGTTGTAGAACGCCATGTGACGGTGGTAAGCCTCTTTCTTAGCAGCGAGCTGCTTGGGGTCGGACTCGTCCGGATAGAGGCGGTCGAGCGTGGGAACCATGCCGTAGAGGAAGCCCATGTTCATCTGACGCTCGTAGTTCCAAGAGGCCTGGATGGCCCAGGAGCGCCAGAAGAACTGGCTGACCTTCTTGTTCAGGGACACGTCCTTGGTTGCGGTTGCCATAGTGTGTTCCTCCTTAGTCTTCGTCGTCTTCGAGCGGATCGTAGTCGGAATCGACACCGGCGGCTGCATGGGACCCGTTGAACTTGAAGCCCATGAAGACGACAGCCAGGCACACACCGATCAGAGCGACCGCGATGACGGACAGGTTGAGGTAAGCGGCGAGCAGGAAACCGATGAACAGGAACGGAGTCATACCCTTCTTGATCATCATGGTGAGCAGCAGGGCCAAGCCGTAGGCGGTCATGATCTTGGTCGAAACGTTAAGACCAGTGGACAGCCACTCGGGAACCATGTTGACGATGGCCTGAACCAGGTCGGTGCCAACAAAGACGGCGAGGAAGATCGGCAGGAAGTACATGATGGCGTACAGACCGGAGCCGGCGCAGATGTGCATACGGTAGGCGGTCTTGAACTTTCCGTTATCGATCGCGCTATCTGCCACATGGGTGAGGGCGGCGATGATGGAACGGAACACGATGCCGAGGAGCTGACCCAGGACGGCGACCGGGATGGCGATCGTCATGGCGGTCTCGGCAGAAGCATCGGTCAGGCACGCAAAGGCAGCGGCCACGATGCCGCCCAGGACCATATCGGGCGGAACGGCGGCGCCGACCTGCACCAGGCCCATGGACACGAGCTCGACGGCGGCACCGACGGCAAGGCCGGTGGGCACATCGCCCAGCAGCAGACCGACGAGCGTAGCGCCAACGAGGGGCTGCTCGAAGTTAAGACGACCGAGCAGGCGGGAGTCCCACATGCAGAACACGCCGACGAGGCCGACGAGCACCGCACTGATGAACGTATTCATACCCTTCTCCTTTCAGTCAGGCAAAAGCCTGGTTGATTACAGCTTGGCGTCGATGTCGACGCTCTGATACGTAGGGGTCTGCTGGACATAGAGCTTGATGCCCATGTCGAGCAGCTGGTTGACGTCGGCCTTCTGGGTGGCGTCGAGGAAGACGGAGCTGTCCTTGCCGCCGACCTGATCGGCACCGTCGTGGTTGGCGGTGGCGCCCAGGTTGATGGCGTCGAGCTTGTAGCCCTGACAGAACTGCAGCATCTCGGCAGTGTTGCCAAAGACGAACATGACGCGCTCGCCGAGGGTGTTGAGCTTATCCATCTTGGCGAGGGCACGCTCGACGGTGAAGACGTTCAGGCGCACGCCCTGGGGCTTGGCCAGCTTAAGAGCGCCCTTCTTGATGTCATCGTTGGCGGCAGCGTTGTCGACGACGATGATGCGCTCGGCCTGAACCTTGGTGGTCCAAGTAAAGACGACCTGGCCGTGCAGCAGACGGTAGTCAAGACGTGCGAGGACGATCTTGGCGGGACCGGAGCTGTGACGGGACGCCTTGGCCTTCTTGGCGGGAGCCGCGGCGGCCTCGACCGGTGCGTTGGGGTTGGTCAGACCGGTGCGGGCCTCATTGATGAGGGCCGCGAGCTCGGCGCCCTTGACGGGGGCGGGGCTCATAGCAAGCGTGAGCGCCAACGGGATGTTGAAACCGCTGACAACCGTGAACTTCGTGCCGTTCTTGGAAAGCTCGACCATGCTGTTGTTGACCGAGCTGCCGAGCATATCGGTCAGCACATAGACGGTGTCGTCCGCGTTGAACGTGGCGATCATAGCCTCAACCTTATTGGTGATGGGCTCCTTGTCGTCACGAGCAAGCGACACGACGTGGACGTTCGACACGTCGCCGAGAACCATCTCGAGCGTGTCTTTGGCGCCTGCGGCCAGGCCGCCATGAGATGCGAGAATGATCTGATTCATCTTGCCTCCTCCTTTTCGTTATGGTCATTATAACGTCTTATACGTTGCTTATATTGCTAATTAGTATAAAGACCGTTCGCGGGTGAAAATCGACCGTTGACGGGTTTAACGTACTCGAAACGTTGGACTGGGTAGGCCGGCGCTAGCTGGATAACCCCAGGTCAGACCCTGCGCGCAATCCCCTATCGCACGAAGTACCAGGGGCTTTCCTGTACGGTGGGTTCCAGCGCAATGCCGGTGCGTTCCTTAAACAGATCCATGTCCTGAGATTTTTCGGTCCACCACGCGTTGGGCTTAAAGGTCATGCTCTCAATGACATGACCGACAAACACACTGTTGCGCAGCTTGGAGAAGTCGGTGTTCATAATCAGGATGGACGCGAGCACCAACACGATGCCCAGGACTTTAATCGCGCCGGCGGGCTCGGCGTAGACACCAATGCCCACCAGTACGGTGACGACCGTCTCGAAAGACATTACGACGGGAACTTTCGATGTCTCGAGCCCCATGGACAGACCCTGCATATATAAGATGTAAGCAACGGCTGTGGGGATGAGTCCAAAGCCAAGGAACAGCAGCAGCAGCTGTGGCGACATTGCCGCGGCGACATCCGGCCACGGAGCCGCGATAGCTGCCATAACCGCACCGCCAAAAACAAAGCCCCAAAACGTGACAGCCAGCGGGTGGACCGTCTTGGTTGCTATTCGGCTAAACACCGCGAGCGACGCACCACAAAGGCCTGCAATCACGCCCGACGTGACGCCCCAAACCGAAAAATGAAAACCGGAAAGGTCGCCATTGGTCACTGCAAGCACGCAGCCTACGATGTTAAAGACAATGGCAACGAGCTTGTTGGGGGTCACGTCCTCGCGATAAAGCACGCGGCCGAGCATGACGCCAAACACCGGCGAGGTGTAGAGCAGCACCGAGGCCGTGGACATGCCCACCTCGCCCATGCACTCGTAATAACAGGTGTTGGCGGCGGCCAAACCGACGATGCCGACAAGCGCACAGGGAACAAGCTCTTTAGGGCTTGCCTTGAACAGGGCCAGCGGACCCTGAGCCACGGTAGACCCCTCACCCGGACGGCAGCCCATAAACATCAGGACCGGCGCCAAGATAAGCGCTCCGACCAACAAGCGAAAGGCAGCCATGCTCTGGGACGAAACGCCCATGGCCGAGATGCCGTTTACAAAGATTCCGATGCTGCCCCACATAAGCGCGGCGATCAGCACCAGCACATAGCCCAGATTGCTCTTCTTCAACGCAGCCTCCTCGGTATTGTTTCCAATATGTTTCGTACTACGTTATAGTCGTTATATACATTTTTCAAGACACAAATCGCCGAACGGAAAAATCTGCTTCCCCACATACTCATTGGGGACGTTCCCAAATGACTAGTCATTTAAGAACGTCCCCAACGTCTAAGGCACCGCTGGTTGAGCATAAGTCAGCGAGCGGGCCGCATTTGAGGCAAGGTGACGTGAAACGAAAGGGCGCTGACCTTCTGGTCGCGCCCTTGAAGTTGAACGTCAGATTGTCCAAATGCGGCCCGCGCAGCGTCGAGCCGTTACGCGGTTTGGTAAAACCGCGTAACTCTTAGTAGTCCAGCTTCCACATGTAGCGGCGCGTCATGTAGTCCTTGTGGGTGACGACAGAGAGCGCACGCATGTACACGTTGTTGAGGATCGGGGCAAAGATCAGGTGGTTGAAGTACTCGCTCACGCTGTCCTTGATGTCGTTGAGGCCGAGCTCCTTGGCGTCGAGCTGATAGACGCGCTCGCCACCGTACTGGTTGACGAAGCGGATGCCGCGCTCGTCGTTGCAGCGGCTGCGGCCGACGCTGATGAGCTGGAACAGCGAGGTGCGCTTGTCCAGGATCTCGAAGGGGCCGTGGAAGAAGTCGCAGGTGTTGATGGTGCAGGAGTCGATCTGCAGCATCTCCTGCACGTTGCAGATGCTAAAGACGTAGGCGGCACCAAAGAGCGGGCCCTGGGCCATGACGTTAATGCAGGGCTTGTCGGCGTTCTGCTCGGCCCACTTGGCGGCAAGCGGACGGGTGTACTCGACGGCCTTGCGATAGATGGGGTCAACCAGGTCGAAGGCGGCCATAGCGGTCTCGTACTCGGCATAGCCCTCGGTCTGCTGCGTAAGCTCCATGGCGATCATAGTCACGACGGCAGAGTTGGTGCGACCCATGCAGGACTCGTCGACGGCCAGGCTGTCGTACTGGATCTTGTAGTCGCAGACCTCGGTGAGGCCGGACTCGTCAACATAGATGGCGATGGTGCTGGCGCCGTGGTCCTTGGCGACCTGGGCGGCAACGATGGTCTCCTTGGTGCCGCGCATGGACACGACGACGGCCAGGGTGTTCTCGTTGACGTAGGCCGGGGTGGCGTGCACGAACTCGTTGCTGGTGTAGCTGGAGCTCACGACCTGCGTGGCCTCGTGCTCCATAAAGTACTGGGCAGGATAGTTGCCGCCGTTGGATCCGCCAGCGCCAATCCACACGACGCGCTTGATGCCGCCCTTGTCTGCCTTGTCAGCCAAAACCTGGGAGACGACATCCTTAACCTGTTCCTGAGTAGTCATCGTGCATCAGCCTTTCTTCTCGTTTGATGCTCTCGATGGCATACAAGTTACATACATGTTTTGGTTATGTCGACTAGTTGTATGCTATATTTATCTTAGAAATTTTGCTGGTAAGGTTTTCGGTAGCTCAATACCAGCGGTTTTATTGTTGTGTTGAATACATGCTTGCTTAGATAAGCATACAAGTTAAATATAGGCTGATCGCATGAACGCTTCATCTAAAAAGAAACTGAGCCAATACGAGCGCTTGGCGGGTACGCTTCGCGACCGCATCGCCGCCGGCATCTACGCACGCGGAGACAAGCTGCCGTCCGAGATGGAGCTCATGGACGAATCGGGGCTGTCGCGCAGCACCGTGCGCCACGCCCTTAAGGTTCTCGTTGATGAGGGCCTGGTGCGCACCGAGCGCGGGCGTGGCGCCTTTGTGGCCGACACGCCCGCGCTCCACGAGAACAACCTAGTGTTTTCGAGCTATACCAAGCAGGTCGAAGGTCAGGGCATGAAGCCCACCACGCGCACCGTGGACTCGGGCTTTGCCAAGGCGGGCGGCAGCATAGCCAAGTTCTTTGATGCCGCCGTGGGCAGCAAGCTCGTCAAACTTGTCCGTCTGCGTTATCTGGACGATGCGCCACTGTGCCTGGAGACCACCTATCTACCACCGAGCTTTGAAGCACTCATCGACCGCGATATCAACGGTTCGCTCTACGCCACGCTGCGCCAGGAATTCCATCGCGCGCCGGCACAGGGACATAAGACCTTTGAGGTGTGCTATGCCTCGCAAAACGAGGCGTTTTTGCTCAACGTTGAGCGTGGGCAGGCGCTGATCCTGATCACCGACTACGTCTACGACACCGACGGCCGCCCGCTCCATGTCTCCAAGCGCATCCAGCGCACCGACCGCGCCAAATACACCGAGCCCATCGGCTAACCTGTCCCTAAATGGTAGGTTTGGGGAGGTCGGGGAACCAGGTTGGTTTGGGTTGGTTGGGCGTGCGCTCGGCCAGGACCAGCTCCATCCAACACATGTCGTACCAGCGACCGAACTTTTGGGCGCAGCGGTCGAAGGCACCCACCAGGCGATACCCCATATGGGCATGGAAGTCCTGGCTGTTGTGCGTCAGGTACTCGTCGTCCTTGTCGTGCGGCACGGCGATGAGCGCGCACATGTTGGTGATGCCCATCGCGATCAGACATTGCTTGAGCGCATCGTGCAGCTTGCGGCCCAGCCCGCCGTGGCGCACGTCGCGCGCCAGGTAGATCGATGTCTCGACCGACCAGTCGTATGCCTCGCGGCTGTTGAGCGGACTCACATAGGCATAGCCTACCGGACGCCCGTCCAGCTCCATCACCAGATACGGATAGCGCTTGAGCGTGCGCTCGATACGCCCGGCGAACTCCTCAACGCTCGGCACCTCGTATTCGCAGGTAATCGCCGTCTGGCGCACATACGGCTCATAGATGGCAAGCAACGCCGGCGCGTCTTCGGGCGTCGCCAGGCGAATCGTCGGCTCGGACATCTCGGTCATACAACCCTTCTCCCCAAAAGCAAAGGCCACCCTGCGCCAAACCCAGCGCAAGGCGGCCCCTCGTCATTACATCAGGCTACAGGACAGCCGCCAGCGCGTCGATGTCCTCCTGTGTCGTGGCCCAGCTGGTGCAAAAGCGCACCACCGTGTGGGTCTCGTCGTACTTTTCCCAGTACTCGATCGAGGCATGCTCGCGAATGCGAGCCATGTCCTCGTTGGGCAGAATCACAAACTGCTGGTTCGTGGGCGTCTCCAAAAAGAACTGGTAACCGCGCTCGTGCAGCACGCGACGTAGCGCCCGGGCCGTCTCAATCGCCTGTCGACCAATCTCAAAATACAGGCCATCGGTAAAGAGCGCCTCAAACTGGACGCCCGTCAGGCGGCCCTTGGCAAGCAGTGCGCCGTGCTGCTTAATGCGCGGAATGGGATGCGCCGGAGCGTGCATGCCGCAAAACACCACGGCCTCGCCGCAGAGCGCGCCGCACTTGGTGCCGCCGATGTAGAACACGTCGCACAGCTGCGCCAGCTCGGGCAGGGTAATGTCGCACTCATCGGACGCCAGCGCATAGGCCAGACGAGCACCGTCCACAAACAGCGGAATCTCGCGCTTCTGGCACACCGCATGAATCGCCGCGAGCTCGGCCTTGGAGTACAGCGTGCCGTACTCAGTCGATAGGCTCACGTACACGGCGCCCGGGAACACCGTGTGCTCGTAGCTCTCGTTTTCGTAGAACACCTGGATATAGTTCTCGAGGTCCTCGGCGTGCATCTTGCCCTCGTAGCCGGGGATGGTGAGCACCTTGTGGCCGCCAAACTCGATGGCGCCCGCCTCGTGGCAGGCGACGTGGCCAGTCTCGGCAGCAACGACGCCCTCGTAGGGCGCAAGCAGCATGTCAATCACCGTCGCGTTGGCCTGCGTGCCGCCCACCAGTAAAAACACGTCGGCATCGGGGGCCTGACAGGCCTCGCGGATAAGCTGCCTGGCACGCTCGGTGTGCGCATCGGTACCGTAGCCGGGCTGCAGCTCCATGTTGGTATCGACGAGCGCCTGCAGCACTGCCGGATGTGCGCCGTGGGAATAGTCGTTGTTGAACGCGAGCATGGCAATCCTCTCTAGCCGGGCACGGGCCCGATGATTCAAACGGAGCTATTGTACGCCGCTGGGATAGGCAATGCGCGCGGCAAGGCACTCAAGTGCCAGTACCAGAGCAAAACCGCAGCTCACGTCACTCAAAAAGTGCGCTCCGATCACGATGCGGCCAAACGCGACGAGCGCCGCGACCACAGCCGCCGCCCAAAAGATCACACGGCGACGCGAAGGCTTTTCCTTAAAGGCTGCCGCGGGAAGCCCGGCGAGCATAAGGCCAATCGCCGCATGCGCGGTGTGCCCGCTCGCGAACGACTTGAACCCGTCCTTGATCACGCCGGCGGCGATATAGGTCCACTTGTCGGGATTGCCGATTACCCACCACGGCTGAAAAATGAGCCCCGGCGTGACCTCGATCACGCGCATGCGCGGACGCGACCACAGCGGCTTGACGATCACGTTGAGGATAATGGCTTGAGCGACCCACACGGCAAGTACCATCAGCGCCCAGCGTGTGAGCTCGTCAGGCTCGGTCGCGCGCGTGAGGCGATAGACAATAAGGTTGGCAGCGATGACCAGCACAAACGTCAGTACCAACTGAACCGCGATGAGTTTGCCGCCAACCTTCAGGGACGAGACGATCTCGTAGCCGGCCAGGCCAACGTTGACGAGGATGCCGAGCACGGCGAGCCATTTGCTCCCTCTGGAATCGGGACGCACCGCGCGCACGAGCATGACGCCTGCGACGCTTGCCGTCAGCTCGAACGGCAGCTCGCCGGCGGCCTCGATAAAGCGACCGTACATGCTGCCGATATTGAACAGCGCGCTCGAGATCTGATAATCGAAGAAACTGCCCACGCCCAGACAAAGGCACAGGACAACCGCGATCATGGCGACATCTTTCTTATAGATGTATCCGAACATGCTTTCCTTTCGATGGAACCAGAGTGCCCAAATGGGGTGATTGCAGCGTCGACCCGTTAGTCGTCGTCGCTGGCACCCAGCTGTTGCAGCAGCATGAGCGCCGCGGCCACCGGGCCGGTGCCGTCGTTGGCATCGAGGCCGCGACCCAGGCCGCTGCCCGCACCGGCGCCCGCCTTGTAGGGCACCGACAGCTTGCGGCTCTTGGGGAAGTTCACCGCGCCATAGCGAGTCTTTAGCTCAAAGGCCACCTTCTTGGGCACGTCGACGCCCAAAAACGTGATGCGACCGCCACTGAGCGTGACGCTCTCGAGCCCTAGGCGCTCGCCGCGAATGCGGATGCGCGCGCGGTTGAACAGGTTGAGTCCCGCCAACGGCAGCTCGCCATGCGCGGCCTCGGTCTCTTCCTGCACCTCATCGATGCTCTCCAGGTCCTCGGCCGCTGCGAGCTTGCGGTACACGAGCACGCGCTGGTCCACCGCCGGCAGGTACTCCTCGGACAAGAAGTAGTCGGCCGGCAGATTAATACCCACGCTCGCCGCTTCCACGCCGGCGTCGTCATCGCCGCGCGCCTCGGCCACAGCCTGGCCCAGCATCTGCGTAAACAGGTCAAAGCCCACGCTCGACAGGTTGCCGTGCTGCTCGGCCCCCATAAGCGAGCCGGCGCCGCGAATCTCCAGGTCGCGCATGGCAATGCGCATGCCGCTGCCCAGGTCTTGGAACTCGGACAGTGCGGTCAGGCGCGCCGTCGCCTCCTCGGTGAGCGGCAGCTCGCCGGGGAACATAAAGTACGCGTACGCCTGCGTGGCAGAACGGCCCACACGGCCCTTGAGCTGGTAGAGCTGTGCCAGACCCAGACGCTGCGAATCCTCGATGATGAGCGTGTTGGCGGTCGCGTTGTCGATGCCGCTCTCCACGATGGTCGTGGCGATGAGCACGTCGATCTTTTTGGTCGCGAACTCGATCATCACGTCCTCGACCTCGCGCGGGCTCATCTTGCCGTGCGCCACGCCCACGCGCGCCTCGGGCGCGGCCTCGTGTACGCGCGCCACGGCGTCGTCGATGGTCTTGACGCGGTTGGACACGTAATACACCTGACCGCCGCGGCCCACCTCCAGGCGAATCGCCGCACTCACCACGTCGGGATCGTACTCCCCCACGTGCACGATCACGGGACGACGCCCGGTCGGCGGCGTGGTAATCAGGCTCATGTCGCGTACGCCGCTCGTGGCCATCTGCATGGTTCGCGGAATCGGCGTTGCCGAAAGCGTGAGCACGTCAATCTGCTCGCGCAGGTTCTTGAGCTGTTCCTTGTGCTGCACGCCAAAGCGCTGTTCCTCGTCGATGATCACCAGGCCCAGGTTCTTGGGGTTCACATCGGCCGAAAGCAGACGGTGGGTGCCGATGAGCACATCGATTGCGCCCTCGGCAAACGCCTTGAGCGCGCGCTTTTGCTGCGCCGGCGTGCGGAAGCGGCTGAGCACCTCGACCTCAAGGCCGAACGGGGCAAAGCGTTCAAAGAACGTCTCGTAGTGTTGCTGGGCCAGAATGGTCGTGGGGCAGAGCACCATGACCTGGCGGCCGGAGTCCACACACTTAAACGCCGCACGCAGGGCGACCTCGGTCTTGCCAAAGCCCACGTCGCCGCACAGCAGGCGGTCCATGGGCTTGGGCGCTTCCATGTCGGCCTTAATGTCGGCGATGGCCTCCAGCTGGTCGCGCGTCTCGTCGTAAGGAAAGCTCTCCTCCATCTCGATCTGCTCGGGCGTGTCGGGCGGGCAGGCGATACCGGTAATCGACGAGCGGCGCGTATACAGATCGACCAGGTCAAACGCCAGCTTTTTGGCATTCTTGCGCGCCTTATTGGTGGCACGCGTCCAGTCGGCAGTGTTGAGCCTGGTCAGACGCGGCTTGTCGCCGTCGGGGCCAACATAGCGCGTGATGCGATCGACCTGCTCGAGCGGCACGTAGAGCTTGTCGCCGTCGGCATATTCCAGCAAAAAGTAGTCGCGCTCCTTGCCGCCCACTTCCTGGCGCGCGATCTCGCTAAAGAGCGCGATGCCGTGAGTGGCGTGCACCACGTAGTCGCCCGGCTTAAACGGGAACGTGATCTGCGTAATGTCCACCTTGCGGCGGCTGCGCGCGCGGTTGGCATCCATGCGGGCGTTGAGGTCGGCGATCGAGAACACGGCCAGGTTGGCATCGGGCACCACCACGCCCTGCGGCAGGGCGGCATCGACAAAGGTCACGCGTCCGCGCGAGATAGTGGGCACGGCGGCACCGGCGGCAGCCTGGGCCGCGCCCGCCTCGAGCGAGCGGGCGTTGAGCGCGTCAGCCTTACGCTCGCGAATCGAGGCATGAGCATCCTGACGGGCAGCACGGTCGGCAGAATCTGCCGCCGCCACGCGCACGCGCTCGCCAATGACGCCGGCATTTTCGGGCGCGGCCGTCAGCGATTCCTCAAAGGTAATGCCCTCGTCGCCAAAGGTGAGCTCCATCGACTCGCGCGCGCCGCGGTCGGGAATGGCAAACACGCAGGCATAGCGCTTGCCCACGACCTCCTGAATACGCGTCATAAAGCGGTTGTCCGAGCCCGCAATGGCCGGCTGCTCAATCTTGAGCTCTGCCGTAACCGCGCCGCCGGCGCGAATCAGGCTCACATAGTTCAGGCGCTGCTGAGCACCAAAATCGAGCTGCTGGGCACGTACATACAGGCCATCCAGTCGGTCAATCCCTGCCTCGCCGGCACGCGCCTCGATATCCTCGTAGGCGCGCAGGCAGTCGTCGAACAGCGAGCGCGGCTCGGACAGGACCACGAGCGCCTTGCCGCTCACGTGTGCCAGCGGGCTCACGGTCTGGCCGTACATCACCGGCAAAAAGCGGTCAAGCTCGGGCGTGACGATGCGCGCATCCACCATCTCGAGCAACGCCGCCAGCTTGCTATCGTCCTGGCTGGCGCGATAGAGCGCCACATGCATGTTGTGGACCGCATCGTCGGTAAGCGCCAGCTCACGGCAGGGGAAGATCTCGATACTGTCCTCGTTGCCGATGGTCTGCCCCGTTGAGCTCACCATGCGGCGAATGCGATCAATTTCGTCGCCAAAGAACTCAATGCGCACGGGCGCCTTTTCCTGCGCGGGGAACACCTCGACGGTGTCGCCGTGCACACGGAACAGACCGGGCGCGTCGGCGGCGCCGGCATTGGTGTAGCCCATGCCCACCAGACGCTGCGGCACCTCGTCAAAGGGAATCTCCTCGCCCACCGCAAAAGTAGTGGACTCCCAGTAGCGGCTCTCGACCGGCGGCACGCAACGCAGCAGCGCGCGGGCCGAGGCAACCATGATGCAGTTGTCGCCGCGCACGATGCGTCCCAGGGCCTCGCAGCGCTGCGCCACCACGGCGTCGTCGGGCGCCTGTTCGCGCCACGGATAGTCCTTGCGCTCGGGGAAACGACACACATGTGCCAGGCCCACGTAGGCGGCAAGGCTGCGCGCGGCGCGATCGGCCGCGTCCTCGCCGCTCACAATGTAGACCGTGGGGCGCGGACGGCGCGCAAACTGGGCTGCCGCCATAAGCGTGCGGCCCGACTGCGACACAGCCAGCGTCACGTCCTCGCCAGCATCGAGTCCTGCCTCGACGGTCTGCAAGGCCTCGGCAGTGTAGAGCTGCGCGGCTATACGGTGAATGAGCATGCTGTTCCTCCGGCATCGCAACGCCAAAAGCCCGCCGGGGCAAGCTCGGCGGGTCGTACGTCAAAAGTCTTGATTGCCATGGTAGCGCATGGGGTGGGCACGCCAGCGCACGCCGAACAGCTACCCCAAAACGCGCACGCTGGGGCACAAATCCGCCAGCGGGCACTCGTCGCACTTAGGTTTGCGGGCGTCGCAGATCTCGCGGCCAAAGGTAATCCACTGGTGGTTGACCGATTCCCAATACTCGTGCGGCAAAATCTTGAGCAGATCCTGCTCGGTCTTGAGAGGCTCTTTGGCGTGCGTCTTGGGACTCAGCATCAGGCGGTGCGCGATGCGGTTGACGTGCGTATCCACCGCGATGCCTTCCACGATGCCGTACCCCACGTTGAGCACGATGTTCGCCGTCTTGCGCCCCACGCCCGGCAGTTTTACAAGCTCCTTCATGTCGGCCGGCACCTCGCCGCCGTAATCGGCGACGATCATCTGCGCGGCCTCCACGGCATGCTTGGCCTTACTCTTATAAAAGCCGAGTGACTTAATGGTATCGGCCACATCGGCCACGCTCGCCCCCGCCATGGCCTCGGGCGTGGGCCACTGGGCAAACAGCTGCGGCGTCACCTTGTTGACCTGCGCGTCGGTCGTCTGAGCCGAGAGCAGTACCGCGATGAGCAGCCTAAAGGGATTCTCGTGGTCCAAGAAGCACTCGACCGGGCCATAGCGACGGTTGAGGCGCTCGCACACCTCGATGGCGCGCTCGCGTTTGGCGGCATTGGTCTCGCGTGGCATAACGACTCCTCGGCTCGGCGGCGTAACAAACCTATGGGCACGATTGTCCCACGTATGGGGTCTTTACGCCTCCAAAAATGCGCCGGTCTGGCGGCCCCACAGGCTTGCGTACTCGCCGCCCGCCTCGACAAGCTGCGCATGCGTACCGTCCTCGACAATCTCGCCGTCCGCCAGCACCACGATGCGGTCGAGCGCCGCCACGGTGGACAGGCGATGTGCCACCACAATGGAGGTGCGCCCGCGCATCAGGTTCTCGAGCGCCTCCTGCACCAGCGCCTCGGACTCGCTGTCCAGGGCAGACGTCGCCTCGTCGAGCACCAGAATCGGCGCGTCGGTCAGGATAGCGCGGGCGATGGCCACGCGCTGGCGTTGGCCGCCCGAAAGCTTAACGCCGCGCTCGCCCACCATGGTGTCAAAGCCACGGGGCAGGCGGTCGATAAACTCCAGGGCATTTGCCAGACGCGCGGCCTCGCGGATCTGCTCGTCGGTGGCATCGGGACGGCCGTAGGCGATATTCTCGCGAATGGAGCGATGGAACAGCAGCGCCTCCTGCGGCACGTAGGCAACCTGGCGGCGCAGGCTCTGCTGCGTGCAGCGCGAGACGTCTTGGCCGTCCACGAGCACGCGGCCGCCCTGTACGTCGTCCAGGCGCAGCAACAGCTTGGTGAGCGTCGTCTTGCCCGAGCCCGATTTGCCCACCAGGCCCACGCGCTGGCCCGCCGCCACATGGAGCGTCAGGTCGTCGAACACGCCCTCGCCCGCCGCGGCATCACGGTATGCAAAGCTCAGGTGCTCAAAATCAATCGCACCCTCGCCCACCTTGAGCTCGGGGGCATTCTCGTCGTCTGCCACCAGACGCGGCTCGTCCAGCACGCGCGTCATCTCGGCCGCATCGCCCAGCGCGCGGTTGATGCGTTGCATCATGGAGCTCACGTAGTTCAGACGCATGGTGAGGTTGTACGTATAGGTAAAGATCATGACGAGCGCGCCGGCCGAGATGCCAAACCACGCGTTGCCACCCGCGACGAACACACTCACCACGGCCATGGTGATGACGATAAGGCCCGAGGTCGTAAAGTTGCGCTGCATCATGGCGTGCATCGAAACCGTTTCAGCATCGCGCGCGGCGCGGTCGGCGGTATCGAACAGGTCGCGCTCAAAGTCCTCGCGCCCACAGGTCTTGACGGCCAGGATGTTCGTGACCGCGTCGGACAGCACGCCCGACAGTTTGTTCTGAGCGGCGGACGTCGCGGCCGAAAGCGGCATGATGCGCTTGTACATAAGCCAGACAAACGCAATGTAGACGACCATGATGCCCACCAGGATCACGGTAAACGTCGGCACCACCGGAGCGAGCGCCGCCACCGTGCAGACGACCGAGGTGATGGTGGGGATGAGCGAATACACCGTCACGTCCACCAGCCCCGTATAGCCGCTCATAAAACGGCTCGTCTGGCTCACGAGTGATCCGCCAAAGCGGCTGGTGTGAAATGTCATGGATTGGTTGGAGAGCGTGTCGAAGCATAGACGCGCCAGGTGATAGTTGCCTGCGATCTCGAGCTTGTAGACGGTGTAGTCCTGTAGCTTGGAGAGGATCTGACCCACCAGATTAACGAGTACGAGCGCCAGGATATAGGGGCCGAAGACCTCAAACACCTGGTCACCCGCCACGGGACCGGCTTGAACGCGGTCGACAATGAGGGCCATCACATAGGTATTGGCAAACGTCAGCAAGAAGATGTAGCCCGCCGACGAGAACACCGAGAGAAAGACAATCAGCGGCTGCGTGCGCGTGACACCCCAAAACCGCTGCAGCGTGCGGCGCACGGTGGAGCGGCTGAGCGGGCTGGTGCTTCTCTGAGACATGGGCTTCCTTTCGCGTCTGATAGGGCGAAACGCCATTGTTGCACATTGGAGCACACTCCAGACAAGTGCGATACGAAAAGCGGTGGGGCGCCCGCGTTTGCGCCGGCGCCCCACCGTCTTGTTGCAATTAGCCTTCGTCTTCTTGGTCTGTGAGAAGGTCCGCGGACGTGAGTCCCAAGATCTCATCGGCTTGGTCGACGTCTTCCAGTGCGTCGATGTCCTTGAGCTTGCGCTCCATGACGTTGGTGCGCGTGGTGATGATGCCCTCGACCGTTTTGCCCGCGGTCTCGATCTGCTGCTGGGCGCGGCGCAGCGCCTTTTGATAGCGCGGCAGCTCGGCCTTGACGGCGGAGAGCACGCGCAGCACGTCGTCGGTACGTTTTTGCAACTTAAACGTCTGATAGCTCATCTGCAGACTGTTGAGGATGGCCGCCATGGTGCTGGGACCGGCAACGTTGACGTGATAGTCGCGGCCCAGGGTCTCGATAAGCCCGGGGCGGCTGACGACCTCGGCGTACAGTCCCTCAAACGGAACGAACATAATGCCAAAGTTGGTGGTCGCGGGCACGCTCAGGTACTTCTCGCAAATGTCCTTTGCTTCGCGCTTGACCATGGTGTCGAGCGTCTTGCGCGCAGCCGCCACGGCCTCCGCATCACCCGACTCCTGCGCGTCGAGCAAGTGCCCGTACGCGTCGCCCGGAAACTTGGAGTCAATCGGCAGCAGCACGGGGTCGCCCTCGTCCACCGGCAGCTTGACGGCAAACTCAACGCGCTCCGAGGCGCCGGGCTTGGTGGCGACGTTTTCCAGATACTGGTCGGGTGTAAGAATGTCCGCCAGAATTGCACCCAGCTGCACCTCGCCCAAAATACCACGCGCCTTCACGTTGCCCAGCACGCGCTTAAGGTCGCCCACGCCGGTGGCGATGGACTGCATGTCGCCCAGGCCCTTGTACACGGCCTCGAGCTGGTCGCTCACCTGCTTAAACGATGCCGACAGGCGATCGTTGAGCGTGCGGGAGAGCTTCTCGCCCACCGTCGCGCGCATCTGATCGAGTTGCACGTTGTTGTCTTTGCGGATAGCACCCAGCTGGGCATCGACCGTCTCGCGCACCTTGTCCAGGCGGTGCTCGATGCCCTCGCGGTTGGCACCGAGCTGTTGGGCCGTCTCGCGGCGCAGGTCATCCATCCGGTCACCAGCTTGCGAAAACTCACGTGCGATGGTCAGGTAACGTTGCTGCTCCACGGCCGCATCTGTCGTCTGCTGCTGCGCGATGGCATTGGCCGTGCGGCGAGTTTCGGCCAGCGCGACGTTCAGGGCATCGAGCGCGTTGTTGGCCTGCTCGAGTGCTGCCAGCGTTTCCGCGCTACTGTCGCCACGCTCCCGCAACTCGGCACGCAGGCTCTTGAGCTGGAGGGCGCAAGCCACAGCAACCCCCACCGCCACCAAGGCGATCACAACAAGCACGATATCAATAGCAGACATAGACTCCGCCCAACAAACTCAATCGGTCATCAATCAAAACCGCGATCAATCTTACCCCGCCACACGCACCGGGCGCCCGGCGCCTTCTTGGGTGCTTCTCTCTTCCGCATATTCCATAATACGGCGCGCTGTCTTCCTGCTCACCTTTGAGTCATCACCGGCTAAGTATGCGTAAACGTTTCCCTTATTCAGGTGCAGAGCACGGCAGAGGCCATAGCGCGTTTCACCCGATTCCTCTAATGCTTCCAGCGTTTTCTTTCTCATCAGGGCGTTCACCCTTCTGTCGACCGCCGGCTTTTCCTTCACCGCTCTATACGCACGCCAAACGTTGGCATAACGATTAGGAAGCTCACTTTTGGCGCATAGAGATATTATGTTACCCGCTTGACCGTACAAGGACAAAACGTCTCGGTAATCCTCTTCCATCCACGAGCCCTCGGATAAACCCAGAACGTATTCGGCTTTTCCTTGCGCCAAAGCAAGCAAAAACAGAGGCTCCGCCACGCGCGGCGCAACCGTCGTCGCCTGCTCAACCAGTTTTCTAAAACTCAGCGACTGCTGCCCGGACAGCTCTCGGCAATAGCCTTTTAAGAATCCCTCAAAGGTCAGATTCAACCGAGCACCTCCTTTTTGTATTGCCTGTATGCGCAGACCATCTCTTGATAACTCCGCTCCGAGGGCGACGACGCCAGAGCCTCTCCCTCGTCGAATATAAGCCGCTCGAGCAGATCCCAATCAAGTCGGTCAACGAATGCCTGACTATGAAGATCGACGATGTCGTTCGGACGATAGGCATAAAGCTTCATCACCGCCAGGTCCTCCAAAGATGGCGTAAAGTACCTGATAAAACGCGCCCCAATCTTCAAGGGAATCAAACGATCTTCGTAATTGAATGGCATCTGATTACAATATGCCACCGCCATACCATTCACCTCGGGGTATCGAGCTATGATCTCGCGGAGGCACCTGTCTGCCTCAAACACATCAATGTCATGTGTAACCGACCGATTCGTCACATCGTATAGCATGAAAGCGCTTCCTCCCACCAATACAACGCTCGGCCTGTCGTCTCGTGGGCCTATTTCCAGCTCCGCCTCTTCGTCAATGCCCAAAAGAGTCTGCTCTAAATCCTGCTTATACATAGCAAATCCTATTATTATTCATCTTCAATAATACTATTCAGTCGCACGACAGGACCCAAAGGATGCAAGGATTCTACTCGTGGCGATAATCCGTACACCCTAGAAGTCCTAATGTGACAAACGCTAACTCTCCCAGCCGGCGCGGATGGTTGTTATGACGTCGCCTAGGCGCTGGCCGAGAGCTGCCAAGTGCTGAAGCACCTCATTGGGTGAGGCGCCGTTGAGAATGCACGTGAAGGCATATGAGGCCAAGAAGATTGCTGCGAGTCCCAACGGGATCAGCACAATCATCGCTAACGTGCGCAGGCGCTGGCCCACGCGGCGGTGACGCGTGCGGCGCTTGTCGAACGCAAGCTCCTGCGCATATGAATCTTGTTGTACGGAATAGTTCTCTGGCGCCGATCTGCCCGCAGGCGAAACCGCAGGCGTGGCATTTTGCGCAGGGGGCTGAGCGGCTACCCCTTGCATTTGCATCTCCATAAGCCGTTGCTGTTGGCGCAACATGCGCTCGGCTTGTTGCTGCGGAGTCTCAAGAAACAGGTCCATGCTGGCCTCCAAAATCGGAGCATTCGACGCTTACGCCCAGCATCCCGCACCGCCAAGGCCACGGCAACGCAATCCGTAGCAATAGCCGCAAAGTTTCTTGTTGACAAAAGCTGTCGAAAACCTCAACAACTCCCCTACCAGCACTTTCTCTGAGCTTTTTTCGCCATCAATCTTTTGGACTTCCGCCTTTACGCCAACTGACCAAAATCTAACCAAAAGCTTGACGAAAATTGTGGAGACCGGGACCCCCAAACAAAACGTGCCGCCCCATAAGGGACGGCACGCAAACTTCTTATCTGCTTTTCTGTAACGAGCACGCGACGACTCAACGCCGGAGCGCAGGGCGGGGAAACCTTTGCCTCGCGCGACCCTGCGAAGCCGTGAGCGAGAGGGAAAGGTTTCCCCGCCCTGCGCTCCGTGGTCGGTGAGGACGGACTACATGCCCGCGAGACCGCGGGCGGCGGTGGCGCACATAAACGCCAAGGCTAAAATCACGAGCGAGCCCGCAATGTCTGCCAGCACGCCCATTGCACGACGCTCAAACAACCAGCTCTCAAAGTGCGGGGCGACGTTGCGCCAAACACGCCACAGCAAGATGCCCATACCGATGACGCCTGGGATATTGAGCAGTAGGATCTCGGAGCACAAAAGACCGATCAGGTTGCCGGCGGCAAAACCAGCGTCGCCCTCGCAGTATTTGCGATAAATCATGTACAACATGTACGCCACAAACGGCTGCAGGCACGCAGAGATAAACGTAACCACCATCGAGGGGTCCTGAGAAAAGACATCGGTGAGTTTATCGACACTCGTGGCATCTTTCGAAGCCAAGAACAAGCCAATGACCACCACGGGCACCACGCCCAAGATAACCTCGACCATCGTGAACAGCTTGGCAGTCAAATCCTCACTAGCCGAATTCAAATGGGGCGCCCACTCAGGATGAGCATGCACGCCGACTTTCTTGTCCTTCTCAGCACGATCGGCCTTTTTACCCTCGGCAACCCGACGACCAGGATCCTTGCGAGTCCCCGCCGCCGCAGCCCGAGCCCGAGACTTCTTACCCATAACCAACACCTCACAAGAGGAAACGAATAGCCAACGCTACCTAGTGTACCCCACCCAAGAACGGTACCGTCCCAACCAATCCCCACACAAAACGTGCCGCCCCAAAGGGGCGGCACACAAACTTATTATCAGCTTTTCTGTAGCGAGCACGCAACGACCCAAAGCGGGCCGGGAGGGCGG
>CABUAT010000029.1 GCA_902489665.1 uncultured Collinsella sp. | reverse complement strand
CGTTGGGGCCAGGCCCGATTTTGCCTCTTGACAATGTCCTGCTCATATTAAAAGGAACGTCCCTAAGTGCCGGCACAAGAGGAACGTCCCTAAGTGCCAGCCAGAGCAACGCCGCAGGTAGAGGACGGACAGCGAGCGACGTCCAGGGCGAACAAGTTGGCATGAAAAAGGCAAGGCATAGACCTTCTGGTCATGCCTTGCCTTTTGAATGACAAATTGTCGCCCTGGACGTCGCGCAGCGTCGAGCCGTTACGCGGTTCGTAGAACCGCGTAACTAGTTAGTACATCTTTGCGCCGGCGGGGATGGAGGCGTCGAGCTGGATCAGGTTGAGGCGCTCCTCACCATCCTCCTCGTGGATGGCACTGATGAGCATGCCGCAGCTGGGGATGCCCATCATCTTGCGCGGAGGCAGGTTGGTGATGGCGAGCAAGGTCTTGCCGACCAGGTCCTCGGGCTCGTAATAAGCGTGAATACCGGAGAGGATGGTGCGGTCGGTACCGGTACCGTCGTCGAGCGTAAAGTTCAGCAGCTTCTTGGACTTCTTGACGGCCTCGCATGCCTTGACCTTCACAGCGCGGAAATCGCTCTTGGAGAAGGTATCAAAGTCGACGAACTCCTCAAACAGCGGCTCAACGGCGATCTTGGAGTAATCGAGCGTGGGCTTAAGCGACTTAACGAATGGGCTCGCGGCGTTGCCGGCCTCTGCAGCCTTGGCGGCAGCGGCACCGGACTGGAAACCCTTCTCGGGCTTCATGTGCGGGAACAGCAGGACGTCGCGGATAGAAGCCTGGTTAGTAAGCAGCATGACCACGCGGTCGATACCAATGCCAATGCCGCCCGCGGGAGGCATACCGTACTCGAGGGCGCGCACGTAGTCCTCGTCATACTCCATAGCCTCATCGTCGCCGCCGGCCTTCTCGGCCATCTGGGCAGCAAAGCGCTCAGCCTGGTCGACCGGGTCGTTGAGCTCGGAGAATGCGTTGGCGTACTCGTGGCCGGCGATGACCAGCTCAAAGCGGTGAGTCAAACGCGGGTCGTCCTCAAAACGCTTAGCGAGCGGGCTGACCTCGATGGGGTAATCGCACACGAAGGTCGGGTTGACGATGGTGTCCTCGCCCAGCTCATCGTAAATCTCGGCGATGATCTTGCCGGCAGTCCACTCGGGCTTGATCTCCAGGCCCTTCTCGCGCGCGGCGGCAGCAAGCTCCTCGACCGGCGTGTCGATGGTGACCTGCTTGCCGAGCACGTCGGAGACGATGTCGGTCATGGGACGGCTGGCCCACTCACCAGAAAGGTCGATGGTCTGGCCCTGGTACTCGATGACCTCGGGGTTGCCGATGGCCTTGTTAGCCGCCTTAATGACACCCTGGGCGAGCGCCTTCATGCCCTCGAGGTCTGAGAAGGCACGGTAGGCCTCCATCGTGGTGAACTCGGGGTTGTGGGTAAGGTCCATGCCCTCGTTACGGAAGATGCGGCCGATCTCGAACACGCGCTCAAAACCACCGACGATGCAGCGCTTGAGGTGCAGCTCGGTGGCAATACGCAGGTAGCACTCCTGATCGAGCGCGTTGAAGTGGGTAATGAACGGCTTGGCGGTAGCGCCGCCCTGGATGGTCTGCAGGATGGGGGTCTCGACCTCCATGTAACCGTCGGACTCCATAAAGCGACGGAAGGTAGAGAGAATCTGCGAACG
Source organism: uncultured Collinsella sp. (assembly GCA_902489665.1). GTDB lineage: Bacteria > Actinomycetota > Coriobacteriia > Coriobacteriales > Coriobacteriaceae > Collinsella. The sequence continues at coordinate 23,594 of CABUAT010000029.1, read as the reverse complement.
CTTACGGAAGGTCTCGCGAACGTCGTCGTTGGCGATCAGATCGACATAGCGCTGGCGATAGCGGGTCTCCTTGTCGGAAAGACCGTGGAACTTCTCGGGCAGCGGACGAACGGCCTTGGAAAGCAGGGTCGCGCTCTTAGGGGCAACGGAAAGCTGGCCGCGCTGGGTGCGCACGACCACGCCGGTCACGCCCAGGATGTCGCCCAGGTCGAGGGCCTTGAGCGTATTCCAGGCGGCCTCGTCCATGTCGTTGATGCGGCAGAACAGCTGAATCTCGGCAGTCGCATCGCGCACGACGATGAACATGATCTTGCCCTGACCGCGCTTGGCGACCACGCGGCCGGCGATCTTCACGACGTCCTCGGTGTCCTCGCCATCGGCAAGCTCGGCGTACTTAGCCTCGATATCGGCGACGTAGTCCTCAAGCTCAGAGTGCTCGGGATAGGGGTTCTGGCCCGCCTCGAACAGGGCGGCGCGCTTGGCCAGGCGGGTGGCGCGCTCGTCGTTGAGCGTCGATGCCTGATCGGCGGCGTTCTGGTTCTCTGCCATAAGTTAGCTCCTCAAACTAAAACGCTCCCCAGGATTCGGTCCCAGGGAGCGAAAACATACCTTTACGCGGGACCGTGGTCTAGCGTGCGATCTTGGCGATGGTGTAGACGCGAGTCTTGCCGGAAGGCGTAACGACCTCGACGGAATCACCCTCGCCGTGACCGATGATGGCGTGACCGACCGGAGACTCGTTGGAGATCTTGTGCTCGAGCGAGTTGGTCTCGGTGGTACCAACGAGCGTGACTTCCATGACCTCGCCGTTGGGATCAATCAGCGAAACGGTGGAACCGATGGAGACGGTCAGATCGCCCGTGGTGGCAGCAACCTGAGCGTTGGCAAGAATGGCCTGGATCTCGGCGATACGAGCAGCATTCTGGGCCTGCTTGTCCTTGGCGGCATCGTACTCGGAGTTCTCCGAAAGGTCGCCGAACGCGCGGGCTTCCTTGATGTCCTCGACGATCTCCTTGGCGTAATCGCCCTCACGCCAGGCGAGCTCCTCGACGAGCTTCTGGCGGCCCTCAGCGGTCAGTACGATCTGGCTTGCGTCCATACGGATATCTCCCCAACTCTGATCAAACAATCAACTGTCAACAAAACGAAAAAGACCGGCTAGCCTGCGGGCAAGCCGGTCAGGTGCTCACCCCAAAGGGATGGGACTACTCTGCGTCCGCGTCGCTGTCCTCTGCCTGCTTCTTCTTGGCAGCAGCGAGCTTGGCCTCGAGCTCAGCGATCTCCTTGTCCTCCTCGGACTGCTCGACCACGACCTCCTCGGCCTGCTTGGTCTCGGCCTTATCGTCGCCCTCCATACCCTCGCGGATATTCTTGACGGTAGAGCCGAGGGACTTGCCGAGCTTCGGCAGGTTCTTGGGCCCGAAGATAATCAGGACAACGACGAGAATAATGATGAGCTCAGGAGCCCTCAGTCCAAACATGTAGACCTCCACAATACAGCGAGACAAGCTCGAATGAGTATACCGCGGGTATCGCGGTATCACAACACTAGCTAAAAAAAGGGACCGCAAGAAGCGGTCCCTCCTCATGCTCTGGTCGGGTTGACTGGATTTGAACCAGCGACCCCTGCGTCCCGAACGCAGTGCTCTACCAAACTGAGCCACAACCCGTTAGCTCGACTATAGTAACAAAGATTTTCGCCGCGTGCTAGAGAAATTTTTATTTCTTTGGCGCGTCGATTTGAACCGTGTTGGGAATAAACTCAGTCGCGCAGGCCCACCAGCCATTTTGCTGGGCAGCATCGGCAAGCCTTTCGACCGTGGCAGCGGTGTCGCAAATGGCAAACGAGCAGGCACCCGATCCGCACACATCTACAGCAACGGTTCCGTCCTGTTTACGCAGCCAGTCGAGGACCGTTTGAATCTGCGACTCCATCTGTGCGGAAATGACACCCAGATTGTTATGGATGAGTGCATATGCCGTCTCGGCATCACCAGCACGCAAGGCAGAAGCTATCGCGCCGGGCTTGTCCGCAGGCACCGGGGCCTCGTCAAAACGTCGATAGGCTTCAATTGTCGAAACGCTTGCCTCGCGCGGCTTGACCAGCACGACGGGCGTCGCGGGCAGCGCGGGGTACTCAGTTGCCAGCACGTCTCCCCCACCTACGTAGAACGCAGGACTCGCGTGCAAAAAGAACGGGACGTCAGCACCAATGCCCCGCGCAATATCGTCGAGCGCTGGGTCGGTGCGATCAATGCCCCAGAGCTCTGCCAAGGCGACAATGACCGCGGCCGCATCCGTCGAGGGGCCGCCCAAGCCGGCGCACAATGGAATGCGCTTCTCAATCGTCACGCAGATGTTTGCCTCGCGACCATAATGCTCGGCCATAGCAACCGCAACCCGATACGCCGTATTCTTTTGCATGGGAAAATCTGATGCCGGAACCGTCTGGACGGTCAGCGCCTGCGCCGGCGTGACCGTCACGGTATCGGAAAGACCGACGGCCGCCATCAGGGAATCGACCCTGTGGTAGCCGCGGTCATCGCGCTCGGTATGAACCCCCAGGTAGAGGTTAATCTTTGCCGGCGCGGAAAGAGTCAGGGACCGATCGGTCACCGTTAATGCTCCTCGAGCTGATTGCCGAGCGGGGTAAAGATATGCTCGCCGCTCTCGGGGTCGAACAGCTCGACCTGACCGGTGAGCACATCGATATACTGGTAGGACTGACGCGACTTGCGGCCACGACGCTCGTCAACCTCGACAATGAAGACGGCCGGGTGGACGCTCTTGATGGTGCCCATGCGCTCGACGACGCGGGTACGGCCCATGTTGGCCTTAACCTTGACGCGATCGCCCACCATATCGGTCAGCTTCTCGTGGATGTCGTCGACGTGATTGACTTCCATCTCTTCCATGAACAGGGCCTCCAGAAGGTGCAATTCAAAAAGGGGATAATACCCCTAAGATAGACAAAACTCTAATACTATAGCACCCTGTTGTGGCCATACGCAAGTAGCTAAAAAAGCCCGGTCTCGAATACGTACCAGACGACAATCTCGCATGACCAGTTGTTACGCGGTTTGGTAAAACCGCGTAACCTAAAGGTTATCGGTGTCCAAGACGATGGTGAATGGGCCGTCGTTGACCAAGTCGACTTTCATATCGGCGCCAAAAATGCCGTGCGCCACGTGTTCGACATCTTGACGAACGAGCGTCAGGAAGTACTCGTAGAGCTCGTTGGCGACATCGGGGGCGCCGGCATCCGTAAACGACGGACGGCGACCGTGGCGGCAGTCGGCGAACAGCGTGAACTGCGACACCACGAGCACCTCGCCGTCGACATCGGCAAGCGCCAAGTTGGTCTTGCCGTTCTCGTCCTCGTTGATACGCAGCCCGCGGAGCTTGCCCCACAGCTTGTCGGCCTCGGCACGCGTATCGCCATGGCCCACACCCAGCAGCACCAGGTAGCCGCGTCCAATGCGGCCCACGCACTCGCCGTCGACCGTCACGCCGGCGTTGAGCACGCGCTGCACCACCGCACGCACGGTCTACTCCTCGCCTGTCAGCTTGGCGGACAGATGCTCGAGCGCGTGGAAACGATGGCTGATGGCGTTCTTCTCGTCCGCCGTCAGCTCGGCCATGGTCTTGCCCGGCGTGTCGACCGGCAGGAACAGCGGGTCGTAGCCAAAGCCGTGATCGCCGCGGCCCTCGTGCGCGATAACGCCCTCGCAGGCGCCCTCACCATAGGTGACCAAACCGTCCGTGTCGATGAGCGCGACGACGCTCATAAAGCGCGCGGTGCGATCCTCGTCGGCCACGCCATCCAGATTCACGAGCAGCTTGGCATTGTTGGCGGCGTCGTCGCCGTGAATGCCCGCGTAGCGCGCGCTATACACACCGGGCTCACCGTCCAGCGCGTCGACGACCAAGCCCGAATCATCGGCAATGGCCATAAGGCCCGTCTCCTCGACCGCAGCCTGTGCCTTGATGATGGCGTTCTCCAAAAACGTCGTGCCGTTTTCCTCGGGGTCCTCAAAATCGCCCAGCTGGCCGAGCGCCACAAAGCGCACCTCGGACATGACCTTGCCCAAAATGGCCTCGATCTCGGTGAGCTTATGAGCGTTTCCGGTTGCCACGACGATGGTCGCCGCCGGGTCGAGGGTGTCGATGTCGATCTTCTCAAGTGCCATAACTGGCCTCCTTGTCTCTATAGCAATACCGCGCCGAGGGCGACGAGGGCCTCTGCCTCTCCCTTCTCAATCAACGGCAGTCTTGTGTCTAGACGTCTCCGCAGATAAAACCTACCAAAATAAACCTGTCCCTTTTTGGCAGGTTAGGCGATGGCTTGGCGCTGAAGCTCGATGAGCTCGGCGATACCCTTGTCGCCCAGGTCGAGCAGGGCGTTGAGGCGCTTGCGGTCAAAGGGCGCCTGCTCGCCGGTGCCCTGGAGCTCGATCATCTCGCCGGTGTCGGTGGCGACGAGGTTCATGTCGACCTCGGCGTGACTGTCCTCGGAATAATCGAGGTCAAGCAGCGTATTGCCGTCGACAACGCCCATGGAGATGGCAGCCACCTGGCCGATAAGCGGGATGCGCTCGATCTTGCCCGCCTCGACCCACATGGCGAGGGCGTCGTGCAGCGCCACCCAGGCGCCGGTGATGCTCGCTGTACGCGTGCCGCCATCGGCCTGAATCACATCGCAGTCGACGGTGACGGTGTACTCGCCGAGCGCCTTCATGTTGACGACGGTACGCAGGCTGCGGCCAATGAGGCGCTCGATCTCCATGGAGCGACCCTTGCGGTTGGCGTGCTCGCGCTTGCAGCGCTTGCCGGTCGACGCCGGCAGCATGGCGTATTCCGCGGTCACCCAGCCGGCCTTAGCTCCCTTTCGCCAGCCCGGCACGCCCTCCTCGATAGTGGCGGCGCACAGCACGCGCGTGTCACCGAACTCGGCCAAACACGAGCCGTGGGCGTGCTTCATGACGCCACGGGTGAGCTTAACGGGGCGCAACTCGTTGGCGGCGCGACCGTTAGCGCGGTTGACCTGCATGTACTCCATAGAAATATCCTTTCGGCAAAAGATGTGGCGAAGGCCTTGACGGCTGCCTTACATCTATTTCAGCTCATCGATATCGATATGTTCGATGCTCTTGAGCGGCTGGCCAAAGATAAAGCTACCCGCCACCGCAAACTCGGCAATGTTATCGGCCGTCGTGGCAAAACGATGCTGCGGCTCGGCGGCGTCGCCCGCCAGCTGCTCGCGGCGCGTGAGGATATCGGTCAGCTCGCGCGTGGTCTCCTCGGCGGAACTCACGACGCGCACCCCAGGCCCCAGCGCATGGCGGATAGGTCCCACCAACAGCGGGAAATGCGTACAGCCGAGCACCACGGTGTCGATACCGTGGTCGCGCAGCGGCTCAACCGTGGCACCCACCAGCGCACGCACGGCAGGCGTATCGAAGATGTCCTCGTTCTCAAGCCACTGTTCCTGCAGATGTGCACCCGAGGCGAGCTCGTGTTCGACAACCTCGACAAAGCTCGAGGCAGGACAGCCGTATACATCGACGCCGGCATCTAGATCCTGAATGGCGCGCGTGTAGGCGCCCGAGCGAATGGTGAGGTTGGTAGCGAGCACGCCCACGCGACGCGTACGCGTGCTGTTGATTGCTGCACGGGCACCCGGCGCGATCACGCCGATCACGGGAACGTCGAGCACCTGCTGGGCCAGACGCAAGGCCGCAGCGGTCGCCGTGTTGCAGGCGATGACCATAATCTTGACGTCGTGCTTCGAAAGCCAACGACCCGCCTGCAACGCAAACGAGCGCACCTCATCCTCGGTGCGCGTGCCGTAGGGGCAGCGCTTGGTGTCGCCAAAGTAGTAGACGGACTCGTGCGGCAGCGCCGTCGCGATGGCGCGCGCAACCGTCAGACCGCCCAAACCAGAATCGAACACGCCAATCGGGCGCGTGTCGCCTGCCGGATTCTCGATATCGGACATTACCTCACCAGTCTCTCTCGAAAAGACATGTCCAAGTGCAGCGACGCCGCGCTACGAACGTGCCGCGACCAGCAGCTCTGCCGTCGCCGCCCAACCGTCGACAATTTTGCCGCGCGTAACGAAAGCGTTCTCGCAAGCAGCCAGGAACTCGGGCGCGCCGGCGCTCGTCAGGCCATTCTCGACCAGGCAGAACGTGCCCACGTGATCGGCCATGTAGAAGTCGGACTCGGAGTCGCCGAGCGCGAGCGTCTCCTCGCGCTCGATCCCCAGGTACTCGCAGAAGCGCGCAATGGCGACGCCTTTGTTGAGGCCCGCGGGGTTGATGTTGAATGCGCGACCGTCCTCGACGCGATCGAGCTCGAGCGTCGTCGGCTTGGACAGATGCGTCAGGTGACCGTTACAGGCCCACACCAGGCCGCAGCCGGCCTCGTCCAGGATGGCCTGGACCTCATTGTCGGGCACATCGCCGCGCATGCCGACGGTGACCTCGCGGTACTTGTAGCCGGTCGACATGTCGTTGTGATACTCGATCTTGTGCGGCCAGCGGGCAAGGATCTTCTCGCACACGCCGGTCTGCTCGATCACCTGGTGCGGAGTAAGGCCGCAGACGGGGTCGTAAGGCATGTCGCCGGTCAGATACTCCCAATCGTTGGCCTTGAGGTCGTACATAACCAGGCCGCCCATCTCACCAATGTAGGAGTTGAGGCCGAGCACGCGCGCGTCCTCGTGGATCATGGTACGGTTGCGGCCCGAGGTGGGAACCACCTGAATGCCAGCACGAGCGAGCGCCACGACGGCCTCGACGAGTTTGGTCGAGGGGTTGCCGTCGTTGTCGCGCAGCACGCACGAGCCGGGTGCAAGCATCGTGGCATCCAGGTCGGTAAAGACGTATTTGACCTTGGCCAAGCGCTCGCGCATCTCGCCCGAAAGCTCAGCGACGGTCGGCAGGGTATTGTGGGACATGGTTACTCCGTTTACGTAGAAGGGTTTGGACTTGGACGGCATGTTTTGATTGAGGGAACACGCTTATGGCGACAGCGCACTCAGGGCGCCGCCGCCATCATGGTTCATTAGTCAAACTGGGTAACATCGATCAGGCGATTGGCCAGCGAAAGGTCGCTCTCGATGGGCACGAACTCGTCGCCCACGTGCATGAGCTCCTCGTCACCCTTTGCCAGCAGCAAGACAATGGTGGGAGCATCGGGGTTGACGTACTCCTCGCGCGCCGCCTTGAACGCCGCATGCACAGCGGCTTCGCGGTCGAGGATGATCTTGTTCGGCGTATCGTCGGGAACATGCTCGGCAAGCTCGCGACAGACCTTCATCGGGTCCTCGTGAGCCGGGTCCTCATTGGCAAAGATCATCAGGTCGGAATACGGTGCGGCCTCGCGCGGAAGCTGCTCGCGGCGCTCCTGCGCCTTGCCGCCGGCAGCGCCAAACACCGCGATGACCGGGCTGGCGGGAAACGCGCGCTTGACCGACGAGAAAAGCGAACGGAACGAAAGCTGGTTGTGCGCATAGTCGACGACGCAGATCACGCGGCCGTCCTTCGACTCCACGACCTCCATACGGCCCGGCACACGCAGTTTGGAGAGGCCCTTCTTGATAGCCTCGATACCGATGCCGATCTCGCGCGCGGCGGCGATAGCGACCAGCGCGTTTTCCACGTTAAAGTCGCCCGCGATGCCCAGCAGGACCTTCTCCCCCGCCTCGGACTCGTCGGCACACAGGCCATGCAAGTTGAACTCGATGCTAAAGCCGACCATGCGTACGTCGCTCGCCCACAGGCTCGCCTCGGGATGCTCGACGCCAACGGTCACCAAGCGCTCGGCCGTCGACGCTGCCTCCAGCACACGGTCGACCTCTTCGGTGCCCAGATTCACCACGGCAGTCTTTGCCTGGTCAAAGATCCTGAGTTTGCTCTCAAAATAATCCTCAAACGTGGGGTGTTCGATCGGCGAGATGTGGTCGCGGCCGATGTTGAGGAAGCACGCCACGTCAAACGGCAGATTCTCGACGCGTTGGTACTTGAGCGCCTGGCTCGAGACCTCCATGACTATGGACTGGCGACCGGACGTGCGGCAGTTGGCGATATGGCGCCAAACCTCGGGGGCCTCGGGCGTGGTGTTGGTGCTCTCGTAGCACTCGATACCATCGTCGGTACTCACCGAGCCGATCATGCCGCAGGACTCGCCCGCCGCCTTGATGATGGACTGGAGCATAAAAGCGGCCGTGGTCTTTCCCTTGGTGCCGGTGATGCCCACGATCTTGACGTCGTGGTCGGGACGGTCGTAGACCTCCGGCGGCAACAGGGCCATGGCCGTGCGAACGCTATCAACAACCAGCATCGCAGCACCGCTCTCCTTCGCCAGCGGCTCCAGAGACTCGACCAGCGACTCCTCACACACAAATGCGACGGCGCCCGCATCGAGCGCCATGCTCAAAAACGCGGGCTTAAAGGCAGCACCTTTGCAGAAGAATACGTCACCTGCCGAGACCGCGCGCGAATCAAACGAGCAGCCGGTCACGGCACGCTCGTCAACCTGCTCCGATGCGCGCAGCTCGCCGCACACATCGAGCAGTTTGGCAAGCGTATCGACCGTGGTCACGGTCGCGGAATCCGAATGGTGCATCTTTCACCTTTCTCAGCCATTTGGCAGGGACGGTTTTTATAGTAACTGAAACGCACCCACGCAAAAACGGCTCCCGGAGGAGCCGTTACGCGCAGGCGTTCGTAAGCCGAGGCTAGGCAGCCTGAACAGCGGGCTGGTCCTCGTCGATAAAGAAGCGCTTGTACCACACCAAGAACACGAGCGGCGTATAGATCTTGCGCTGGAAATCGCCCTTGCCTGCAAAGTGCAGATCGAGCAGGTGCATGAGCTCGTCGGTATCGAAGAACTCGCTTGCCCACGGCGCGGTGAAGTACTCCTTGACATAGTCGTACCACTTTTGCTCGCGCAGCCAGTAGACAATCGGCACCGGGAAGCCCACCTTGGGACGGGTGGCCCACTCATCGGGCAGCGACTTGTTGGCAGCGTGGCGGAGTACCTGTTTGTTGCCGTTCTCGTTGATGCGGTAGCGGTCGGGAATGTGCTCGGCGAACTCCATGACTTTGCGGTCCAGGAAGGGCACGCGCAGCTCCAGCGAGTGCGCCATGCACATCTTGTCGGCCTTGAGCAGAATGTCGCCCGGGAGCCACATGTTCATGTCCAGGTACTGCTTCTTGACCAGCTCGGGCTGACCCTTCACGCGCGCATAGATGGGAGCGGCAAGCTCGAAGGCGCCGTCGCCGGTGTTGTACTCGGGCTTGAGCACGCCGTCGACCTCGCGCTCCGGCCATACCAGAGCCTGTCCCAGGAACGACTTCTCGGGAATCTCGGCACCCTTGACTAGGAAGTTATGTCCCTTGAAGTACGGCATATGCAGCGCCAGGTTACCGAGCGCGCGACGGATGGGCAGCGGCACCATCTTTTTGTACTTGCGCACCGGGACCGTGTCCTCGTAGTAGGCGTAGCCGCCAAAGAGTTCGTCGGCGCCTTCGCCCGAAAGCACGACGGTGACGTCCTTGCGGGCCATCTCGGCCAAGAACCACAGCGGCACGGAAGACAGGTTGGACTGCGGCTCGTCCATGTGATACTGGATATCCTCAAGCGCACCGAAGAACTCGTCGGCGGTAATCATCTTGCGAACGTTCTCGACGCCGAGCTTATCGGAAAGCTCCTTGGCGTAGTTGGTCTCGTTGAAGTTCTTGTAGTCAAAGCCCACCGAGAAGGTCTTGTCGGGCATGAGGCAAGCGGCGATGTAGCTGGAGTCGACGCCACCGGAGAGGAACGACGCGACCTTGACGTCAGCGATGCGATGGGCCTCGACGCTCTCGTGCACGACCTCGTCCAGCTCGTCGACGTACTCCTCGAACGGCTTCTCGACGGCAGAGTAATCGCAATCCCAGTAGCGCTCGATGTTCATCTTGCCGGTCGGGATATCGACGGTAAAGTAGTGCGCCGGCGGCAGCTTGTAGACACCCTCGAAGAAGGTTTCCTCGGTTGCCGAATACTGCAGCGTCATGTACGGACGCAGGGCCTTTTTGTTGACCGCCTTGTGGAAGTGCGGGTAGTCCAGGAAGCTCTTGATCTCGGAACCAAAGAGCACGCCCGGAGCGCCGTCGCCCGCATCGGCCATGGGATAGTAGTAAAGCGGCTTGATGCCAAAGATGTCGCGGGCGCCAAAAAGCTTGTTCTTCTTTTTGTCCCAGATGACGAAGGCGTACATACCGCGTAAGCGATCGAGGACGGCCTCGCCCCACTCCTCGTAGCCGTGCAGGAGGCTCTCGGTGTCGGCGCCGCAGTGGAACTTGTAGCCCTTGGCCTCGAGCTCGGAACGGAGTTCTTGGAAGTTGTAGATCTCGCCGTTGAAGACAATGACGACGCTACCGTCCTCGTTGGCCATGGGTTGGGCGCCAGCCTCGGTCAGGTCGAGGATCGACAGGCGGCGGAAGCCGAGGGCAACGCGGCCGTCGATAAACTGACCGCCCATGTCGGGACCGCGATGGACGATGCGGTCCATCATCTTGGTGAGCACCTCGGATTGGTTATCCGTCCCACCGACAAAACCGACAAAACCGCACATATACTATCCCCTCTGCTGTTGCTGGGCATCAAATCGAATCAGTAGCTTTTGAGTATACCCGAGGGCGTAAAGAGGGGCGGAATGTTCAGGCAATCTCAACTGAATCAGCTCCGCTGTGACACGCTGTGACACGCGCCGGTTACCTTTAATGGATATGAGGTGAATGGGGCGATTGTTTTGCTATACTCTCTCCGCACGGGCGATTGGCGCAACGGTTAGCGCAGGTGCTTTACACGCACAAGGCTGGGGGTTCGAATCCCTCATCGCCCACCACTGATTTGATAGGCTCCCAGCAATGGAAGCCTTTCTTTTTTGGGCCCAGCGCAGAGGGATTCGAACCCCACAGCTCACTCGTTTCAAGGGCAGTGGTCAAAAAATGCCAAATATGAGTACTGCTACCTCTTTTGTAACAGCATTTTCGAGGTCCCAAAGGGCAAATCTGACATCAAAGCAACGGCTAACGGTCCAGATGAGCATGTTTTCTGACAGCAAAACTGGACATATGCGGTCCAATTCGTCAAATTGTGTCTAATTTATATGCTACAGAATTAGTGCCCGTACTCATATTTGGCATTTTTTGACCAGAGGGACTTTTGACCATCGCAAATCAGCAACAAAACGGGCTCCGGATCGCCAAATCATGCCGCATATGACACACCCAGCAGTCCGGAACCCGGTCCAAATTGAGTTATTACGCTGCGTTAGCCCAAGACACCCGACAGGATCTCGATCAGACTGTCCACGTCGGCTTCCTCGCAGACGAGTGGCGGCAGGAAACGCAGCGTATGTGCACCTGTGGCGTTGATTACGGCACCAGCCCCCAATGCACGGGCCACAACGTCGTGTGCATCACCCGCGGCATCATCCAAATCACAGCCGAGCATCAGGCCACGGCCACGCACCTCTACCACATGCGGAAGCTTAGCCAGCGCCTGCTCCATATAGGCACCCACCTTGGCAGCATGGTCGGCATAATCGCCGCGCACAAGCGCGGAGAGCGTCGCGGCGCACGCCGCGACGGCCAAGCAGCTACCGCCAAAGGTCGAGCCGTGGTCGCCCGGCTTAAACACGTCGGCAATCTCCTTCTTTGCCACGACGGCACCCATGGGCACGCCATCGGCAATGCCCTTGGCAAGGCTCATGATGTCGGGCTCCACGCCATAGGTTTGGAATGCAAACGGCTTGCCGGAGCGGAAGATGCCGCACTGGACCTCGTCGGCGATAAGCACGGCGCCCACTTCGTGTGCCAGGTCGCGCGCTGCCGCCATAAACTCCTCGGTCATAGGGTGCACGCCACTCTCACCTTGGATCGGCTCGAGCATCACGGCGCAAATTTCACTGCCCAGCCGCTTAAAGATCGCACGCAGCTCATCCACATCGTTGGGCGTGCAGGCCACAAAGCCACCCGGCAGCGGGCGGAAGCTGTCCTGCAGCCAATCCTGCATGGTGGCGGCAATGGTCTCGAGCGTACGGCCGTGGAAGCCGCCGCGCATGCACACGATGGTGTTGCCGCCATTACCGGCACGCTTGGCGTACAGGCGCGCGAGCTTCATCGAGCCCTCGTTGGCCTCGGCGCCAGAGTTGGCAAAGAAGGTCTCCCAAACCTGCTCATCCGCAGCCGGGGCACCAAGAGCAGCTGCCGTGGTCTCATCGCCGGCGACAATGGCATCGGCAAGCACGCGCGCACCATCTACGTCGTCGTTAGCAAGCTTGGACAGCAGCGCCGCGACCTGTCCGCGCTGCTCAATGTAGAAGTAATTGGAGACATGCATGAGCTTTTTGGTCTGTGCCTCGAGCGCCGAGAGCACAGCCAGGTTGCCATGACCTAGGCTGCACACGCCGATGCCGGCAAGAAAGTCGAGGTACTCACGGCCATCGTCGCCGGTGAGCTTCATGCCGTGACCCTCGACAAACTCGACCGGAGAGCGGCCAAAGGTATGCATAACGTAATGGGATTCAAGCGATTGCTGAGCTGCAAGTGACATGGGATGCCTTTCGTTGGGCGCCAGACGGCGCGGGGCTATGGGTGCAGGAATGGGGCGGCTGCGGGTCAGCTAGACCGTCTGAAGCTTCTCGACCTCGTCAAGGTTCTCGGTCAGACGCGCAGCAAACGTCGAAAGCGGATGCGGATGCGTATCGAACTCGTAAGCCGTCTCGGTGGAATGGATCACGGTGCCGACGCCGGCATCGGTCAGCAGCTCCAGGAGCAGCGAATGCGGCGTCGTGCCATTGATGATGTGGGCTCGGAACACGCCAGCGGTAAGCGCGTCGACAGCCGCACGCAGCTTGGGAATCATGCCCTTATCGACCTCGCCGCCGTAGAGCATTTCGTTAACCTCGTCGAGCGTTAGGTTGGAGATAAGCGAGTCCTTGTCGCTAAAGTCCTTGTACAGGCCATCGACATCGGTCAAAAAGATCGCCTTATGCGCATGGAGCGCCGCGGCAACGGCACCGGCGGCGGTGTCGGCGTTGATGTTGAAGAAACCGCCGTCCTCCCCCGCCGCGACGGTAGCGATGACGGGGATGTACTCGCTATCGAGTAAGCGCTCGATATAGTCGGTGTTGACGTGCGTCACTTTGCCCACGCGACCGAGCTCGGGGTCGAGCGGCTCGGCGATGAGCGTGCCGGCATCGCTGCCCGACACGCCCACGGCCAGGTTGCCGTGGTGGTTGATGGCAGCAACCAGCTCCTGGTTGACCTTGCCGCCCAGCACCTCGCGTACGATATCCATAGTCGCCGGCGTGGTCACGCGCTGGCCGTTCTTAAACTCGACGGGAATATCGTAATGGCTCAGCGCCTCGTTGATAGCCTTGCCGCCGCCATGCACGATGACGGGGCGCATACCGATGATCTTGAGCAAAACGATGTCGCTCATCACGTCGCGGCGCAGCTGCTCATCAACCATGGCGGCTCCGCCATATTTGATAACAACCGTCTTGCCGGTCAGGTTCTTAATCCACGGCAGCGCTTCGAACAGCAGCTGCGCGGTTGCTTCGTTGGATTCGCTCGAACGACAATCGCGTGCGAATTTCATAATCTGCCTCGTCTTTCGTATCGTTATCGCGCCGCGCTCCGCTGTCCGCAATCGCGGCAAGATGCGCAGCGTGCCCGGAATCTAGGAACGGTAGTCGCCGTTGATGGAGATGTACTCATGCGTGAGGTCGCAGGTCCACACGGTCGTTGCCGCGTCGCCTGCGCCCAAGTCGGCCGAGATCACGATCTCGGGCGCCTCGAAACGTCGTAGAGCCTCGTCCTCGTCAAAGGGAACAGTCAGACCGTCGCGACAGACAGGCATGCCCATCATGTCGATGGAAACGTCTTCCTGATTAAACTTCACGCCGCACTTGCCAAGCGCCATAGCAACACGGCCCCAGTTGCAGTCGTGGCCGGCGATGCAGGTCTTAACGAGCGGCGAGTTGGCGACGGCACGGGCGGCGATATCAGCTTCCTCGTCGTTGGCGGCTCCGGTAACGTTGACCGTAACAAGCTTGGATGCGCCCTCACCATCGGCGGCGATATTGCGCGCCAGGCTCTCGCACACCTCGTGCACGGCAAATGCCAACTCGTCAAAGGCATCGGAGCCCTCGACGATAGGCTCGGCATCTGCGGCAGCGGCGCCGGAGGCAAGCATGATGCAGGTGTCGTTGGTCGAGGTGTCGGAATCGACCGTTACCTTGTTAAAGGTCTGCTTGACGGTCGAGAGCAGCAGGGCATGAAGTGCCGCAGGCTCGACGGGGGCATCGGTGGTGATAACTGCGATCATGGTGGCCATGTTGGGCATGATCATGCCCGAGCCCTTGCACATTCCGCCTACCGTATAGACATTGCCCGCATGACCCGCAGCCTCGCTGACATAGGACACGGCGTACTCCTTGGAGTGCGTGTCAGTCGTCATGATGGCACGAGCGGCATCGGCGCCACCGTGGGCGGAGAGCGCCTCGTAGGCAGCAGGAATGGCGGTCTCAAACGTGTCGATCGGCAGAATCTGGCCAATCACACCCGTGGAGGCAACCAGAATCTGCTGGGGTTCGCAGCCGATGACCTGCGATGCGATGCTGCACGTCTCGCGCGCGCAGGCAAGGCCGGTCTCACCCGTGGCGGCGTTGGCATTGCCAGAGTTGACCGAAACGCCGGCGATGACGCCATAGCCCTTGTCGGCACCGCCCAGGTTGGCACGGCTCACCTGCACGGGCGCCGCGCAAAAGCGATTGGTGGTAAACACGCCAGCACCGGGACAGGGTTTATCGGGCACGACGAGCGCGTAATCCAGACGCTCGGGGTTCTTGCGGAACCCAGCGTGGATGCCCGCAGCTTTAAAACCAGCCGCAGCCGTAACGCCACCCTCGACGGCGCGAATCTTGATATCAAACAGCTCGGTATTCATCGTCTTTATGACTCCTTATGTCAAACAAAAAACGGACATCGGTTGGTGCGCCATGCCAGTCGTAATCATGAGACCAGCTTAAGAGTGGCGCCCCACTCGATGCCCGACTACCAAATCGTTAACAATCGAATGTGCTACACCGGGCACGCCACTGTGGGCAAGCCTCGTCGCTCGTCAAAGCCAAAGACGATATTGGCGCACTGGACTGCTTGGCCCGCAGCGCCCTTGCACAGATTGTCGATGGCGCCCGTCGCCACCAGCACGCCCGCGCGCTTGTTGAGCGCGAGGCCGATCTGGGCGGCGTTGGTGCCGACGACCGAAGCCGTCTTGGGCTGCTGGCCGGCGTCGAGCACACGCACAAAGGTGCGTCCAGCGTAGAACTGCTTGTAATAGTCGACGACGTCCTCAAGTGTCAGTGTGTCGAGAGCCTGCGGTGCGAGCGGCAGCGTCACCGTGGAGAGCAGGCCGCGCTTGAGCGGTGCCAAATGAGGAGTGAAGACGATGCGGTCGGCCAGGCCAAGAATCTGTTCGATCTCGGGCGTATGACGATGCTTGCCCACGCCATAGGCTTCCAGGTTCTCGTCTGCGCTGCAAAAATGTGTACGAGCGTTGCAGGACTTGCCGGCACCCGTTACACCGCTGATGGCATCGACGATCACGGGGCCGCTCTGGGCAACCCAGCCGGCGCGCACGGCGGGCGCGGCGGCAAGGCTCGTTGCGGTGGGATAGCAACCGGCGCAGGCGATCAGCACGGGTTTGCCGTCGGCATGGTCGGATGCGGCGATCTCCAAGTCCTGGCAGAACAGCTCGGGTAGGCCAAAGGCACGGGTCTTGAGCAACTCGGGGCTCGTATGCTCGGCGGCATACCACGTCTCAAAGACGGACGCGTCGTTCAGGCGATAGTCGGCCGAAAGATCGAAACAGGAAACGCCCGCGGCAAGCAGCGCGGGTACCTGTGCCATGGCAGCCGTGTGCGGCACGGCCAAGAAGACGGCGTCGCAGGATTTAAGCTCAGGCGCGTCATGCGTGGTGAAAACCAGATCGCTCACGCCAGCAAAGCTCGGATACACCGCGGACAGCGGCTGGCCGGCATCGGCGTTGGACGTAATGGCAACAAGTTCAAACTCGGGATGGCCGAGCACGAGGCGAATGAGCTCGGCGCCGGCATATCCAGCCGCGCCGACGATTCCAACCTTCAAAGACATATCAGACTCCTTGTCTGCGATTTATGCACCGATGCGCATTTCGCAGCAGTCGTTATGAAGTGGGTTGAAACTTTAGCACCAAAAGATGCATGAATACGTAAATGGCTTGCATATTCATGCATTGAAACATTCCCGACACATTCGCTTGAAGGAATTGACAAATGGAGCGGGCCCGTATTGCCCGGCGCCCCTAACGGCGCCGGGCAATACGGGGCCCGCCCATGCGAAAACCAAGTTGTTAGGATGAGCCAGCTGGCTAGAGCTCGACCGGCACCCATTCGTCGTGATTGCAGATAAAAGCCTCGGGTTCCTCGACGCTAAAGAAGACGAGCGTGGGGTCGTTAGGCCCCTCATAGTGCTCGCCCAGGCGCTCTAGATGCTTCCACCCGGCTTCGCGCATTTCGTCTAAAGCCCGGTCATCCAGACCCGCATACCCGCGCAAGATGAGCCAGCCATGGCCCGGCCACCAACTCGTGGCCTCAAAGCGCTGATTTTGCAGCAGCTCCTGCCACACATCTTTGGTGCGCGCCGTTACAAACCACAGCTTACCGTCCTGAATCTGTGCAAACGAGAACGGACGCACATGCGGCTGCCCGTCCACGCTCGTCGCCAGATACCACGCCGGCACCGACGTCAGGTACTCCAGTACCGTATTCAATCCGTCCACGTTTCCTCCTGTCATCTGACCAGTCTTTTTGAATGGGTAGTCAATTTGGGAAATTAGAGCTCGAGGCGCTCTTCGCTGCCGTCGATATCGCAGAAGCGCGCGGCAATGTTACGGACCGAAAAGAAAGCAAGGCGGCCGTCGTTGGCGCTATCGTGTTGCTCGCCGATGCCCACCATGTGCTTAAAACCCGCTTGACGCACCTTGTCGCTCACAACCGCATCGTCCTCAAGTGCGGCCTCGCCGGTCAACACGATCCAGCACTCACCCGGCTTCCAGCCCGACAGCTCAAACTTAGGGTTCGCACTGAGTTCCGCCCACACGTCCTTGTCGCGCGAGGTGCAAAACCATAGCTTGCCGTCATCGACCATGGCAAACGAGAACGGCCTCACACGGGGCTGATGCCCATCGTCTGCATCGGTCGTGGCGAGATACCACGCCGGGATGCGCCTGAGGTACGAGCAGGCGCGCTCAAGTTGCACCGTGCGATTGCATTCGGTCATTGCGACCCCTTTCCTTATGATCAAGTCGAGCTTAAACGAGTTGAAGATTTATACCGATAACTGCAGCTACCAGCAGCGCTGTTGCCACCGCTGCGACGGCGTCCACGCGACCAAACGAAAGCGTATGCAGGCGCGTGCGTCCCTGCTCGCCGTGGTAGCAACGCGCATCCATGGCGGCGGAAAGCGTCTCGGCATGACGGAACACACCGGCAAACAGCGGGATCGCAACGCTTCCCAACATGCGCACGCCACCAAGCGGACCGCCCGTCACCCGTGCGCCGCGACTGGCCTGCGCATCGGCCGTCTGCTTCATCTCGGTCGCAAATTGCGGCATAAAACGTAGTGCGATACCCATAATCATGCCAAGCTCATGCGCAGGTAGCCCCACACGTGCGAACGGCGCGAGCAGGCGCTCGAACCCCGCAGTGAGATCGAGCGTGGGCGTCGTGAGGGTGATGGCGCTCATGCCGGCCATCATCAGGGTGAGGCGGCATGCCATAAATGTCGCGGAGTGCAGCGAGCCTTCGCTTATCTGCAGCGGCCCCAGCTGCCACAAGACGCGCCCGGCCTGGTCGGTAAACAGGTTGAGCACAGCCACCACGACGACGATCGCCAGCAGCGGCGCCATCGACGACAGAACGCGACGAACCGGCACCCGAGACACGGCATAGGTCAGCACAACGAAAATTGCGACCGGGACCAGTCCGCGGAAGCCACTGACCGTGAGCGTCGTGATCAGAAACACAAAGCCCAAGAGCAACTTGGTTCGCGGGTCCAGGCGGTGGATTGCACTATCGCCGGGATAGTAACTGCCAAACGAAAACGCCTCCATCAGCAGCCCTCCTCTCGCGCGACCGTCTTGGAATTAGCAATGTCCGCGACGTTAGAAGGACCGCCCGAGCGACCGATTAGCAGGTCCACCAACTCGTCTGCCAGCGACTCAACCGTATAGAGGCCGTCAAAGCGCAGCGGCACGCCTGCCTTCGCAAGCGCCAGCGCCATGCGCTGGGCAGCGGGAACACCCAAGCCGATTGATTTAAGCTCATCCGCATGCGCAAAAACCTGAGCGGGCGTGCCCTCGGCAAACACCGCGCCCTCGTTCATCACGACGATGCGGTCGCAGCAATTGGCCAGGTCATCCATGCTGTGCGAAACCATGACAACGGTCAGGCCCTCGCGATAGAGTCGATCGATGAGCCCTAAGAAATCCCTGCGCGCAGCCGGGTCGAGCCCCGCCATGGGTTCATCGAGCACCAGGACTTCGGGCTCCATGGCGAGCACGCCGGCGAATGCCACACGCCGTTGCTGACCGCCCGAAAGCTCAAAGGGACTCTTGTCGCCGACCGTGGAAAGGTCGAGGCCCACGCGCGAGAGCGACGACTCGACACGACGGTCGACTTCATCTTGCGGCAAGCCAAGGTTGTGCGGACCAAACGCCACGTCCTGCGCCACGGTTTCGGCAAACAGCTGACGCTCGGGATATTGAAACACCACGCCGACCTTGGCCTTAACCGCGGCGGCGTCTTTCTTGTTTGATAGATCGAGCTCCAGCGCGCGAACGGATCCCTCCTGGGGGCGAATCAAACCGTTGAGATGCTGGACCAGCGTCGACTTACCCGAACCGGTATGACCTGCCAAGCCCAGGAACTCGCCGCGACGCACCGTCAGCGATACATCGCGCAGCGCCCACGGGCTGCTGGGGTCGTTTCCCCAAAGGGCTTGTTTGTTCGATTTGCCCGCAGTGGCCGAGCGCTTGTGCCAGCGGTGGCGCTCGCGCGGACTGAGCGAATAACTGTACGAAACATGGGATAGTTCGATGACGGGCTCCGACGCGTTGTCCTCGTTGTCTACCGGAACAGTGCCGTCAGCGATTTCCAACTGGGATGCGGAAGACTGTCCCGCGGTGTCTGCCCCACTTCGCTCGGCATAAGCCTGCGCAATCTCAGCGACCATATCCACCTCGCGCACCTGCGCATGAACAGGCACGCCCTTCGTACGAAGCGCCATGCCCAGACGACACGACTCCGGCATATCCAGGTTGAGCTGCGCAAGCTCATCCGCCCGCGTCAAAATTTCCTCGGGCGTACCGAGCATGGCAACGTGCCCCGCCCGAAACACCGCGACACGATCGGCCTCGGCGGCTTCTTCCATAAAGTGCGTAATCATCACGATGGTCATACCGCGAGCGTGCAACGCGCGGCAAGCCTTCATGAGGCCCTTACGTCCACGCGGATCGAGCATCGAGGAAGCCTCGTCCAAAATGAGAACGCGCGGTTCCATGGCAAGCACGCCGGCAAGCGCCACGCGCTGCTTTTGTCCGCCCGAGAGCGCATGGGTCTCGTGGCGCTCAAAGCCCACCAGGCCCACGCCCTTCAGCGCCTCGCGTACGCGCTGCGCAATTTGCGCCGATGGCACGCCAAGGTTTTCGGGACCGAACGCAACGTCATCTTCGACAAGCGTTGCCACCAGCTGATCATCGGGATTCTGGAACACCATGCCCGCGGTCGAACGAATGTCGTAGACCAGCTCGGGGTCGGACGCATCCATGCCGTTGATGCGTACCGTGCCCGCATCGGGCTGCAACAGTGCATTCAGATGCTTGGCAAACGTCGACTTGCCCGACCCATTGCCACCGAGGATGCAGAAAAACTCCCCGTCCTCGATGTTCAGATCGACACCGTCGAGTGCCGACACGGCACCGTCATAGCTAAAGGAAACGCCCCGACAATCAATCATGCGCGGCCTTTGACCTGGTCCTTTTTAGGCGTGATGAGGTTGGAGACTGCTTTATACACCACCAGCGTCAACACCGAGTTAAGCACGGTCTTGATAAGGTTGAACGGCAGTACGGCAGGAATCATGAGCGGGGCGATCACATCGACCGAGCCATACCAGAACCAAACACCAATGGTCAGGTTCGCAACCATGGACAGCGCCGTAGCGGCAATGACGCCGAGCACTAGGCCAATCACGGCACCCTTATAGGTGTGCATCTTTTGGTAGACGATAGCCGCGGGCAGAATATAACCCAGCGTAGCCACCAGGTTCATAAGCGCACCGACCCAGTCACCCGTGGTGAGCGCATGGATAACGATCGCCATGGCGGCAACAGCAGTGCCGGCGCCAGGGCCATACGCAAAACCGCACACCATCGCCGGCACCAGCGACGGGTCATACGTCAAAAACGGCGCCGAGGGAAGAATGGGCAGCTGCACATACATAAACAGGGCACCCAAGGCGCACATCAACGCCATGGTAACGAGCTGTTTGGTGCTCCACCTATTCGTGTTCTCAAAATGGATATGCTGCGACTGTTCAGACATAAGATCACCTGCCTCTTTCATCCGGACTCTAACCGTTGGTACTGGGATCTCACCAGTTCAGCCGGCATGCGAACCAACACACGCACGGGTCGCGGACTCATCGGCTCGGCCGCAGGCACTTTGCCTGCGCCACGGCGCCCCTTTGGCACCGCCCGATTTACCGCCAGTGGGGAATTCCACCCCGCCCTGAAACAGCAAGGAAAAGTGTAGCACGAGGGAAGATGGACGCAAGTATGCCGAGGGTAATTTCTGGTGGGGAAACGTTCCAGAAATGCGTCAGGGATTATTTAACGCGACAACCACGTTCTCCGCACGCTCCAAAGTAACGCGCCTTTCGCGCAAAGCGCGAAAAAGCGAAGGGGACACGTGTCCCCCACAACCACGTCCTCCTCCGCCCGCCGACCTCAAGGCCGTAAACGCAGGGAATCCGGGGGCGGGACGGGGGTTTCTCTCCGGAACATTCCGCAGGACGCAAAGAGGCTCCGCAGCGCGAAGCGCGATGCGGAGCCTCTTTGCATGTCCGAGGACGTTCCGGAGAGAAACCCGTCCCGCCCCCGAATTCCCGGTGGGAGTTCTAGACCTTGTCGGCCTTAGTACATACCGCCGCCCTGCTGACCAGCGGTGGCAGCAGCGATAGCATCCTCAAGCTGAGTGTTCTTGGGCACATCGGAGACAGTGGCCTCGGTGATGAGAATCAGGCTGGCGACAGAAGCAGCGTTCTGCAGGGTGACGCGGCTGACCTTGACGGGGTCGAGGACGCCCATCTCAATCATGTCGCCCCACTCGCCGTTGGCAGAGTTGAGACCCTGGCCGGCAGGCAGCTCGGCAACCTTGTCGACCACGACAGCGCCCTCAAAGCCAGCGTTCTTGGCGATGGTAGCGACCGGAGCGGTCAGAGCCTTCTTGACGATGTCGACGCCGATCTTCTCCTCGGGGTCGTCGATCTCGACAGCGTCGAGCGCAGGAGCAGCGTCCATGAAGGCGACGCCGCCGCCAGCGACAATGCCCTCCTCGACAGCAGCGCGGGTAGCCTGCAGGGCGTCCTCGACGCGATGCTTGATCTCCTTGAGCTCGGACTCGGTAGCAGCGCCAACCTTGATGACGGCAACGCCACCGGAGAGCTTGGCCAGGCGCTCCTGGAGCTTCTCACGGTCGAAGTCAGAGGTGGTGTTCTCCATCTCTCCCTTGATCTGAGCGATACGAGCGTCGATGGCCTCCTTGGAGCCAGCGCCGCCGACGACAACGGTGTTGTCCTTGGAGATGGTGACGGACTTAGCGGTACCGAGCATATCGGCGGTGATGTCAGCGACCTTCACGCCCAGCTCGTCCAGGGCAGCCTGACCACCGGTGAGGACGGCGATGTCCTCGAGGATGCGCTTGCGACGGTCGCCGTAGCCCGGAGCCTTGACGGCGCAAACGTTGAGGGCGCCACGGATCTTGTTGAGGACGAGGGTGGGCAGGGCCTCGCCGTCGATGTCCTCAGCGATGATGAGCAGGCCACGGCCAGCGCGCTGGACAGCCTCGAGAACGGGCATGATGTCCTGGACGCTGGAGATCTTCTGGTCGGTGATGAGGATGTACGGATCCTTCATCACGGCCTCCATGCGGTCGTTGTCCGTGACGAAGTAAGCGGAGACGTAGCCCTTGTCGAACTGCATGCCCTCGACGGTGTCGATGGTGATATCGAACGTCTGAGAATCCTCGACGGTGATGACGCCGTCCTTGCCCACGACCTCCATGGCCTCGGCGATCTTCTCGCCGACCTCGGGGTCACCGGCGGAGATGGTACCGACGGAAGCGATCTGCTCCTTGGTCTCGACCGGCTTGGCCTGCTTCTTCATCTCGGCGACGGCGGCGTTGACGGCCTTGTCGATACCGCGACGGATGGCCAGCGGGTTGGCGCCAGCGGCGACGTTGCGCAGGCCGTCGTTGACGATGGCCTGGGCGAGCAGGGTTGCGGTGGTGGTGCCGTCACCCACGGTGTCGTTGGTCTTGGTGGCGACCTCCTTCACCAGCTGAGCGCCCATGTTCTCGATGTTGTCCTCGAGCTCAATCTCCTTGGCGACGGAAACGCCGTCGTTGGTGATGGTCGGAGCACCGAACGTGCGCTGCAGGGCGACGTAGCGGCCCTTGGGGCCCATGGTGACGGTAACGGCGTCGGCCAAAGTGTTGACGCCCTTGGCGAGCTTAGCGCGGGCATCGGTGTTGAACGTAATGTTCTTTGCCATGGTGAGTAATCCTCCAAAAGAAATGTGACTCGCGTCGCCGCTTCCGAGTCCTATGCGGCAGGCGCGTTCAAAGACGAATCAGAGATTCCGACGAGACTAGGCCTCGACGACAGCGTAGATGTCGTCGGCGCGCATCAGCAGATACTTCTCGCCGTCGACCTTGACCTCGTTGCCACCGAACTTACCGTAGATGACAACGTCGCCAACCTTGACGTCCATGGGGATGCGCTCACCCTTGTCGTTGACCTTGCCGGCGCCCACGGCAACGATGGTGCCGCGCTGCGGCTTCTCCTGAGCGTTGCTGGCGATATACAGACCAGAAGCGGTCTTCTGCTCGGCCTCGTCGGGCTTGACCAGAACACGATCTGCAAGCGGCTTCAAAGACGACATGCTTGTCTCCTCCTTTTTGGGCCGCGTGGTTATGCCACGCGAATTAACCCTTTTTGTTTGCGTACGCGTTGAATGGTACCCACGAATGGCGGGTTATACAACACGGAGTCAAAAAATCTTATTTTTTGGCACTTAGATTTTCTGAATGCCGGGGGATAACTTAGCGGTGGCTCCCGTGTGGCTCCGGAGGGGCGGGGCATAAGGTTTCCTGCTCGGGCAGTCCTGCTCGCACGAAGGCCACATTAAGTGGCCTTCGGCTCGTGCGGAACTTG
>CABUAT010000028.1 GCA_902489665.1 uncultured Collinsella sp. | reverse complement strand
CGTTGGGGCCAGGCCCGATTTTGCCTCTTGACAATGTCCTGCTCATATTAAAAGGAACGTCCCCAGCTGCCGCCTTCCCAATGACTACTTCAGCGATGGCAACGTCGCAGGTAAAAGTGCCACTTTAAGCCAACCAAGGGAACGCCATTGTTTTGGCAACGACAGCGAAAGCCCGCCAGAGCGAGCAAGGTGCCTTGAAACGAGGCGGCATTGACCTTTTGGTCATGCCGCCGAAGTTGAAAGGCAGATTGCCGCTCTGGCGGGCTTGCAGCGTCGAGCAGTTGCGGCGTTTGGTAAAACGCCGCAACGAACTAGCTCAGCATTGCATCCATCATCTCGGAGTTGACGGAGTCGTCGGCAGACCACTCACCGTCGTCGTTGCAGGTGTACTTGAAGATAACCGTGGTCTTCCTGGGCTCGGTGGCCTTGGTCACATCGACCATAACCTGACCGGCCATCTTGTACAGCTCGTCATCGGAAGGAACCGTGTCAAGCGCAGCGACCTTCTCCTGATACTGGGTGGAGAAGTCCTCGACGATCTTGTTCATAGACTTGCAGGTGATAGAGACCTCGGCGGTCGCGACGCCCTTGTCCTCGTCGACCGTCACGTCGCCGATCTTGTAGTCAAAGCCCTCGAGATAGGTCTTGGCATACTCCTTGGGATCGATACCCAGCTGCTCGAACTCGTCGCCCGAAGCCTCCTCCAGACCAGAGAGGAAGTCGTCGCCACCGTTCTTGACCTCGTCAAACTGCGTCGTAAGATCCTCGGTGATGAGCTCCTCAACCGAAGGACCTCCACAGCCGGAAAGCACGACCACACATGCAACCAAGACGGCCATGAGGGGCGCAAGCAGCAGCTTCTTTTTCATGTTGTTCCTCCCAATGAGCGGCACTGCGCTTCCCAGACGCGGCGCACGTTGTAATAAGTAAGCCCATACTATCCGATTATGAACACCCTCGGCAACGCGAAGGCACGGTCGGTTCGTTTTAGCGTCCGAACGGTTTGCAAGCCCGCCCAACGTGCAATAAAACGCTTTCCCGCGGTGCAATAAAAAAGGTGGCCGGAAAACCCGACCACCCTTGCACATCCTTTGGATGCCGCAGTTTACTTGCGGACGACCTTGACGATGACATCGCCGGCGGCGACAGCGGAGTCAGCCTCGACGGCGAGCTCGACGTCGGCGAACTCGGCGGTGTTGGACACGGCCACGACGACGCAGTCCTTGTAACCGGCGGCAGCGATCTTGGCGCGGTCGATCTTGAGGATGGGCTGGCCGGCCTTCACGACGTCGTCGGCCTTGACGAAGCCCTCGAAGCCGTCACCGTTCATGTTGACGGTATCGACACCAACGTGCACCAGAACCTCGATGCCGCTATCGGACTGCAGACCCACGGCGTGACCCATGGTGACGGTCACCTTACCGTCGCAGGGAGCGTAGACCAGATCATCCTCGGGCCACACGGCACAGCCCTTGCCCAGAACCTCGCCACCAAAGACGGGATCGGGCACGTCGGCCATCTTGATGACCTTGCCCTTGACGGGCGAGCACAGCACGTCGGCGCCGGCAGAAGCAGAGATGGAGGCCGGGGCAGCGGCAGCCGCGGGCTCAGCCTTCTTCTTGAACATGTCAAACAGACCCATACGTTTTCTCCTCTTGATTAAGCGCAACGTTGTGCGCATGCCTACGGTAATTATAGTGCCAAATGGTTCAAATGCTAAGGTGGGGACTCGAATCGCGAGCCCTTCCCGGTAGCGCTCGTGGGACGAGCATCTCCTTTGCATCGCTGGTCGATAAGCCGAGTATCGCCCGCGCACGGGACGGGCAGAAGCGGGCGCACCAAACCCGACACTTCTTTTCGCTCTCGAGTCCTGTCGCCGCCTTGTCCCTAACACTTCCTGACACCGACCGAAGCGTGCCAAAATAAACCTGTCCTTTTTGGTAGGTTTGGCGAGTGTGGATTTTTGGACGCTTAACTAGCGAACGTGGATAATCTCCCACTTTGAGGCCGTCACCGAGCCAAAAACGGGAGATTATCCGCTCTCATTTTGGATAACCCCCCTTGTACCAAGCCGAGCTCCATGGTCAAGTAATAACGACTTCTCATCATTAGGTTGTTTACATCAATTCTAATAACTATTTAATCCTTAAACTCGTTATTAGAATTGATATGATTAGCCTAATAACGAGTTTCCGGCACTAAAGATATGGAGGGCGCGATGCAAATCGAGGAGAACGGCCAGGGAACGCTCCGCAATAATCTATCGGGGAAATTGGCTTACTATTCGTTTTTTCCAACGCCCTTGCAATCATTGAGGCAGCTAAACCTCACCGAGGAAACCTATCGCACGCTTTCCGCATGCTCACGAAAGCTTGGAGAGCTTGAAGGCATGCTCTACTTTGTTCCCAACGCCGACATGTATCTGACGATGTACGTGCGCAAAGAAGCACTCCTTTCTTCGCAAATTGAGGGAACCCAGTGCACGTTTGACGACCTACTTAGTCCATCGCAAACACAACTCCATCATAAAGACGTCGCAGACGTCGTGAATTACGTCCGTGCTGTCGACCGCGGCGTAGAACTGCTCAAAAAGATGCCCTTGTGCACGAGACTTCTCAGGCAGGTTCATGCGGTCCTGCTGGACGGAGTGCGCAGAACGGAGAAGAATCCAGGCGAGCTGCGCTCCTCACAAAACTGGATTGGCCCCTCAGGCTGCACCATTGCAACCGCATCGTTTGTCCCTCCAAACATTGAAGATTTGAGTAACACGCTCCAGGACCTCGAACGCTTTATCAATGAGCCTCAAGTCGAAATGGATCCGATTGTGCGGGCGGCGCTCGTCCATTACCAATTTGAAACTGCCCATCCATTCCTAGACGGAAACGGTCGCCTGGGCAGGCTTCTCATTACACTTATGCTCATCAATGATGGCGTTCTTCATTCTTGCTTGTTCTACCCATCGTTCCAGTTCAAGAAAAATCGAAGCGAATACTACCGGCAACTCACATCCGTAAGGGAGAGAGGCACTTACGAGGAATGGATAGAGTTTTTCTGCAACAGTCTTCTCGAGAGTGCGAAGGACTCGGTAGGGTCTTTAAAAAACCTTGTTGACCTCCATAACCGTTCCACAGCAACCATTACCGAAAATCTCGGAAGGACTGCTGCAAACGGGCAAAGGCTGCTGAGCATTCTTGAAGAGCACCCCATCGTCGACACCGCATTCATCGCTGCCCAACTCGATATTGGCAGGAGTACCGCGAGCTCGCTCGTCAAATCATTTGAAGAATTGGGTATCCTCCGTCCTCTCGACGAGTCAAGACAGAGATACCGGCAGTACGGGTATGAAGAGTATCTTTCGATTCTCAGGGAAGACGCCGAGCCGATTAGATAGGCACCGTAGCCCAAGCAAATTAAAGCGAGCGCGGATAATCTCCCACTTTGAGCCCGCACACAGGCCAAAAACGGGAGATTATCCACGCTCATTCCTGAGTAGTCATTTATGAACGTCCCCAATGACTAGTCCGGCAACGCCGATGTTTCGGCAACGACAGCGAGCGAGCCGCATTCGGAGCAAGACGACGCCGCAGGTAGAGAACGGACAGCGAGCGACGTCCAGGGCGAACAAGTTGGCATGAAAAAGGCGAGACATTGACCTTCTGGTCATGCCTCGCCTTTTGAATGACAAATTGTCGCCCTGGGCGGCGCGCAGCGTCGAGCCGTTACGCCGTTCGGCAGAACGGCGTAACTACTCCCGAGCTCCGTACTGCTCGTAGTAGGCGTCGATGGCGGTCTTGAGCTCGTCATCGATGACGACCTTGCCGTCGATCTCGTGGTTGTAGAGGGTCTCGACGACCTCGGCCATGGAAACGATGCTCGCGACGGGGAAACCGTACTTTGCCTCGATCTCCTTCTGCGCGGTGGTCACGCCGCCCTTGCCGACCTCCATGCGGTTGAGGGACACGATGAGGCCCTTGATTTCGACGTCGGCAGCAGCCTTAACCTTGGGATAGGTCTCGTCGATGGACTTGCCGCTGGTGGTGACGTCCTCGACCATGACCACGCGGTCGCCGTCCTGGGGCTCATAACCCAGCAGGTTGCCCTTATCGGCACCGTGGTCCTTGGCCTCCTTGCGGTCGCAGCAGTACTTGACCTCCTTGCCGTACAGCTCGTGGTAGGCAATCGCGGTCACGACGGCCAGGGGAATGCCCTTGTAGGCCGGCCCAAACAGCACGTCAAAGTCGTCGCCAAAGTTATCGTGAATGGCCTGGGCGTAATACTCGCCCAGCTTCTTGAGCTGGTAGCCCGTCACGTAAGCACCGGCGTTCATAAAGAACGGGGACTGACGGCCGCTCTTGAGCGTAAAGCTGCCGAACTTAAGGACGTCGGACTCGACCATAAACTTGATGAACTCTTGCTTGTAAGCCTCCATGCGGGCTCCTCTCGTAATCGCGTACGTACCTTCCAGTTTAGCGCAGGCGAAGCGTAGATGCGGGCGCGCTTTGGGGCCACGGCATTCTGTAAAGGCTTTGTCAGAGGGAATGGTTTTCCGAACAATGGGGTTGACATGGCAAACCCCCTCATCAAGAATACGAGCGGATTAAAAAGGGGTACGAGATACCCAAAGCGCGCTGCGCTCAGCCTTTAGGAGGTGTGCCATGGAAGGCAGTCCTAGTCGAAAAACCTGCATGTCGCCCTCGGCACGCCGCGAGGACTCCGCACACGCATAAACGCCACCGGCAGATCGCCAAAACCACCACAAAGGCGCGCTGCACCCTTTGTGGGCTCAAGAGCTTGACGTGAGCGACATCTAGGTTTTTTGAAGCAAATACGACACGTACGCTAACTCCCTTCAACAAGGAGGACCCTATGCTGATGCTCAAAACCGTCACGGTACTCGAAGCCATCTCCAAGCGTCGCCGCACGGCGCGCCCTGCCGCTCGCACCGGCCTGTCCAAGAACACCATATTCGCCGCCACCCATAGTGCCGAGGACGCCCTCGTACTGCTTGACGCCACGGCAAACGGCCTCACCGTCGAGCAGGCAACTGAGCGCCTGAACGCCGTCGGCCCCAACACCATCGAGGCAACGACCAAAACGCTCGCCCGCCGCATCGCCGACGCGTTCATCGATCCCTTCGCCGGCATCCTCGCCGCGCTCGCACTGGTCTCGCTCTACATCGACGTGCTCGCCGTGCCCGAACCGCAGCGCGACCCCTCCACGGTCATCGTCATCGGCACCATGCTGCTGGTATCGGGCGGCATGAAGTTTATCCAGGAAGCCCGCAGCGGCAATGCAGCCGAGGCCCTCAAGGACCTGGTCTCCAACACTTGCACCGCCCTGCGCGACGGCGAGCGCATCGAGATTCCCTTCGACGAGCTCGTCCCCGGCGATGTAATCCGTCTCTCTGCCGGCGATATGGTGCCGGCAGACGCCCGCATCATCACCGCGCGCGACCTGTTTGTGATCGAGTCCGCACTCACCGGCGAGAGCGAGGCCGTCGAGAAGACCACCGCCGTCACCGTCGTCGAGGGCGCCGACGGCTCCGCACTGCCACTCTCTGCCTGCAAGAACATCGTCTTTACCGGCACCTCCGTGCAAAACGGCGCCGCCATGGCGCTTGTCGTTGCCACCGGCTCGGACACCTACCTGGGCGGCATCGCCAAGATGCTCAACGGGCGCGGCGAAAAAAGCGCGTTTGACCGCGGCGTCTCGAGCGTCTCCATGCTGCTGGTGCGCCTGATGCTCGTTATGGCGCCGGCCGTCTTTGCCATCAACGCCGCCACCAAGGGCAACGTCATCGACGCGCTGCTGTTCGCCACGAGCGTGGCCGTGGGCATCACGCCGCAGATGCTTCCCGTCATCGTGACCACGAGCCTGTCGCAGGGCGCCAAGGACCTCGCCCGTCGCCAGGTTATCGTCAAGGAGCTGCCGGCGATTCAAAACCTCGGAGCGATGGACGTCCTGTGCTGCGACAAGACCGGCACCCTCACCGAAGACCGCATCGTGCTCGAGCGCTACCTCAACACCGATGGCAACGAGGACGCGCGCGTGCTGCGCCATGCGTTTTTGAATAGCTTCTTCCAAACCGGCCTCAAAAACCTTATCGACCTGGCCGTAATCGACCGTGCCGATGTGACGCCCTCGACCGTCGTGCCCGATTCTATGCTGGGCCAGAGTCTGCGCGACCGCTATACCAAGGTCGACGAGGTTCCCTTCGATTTCTCGCGCCGTCGCCTGAGCGTAGTTGTCGCCGACGCCCAAGGCAAAACCCAGATGGTTACCAAGGGCGCTGCCGAGGAAATGCTCGAGATCTGCTCCTTTGTCGAGATCGATGGCATCGCTCAGCCGCTCACCGACGAGAAGCTCGCCCAGATTCGCAAGCAGATCGCCGGACTTAACGCCGAGGGCCTACGCGTAATTGCCGTGGCGCAGAAGACCAATCCGCGCTGCGTGGGCGAGTTTGGTATCGCCGACGAGTGCGACATGGTGCTGATGGGCTTTTTGGCCTTCCTCGATCCGCCCAAAGCAAGTGCCGCGGGCGCCGTCGCCACCCTCGAGGCCAAGGGCGTGGCGGTCAAGGTCCTAACCGGCGACAACGACCGCGTCGCCGCCACCGTCTGCGAGCAGATTGGTATCGATGCGAGCAACGTCTTGCTCGGCTCCGAGATCGATGCGCTCGATGACGCCGAACTTGCCGAGCGCGCCGAGAAAACCCACCTCTTCACCAAGCTCTCGCCGCTGCAGAAGGCGCGCCTGGTACGTGTTATGCGCGAGATGCTCGGCCACACCGTGGGCTTTATGGGCGACGGCATCAACGACGCTGCCGCCATGCGTGCGAGCGATTGCGGCATCTCGGTCGATTCGGCCGTCGATATTGCCAAGGAATCCGCCGATATCATCTTGCTTCAGAAGGACCTGGGCGTGCTCGAGCGCGGCATCATCGAAGGCCGCCGCACTTACGGCAACCTGCTCAAGTACCTCAAGACCACGGTGAGCTCCAACTTTGGCAATGTGCTGTCCGTGACCGTCGCGAGCCTGTTCTTGCCGTTTTTGCCCATGAGCGCCCTGCAGCTGGTACTGCTGTCGCTGGTCTACGAGATCGTGTGCATCGCACTGCCGTGGGACACCGTCGATGACGCCTGGACTGCCCGCCCGCGTGCCTGGGACGCCGCGTCCATCAAGGGCTTTATGCTCGAGCTGGGCCCCGTGAGCTCGCTGTTTGACATCGTGACCTTCGCCGCGCTCTTCTTTGTCGTGTGCCCCGCCGCCGTGGACGCAAGCTGGTCCGAGCTTGCCGCCGCGGGCGACGTCGCGGGTATGGCGACCTTTGCTGCGCTCTTCCAGAGCGGCTGGTTTGTCGAGTCCATGTGGTCGCAGACACTCGTGGTCCACATGCTGCGTTCCCCGCATCTGCCGAGCCCGCGCGACCACGCCGCGCCCACACTGTGCGTTCTCACCGTACTGGGCCTGGCGCTCGTCACCTGGCTGCCGGCAAGCCCCATCGCCGATGCACTGGGCCTCATGCCGCTGCCGACGAGCTTCTTCGCGCTGCTCATCGGCATCGTCTCTGCCTACATCGCGCTCACCCAGCTGGCAAAGCGCCGCTACATTGCCCGCCACGGCGAGCTGCTGTAGCAAGTAGACGGAAAACACCCTGCCAGCTGCCGTTGCCACTACCACAGCTGCCAGCGCCCCTGCCACTGCCGTTGCCTCTGCCGCCGCCGCAATCTATCCCCTCAGCAATTGCGGTGAAATAGTTCCTGTTTAAAGCCTCGTGACTTTAATTTAGGGACTATTCCACCGCAACTTATTGGAGGATTAGCTAGTCCTTGGGCGTCCAGGACCAGAAGAAGTTGATAAGGGCCACACGCGAGGCGGTATCGGTCTTCTTGTTGATTGAGGAAATGTGGCGATAGAGCGTGGAGCGCGAAAGGAAGAGCGTTGTGGCGATGTCCTGAACGCTCTGGTCCGAAGCGACCAAGACCTCAAGAATATCGCGCGCGCGCTCTGTAAGCCCAAAGGTGGCGACGAAAGCATCGAGGCGTTCATCGGACGTGAGCTCCGCTGCCTCCACGGGCTCGGGGTCGAAGCATGTGGGCGCAAGATCCCCACCAAGATCGTCGGTGGCAAGCGGCAGGCCATCCTGCATCACGGCATCATCGGCTCGTTGCCCCAACTGCCCCAGCAGCGTAATCGCAATGCCCACAAACATCACGAGCGCCGCACCGACCGCAGCCAGCACGTTTTGACTCGAGATAATCGCCACCGCCGGCGCCGTCACGAGCATCGAGCACACGTTGTTGACGACGCGACCCATGCACGGCCAAAAATATGACCAGCGCGCATAGAGCGAGACGGCGGCATATTTTGTGGTAAAGAACACCACGAAAAAGCCCGAGCCCAGATAAAAAATGATCGTGGCAGCGAGCTCGTTGCCACCATTGCCGTCGACGATAAGCACAAAGAACGAAAGCGTGGACAGTATGGCGGCACATGTCATGCCGATATTCATATACGAGCGGCCGTGCAGGTCAAATAGTGCGCCAGCGACCAACGAGCTCACGACAAGCAGCAGGCGCGGCCAATCGCCCAAATCGACGGCTCCGACAGCATGCAAGGTCGTGAAGCCCGCGTTGAGAGCGGCGAATACGCTGGAAAGATACGCCGTCGCCACGGTCAGGCGAACTACGGCGCGACGGAATGCCGCCTTTGCCTCGGGATCGTCGTGCCACTTGGCGCCATATTCCAGAGCATCTACCGAAAGCCCGGCAGCACTGGGTTCAAAGTTGGGGTCGGACTCGTCGCGCAGCTTGGCGCGTCGGGCACCGTGGAGCAACGCCACCTGCGCGATCGCACAGACAACCAGAACAGCCTGCTGAGGAATGCCGGCAGGCATCACCATGTGGTTGAGAACCTGCACCAGAACGCCCATGGCGTAAGAAAGTGCGGCGGCGCGCGCCAAGCAGGGCGTTCGCGCAAAGCGCCTCGCAAAATTTGCATGAGCAGTCGATCCGCAGTAGCCCAGCGCGCAGCACGCCACCAAACCGCCGGCAATTACCACCTCAACCTGAACCGCCATAATCAACAGCAGCAATGCCGCCACCAGCAAAACGCCCGTGACGTCACTCGTTGCGTCGATAGCATGGGGACGGCGATAGTACAGAATGGGACGCACAAAAAAGCCAATCACGCTCGCGCCGATGACAAGGCTCTCATAAATAACGACCTCGTTCGGAGACACGAACTCGGCCATGCGCACATCAAAAAGATACTCGCACGCCAAAAACGTGAAGAAGAACAGCGCCAGGCATATAATCTCCCGAATGCCCCGACGCAAATATGAGGTTGTGTCTCCCATGCCCCTCATGGTTAACCCCCAGCCGCTCAATTGTCTGGAAATCTATTTTAATAAAGAACCAGTCTCAATATCGAAACCAGGCTCGAAATGCTGCCAATTCGACCCCAGCCGTCCACATCACGCCGCGATTTTGAGCCGCATGGACCAGAAGGGACGCGCGCGATCTCTAGCTCGGCCAGGAGTGTCCCCAACTACCACTCATTTAAGTACGTCCCCAATGAGTGGCCGAAGAGTGTCCCCGGCGTCCAATCAAAAAATGGGCCATGTGTCCCAGTTGTGGAGACTCCTTGAGCCGTCTGGGTATCGCGAAGGATCGCGCACTCCCCCATCATCAAAAGTGACACACGCTACCAGTTGATGGGAGGCAGCCATGGGCTTCTTTGACAAGATGTTCGAGAAGAAAGAGTGCGCGATTTGCGGTACCGAGCTGGGACTTCTAGGTAAGACAAAAATCAATGAAGGCTACCTGTGCAAAGAGTGCGCCGGCAAGCTCTCCCCCTACTTTCACGGCTATCGCTCCAGCACCGCGGACGATATCCGTGAGCAACTCGCCTACCGCGAGGCCAACGCCGAGCGCCTGTCTTCGTTCAACCCCACGCGCACGCTTTCTGCCGGGCGCACCAATATTATGCTCGATGAGGACGCGGGCCTGCTGATCATCACTTCGCAGAGCCGCTGGCGCGACGCCAATCCCGACATCATCGAGTTCTCGCAGGTACTCGGCTGCGATATGGATATCGACGAGCAGCGCACCGAGATCTATCGCGAGACCAAGGACGGCGAGCGCGAGAGCTACAACCCGCCGCGCTACGACCTGGATTACGACTTTAATCTGACCATCCACGTCAACACGCCGTACTTTACCGAGATCAACCTGCGCGTGAACGACTCCACCATCGATCAGCGCGGCTCTATCGAATACCGCGAGGCCAAGCGCCAGGCAACCGAGGTCCGCGATGCGCTGGTGCAGCTGCGCCAGGAGACGCGCGACAGCGTCGTGGCCGCCAAGGCCCCCAAGACCGCGGTGACCTGCCCCTTCTGCGGAGCCACCACCATTCCCGATGCCAGCGGGCGCTGCGAATACTGCGGCGGCGCCATCGGCGCATAGCACCCGGCACGGAAAGGACCGACCATGGCCTTCGAGAGCGTTAACTATCAGTGCCCTGCCTGCGGTGGCCCCCTGCATTTTGCCAGCGCCGAGCAAAAGCTCGTCTGCGACTACTGTGACTCGCGCTTTGAAGTCGAAGAAGTCGAGGCCCTCTATCGCGAGCGCCAGGACAAGGCAGATGCCAAAGCCGATGCCGCAGCCGCGGCTCCCAAACCTGCTGCCGACGATGCCGTGCAGGAGTTGGCCCAGAACGCCGGCTACATCTGCTCGTCGTGCGGTGCCGAGCTCGTGTCCGACGGCACCGTCGCCGTTACCACCTGTCCATACTGCGGCAACTCTGCCGTGGCACCCGGCCAGCTCTCTGGCGACTTCTCGCCCGACCTGGTGATTCCGTTTAAACTCGGACGCGACGATGTCATGACCGCACTCAAGGAGCACTACAAGGGCAAGATCCTGCTGCCCAAGAGCTTTGTCACCGGCAACCACATCGACGAGGTCCAAGGTGTCTACGTGCCGTTTTGGCTCTACGGCGCCCGCGTTGACGGCGAAGTATACTTTGACGCGACCAACGAGACCGTGACCGAGGAATCCGATCGCACCGTCACGACCACCGACCACTACGATGCCTATCGCAAGGGCAATATCTCGTTTAAGCGCGTGCCCGTCGACGGATCGTCCAAGATGCCCGACGGCCACATGGACGCCATCGAGCCGTTTGACTACGACGCACTGCGTCCGTTCTCGGTCGCATATATGCCCGGCTACATCGCCAACCGTTACGACGAGGACTGCGAGACCTGCAAGGCGCGCGCCGAGCGTCGTATGGAAGAAAGTACGATCTCGGCCCTGCGCGAGACCGTCGTCGACGAGTATGACGACGCCACGGTCGAAAGCAAGCAGCTCGACTACACCTGGGAAGACAGTGACTACGCCCTGTTCCCCGTTTGGATGCTCTCAACCTCGTGGAACGGCAAGAGCTATCTGTTTGCCATGAACGGCCAGACCGGCCGCATGGTCGGCGAGCTCCCCTGCTCCAAGCCCAAGCTCGCTATCGCCTCGGTGCTGTTCTTTATGATCGGATTTATCCTCTCCCAGATTCTCTTTATGGGGGAATACGCCTTCGATCCGGATTACCTCGCCTTTGATATCGAGGGCATCCTCATCAACGTCATCGCGCCGCTGACCATCGTGATTATCGGAGACGTGCTGCTGGTAGGCCAGCTCAAGACGGCCAACGAAGCAACCTGCGCCGATGAGTATTGTGGCGAGCTCGACCTGACCGAGAAGCACGACACCTTCAGCCACACCGAGACCACCGTTGTCATGAAAGACGACAAGGACGACTAAGCAATCCGACCAATACCACCCAGCCTTTGACGAGAAAGGAAGATCACCATGGGACTCTTGAAAGCTGGATTGGGAGCTGCCGGCGGCGTCATGGCCGACCAGTGGAAGGAATTTATCTACTGCGAATCGATGCCTGCTGACGTCTTGGCCTGCAAGGGCAGCAAACGTACCGGTGGCCGCAGCTCCAACACGCGCGGCGAGGACAACGTCATCTCCAACGGCTCCGTCATCGCCGTCAACGACGGACAGGGCATGCTCGTGGTGCAAAACGGCAAGATCATCGAGGTTGCGCTGGAGCCTGGCGAGTTTGTCTTTGACACCGGCAGCGAGCCGAGCGTCTTTAGCGGCAACCCGGGCGATTCCATCAAGGAGACCTTCGCCAATATCGGCAGCCGCTTTACCTTTGGCGGCGACGCGGGCAAGGACCAGCGCGTCTACTTCATCAACACCAAGGAGATCATCGGCAACAAGTACGGCACCGCCTCACCCGTGCCCTTCCGCGTGGTCGATAACAACATCGGCTTGGACGTTGACATCTCCGTGCGCTGCAACGGCGAGTATTCGTACCGCATCACCAACCCGCTGCTGTTCTACACCAACGTATGCGGCAACGTGACCGATAGCTACACGCGCGACAAGATCGACAGCCAGCTTAAGTCCGAGCTGCTCACCGCCCTGCAGCCCGCCTTTGCCAAGATCTCGGAGATGGGCATCCGCTACAGCGCCATCCCCGGCCACACCACCGAGCTCGCCCGTGCGCTCAACGAGGTCCTCTCTGCCGACTGGCGCGACCTGCGTGGTGTCGAGATTGTGAGCTTTGGCGTCAACTCCATCGCCGCCTCGCAAGAAGACGAGCAGATGATCAAGGACCTGCAGAAAGCCGCGGTCATGCGCGATCCCACCATGGCAGCCGCCAACATTGCCAGCGCCCAGAGCGACGCAATGCGCGCGGCAGCCGCCAACCCCAACGGCGCGATGGCAGGCTTTATGGGCATGGGCATGGCAGGTGGCATGGGCGGCATGAACGCCAGCCAGCTGTTCGCCGCCGGCCAGGCACAGCAGCAGACTGCCCCGCAGCCGGCTCCGACTCCCGCACCGGCACCCGCTGCCGCACCTGCGACCGGCGCATGGACCTGCAGCTGCGGCGCCACCAACACCGGCAAGTTCTGCTCCGAGTGCGGTAGTCCCGCACCCGCCCCGGCACCGGCCAAGTGGTTCTGCCCCAACTGCGGCAGCGAAAACGGCGGCAAGTTCTGCAGCAACTGCGGAACGCCCCGGCCCTAGCCCCTCTATCTGGTAATTGGCGGGGGATCCGCCACCCCCGCATTTGCTTCTATGGGTTTTCACACAAGAAGGAGGACACCATGAAGACAACGTTCAAAAAGTCCGTACTCGCATTTCTGACATGCGTCCTGGCGCTCGCCTTTGCCCTGACGGGCTGCAGCAGCGGCGGCAAAGACCCCAAGGCCAACTTCGTCGGCAGCTGGGAACTCTCGGGTGGAACCGTGGATGGCGAAGAGCTGACCGATGAGTACATGAAGATGCTCGAGGATTGGGGTGTCCACTGCGTCCTGATTCTCGATGAGGACGGTACAGGCGCCCTCGACCTGTTCCTTGAAGTCGTCGACCTTAAATGGGAGGCAAAGGACGCCACCACCGTAACCATCACCGCCGAAGATGAGTCGCACGACATGAAGCTCAAGGACGGCAAACTCATCCTCGAAGAAGATGACGGCAATCTTGTCTTTACCAAGTCCGATAAGGACCTGTCCGGTACGGTGAAGAAGGATCGCGAAGCGGCCGAGAAGGAAGAGGAGATCGATGAGGCCGTCGAAGACGACGATGTCCAGAACGTCGAAATCTCCCCCGCCGTCACCGTCGCCGATGACGATCTGTGCACCATCACCATCACCGAGAAGTTCAAGGACGACTGGGGCGACATCGGCTTTGTCGTCAACATCACCAACAAGAGCGACAAGGACCTGACCTTCTACGCTCCTTCCGGCAAGACCAACGTCAACGGCACCATGAAGGAACCCTGGTTCTCGGCTAACCTGATGCCCGGCACCAGCGCCACCGAGGAATTCACGTTCTCGAGCGGCGAGCTTGACAGTCTTGACGACCTGGTCAACACGACCATCGGCATCGACGCCTACCTGACCGATTCCTACGAGGACGTCGCCTCTTACAGCGCAACCATCGCGTAACGGCAGACACCGATAGCCGCGGATTGGCGGACATATCCGCGCACATGCCAGGCGGGACCGCAGGAAATGATCCTGCGGCCCCGTCGTTTTTGTGCCGATGCGTAACGAGCGCTAGCGCTCCATATTGGGAACGATGCTGCCCTCCGTTACTGCGCGCACGGCCAAGCGCATGATGTTGTCGTAGCCGGTCTTGTTGAGAATCTCCGAGATGCGGCGTTTGATGGTGCCCTCGCTCATAAACAGCTCGGCCGCGATCTCGCGGCGGCTCTTGCCCTCGCAGGCAAGGCGCAAAATCGACAGCTCGACATCGTCGAGGGTCGCCGTGCCCGAAAAAATGCTCTCGGGCGGCTTGGGAAACGTGCAATAGCCCGCCAGCGTGGAGCGCATCACGGCGAACAGCTCGTCGATACCGACGTTCTTGTACACAAAGCTGTCGACGCCCACCTCGCGGGCCTGATCGACAAAGGTGATCTCGGGCATGCCGGTCATGATAATGATGCGACACTCGGGCAGTTGCTCCTTGATGCGCGCCGCCGCCACGATGCCGTTTGAATCGTGTTCGGTGCACACGTCCATCAGTATCATGTCCGGGCGCTCCTTGAGCGCGACACCCAAGGCCTCGGAAGCATCGGCAATGGCGGAAACAACGGTCATATCGGGCTGGTCGCCAACGGAGCGCGCCAGGCTCTCGCGCAAGATAGCCTGGTCTTCGACGATAAGGACGCGAATCATGAGTTTCTCCTTTGAGCTGTGGCGCTGGCGTTGAGCGGGATGGACACCGCAAGCGTAAAGGGCGGGGCGGCATGGATTTCCAGGCAGCCGCCCAGATCTTGCGCGACATGCCTCATACCTGGGATACCCGTTCCCTCGCGATACGATACGGGTGCAGGCGCACCGTCGTTAGAAACGGTCATCCGCGCAACAGCGCTGCCTTCCGACGTCTCCCGCCACAGGCGCACACGGACCCGATGGGCCTGTGCATGCTTGGTGGCATTGGTCGAGGCTTCGCGGATAATCTGCAGAAAGGCTGCGGCGACACGCGCGTCCTCAGGCAGCTCGCCCTCCACATCGATCTGCACGCTCACCAGGCCAAAGGCATGGACGATATCGCCCAGTTGCTCTGTCGGTTCGGTGTCGCCCCCACTGCGCAGATCGGCAGCGATTGAGCGCAGCAGCGGGTCGATCTGCTCGAGTGACTCGTCATCCAGGCGCCCCTCCTCCAGATAACGATGGAGGATGGACAGGCGCTGCCCGATCACGTCGTGCACGCGAGCGCGCATACGCAGATAGGCCGCATTGTCAGCAACTTTTTTGACTTCTTCGATCTGGGCTTGGAGCCCTTGGCCCGCAAGCTCAAGCAGGTGGTTGGCTTGCGCTAGGCGATCATGAGCATGCGCATACTCTGTTACATCCAGGCCGATAATGCGCTCGAAGAGGCGGCCCGAAACCATAACGTCATCGTGCACAAACAAGCGAATCTCGGCGGGAGAAACCTCGACCACCGCCCGCGCCTCACCAAAGCGGTCCAGATTAATCCGCACGCGGTTCTGGCTGCTTTCGGGCATTTGCATGCTGAGTTTGCGCAGGTCGTTCCATGTACCGCTCATATCGCCTAGGTCGGTGGGCATATGAAGCTCCACCAGGTTTTTTCGCATGCAGCGGTTCATGAGCAGCGGACGGCCCCTCGGGTCCAGATACAGGATGCCCACGGGAATCACGTTGATGGTTTCGATCGTCGAGAACGCGGTGATATCCTCCTGGCGGTTGCGGACATCCATCAAGAGCGCCGCAATGGAGCGGAACAGGAAAAACGCTCCCTCTGCGATAAGGACCGTGGTCCACGCCGAGCCCATGGCAAGCACCACCGGCGGTGTCACGGCGGCAACGAGCAACAGTTCGGCCAGCATGACGGGGCGACGATAGTGCACCATAAGCACCATGCCGTAGGCAAAGATCACGGCATTGAGCCACAACGCTCCGCCCATTGCCCTGGCGCAAACGTCAAGCGGCGCCACCAGATATGAGCCAGACGACGCGAACAAGATGAGCGCCGAAATAATTAGGTGAAGCACAAGGCTCGCCTCGTAGGCACAAATCACCTTACGGTTATAGGACGAGCGGCGCGATGCGATGAGCGGGACGTGGATCGTCTGCAGACACGCAGCCAGGGCAAAGACAATATCGAGTGCAACGATTTGGGGAAGGATGAGTGAAATCTGCATCGTCACTCACCCGCCCGCGGCATCAACACGATCATACGCAACTGGCCGGGTTCGCCCTCAAGGCGGTATGCCACGTTGCGCCCTTGCAGAGCGCTTTCGAGCTCTTGCGCAGCGGGCGTCTGCGAAAGATCTTCATCATCGTTGGAAAAAAGCGTGGCACGCAGCTCGACACTGCACCGGTCATGGTCGCCCAAGTGATACATAAGCGCCGGATGGTCGGTGGTGTAGGCAAAAAACGCAAAGTCATACACGCAGTCGTACAGGGCGCTTACTGTACTGGCGTGCAACGGGCGCCGTATGGCGATAATCGAGGCGCAATCGATATCGATGGTGCGCAGGTCGCTTGCGAGCTCGTTGGCAATGAGCTGAATGCGGTCGCGATCAAAGCCGCTCTCCCCGTGCTGCGCCAACGTGAGTGACCCCTTGCGCTTGCAATAGGCGACGAGCATCTTGGCGCGCTGCAGCATGCGGTAACGCTCGTGCGAAGACACTTCGTCGGTCAACGGCGGCAGCGAGCTCAGCAGGTCGTACATCCCTTCGAGCGCGCGGGCAAGCGCTTGATCCACGTCTTGGACCAGCAAGGTCTCGGCCTCTTGATCTTCCAAATGCGTCTTAAGGTCGTAGTCGGCGGCGAGCAGCTCATTTTGACGCTGCAGTTCCATGCGACGATGTGCCAGTTCACGGTTAAGCTCGTTGAGCTCCGACACGTCTTGGGCGAGCAGGGCCGATCCGCCCAGCAGTGGAAAGGCACGGTACATCACATCGGGATCGGACGCCACGGCAAAGGCATGGGCGCGGCCGTGCTCCTGGGTCCGCAACTCCTCGCGCACGCCTACCGGCGTTGGCTTTGACACCGGCGTG
Source organism: uncultured Collinsella sp. (assembly GCA_902489665.1). Lineage (GTDB taxonomy): Bacteria > Actinomycetota > Coriobacteriia > Coriobacteriales > Coriobacteriaceae > Collinsella. The sequence goes on along the minus strand of CABUAT010000028.1, from coordinate 8,970 downwards.
GCATAGACCTCCTGCAGGTCGCGCGTTAGAACTTTGAGGTCAAGCGGCAAGGTGTCGAAGATGCCGGCGATGTCGTGATACGACGGAACGACACCGCAATCGAGACAGATTTCCATCGCCACCACGCACAAGACGCAATAGATGAGCGAGAAGTTGAGCCTCCATGCCCAGGGCACGCGCAACGCATATGAGATGGCAAAGAACGCGCCGCCCAGCAGCACGAGCGCCGCCGTGCCCGAGAAACGTTGGATGCGAAAGGACGAGGACCGGCCCACCAGGATAAAAAAGGCCACAAAGTTAAAGGCCGTCCACACGAGGACGGCGAAATAACCCCAGCCGTACGTGTAATCGTTGCTCCAGGTGTCGCTTGTACGGTCAAAGTGGAAGACCTGCTGGTGAAAATCGTTGGTGAGCACAAATCCGATAAGCAGGATAGCCACAATCCACAGCGCAGCGCAGTAGCGGCGACCCGGGCGGTGTTGCTCCAGGCCCGCAAGGCGCAGACCACACAACTGGTAGAGCAGCGGAATAAGCGTCATGGGCACGTAGTACAGGTACCACAGCACGGTGGCATAGAACGGCGTGAACGACTTGTACTTGAGAATGACTTCGATCATCCACAGGGCGCAAATGGTGGCGACGGCAACAAGGCGGCGGCGCAACACATAGTCCAAACAGCGCAGATAGACCGATACGCCCCAGATCGAAAATGCAATTGCGGCGACAAGCAGCGGGAGAGAGCTCGAATGGATGAGCGCATCCACGACCTCTTCGGACACCTCGCTATAGGCGGGCACGGCGTTAGAAAGTTTGGGGTCGAAGGCGAACAGCGCCGGCAAGACTGCCAAAAGCATGAGGAACAGCGCGGTGATGGCGCCGGCGATAGCGAAGACGCGGTGGCAGTACACCTGATGTGTTATGCCAACAAGGAATCGCGGCATGGCGAAGAGCCTGCCACCCATAGGATCCGCCACGGGTGCGGATCGGGCGGCCGCGTTGCCGATATGTCGCTCGCGGGTACCCATAGTGCTTTTAGTGTACCGACAGATGGGTCGAAAAAGCGGGCCGCATGTCCCAAAATCCGCAGACGGCAAGGCGCCCGGCATGCATTAACTGCTCGCCGGGCGCCTTGGTTAGGAGACTCTGAAGTTGAGCGCCTCAGTGCCCTTAGGACAGGTCCTCACCGTTCGTTTCAATGACATGCTTGTACCAGTCGAAGCTCTTCTTCTTGGAACGCTTGAGAGTGCCGTTGCCCGCATCATCGCGGTCGACATAGATAAAGCCGTAGCGCTTGGACATCTCGCCTGTGCCGGCAGACACCAGGTCGATCGGGCCCCAGGTGGTGTAGCCCAGCAGGTCAACGCCGTCCTCGGTCACCGCATCACGCATCGCGGCGATATGCTGGCGCAGGTAGTCGATACGGTAGTCGTCGTTGATGGAGCCATCCTCCTCGACAACATCCTTGGCACCCAGACCGTTCTCAACCGCAAACAGCGGCTTCTGATAACGGTCGTACAGGTCGTTGAGGGTGATGCGGAAGCCCAGCGGATCGATGGCCCAGCCCCACTGGCTCTCCTGCAGGTAGGGGTTCTTGGCGCCGGCGAAGGCGTTACCCTGGGTGCGCTCGACATCGGGGTTGTCGGCACCGGCAGAGCAGCGGGTGCTGTAGTAGCTAAAGCTGATGAAGTCGACGGTGTTGGCGGCCAGAATCTCACGGTCCTCGTCGGTCATACCCACATCGATGCCCAAGCGCTCGAGCTTCTTGACGGCATAGGCCGGGTAGTAGCCGCGGCTCTGGACGTCGACGAAGAAGTAATTGTCCTGATTGTCGAGCTGCGCCTGGCGCACATCGCCCGGACGGCAGCTATAGGGGTAGTAGCTACCTGCGGCGAGCATGCAGCCAATCTTGACCTCGGGGTCGATCTCGTGGGCGATCTTGGTTGCCCAAGCGCTGGCGACGAGCTCGTTGTGGGCGGCCAGGTACTCGACAGCCTCCTTGTTCTCGCCCTCCTCAAAGACCAGACCGGCACCCATAAACGGCAGCTGCAAGATCATATTGATCTCGTTGAAGGTAAGCCAGTACTTCACCAGACCCTTGTAGCGGGTGAAGATCGTGGTCGCGAGGTTCTTGTAGAAGTCGATGAGCTTGCGGTTGCGCCAGCCGCCGTACTCCTTGATGAGGTGAATCGGGCAGTCGAAGTGCGTGATGGTAACGAGTGGCTCGATGCCGTGCGCCTGACACTCGCGGAATACGTCCTCGTAGAAGGCCAGGCCAGCCTCGTTGGGCTCGGTCTCGTCGCCGTTGGGGAAAATGCGGGTCCAAGCCAGGCTCATGCGGAAGGTCTTAAAGCCCATCTCGGCAAAGAGGGCGATGTCCTCCTTGTAATGGTGATAGAAATCGATGCCGGTCTGCGCGGGATAGTAATAGCCGTCCTCGAAGTCGAGCATCTTGCGCTGGCCGGAGACCACCGCATAGCGCTCGGGGCCGTGCGGAGCCACGTCCACGTTGGCCAGGCCGCGGCCGTCCACGTTGTAGGCGCCCTCGCACTGGTTGGCAGCCGTTGCGCCGCCCCACAGGAAGTCATTACGGAAAGCCATGTATCAATCCTTTCGCACGCTGCTTGTCGTGGTTTCAGTATCCCCGCAAATAGGGCCTCGCCCAACGACAGCGACGCAGGCCGATACTTCTTTTCGCACACGGCGGCCCGGCAGCCGCCCCCGTCTGACACTTTCTGATACCGCCGCCCCAAACCACCACAAAGGGGACAGGCACCTTTGTGGTGGTTTGGGGGCAGTTTGTCTCGATCTGTAACAGGTAGAGACGATTTAGCCCGCTAGATGTTACAGATCGAGACGGAAGATTCTAGTCCACGGCGATGTCGAGGTTTTTGCCGATGAGGCCAACGTAGCCGCCTTCGGCTGCCTTGGGGCTGTCAGCATGGCAGAGGACCCACTTGTCGGCCTTCCAGTAGCAGTAGCTGTCGCCGGCCGCAGGCATGTCGGCCGCAGCCTCGGGGCGCGGGCCGTTGGTGCCGGCGGGCAGCGCCACCATCACCTGGAAGCCACCGTCGTCGACCATGCACGGCGTGTAGTGGAGCGTGGTGTTGAAGACTTCGACGACCGTACCCGCCGGCACGCGAAACGCCTTGACGCACGCGGTGTCGAGCTTGCCGTCCTCGATCTCCCAGCGATGCGCCACGAGCAGGATAAAGTCGCGAGCGCCCAAGTTGAATTCGCTCGCGCGGTGATACTCCAGGCAGTTGAGTCGTGTATTGTGGCCGTTGCACCAGCCGAGCTGGAAGGGACGGCCACCAAACATGAGAAAGCCAAGCTTGTCGGCATCCTTGACGTCCTCGAGCTCCGGCGCACTCGCAACGTACTTGCTGCCCTCGGGAATGGGCGTGGCAGAGAGCGCCTCGAGCACGGGCGACGTAAGCTCGGACGGAACGTTATCCCAAACGTTGCCATAGGACTTGAACTCGGGATCGTTGACAGAGTAGATATGCATGTTCGCTCCTGTTCGTTTATGTGACAGTATGAACATTCTAGAACAAACATAAGCGATTTTAAACACTCGTCCCGACCACTCAGCAAAAAGGCGCCCAATGCGCGCGTTTTGGGCGATAAAGCCCTTACGCCTGCTGATAGTGCAGGTGCTTCTCGTCGATATCGGCCAGGTCGCGGTCGAGGTAGCGGCGCGCAAGCCAGTTGGCCATGGGGAGGTTCTGGTCCAGGTAGTTACCGCACTCCTCGGGAGCGGCACCGGGGACATCGCCCTCAAAGCCGGCGACAAACTCGAACAGCTCACGCACGAGCGGCAGGATCTCCTCGCTCGTCACCTCGCCAAACACAACCAGGTAAAAGCCCGTGCGGCAGCCCATGGGGCCAAAGTAGACAATGCGGCCCGACCACTCGGCATGATTGCGAAGGAACGTCGCGCCCAGGTGCTCGATGGTGTGGCACTCGGCCGTGTTCATGACCGGCTCCTTGTTGGGCGTGGTCAGGCGCAGGTCAAAGGTGGTGACGGCGGACCCGGTCGCCGGATCGCGGTCGATGCGGCTCACATACACGCCGGGCTCAAGCAACAGATGGTCAACGGAAAAGCTCGCAATGCGCTCCATGGCAGATCCTCTCGGTAGTCAATTTGGGACGGGCTCTTTTAGCTGGCTCGAATGGTCGCACCAATCATAACAGTCAAAAAAGCCCCGTCCCAAAAAGACAACTTAGCCAAGGACACGGGCCATACGCGTCTTGAACTCGGACAGGAAGCGCGGAGCATCCAAGGTCAGTGCCACAAGCGTGCTCTTGTCCGGATCGGACAGGCGGCGCTCATCGCAGATGGTGCGACCGCGGTACTCGCCCAGCAGATCAACACGCAGGTTGCAGCCGAGCGCACCTACGAGCGTGGGGTCGATCGCCACGGCAACGGCCAGCGGATCGTGCAGCGCACAACCACCCAGGTAGGGTGCGTTCATCTCGTACGAGCCAATGTAGTGCTCGACCATGCTCGCAAATGCGCAGCCCGCCATGGTGCCCGAGCCCGTCCAGCCGGCAATGTCGCGGCGTGTGAGCACCACGCGATGCGTCACGTCCAGACCCACCATGGTGAGCTTACGGCCCGAGCGCAGCACCGCGTCGGCTGCCTCGGGGTCGCTCGCCATGTTGGCCTCGGCGCCCGCGCTCACGTTACCGGGCACGGTAAGGGCGCCGCCCATCACGACCACGCGGCCGATGGACATCATCGCCGCCGCATCGCGCTCCAGGGCGAGCGCCAGGTTGGAGAGCGGGCCAGTCGCTACGTAGACCAGATCGGGACCATAGGTGCGCGCGGCATCGATCAGATAATCGACCGCGGCGTTGCCGTCGGCCGAGGTCGCCCCCACCGGCTCGTAGGGCGACGCGGGCACGCTCGCGCCGCCGATGCCGTTCTTGCCGTGAATGAGCGCGGTGGACGCCGGCGGCGTATAGGGCTCAGTCGCCTGCAGAGGACGGTCGGCACCCAGGTACACCGGAACCTCGGGGCGACCCAGCAGATCGAGCACCGCCAGGCAGTTGTGCGCCGATTGCTCGACGCGCACGTTGCCAAAGCACGTGGTGATGCCCACGAGCTCCACCTCGGGGCTCGCGATGGCATAGGCCAGCGCCATCGCATCGTCCACACCCATATCCAGATCAAGGATCAGCTTCTTGATTGCCATTGTTCTACTCCGCTTCTCCGTCTTTATCGTTTAACCAAACCAATGTTCAACTTCGGCGCGCGTGGGAATCGATTGCTGAGCGCCCAGGCGCGACACCGTCACTGCCGAGGCGCGAGCACCCGCAGCCATGCACTCAAAGAGCGGCAAGCCCTCTAGGCGAGCCGCCGCCAACGCGCCGATAAACGTATCGCCGGCGGCCGTGGTATCGACTACCGTACTCGAAAGTGCCGGCATGCGCAGCAGCTCGCCGTCATCGCCGAGCGTAACCGACCCGGCGCCGCCCAACGTGATGACCGCAGCTCCGGCGCCCTTGTCGAGCAGCGCATTGAGCGCGGCGACGCAACTCGCATCATCCGTGGGCAGAATGCCCGTCAGAACCTGGCACTCGGTCTCGTTGGGACAGACCAGGTCGACCGCAGGCCAGGCCTCCGCAGGCAGCTCACAGGCAGGCGCTGGATTAAAGACCGTATAGAACCCCAGCTCGTGAGCGCAAACAAGCGCCTCGGCCGTCGCCGCAAGGTCACATTCGCCCTGGGCGATAAAGACGCTTCCGGCAGCCGGGGCAATCTCGCTGGCGTCACTATCGAGTTCATCGGCCACCAGACGCCTCAGCGCGCGGGCAACGTCCTCGCCCGCAAGCGCATGGTTGGCGCCCGGCGACAGCACGATGCGGTTGTCTCCCTCGCAGCGAATGATGGTCGCCGTTCCCGTCTCCACATCATCGCGATGCACTACAAAGTCACAGTCCACGCCGGCGTCTTGGAGCCCCGCCACGAGCGACGCGCCGAACGCGTCGCGACCGACCGCGCCGATCATGTGCGTGCAAGCGCCCATACGCGCGGCAGCTACGGCCTGATTGGCGCCCTTGCCGCCGGCGTTGGTGATAAACCCGCTGCCGCCGACGGTCTCGCCCGCACGCGGTATGCGCTCGCACGCCACCGAAAGGTCCATGTTCATGCTGCCGAACACCGCAACGATGCCGCGATCTGCCATGGAAACCTCCTCATCTGCGGGCCTTATGCCCACCGCCAGCCGTCGATCGTGCACTCTCGCACCCCCTATAACTTTAGTTCACTTTGATGTGGACGCGCGCTTGAGCTTGCGCCAGCAGCAAGCATTCACAGGAGCAGGCAGCTACAATGAAGGCGTGCTGATTATTCTCGTCATTGGATGATATTTTATGGAACAACTCTCGCAATCGGGCTCGCGCGGTCGACGCCGCACGGGCAACGAGCCGGCGCCGCACGAACGCGTGAAGGGCGAACGCCGTGCCAACGAACCGCGACGCACCGTGAGCCCCCATCGTGCTTCTGCCAACAACGCGGGCCGCGCCAACACTCCCGCCGCGGAGCAGACGCCTGCTCGCCCCAAATCCCGCTACATCCCTGCCCTTGACGGCCTGCGTACGCTCGCCGTCGTCGCGGTGGTGCTCTATCACCTTAACCTCACGTGGGCGCAGGGCGGCCTGCTTGGCGTCACGATCTTCTTTGTGCTTTCGGGCTATCTGATCACGCGCTTGCTGCTCAACGAAGTCGCTAAGACCGGACGCATCGACCTTAAGAGCTTCTGGATTCGCCGCATCCGTCGCCTGGTCCCCGCCGTGGTGACCGTCGTGGTGGTAACCTGCGCGCTGTGCACTCTCTTTAACCACGTGATGCTCACCAAGATGCGCCCCGACATCCTGCCGTCGCTGCTGTTCTTCAACAACTGGTGGCAGATTGCCCAAAACGTCTCGTACTTCAATGCTCTGGGCGACCCCTCGCCGCTCACGCACTTTTGGTCGCTTGCCATCGAGGAACAGTTCTACCTGATTTGGCCGCCACTGCTGTTTGCCATGGTATCCATGCATGTGAGCAAACCCAACACGCGCCGCGTGGTTCTGGGCCTTGCCGTGGTATCTGCCCTAGCCATGATGGTGCTTTACAACCCTGTCGCCGACCCCAGCCGCGTGTACTACGGCACCGACACCCGCGTGTTCTCGCTGCTGCTGGGTGCCTGGATGGCCTTTATCCCCGATCGCGACCTGGCGCCGGTGCGTCTCGCTCATCGTTTGGGGCTCAATCGCCTGGCTGGCGCCGCCAAGCACGGCAAGAACGCCGAGGGCAAACCTGGCGAGAAGGCCGACGAAGCAGCCGAGACCGCCCCGGCACAGCCGAGCGCCCTCGTGCGTTTTTGGTCCTCGCCCGCATCCATCGATGTGTTGGGCGTCGTGGGTCTGGTTGGCCTTGCCGCCATGGTCGCGCTCACCAACGGCTACACCGCCTTCCAGTATCGCGGAGGCACGCTGCTGTGCTCGATCCTCACGCTCATGGTCATCGCGGCCTGCGTGCAGCCCCAGGGAATGGTTGCCCGCGCGCTGTCCGCCGAGCCACTCGTGTGGGTTGGCAAGCGCTCCTACAGCATCTACCTGTGGCACTATCCGCTGCTGCTCCTCATGAACCCGGTCGCCAACATCAACGATACGCCGTGGTGGCAGTACATTTTGCAGGTGTTGTTGGTGGTCGCCGTGGCAGAGTGCTGCTATCGCTTTATCGAGACTCCGTTTAGGAAGGGCGCCTTTGGGCGCACCGTCGCCGAATTCCGCGATGGCACCACCACGCCCGCCAACTGGGCACGCACGCACATCCCTGTCTGCGCAGCCTGCGCTGTCGTGTTGGTCGTTGCACTGGGCGGCCTGATCTTTGTGCCCGAGACGTCTGCGCTGAGCGGCGAGGGCGCCGAAGTTCTGAACAAGGAAGCCAAGAACACCGCGCCCACCGACCAGCAGGCGGCCGACGACACCGACAAGGACAACGACGGCTTCCCCGATGGCTCCTACGATCTGCTTATGATCGGCGACTCCGTGTCGCTGCGTGCCGTAGACACCTTTGACGGCGTGTTCCCGCACAGCCATATCGATGCCGAAAAGGGCCGCCAGTTTGATGCGGGGCGCGCGACATTTGAGGGCTATATCCAGCAGAACCTTGCCGGCAAGATCGTGGTCTTTGCCCTGGGCACCAACGGCTTGGTAACCGACGACCAGATCGACGCCATCATGGCCGATGCAGGAGATAAGCGTATTGTGGTGTTTGTGAACACGCGCAGCCCGCAGCCGTGGGTTGGCTCTACCAACCAGGCCATCGCCAACGCCGCTACGCGCTACAAGAACGTGCGCGTTATCGATTGGTACGGATACAGTGCCAACCGCAACGACCTGTTCGATGGCGATGGCACGCACCTATCGACCACTGGCGTGACTGAGTACCTCAACTTGATCCACGATGCCGTCAAGAAGGACCTGCCCGTACACCCCGAGGATCACGTCAACGATCCGCAGCCGGCAGCCGTCAAGTCTGCCACCGACGCGCTCGTCAATGCGCTCGCTCTCAAGCCGCACAAGTTGGGCACCGACAAGTAACCTGCAGCGCAAACTTCCCACATCCGGAGGGGGCGTCTGCCGTGGCAGACGCCCCCTCCGGCAGTTAGGGACGTTCCTTATGTACCGGTACCTAGGGACACTCCTGGCGCAGCCAATGAAGACCTCTACGGATGAATTCCAGGCCGCTCCGTCGCTCCAGACATCGTTTCCGCGCCTCGTGCCTGCCCCAAACAATCAAAACAAGCCCTTTTCGCCGCACCCTCAAAGGTCTGTGGGCAAAAAAGGGCAAATATGAGTACTGTTACCATTTTAGTAGCAGGCAAAACCACCCAAAATGACGTCCGAGCGACCCCTACAACGGTCGCGCGCGCAGACGTGGTGTAAGAGTGTCCTGAGGTCCGTCGCTGCAAGTCC
>CABUAT010000027.1 GCA_902489665.1 uncultured Collinsella sp. | reverse complement strand
CCCGTCACCGCGGGGGTAACGGGCTTCTTAATTTAAATGGTGCCCCCAGCGGGATGTCCGCGTGCGGCTGGCGCCGCCCGCTTCCGCTGCGTCGCTCCGCTCCTTGCGTGCTGCGCTGGAAAACGCTTGCGCGTTTCCTCAGCTCCGCACCCTGTCGGGTTCGAATCCCGGCATATCGGTAGCAAAAAGCCCGTCACCGCGGGGGTAACGGGCTTCTTAATTTAAATGGTGCCCCCAGCGGGATTCGAACCCGCGATATCCACCTTGAAAGGGTGGCGTCCTTGGCCGCTAGACGATGGGGACAGCGGGAAAGAGTATAGCAGACTTTTTTAGCCGTTCACATATCGTTGGCAAACTGAAAAACCACCACAAAGGTGCCTGTCCCCTTTGTGGTGGTGAGGTGCTAGGGGAGGAGCTTCATGGCGGCGTCGTGGGCGGCGTGCTCGTAGGTGTCGTCGAGGGGCTTGAGCGGCAGCAGGGCGGCAGCCTGTGCATCGCCACGGCGCTCGAGGGCATGGGCGATCAACCAGTCGGCGAGCTCGGGGTTCTTGGGCAGCGCCGGGCCATGCAGGTACGTGCCGATGACGCCCTTGTAGATCAGGCCCTCAAAGCCATCGTCGCCGTTGTTGCCGGTGCCCGTGACGACGGACGTTCCGAGCGGCGTGGCATCGGCGTCCAAAAGCGTGCGGCCGCCATGGTTCTCGAATCCCACAAAGGGCTCAGGTGCCAGGTCGGTTTTGACGGCTACGTTGCCGATCAGGCGGTCGGAGCCGCGTACGGTTTCGGCAGCAATGACCCCCAGACCCTCAATGCGATCCTCGCCCATATAGTACGAACGGCCGAGCAGCTGATAGCTGCCACAGATGGCGAGCAGCGAGCCGCCATCCTCAACATAGGATGCGACCTTGTCTTTTTGGGCGAGCAGCTCGTGTGCCACGGCTAGCTGGTCGCGGTCGGAGCCGCCACCCATCATGACGATATCGGCATCGGTGAGATCGAGTGACTCGCCCATACGGACCTCGTCCACGCGAACGGGGATGCCGCGCCAGGCGCAGCGACGCTCGAGGGCGATAACGTTGCCGCCGTCGCCGTAGAGGTTGAGGGCATCGGGGTACAGGTAGACGATGCGCAGCGGGCGCGAAAGCTCGACTGGCGCGATGCCGACGGGGACGGCACTGCCATCGGCACACGTTGCAGCGCGGGCAGCAACCGTGGCTGCATCGGCACCCTTCAGCCCGTCGAGTTCTTTGACCAGCGGCGGGAAGGCCGTGTAGTTGGCGACGGCATAGAAAGTGTCGCCTGCGGCTTCATCCGCAACGGCGCCAATTGCCTGCGCGACGTCCGAGATAATCGCGGCATCGATGCCGGCGTACTTGAGGCGCACCTGCATGTCGTGCGCGCGCGTGCCTCCGGCAAAGGCGACAAGACCCGGCGTGTCGGCGATGCGCTCAAAGTCGACGTCGTAGATCCACGATACATCGTGGCCGTCGGCATCGTTGTCGTTGAGGAAGAAAGCGCAGAGCCTGCCGCCCGCCGTCTTAATGGACTGGATCTGGCGATCGAAGCCCACGGGATTCTTAGCCAGGTTGGCCTCGACGGTGCGGCCGGCGATATCCCAGCGGCCCATGCGTCCGCCGGCGGGCACATAGGCATCGAGCGTAGGCTGTAGAAGCGCCGTTCCCACGCCCAACTCGTGCGCGGCAAAGAAGGCGGCGGCAACGTTATAGACCATGTACAGACCGTTGTAGCGTGTGGCGATGTGTACGGCAGCCGCGTCGGGCGCAGATCCAAAGACCAGGTCGAAGCCGTAGCCGTCGCAGCCGAGCTTCACGCCCGTCACACGGCGGACCAGTGCGGGGCGTGCCCAACCGCACGAGGGGCAATGGTATGCGCCAAGCTGGCCGTATTGCACGTAGTCGTACTCCAACGGGGCGTTGCACTGCGAGCAAAAGCGCGAGTCGCTAATGCGGTCGGACTCGGTGTCGGTGGCGCCGTCGATGCCAAAGGCAATACTCGCATTGGGAACGCGCGCGGCAATCGAGGCGCACAGCGGGTCGTCGGCGTTGTAGATGAGCGTCGTTGCCGGCGAAAGCTCCAACGCGTGGGCGATGACCTCCTGGGTGTGATCGATCTCGCCATAGCGATCTAGCTGGTCGCGGAACAGGTTGAGCAGCACAAAGTACGTCGGCTTGAGCTTGGGCAGAACGCGTACGGTGTAAAGCTCATCGCACTCAAAAACGCCCACGCGCTTGCCGCTGCTGGTGTGTTTAAGGCCGCCGCGGGCCTCGAGCAGAGCACCTACCACACCAGGCTCCATATTGTTGCCGGCACGGTTGCACACCACGGCAGCACCGCTGGCAGCAACGGCGTCGGCGATGAGGTTGGAAGTGGTGGTCTTGCCATTAGTACCCGTAATCACCACGCTGCGGTCGACAAGGCCAGCGAGGTCGCTCAGCAACTCGGGGTCGATCTTCATGGCGATGCGGCCGGGGAGTACGCCGCCCTGGCGCTTAAGGACGGAGCGCAGCCCCCAGCGAGCGATATCGCTCGAGGTGCAGGCAAGAGATGAGCGGAGGTTCATGAAACCGTTCCTAACGTAAACGACATGGTCGGGTCGAGTGCGTCACTAAAATCCGTAGCGGCGCGCAAATTCCTGGGCAAGCTGCGATACATCTTCGCAGGCGTTGGCCCAGGGGGCAAAGTCGGGAGTGTCCGAGATAATACCGTCCGCTTCCCAAACAGCCTGGTGCGAAAGATCCCAGGGATCGTGTGGCTCGGGCCGGCAGGGAAGGTACGGTGTCTGGTACATGGGGTTCAGTAAGAAGAACGCACCGCCCTCGCAACGGTTGGCAAACTCACGCAGCGCGCGTGTCGCCGGGCGCATCTTGTTTGTTTTGAACAGCAGAATCGTGCGGGCGAGCAGATACCAAGGAGAGTTCTCAAGCGCGTCAGCCCCGATCTCTTCCTCGAGCTGGTGGGCCAGGGCAAAAAAGCCGTCCTCGTCTTCCAGACGAGCGAGGGCGAGCAGCACGGTGCCTGCGGCTCGGGTGGGATAGCCTTCTGCCTTAAGGACGCGGCGGGCGTAGTTGGCGGCAGCGCGGTAGCGGGCGCTCGCCATGCACAGCTGCGAGATGGCCTCGAGCGTGTGAAGCCACCCGATAAGAGCCGGCTCGCTCACGGTAAGGTCTGCTGCGGTGACACCATCGGCCAAAACATTATTGGCCCAGTAGTGCGGGGCTTCCATGTCGAACCCGGGCACGCTTTGCTGCAGGTAATCGGCCGTGGTCGCCTCGAGCTTCATCAGATCGCCCAGGCAGGCGTCGACGGGCGTGTCCGCCAAAATGATGGCGAGCAGCTGGGCATCGAGGACATGCGCATCGATGCGGACGATCTTGAGCAGCTCATCACGCATATCGTCGAACAGGCGGTTGCGCGTCTGCTCAAACTCCTCGTCGCTGCCCATGTCCTCGATGCGATGGAGCTCGTCGAGCAGGTGGCGATGAACGCCGGCATAGGACAGCAGTGCCTGGGCATGCTCGGTCTGCGCATACTTATGAGGGTTGACGCTCACGTCGTTATGGACAAGCTCGCGTGCTGCATCGGTGAGTTCGGGGTGCGACGCAACGTAGGCGCGCTCCAGGTAGGCGGGGATGTAGACGCTCGGATCCATTAGAGGTCTCCTCCCTTAAACGGCAAACCCTGCTCGGCCGCCCGCAGTATGCGCTCATCGATTTGGGAACGCACGATATCGTTGGTGGCGACCCAGGCGGCAAAGCTGGCGTTGTCGGGGGCGCCCAGGCCCTCCTGCAGTACCGGCGTCGCCTCGGACAGCGCGAGGACAAGCTCGTCGGTGGAGCCCGCACCCACGTTGACGCGGGCATAGACGCCATCGGGAAACTCGGTTTGGAAGTAGAGCGCCTCGGCTGCGTGCGGACACGAGCGCGCAAGGATGCGCAAGTAGTGCTCGGCGCCATCGTAATCCAGCTCGCGCCAGGCTGCGCTCATCAGCGCGATGAGCGTCCACGGGTCCAAGTCACGCTCCGCATCTTTGGGGCGGCGGCGCAGCGGGGTATTCGCGAGGTACGGCACGGAGTGAGCGGAGCGAAAGCGCTTGAGCTCCTCGGCGGGGTATTCGAGCTTTGCCATGGCGAGCATTGCGGTGTGGCGGACGCCGGCAGGATCGTTGGGGGCAAAGTCGAGGCTGCGGTTTGCGGCTTCGAGCGACATGCGGTAGCGGCCGCTAATGAGCGCGCGCGATGCCAAGGCGGCAAGCCAGCGCAGGTAGGGGCGGCGCATAAGGTCGCCAGCGGCCTCGCGCTCGTAGGGGTCCTGCGCCGAGGCGATCTTGAGCGCCAGATCGTGCTCCACCTCGTCGCACTTGGACACCAGATACTGCACGTATTCCTCGTTGGAGCTGGCGGTGAGGGCGGTCAGCATGCGCTGAGCGTCCCAGTTGGCCGGATCGAGCGCGGCTGCCTCGCGGAGCATGTTCTCGGCAGCTGCTTCTTCTTGCTCGGCCTGGGTATCGTCAGGGATAAAGGGAATGCGGTAGTCGACGGCCTCGACCACCTTGGCAATGAGGTGCCCGGCGCGGTCGCGGTCGTGCACGATGAGCGGTGCGGGGTTGCGGGTGAATTGTTCCATCAGACGCTCTACGGCGGCACCGTCGGTGAGCGGGATATTGTCGCGGCGCAAGGCCTCAAGAACGAGGCGATGGCAATCCTCTTGAATGGGATCGAATGCCATGGGGCCTCCTTTGCTGCGGTTAGGGTTCAAATGTTTCTATATAAGGTTCTAGTTTACCCGCATGTGGCACACCGGGGGTGCCGCACTTGGACTTGCACCTTTGCACCACGAAGACGGATGTCGCACAAATGTCGGCACCTTGGACGGCCGAGTGGTATCACGGTGCCGCAAACGGTCGATTTTTGGCGGCGAACGGTGCATATTTTGGAGGGGCACGGTCCTGCCCGGGATATGTAGTCAACCTTGATAAAACGTTTGCCCAGCTTGGGAGTATGAATGCCGCACAAGGGTCTTCAGGGATAGAAAAAACGTTTCATCATTGGCGGCTTTAGGTGAATAACTGACCAACCAGAACGGTAAAATAGTGTTTGTCTGAGCGTTGAGACGTTTAGACATCGCGCATTGTCATCGCCGGCAACGCGCAAACCGGTCCTAACGGAGCCAATTGGGTGCTCCGTTATATACGCAAGTCTAAGAGGGGCTTGTTTAGGAGGCACAGTATGGGACGTTTTACCAATCCTCGCGATCTGTACTTTGGTGAGGGCGCTCGCCACGAGGTGAAGAACCTCAAGGGCAAGAAGGCCATCATCGTTTCTGGCGGCAGCTCTATGCGCCGCGGCGGGTTCCTGCAGGACGTCGAGGCCGACCTCAAAGAGGGCGGCTTCGAGGTCAAGCTGTTCGAGGGCGTCGAGTCCGATCCGTCCATCGAGACGGTCATGAAGGGCGCCGAGGCCATGCGCGAGTTCGAGCCCGACTGGATTATCGCCATCGGCGGCGGCTCGCCCATCGATGCCGCTAAGGCCATGTGGGTCTTCTACGAGTATCCCGAGGAGTCCTTCGATAACATCATCCAGCCGTTCAGCTTCCCCGAGCTGCGTCAGAAGGCTCACTTCTGCGCCATCTCCTCTACCTCCGGTACCGCTACCGAGGTCACTGCCTTCTCCGTCATCACCGACTACGCCAAGGGCATCAAGTACCCGCTGGCCGACTTCAACATCACCCCTGATGTCGCCATCGTCGACCCCGAGCTCACCTACACCATGCCCGCCAAGCTGTGCGCTCACACCGGCATGGACGCTCTGACCCACTGCATGGAGGCCTACGTTTCCACCTGCGCCTCTATGTTCACCGATGCCAACGCTCTGCACGGCATCCGCGAGATCGTCGAGTGGCTGCCCAAGTCCTATGCTGGCGACCATGAGGCCCGTCAGCACATGCACGAGGCTCAGTGCATCGCCGGTATCGCCTTCTCCTCGGGCCTGCTCGGCATCGTTCACTCCATGGCTCACAAGACCGGTGCTGCCTTCGAGAACGGCCACATCATCCACGGTGCTGCTAACGCCATGTACCTGGGCAAGGTCATCCAGTGGAACTCCAAGGATCCCCGTGCTGCCGAGCGTTACGCTTACGTGGCCAAGGAGATCCTGCACCTTCCCGGCGAGACCAACGAGGAGCTCATCGCTGCACTCGTCCAGAAGATTCGCGACCTCAACGACCAGCTCAACATTCCGCAGTCCATCAAGGATTACGCGAATGGTGGCGTGAAGGTCGACGCCGAGAACCCGCAGATGGTTTCCGAGGAGGAGTTCCTCGCCAAGCTGCCCGAGATCGCCGCGAACGCCGAGCAGGACGCTTGCACGCCCGAGAACCCGCGTGAGACCAAGGCTGCCGACTTCGAGAAGATCCTCAAGGCCTGCTACTACGACACCGACATCGATTTCTAATCGACTCTTGTTATCGTAACGAGGGGCTCCGCACGTATCTGTACGGAGCCCCTTTCTTTTTTCTTTTAGAGAATGGGATAGTTATGGCTGCAATTTTCAATAGCCCCAGCAAGTACATCCAGGGTCCGGACGAGCTCGCCAAGCTCGGCTCTTACGTTGAGCCGCTCGGCGCTAAGGCCCTCGTCATCGTGACGCCTTCGGGCAAGAAGCGCGTCGGTGCCAAGATCGAGGGCGGTTTTACCGAGGCTAAGGCCGAGCTGCTGTTTGAGGACTTTAACGGCGAGTGCTCCAAGGGCGAGGTCGATCGCCTGGTTGCGCTCGCTCGCGACAACGGTTGCGACATCATCGTCGGCGTCGGTGGCGGCAAGATCCTCGACACCGCGAAGGCCGTCGCCTATTACCTGGAGTCCCCGGTTATCATTTGCCCCACCATTGCTTCGACCGATGCCCCGTGCTCGGCACTTTCGGTGCTCTACACCGATGACGGCCAGTTCGATAAATATCTCTTCCTTAAGGCAAACCCCAACATTGTCCTGATGGATACGACGGTTATCGCGGCGAGCCCGGTGCGCCTGACGGTTTCCGGTATGGGCGATGCGCTCGCAACCTATTTCGAGGCCCAGGCGACGCACGATGCCGACGGCGGCACCTGCGCTGGCGGCAAGGGCGGCATGGCCGGCCTGGCGCTCGCCAAGCTCTGCTACGAGACGCTTATGGCCGATGGCGTCAAGGCCAAGGTCGCGCTGGAGAAGGGTGCGCTCACGCCTGCCGTCGAGCACATCATCGAGGCCAATACGCTGCTTTCGGGCATTGGCTTTGAGAGCTCGGGCCTTGCTGCTGCTCATGCCATCCACAATGGTCTGACGATGCTGCCCGAGTGCCACAGCATGTATCACGGCGAGAAGGTCGCCTTCGGCACCATCGTCCAGCTGGTACTCGAGGATGCCCCGACCGAGAAGCTCGAGGAAGTCTTGGGCTTCTGCATTGAGCTGGGCCTGCCGGTCACGATGAAGGAACTTGGCGTTGCCGAGGTTACGCGCGAGAAGGCCATGATTGTTGCCGAGGCCGCGTGCGCGCCCGAGGACACCATGTGCAACATGCCGTTTGAGGTGACGCCCGAGATGGTCGCAAACGCCATCCTGGGTGCCGACGCGCTGGGCCACTACTATCTCATGGATGAGTAAATCAAGCTAAGGAAGGGGCAAAGCTAACAGATGACTTTGCCCCTTTTTGCTATGGTGCAAAGGGGTCAGGGTACTTTGCACCATCGTTGTTTGATGAAGGGTGGATTCTCGTATGGCGCTTCCTATGGTTTATGGCGGCCCCGGTCGGTATGTTCAGGGACCGGGGGAGCTTTCGCGCCAGGGCAGGTATTTGTCATGGTTGGGCTGCGCTGCCTATGTCTTGTTTGACCAGGGCACCGAGGATCGGCTGTGCAGGCAGATCGTCGATGGATTTCTGGATGAAGATCTAAGCGAGCCGTTCTTTAAGATTTACAACGGTCCGTGTACGGAAGATGCCGTTGTCGAAATGGCCAAGGAAGCCCGGGCCGAGTATTGCGACATGGTGGTGGGCATTGGCGGCGGCAAGATGCTCGATATCGCCAAGGCCGTTGCGTTTTATGCCGAGTTGCCGTTGTGCGTATGTCCCACGGCGGCGTCGATGGACGGTCCGTGCAGCGCGATTTCGGTGCTGTATCACGAGGATGGGTCGTTCGACCGCTACCTGATGCTCGAGAAGAATCCAGACTTGGTCGTGGTCGATACCAACGTGGTCGCGGCGGCCCCGCTGCGTATGACGGTCGCTGGTATGGGCGATGCGCTGGCAACGTATTTCGAGGCGCGTTCGTGCGCCGCGGCGCACGGCGCCAACGAGCACGGTGGCGCGCCGGGACACTTGGCCTTGGTTGCGGCTCGTGCCTGCTATGACACACTCATGGAGTGCGGCGTCGCTGCCAAGCGCGATCTCAAAAAGGGCCGTACATCGCCAGCGGTTGAGCGCCTGATCGAGTGCAATATTCTGCTCTCGGGTGTTGGCTTTGAGAGTGGTGGCCTAGCGCTTGCCCATGCCATAGCCAACGGCCTGACGATTCTGCCCGAGTGCAAGGCCATGCATGGTGAGGCCGTGGCATTTGGCCTGGTGGTGCAGCTGCGCCTGGAGCGTGCGCCCGAGCTTAATCAGGTGCTCGAGTTTTGCCAGCGCGTCGGTCTGCCGACGACGCTCGAGGAGCTGGGCCTTGACGAGATTTCCGATGCCGACCTGATGAGCGTTGCAGATGCGGCCTTTAGAAACGAACGCAATATGGCTAACGAACAGGCCAAGGTGACCAGACAAAAGCTCGTGCAGCTCATGCGCGAGGCATAGCTAGGCGCTTGATCGACCTTGTGCAATCGAGGCGGCGATAGGCATAGGCTATTTGCCTCAAAGGTGCGCCGCGTGTAATTTGCCCGAGGCGTGGGCCGATAGCGTATCATTATCTCTTGCTTGTTTGCACTGCTCAGGGAGGGGCCGCGCATGGCGCAGGAACACGATCTGTTTGATGACATTATCGAGATCAGCAAGGGTTTCGACTTTCTTAAAAACCCGCTTGGCGGCGTGACCGATGCACTCGATCCGTCGGCGCCGCAGTGGAATCCTGCCGACTACAAGGAGCGCCCGCGCGGCAACACCATTCCGTGCTTGACCTGCAAAAACGAAAAGAGCGGTTGCACCGCGTGCATGGACGTGTGCCCGGTCAACGCTATCGAGGTCGAGGAAGACGCCATCGAGATCCTCGACTCCTGTCGCAAGTGCGGCCTGTGCGCCGCTGCCTGTCCGACCGAGGCGATCATCTCGCCGCGCCTGGCGCCTAAAAACCTGTATGACGATATCGTCTCCGCTGCTACGAGCCACGAGACCGCCTACGTCACCTGCACACGCGCCCTCAAGCGCATGCCGCGCGAAAACGAGGTCGTCGTTGCCTGCGTGGGCGATATTACGGCCGAGACCTGGTTCTCGGTACTGGCGGACTATCCCAACGTGAGCGTCTACCTGCCACTGGGCGTGTGCGATAAGTGCCGCAACACCGGTGGCGAGGACATTCTGGGCGAGGCCATTGCTACCGCCGAGGAGTGGGCGGGTACGGGCATGGGCCTGGAGGTCGACCCCAAGAGCCTCAAATGCCATAAGCGCCGCGAGTACGAGCGCAAGGAGTACATGGATAAGATTGCCCGCACCACGGGCCTGACGGTGACCAAGCTCAATCCGGCGACGGCGGCGCTGGCCTCGGTGACGCAGAAGTTGAAGGCTCACCGTCACCAGATCACGCAGCTCGAGCGCACGCTCAACACCATGTGCGGTACCACGACGACCAAGCGCCGCCGTTCGCTCACGCACGGGCGCCAGCTGGTGCTCTCGACGCTGCAAAACCACCCCGAGCTTGCCCAGAACATGCAGGTGAGCACGCCGGAGTGCGATTTTGACAAGTGCACGTCGTGCGGCGAGTGCGTCAATGTATGCCCCACGTTCGCCTGCGATTTGGTGGGAAGCGGCCGCTTTGCGTTGGAGTCGACGTATTGCTTGGGCTGCGGTGCCTGCGTCAAGGTGTGCCCCGAGCATGCGCTCAAGTTGGTTGAGCATGACGCGTCCAATCTGGTCGTCGTCGACCCCGAGGCCGAGGAAAAGGCCGCCCAGAAGGCGAAGGCTCACGAAGAAGCTGAGAAGGTCAAGGCCGAAGCAAAGGCCAAGCTCGACAAGATGCTCGATCAGGTGGAGAAGCTCGCGGACTAGCCAGCGACCCCAATCTTTGCTTCATTTGCGCCGCCGCGGTGTCCGGATTCGCCCAGATGCTGCGGCGGCGCTATACTTATGCAGTTTGAAGTACCTGTACCAAAAGGAGCTGTCGTGTCCCTTTCCATCGGTATCGTGGGCCTGCCCAACGTGGGCAAGTCGACGCTGTTCACCGCACTTACCAAAAAGACCGGCCTTGCCGCCAACTACCCGTTTGCCACGATCGACCCCAACGTGGGCATCGTCGATGTGCCCGATAGCCGCCTGCAAAAGCTCGCCGACATCGTCAACCCCGGCCGCATTGTGCCGGCTACGGTCGAGTTTGTCGACATCGCGGGCCTGGTGAAGGGTGCCAACGAGGGCGAGGGCCTGGGCAACCAGTTCTTGGCAAACATCCGCGAGACCGATGCCATCTGCGAGGTCGTGCGTTACTTTAAGGACCCCAACGTTATGCGCGAGGTGGGCCGCACGGGCGAGTTCGTCGATCCTGCCGGCGATGCCGACACCATCATGACCGAGCTCATCCTGGCCGACATGGGCACGCTCGAGAAGCAGCTGCCCAAGCTCGAGAAGGAGGCCAAGCGCGACAAGGAGCTCATGCCCAAGTTCGAGGTCGCCAAGCGTCTGCTCGCCTGGCTCAACGAGGGCAAGCGCGCCGCATCCATGGAGATGACCGACGAGGAGCGTGCCGCCGCCAAGGGCCTGTTCCTGCTCACCATGAAGCCCATCCTGTATGTTGCCAACGTGGACGAGGATATGCTCAACGACGATCTGGCGCCCATCGATGGCGTCAAGCCGCTGTCCATCTGCGCCAAGATTGAGGCCGAGCTCTCCGAGCTCGATCCCGAGGACGCCGCCGACTACCTGGAAAGCCTAGGCCTGGAGCAGCCCGGCCTAGACGTGCTCGCTCAGGCTGCCTACAAGCTGCTCGGCCTGCAGTCGTTCTTTACGGCCGGCGAGATGGAGGTCAAGGCCTGGACGGTTCGTCAGGGCGCGACCGCCCCGCAGGCCGCCGGCGTCATTCACACCGATTTTGAGCGCGGCTTTATTAAGGCCGAGGTCATTGGCTACGACGACTACATCGAGCTCGGCGGCGAGCAGGGCGCCAAGGCCGCCGGCAAGTTGCGTATTGAGGGCAAGGACTATGTCATGGCCGATGGCGACGTCGTGCACTTCCGCTTTAACGTGTAAGGACGACGCATATGTTCAAATATGGCAAAAAAGCTGGCTACATGGGTATTGCGCTGCTCGTACTTGCGGTGATTCCGCTGGTGGTCGCAGCGTGTGTTATCCCCAACATTGGCCCCGAGGTGGCAACGAAGTTTAACGCCGCCGGCGAGGTGACGCGCTGGGGTAAGAGCTACGAGCTGCTGGCACTGCCGGTACTCAATCTGCTGCTGAGCGTGGCGACGTACTTTACGGCGGGACGCCAGGCAAAGAACAATGATGACTCCGCCGCCATGGCGCGCATCGTGTGCGAGCGCTACCTGCGCAACGGTTGCATTACGGGTGTGTTCCTCAACGTGATCAACGTTTACTTTATGTACTCGGCGATTACCGGAACGGGCTTTGGCTTTGGTTTCTAGCTTGTCCTTTTAGGCAACGAGCCTGCAAGCATATTCGATGGCTGCTGCGAGGCCGCCGCTCGATCGTGGTTGAAAGACTGCATCGGCGGCGGCCTCGTTTTCGTATCCGGCGCCGCGAAGGGCGAGTGCTATGCCGGCTTCTAAAAGGAGCGGCAGGCCGCGTTGGCTGGTTGCGATTACGGCAGCCTGATTGAGCGAGCAGCCGTGCGTTTGGCATCGGATGGCAAGTTCACCTCGCGCCGGGCAAGGGACCAGAACGGCGGCGACGCGACTTGATAGCAATGCAAATGCTGTGCGCTCATCGGGCGAAAGGCATTCAGCTTCAACGACGACGAGCTTGGGCGGCGCGCTGTTTGTGCGAAGCGTGGCTCGGTACATGCGGACCGAAGAACCCGACATAGAAAACTCCTGTGTATTCGGGAAAACGTAAACTATAGTTTACGTTTATGTTCGGCTCCATTTCAAACTCGGCTGCATGGACGAACGTGCGAAACAGATTCTTGGCAGGCGGGTCGAAGAGACGCGCAAGGCCCTTGGTATCTCCAAGGTCGATTTTTGCGTGGCGACAGGAATCAGCCGACCCTACCTCGACCGAATCGAAGATGGGACGGCAAATTTCACGCTCAAGGTTTTATTTAAGATCGCGCCCGCGCTTGGCATGACGGTATCGGAGCTTCTCGAGGGCATCGAATAGGGGATACCCGTCGAAAACTGAATTACACCATCGGGATACGGTCGTGATTGACTTGGCTGTAGAACAGGCGTTGAATCTCTGCCGCATCACGTGACTGGCCGAGTGCCCACATGGTTTTGGCCACGAGCGTCTCGGTTGTCATATCGTCGCCGCGTAGAATGCCCGGATGGTCGGCGTAGGCACGGCCGACCTCATAAACACCCAAATCGAGGCCCTCCTCGGGGACCTGTGTGGTCATAACGACGGTGCGACCCGAATTGACCCAGCGGAAAATTGCCTCTTGGAATGACTCGCCGGACTCGCCAAACTCGGGGATACCGCCAATGCCAAAGGTCTCCAGAATCACGGCGTCGTAGCTATCGGCAAGGGCGTCAAGGATACCCGGGTTTACGCCGGGCGTCAGCTTAAGGACAAACACGCGCGGGTCGATGCTGTCGTAGAAACGCACCGGGTTTTCGCCCTGATGCGTGCCGTGAAGCCCGTTGCGCACGATGCGGTCGTTGCGGATGTAGGCAATGGGCGGATAGTTGACGCTAATGAACGCGTTAAAGCTCATGGTGCGCTGCTTGCGGGCGCGCGTACCGGCAATGGCGACGCCGCCAAACACGATAGAGACGTCGTGCGAATGCTCATCGAGCGCATAGAGCAGGCTCTGGTACAGATTGAGTTTGGCGTCAGTAAAAGGGTTGCCCATGGGCTTTTGCGAGCCGGTGAGTACGATGGGCTTGGGACTGTCCTGAATCAGATAGGAAAGCGCTGCCGCGGTGTAGCTCATGGTGTCGGTGCCGTGCAGAATCACGAAGCCGTCGTGATCGGCATAACCCTCGACGATGACGTCGCGAATACGCATCCAGTCACTCGGGCGCATGTTGGTGCTGTCGATGTTCATGGGCTGCACGACGTCGAGCTCGCAGAGGCCCGAGATCTCGGGGACGCTCTGGGCGAGCTCCTCACCGGTCAGGGCGGGGGAGAGGCCGTTGCCGTCCTCGGTCGATGCGATGGTGCCGCCCGTGGCGATGAGAAGGATGCGCTTCATGCTGATATTCCTATCGTATTTGCCGCCGCAGAGGCGGAGTCGTTCGGCAGTATTGTGGCACAGGGCGTCCAATGTTCAAACGTATTACATCATCTGTAACGTCTGGTAACACTTCAATTGCCGTCAAATAGGGGCCCGGGTCGTGCGTTTGCCGTGCGCTGATGGCTGCGAGGGACGAGAAACCCCATATAACGTGTACACTATGAAAGTTATTCTCGTTTATTCGCGCGGGTGGGCACCGGCTCCCCGCCAACAAGAGGGGGAACCATGGATCAAAAGGCTTCCGCAAAGGTCCTCGTACTCGACTTTGGTGCGCAGTACGGTCAGCTCATTGCCCGTCGCGTCCGCGACCTCAACGTGTATTCCGAGATCGTCCCCTGCGACATCTCGGCCGACGAGATTCGCGAGATGAACGCCTCTGCGCTCATCCTTTCCGGCGGCCCGGCCTCTGTGTATGCCGAGGACGCTCCGTCTATCGACCCCGCCATCTTTGACCTGGGCCTTCCCGTCCTGGGCTTTTGCTACGGCCATCAGATCACGGCCGTGACGCTCGGCGGCAAGGTCGGCCACTCCGAGGTGGGCGAGTACGGCCGCGCCACCATCACGCGCACGGCAGGCGCCAAGCTCTTTAACTCCACGCCCATGGAGCAGACCGTGTGGATGAGCCATCGCGACGCCGTCTCCGAGGTGCCCGAGGGCTTTACCGTTACCGCCAGCACCGATGTGTGCCCGGTTGCCGCCATGGAGTGCGTCGAGCGCAAGATCTTCACCACGCAGTTCCACCCCGAGGTCAAGCACTCGGAGTACGGTCAGCAGCTGCTGAGCAACTTCCTGTTTGAGATCTGCGGCCTGGAGCCTAACTGGAGCATGGACAACCTGGTCGAGACCATGACGGCCGAGTTTCGCGAGAAGGTCGGCGACGACCGCGTGATTCTGGCTCTGTCCGGCGGCGTTGACTCCTCCGTCGTGGCTGCGCTGGGCGCACGCGCCGTGGGCAAGCAGATGACCTGCGTGTTCATCAACCACGGTCTGTTGCGCAAGGGCGAGCCCGAGCAGGTGGAGGAGGTCTTCACCAAGCAGTTCGATGTCGACTTTATCCACGTCCACGCCGAGGACCGTTATGCCGAGCTTCTGGCCGGTGTGACCGAGCCCGAGGAGAAGCGCCGCATCATCGGCACGCAGTTCTGGAAAGAGTTCTTCGCCGTGGCGCAGCAGCTCGAGACCGATGGCAAGCCGGTCAAGTACCTGGCTCAGGGCACCATCTACCCCGACATCATCGAGTCCGGCGCTCGCAAGACGGGCGGCAAGACGGCCACCATCAAGAGCCACCACAACCTGATCCCGTTCCCCGAGGGCGTGCACTTCGACCTTATTGAGCCGCTCGACCACTTCTTTAAGGACGAGGTCCGCGCACTTGGTCTGGCGTTGGGCCTGCCGGGCCACATCGTGTTCCGCCAGCCTTTCCCGGGCCCGGGTCTTGCCATCCGCATCATTGGTGCGGTCGACAAGGAGAAGCTCGAAATCCTCAAGAACGCCGACGCCATCGTGCGCGAGGAGCTCGACGCCTACAACCAGCGTCTGTTTGAGCAGACCGGCGAGCGCAACTCCGAGCACAGCTGCTGGCAGTACTTTGCGGTCCTGCCCGACATCAAGTCCGTCGGCGTTATGGGCGACGAGCGCACCTATCAGCGCCCGATCATCCTGCGTGCCGTCGAGTCCAGCGATGCCATGACCGCCGACTGGGCCAAGCTGCCCTACGACGTGCTGGCCCGCATTTCCGGCCGCATCGTGGCCGAGGTTCCCGGCGCCAACCGCGTGTGCTACGACATCACGTCCAAGCCGCCCGCGACCATCGAGTGGGAGTAAACGATATTCGTTGATTTCAAGCCTCTGACCTGCGAAAACAGGTCGGGGGCTTCTTATTTTGCAACCTCTGTGCAACCTTTGCGGTTTCGCGCCCCGTGAACAGGGGACGTAGCACTGTTCACGTCTGGGCCCATATCGGCACCGATCATTGCCCGCGCTGCTTCTGCTTGCGCTTCAGCTTCCGCTGCTCGAGGCACGTCGCCCGGTGTTCCTCGCCAGAGGAGAGCTGGCCGTTCCTTGCGAAACCGCGAGGCCACCTATATCCGCTTGCTGCGGGCTTGCTTAAACCAGTTCCTTTTGAAAGAGCCTATACCTCCGAAGAACTTGTTGTACGTCTCACCGTCCTCCTTGGCCTCGTACTTGACCAAGGCAAGTTCGATAGTACAGAGGTAATCCGCCACTTGCTCGAGGCGGTAGTCGGTCATCGAGGTCTTGCGGCGTCGGACGACCCCTTTTGAGAGGACCTTGCCCACCGAGTCGTCTCGCCCGCGGAACAGAAGGAGCGCATCCTCGCGACCTTCGGCGACCTGTGCTGCGAGATGGAGGGCTGCACCATCGTGCAGGGCCCTTTCCAAAGCGAAGTGTCGAGCCGAAGTGTTGAGCGTCGGCCCTGAATGTTCAATGACCGTTGTTTTCTGCCCCTCAAGTGGTGAACTTCTCCTCGGGGCTGTTGATTCCCCCACGCGCCCCCTTCCGTTCTCTGTGTTCCCCTTATACTCCTTGTACAAGGAGGTAAGAAGTCATGGACAAGACCGCACAGGACAGCTTGGCAAAGAAGCCCGTCGACATGAGGGACAGGATTCTCGAGCATCTCGAGGCCCTCACCTCTGCCGTCTCGCTCGACGACCTTGCCCGTCTGTCCACCTCCGACATCGCCGAGACGCTCATCATCTCCAGGAGTCTGGCGAGCCAGTACCTCAACGACCTTGTTCGCGCCGGCCTTGTGGTTAAGGTGGCGGGCAGGCCTGTCCGTTATTTTCATCGCCGCGCGTTCCAGAAGCGTTTTCAGGTAAAGCTCTCTGCAAGCGAGTACGCCTCGCTCGCCGACCTCATCCAGGCGACGGGAATCGCCGATCACCGTGACTTCGCGCGTGCCGTGGGCTTTGACCTGAGCCTCAGCTCCGTTGTCGAGCAGTGCAAGGCTGCGGTTCAGTACCCTCCGTTCGGCCTGCCCATCCTCTTGAGCGGCGGCGTGGGTGTCGGCAAGTCTTTCCTTTCTCGTCTTGTGTACGAGTACGGCAAGAACCAGGGCTTGCTGCCCCGCGACTCCTCCTATGTGCGCATCGACTGCGCCGGGGTCTCGGACGCCGCCTCGTTCAACGGGCTTCTTGACGAGTCGATCGCGAAATCGCGCGGGGGTGTGGTTTTTGTCAACGGCATCGAGGCACTCTCTCCCTCTGCGATGGAGCACTGCCTTGCGACGGCCCTCGGGCTCGATGCCTCCCAGGATGCGCCGCGCGCTCGCCTCGTTCTTTCGACGACGCTTTCCGCCGATGACCTGAAGGTTTCCTCGGCCTACAGCAAAATGCCCATCTGTGCCCGCGTCCCCTCACTCAAGGAGCGGACCCCCGAGGAGCGCGAGGATCTCATCTTGAGCTTCCTGCGCAGCGAGGGGTGCCGAATCGGTTCTGATGTGAAGATTAGCCGCGGCGCATACCGTTGCCTCGTGAACGCGGACTTTTCCGATAACATCGCCGGCTTGCGCGCCTGCGTGACGAACTGCTGCGCCAAAGCGTTCCTCAATCGCGAGGGCGACTACGTCGTCGTTCGCCCGTATCTTCTTCCCAGCGGGCTCCTCTCCTCCGCGCAGATCGATCAACAGCCCGATGATGGCGTTCTGATCGACGCGTCCCTGGATGCCGCCGAGAGCACAGGGCCGGTCGAGCAGGCGCTCGATGCCCTGCGCTCTCTCGATGAGCGATTCTGCGCCGGGGAGCTCTCTGTCTCCGAGCTCGTCTCGCAAGCTGTCTCCGCTGTGCGCGGCGTTGAGGATCACTTGATCTTCGGCCGCGGCGTTACCTCCTCGAGGTCGCGCGCCTTCGAGCGCATCGTGGGCGCGGTCCTTGCCGACGCAGGCTCTTCTTATGGCATCGAGCTTTCGAGGAAGGTCGCTTTTCTACTGTCCCAGGAGATTTGCCTGCAGTTGTGGCCGGGCATCGGCCTGGCTAAGCGAAAGTCTGCCTGTGCGGAGCAAATCTCCCATCTCCTCGGTGCCGTGACCTCCGAATTGCCGTTTGCCTCGAGCGTCTCCGATCAGGTCGCCGCAGACGTGGAAGGGGCGCTGGGAATTTCGCTCGATCACTTCACGAAGACGCTTCTGACGCTGTGCGTCGCATCGGAGTCTCGCGACGCGAAGGCCCTTCGAACGCTCTGCGTCATCTTGTCCCACGGCTACTCAACGGCGACGAGCATCGCCGACGCGGCGAACCGTATGCTCGGCATGCATGTGTACGAGGCGGTCGACATGCCCTACGACCAGCAGCTGAAGGACATCGTCGGTCCGCTCCAGCGCCTCGTCGACCGCCATTCCTACTGCACCGGGGTCGTGTTCCTCGTCGACATGGGCTCCTTGGAGGAGGCCTATAAGGCCCTCGAGAACGTTACCGACTCCACTATCGGCGTGGTGAACAACGTCTCTACCGGTCTTGCGCTCGAGATCGGGGTCGGGCTGCTCGGCGGCAAGTCCATCGCCGAGGTTCTTGGCGACGCGACCGCCGCGTGCGTGACGCACTGCAAGGTGATCGAGCGCGTCAACCGTGAGGACGCCATCGTCTTCTGCTCCGAGTCCGGGGTCGACGCCGCGGAGAGGATACGCCAGCTCGTCTCGCAGAGCCTCCCGCGCACCATAGGCGCGCGCCTGCTCACGAGGCCCTTCAAGCAGCTCGTCGCGAACGGGTCGAACGACGCCGTTTTCTCCGAGCACCGCGTCTGCGCCGTCATCGGCACGGGAGACCCCGGGGTCGCCTCCGTCCCCTTCGTCGCCCTCGAGGACATCATGTCGACGGCGTCCGCCTCTAAGGTTGATGCCGTGTTCGGCAGGTGGCTTGACGCTTCCGAGCTCTCTTCTTTCCACGAGAAGCTGCTCTCGAACATGACGCTGCAGAACGTCATCCGCTCCATCACCATCCTCGACCCGGAGCGGCTATTCCACGAGATCGAGAGCGCCGTGCACGAGCTTCAGCGCAGGACAGGCGAGAAGATCGGCAGCAACGCCATCATTGGGCTCTACGTCCACCTCTGCTGTCTCGTCGAGCGCCTTGTTACCAGAAACCCCATTGAGACCTACGTTGGTCAGGACCGCTTCGAGGAGGAGCGTGCCGATTTCATCGAGTCCTTCAGGCAGAGCTTCTCGAGCATCTCGACGCGCTATCGCGTAGAGGTTCCCGTAAGCGAGATCGCATATGTCTTCGACTACATAAGCGTGAGCGCCGCCCCGGCGCGAGAAGAGCGCCTCGGCTCCTCGGACCTCCTGCTCGACGAGTGACCTTCCCCGCGCCGCCGCAAGCTGACTGCGCGTCCTCAATAATCCGATAACCCCTTGCCCGGCGCGAATCCGGATAGCGCCGAGGCAGTACCGAACGTAAAACTTCATTTGATAGGAGCAAACATGAGTGTTGTTATGGCACGAATCGACAATCGCCTGCTTCACGGCATCATCGTGACGCAGTGGGCCCCGGTGTCGGGCGCGACCCGAGTCATGGTCATCGACGACAAGGTCGCCGGCGACGAGGTCCTGAAGTCCACCATGAGGATGGCGCGCCCCGCGGGCATGGCCGTCTCGATCATCTCCGAGCAGACCGCGCTCAAGAACTTCGCGGCGGGCAAGTACGACCGCGAGAAGGTCTTTGTCATCGCCAAGGAGCCCGAGACGATCCTTCACCTGGTCGAGTCGGGCATCGAGCTCCCGTCGCTGATCGTCGGCGGCTCTCTTGTCAAGGAGGGCGGCGTCCAGCTCACCCAGCGCGCCTATGCCTCCGCCGAGAACGTCCAGAGCTACAAGGCGCTCATCGCCCGCGGCGTCAAGGTGACGGCACAGTTCGTGCCCGCCGACAAGCCCGTCTCCGTCGCCGACCTCATCTAAGGAGGGATCATGGTCAACTTCACTATCCTGCAGGTCGTCCTTTTGACCCTGCTGGCCTTCATCAAGCACGTGGACTACTACGGCATCCCGATGATCTTCGTCAACTATGCCGTCTTCTGGGGCCTTATCACCGGCGTCGTCATGGGCGACTGGCAGACCGGCCTTGTCATCGGCGGTACCATTCAGCTCATGCAGCTCGGCGTCGCGGGCTTCGGCGGCTCGTCGATTCCCGACTACGGCACGATGGCCATCATCGCCACCGCCTACGGCGTGACCCTGGGCGCGGACACGGGCCTCGCCATCGGCCTGCCGGTCGGCATGCTCGGCATCCAGCTCGACGTCATCGTCAAGATCCTCAACGGCTTCGTCGTCGAGAAGTCCCAGAAGTTCTGCAACGAGGGTAAGTTCAATCAGATGAACGCCATCCTGTGGGTCTGCCCCGCGCTCTTCGGCCTGTGCGCCGCCCTGCCCGTCTTTGTCTCCGTGACGCTCGGCCAGCCCGCCGTCAACTGGCTCCTCGAGGTCATGCCTCAGTGGTTCCTCTCCGGCCTCACCCTCGCCGGCAAGATGCTCCCGGCCATCGGTATCGCCATGCTGCTCCGCTACATGCCCACCGGCAAGTACTTCCAGTACCTGCTCGTCGGCTTCTTCCTCTCGGCCTTCCTGAACGTGCCCATCATCGGCGCCGCCATCGTCGGCGTTGCCCTCGCGATCGCGTTCTACCAGCGTGCCGAGAGGGACACCGAGCTCGCCGCCCACGCTTCCGCAGACGCCTTCATCGGAGAGGATGAGTAACCATGGAAAACGAGAACATCACCGCCGTCGCCGAGGGCAAGCCCTCCGGCTACAAGGTCACCAAGAAGGATCTGCGCAACGCGAACTGGCGCTGGCTCATGAGCGTGTGCACCTTCAACTACCAGACCCAGCAGGGCGCCTCAGTCGCCTACGCCCTCTCGCCGGTCCTGAGGAAGATCTACACGAACGACGAGGACTATAAGCAAGCGCTCAACAACCACTTCCGCTACTACAATACCCAGCCTTGGCTCGCCGCCATCATCCTTGGCGCCTGCGTGGCCATGGAGGAACGCGACGGCCTAGCGGCGGCGGACGCCGTCCAAGACCTGAAGATCGGCACCATGGGACCGCTCGCCGGCGTCGGCGACTCCCTGCTCATGACCATGATCCCGACCATCATGGGCTCCATCGCCGCCTACATGGCCATCGAGGGCAACCCCGTGGGAGCCGGCATCTGGTTCGCGCTCATCCTGGCCATCTTCTGGGTCCGCATGCACGCCCTCGAGTTCGGCTACAAGCAGGGCGTGAAGCTCGTCACCGACTTCAGCGAGAAGCTTCCCAACCTCACTGCCGCCGCCTCCGTGCTCGGCCTCACCGTGGTCGGCTGCCTCATCGCCTCGGTCATCGGCGTCACCTGCCCGATTAGCTTCAGCTTCGGCGACG
Organism: uncultured Collinsella sp.; assembly: GCA_902489665.1. GTDB lineage: Bacteria > Actinomycetota > Coriobacteriia > Coriobacteriales > Coriobacteriaceae > Collinsella. Next base: position 5,459 of record CABUAT010000027.1, on the reverse strand, counting down.
TCTCGATGGAGATTCAGCCGCTGCTCGACAAGATCCTGCCTGCCATGATCCCCGCCGCCATCACGGGAAGCGCGTATTACCTTCTTACCAAGAAGAACGCGAGCATGACGGCCCTCATCCTCGTGGTGATCGTCCTCGCGATGGTCGCCTCCGCCGCTGGCATCCTCGCCTAGCTTCGACCCAAGAGATTGGTGAATCAATGAGAAAGATAGTTGTGGCGAGTCATTCCCTTCTCGCCCAGGGCTTCAAGGACACCCTCGAGTTCCTTACGGGTAAGAGCGACGCCGTCAACGCCGTGTGCGCCTACGTGAACGACAACGGCGAGGGGCTCGACGCGGCGGTCGAGGCGGCGCTTTCGGGCACTGACGAGGTCGTCGTCCTCACCGACGCGCTCGGCGGCAGCGTGAACCAGCGCTTCTCCCGCTTCGCCTCCGACCGGATCCACGTGATCGCGGGTGTCAACCTCCCGCTCGCCATGACGGTCGCGCTCGCGCGCCCCGACGAGAAACTCGACTTCGACGCCCTCGTCGACGAGGCGCGCCAGCAGATCGTCTACGTGAACGGTGCCAGTTCCGCCGAGTGCGAAGACGACGAATAGAGGAGGTCGACGATGAGAGAGTTCCTTAAGGACGTGTGGATGCACGGCGGTGAGGAAAGCCGCGCCATCACCCCCGAGAACATCACGGGCGAGAAGGGCCGTGCCGCCATGTCGGCCAGCCACCTCGGCGTCGGCCGCAAGGGCTCGTGCTGCGTGCCCCTTGAGTCCGGCGAGACCATCACGCTCGCGGACATCGAGGGCCCCGGCATCATCCGCCACATCTGGATGACCGTCCCCGACAAGACCGCCGCCGGCAGCTTCGTCATGCGCGACCTCGTGCTGCGCTTCTACTGGGACGACGAGGAGACCCCCTCGGTTGAGTGCCCTGTCGGCGACTTCTTCTGCAACGGCTTCGGTGAGCGCGCCATCGTCAACTCGATGCCCATCTGCGTGAACCCGACGGGTGGCATGAACTGCTACTTCGAGATGCCCTTCAGGAAGCACGCCAAGGTCACGCTTACGAGCGAGCACCCCGGGTTCATTAAGTACATCTTCTACACGTTCAACTACGCGCTCACCGACGTGCCAGACGACGCCATGTACTTCCACGCCCGTTTTAACCGCGAGCGCAGCACCCGCAGGGGCGTCGACTACACCGTGCTCGACGGCGTGCGCGGCAAGGGCTACTACGTCGGCACCTACATGGCCCTGTGCGCCCTGGAGCGCTATTGGTGGGGCGAGGGCGAGATGAAGTTCTTCCTCGACGGCGACGAGGAGTTCCCCACGGTCACCTCGACGGGAGCCGAGGACTACTTCGGCGGTGCCTGGGCCTTCCTCGACAGGCCGCCCCACGCGCTGCCCGAGGCGCAGTGCTTCAACACGCTGTTCGCCGGCTACCCGTACCGCTCGACGCGCGACGCCACGCGCGACCGCTTCAGCGCGGGCAAGCCGAACCCGAACCCGATGCTCGCGACCAACGACGACGCGCTGCCCAGGCACGGCCTCTACAGGTGGCACCTTCCCGACCCGATCTCGTTCAAGGAGGACCTGCGCGTGACGTTCCAGGACCTCGGCAACGACGACATCAAGCTCTACGAGCGCGAGGACGACATCTCCACCGTCGCCTACTGGTACCAAAGCGAGCCGCACGCCGTGCTCGCCCCGTTTGCCGCAAGGCAGGACCGCGTGCCCAGGTAGGGTCGCCTCGAAACAAGCCAACGTTATGGGCGCCCGCGGTTGACCATGACTGCGGGCGTCCCTTTGTAAGGAGGATCACATGAGCGAAAAGCAAATGAGGCTCGGCGCCCTCGAGGCCGGCGGGACCAAGATGGTCTGTGCCGTGGTGTCCGGCGACGGCGAGGTCCTCGACCGTATGGAGACCCCGACGCTTATGCCCGCCGAGACCGTCCCGCAAATGGTCGAGTGGTTCACCGCCCGCGATGTGGACGCGTTGGGCATCGGCGCCTTCGGCCCGACCTGCGTCGACCCCAACGATGAGCGCTACGGTTCCATCCTCCAGACGCCCAAGCTCGCGTGGCGAGGCTATGGTCTTCGCGCCGCGTTCGCCGACGCCCTCGGGATTCCGGTGGCCTACGACACGGACGTGAACGTTGCCTGCCTCGGCGAAGTAGTCTTCGGCTGCTGCAAGGGGCTCGAGGACGCCGTCTACGTGACCATCGGCACCGGCGTGGGCGCGGGCGTCATGTGCGCGGGCAGGCTCCTTCACGGCATGCTGCACCCCGAGGCCGGCCACATGCTGGTAAGGACCCGTCCCACCGAGGAGGGACGCTGCGTCTGCCCGAGCCACGCGAGCTGTCTCGAGGGCCTCGCCTCCGGCCCCGCCATCGCCGCGCGCTGGGGAAAGCCCGCGGCCGAGCTCGCGGACAACGCTGAGGTGTGGGCGCTCGAGGGGGATTATCTGGGGCAGATGTGCGCGAACCTCGTGCTCATGTACTCGCCTCGCCGTATCGTCCTCGGCGGCGGCGTGATGCACCAGGAGCAGCTCTACGGCATCGTCCGCAAGAAGACCCTCGAATATCTGGGTGGCTACATCCAGACCGCCGAGCTTAAGGACATAGAGAGCTACATCTGCGCCCCGGGCTGCGGCGGCGACCAAGGAATCCTTGGCGCGGCCGAGCTGGCAAGAAGGGCGCTCGCGTAACTTGCGCTCTCTCCGCCATACAACGCGTTAAGAAAAGACGAGCGCTTCTTGCCAATTGGGCGGCAAGAAGTGCTCGTCTTTTGCATTTTTGCCTCTCAAAATCTTATTTTCACGATTTGCATTTTCATCCCGTTGTCACCGACCCTTGCGAGAAACCGGAAAAAGCCGCTGACGGAAGGGTCTCTCAAATCGTTGTAACCCAGCATATAGCCGCGACTTGTGACCTGCAGACGGCTGTCCCACGCGCCGATTTCCTTGGCGGCATCCGAAACCGCAAAATATGCTCCAACATCCTTGATTTTTGCAGTCTTAAGCCATGTTTTTGCGATCATCTTTACTGCCGTCCGATTGGCAGCATCAAAGATCAGCACACCGCCGGGGAAAGCGTCCGCCATCTCCCGCACCAGTTCCCGGACCTGCTGGGTCAGAAAGTAATAGAACACCCCGGAGGCAAAGAACACCGCCCCGCCGGAGGCATCGATTTTGCCAAACCATGCGGTGTCTTTCAGATCGCAGGGGATATTTTGTTCTCGATCCTCGGCGGGCAGCAGCTGCTGCCGCAAGGCAATCACATCCGGGAAGTCCAGATTGTAGATCTTGCATCTACCGTTGTCGCAGGTTCTGCCGGTGTTGTCCAGCCCACAGCCCAGATTGACCACCGCCGCATTGGGGTGGCCTTTCAGGTAATCCCGCACCTCGAAAGCAAGATCACCCTGCCGCATGGCCACCTCCAGCGCACCAAAGCGCTGCATCAGGCTGCGGGAGTTTTTCTCTGCCTCTGAAAAGTCGTAGTCGATCTGGTCGAGCAGGCGAACCGCTGTTTCATCCCTGTAAAGGTTCGGGTACAGCTCCGTACACAGCTTCCGGGAATACAGCGGGAGGATCAGCGTCTCCTGCACGGTGTTTTTCTCAATTTTACATTTCATAGGTTTCTTCCTCAGTGAATAAGAACTGTCATAATTGCCGCCAGCACAGCCGCTATGACCGTCATGCCTATCGCCATGTGCAGGATGGATGCAAAAATGCCCGCATGGCGTCCTCAAACGCCATATCCGCCACACTGCCTTGCAGAACTGCGCAACGCCCTTCTTGAATTGCAGTTCGGTTGAGCTTTCTAGCCTTCTCCACGCTGACGGGCGAATAGTCGATGCCCTTGACGACGCCATGCGGGCATTTTTTCAGCAGTCGTTTTATGTTTGCCCCGCCGCCGCAGCCGCAATCTAGCACCTTGGCGTTTGGCGCAAGTCGTAGAAATCGAAGTCCCCACCGCGCCACAGGGCCGTGGCCCAGATTCATCATGGCAACCATAAGTTTTCCGCCGAGGCCCACGGGCTTGCGGGTGTTTTCAAAGAACGACATCTGGCCCCTCCGATTTCGTGCATTCCGTATAGGTCAACTGGAACGAGGCCTTCAGCACCGCGCTTTTCTGCACCGCCCAGCCGTTTTGACGCAGGAAACGCAGATATTCCTCGCTTGTCCACCTGCTGTGGAGGGGGAATCCCGCCATGCTCATGAAAAGGGCTTTTGCTTTGCCGGAAACCGAGTTCCCCGCGTGGGTGAAGGTTGGCGCGATGAGCACGCCGTCGTCCTTCAGCACCCGCCTGATTTCTTGCAGGGCCTTTTCCGGATGCGGCACTATGTGAAGCGCGTTGGACGCGATCACCACTTCGAAGGACTTCTGTGCATAGGGCAGGCGGAACATATCTTGTACGGAAAAGTGTAACTTTGCGGATTGATTGTCTCGCTTTGCTTCAAGGATCATCTGTGCAGAAGCGTCCGTAGCCTCGATGTGCGCCGCCGCATTCACGATGCTCTTTGCGATAAGCCCCGTGCCGGTGGCAACCTCCAGCACGGTTTTTGCTTTCACCACCGGCCTGATCAGCTCATACATCTTCTCATACGCCGCCCGGTCCTTTCGCATGAAACGGTCGTACCGACCGGCATTCTTGTCCCAGAAGCTCTTGCGTTCGTGCATGGCCATCGCCCCCAAACAGTTAGAGCCATCTAACTATAACACACGAATCATGCAGTAAGATAAGGCTAACTTTAATTTCTTGGCTAAGGCGCATCTCTCCGACCCTTTGAATCACCCCTTTTCACGCCACCCGCTACGAACCCCGGCGGGAACCAGGGAGTGATTAAAGGAGCGGCCTGCGGTTTTGCGAATCAATTGAGTCATTCCCGAAATCGCGAATCAAGGGCCTGATTCGCCCAAATTGCGCACGATTCAGTCCTTAGACGGTACGACGCGACACGCATCGACAACACTCGGACTGGATTAGGCACTGAGTGGGAGTAGGCTGACAGGGTTCTGACCTGCACTTTTGAGTGCCGCACTGTGCCGATGAGTTTCGTTTCGTACGAGAGTCACGGCAAAGCCACCAGCGACATTGGTGAGTAAACTCAATTATCGAGCCTCCGTTCCCATGTTGGAATGGAGGCTTTTTCTTTGCCTTTTTACTCCCTTTCATCTGCGATTTCGCCATTTACTCCCCGTGTTTCAAGACGACAAGGCATGGGGCGGTACTCGGAGGAATGGGAGTAAGGATTCATTCCAGCGGCGGACGAGATGGCGACTCGCATCGCCGACATGCTCATGCACATGGGCGGCGACTAGACAGGGCGATCCCTGCAACGGGCATTATTATCCGGGAAGCGTTTGGTTGCGAGGCACGCTGGTGTGAGGGCCTGAGTCGTCAGGCCCTCACAGGGGGACCGCGATGGTGGCCACCGCGCCGCCCGAGGGGCTGTTGGCGAGCG
>CABUAT010000026.1 GCA_902489665.1 uncultured Collinsella sp. | reverse complement strand
CGTGCGAGGCATATACGTCGTCTGCTGAGGCTGCGGAATGGGATTCTGCGGCAGGTCATCATAGGGATTCGGCGTCGAGGCGGCATAAGAATCCTGCGGCGCGTAATCAAACGGGTCTGCCGCCGCGTTGCCATAGGGGCTTTGCAAAGATGCAGCGTAAGGGTCCTGCGCCGCGTCGCCATAGCCCATAACTCGTGTGGGCTCGGCAGAAGGCTGCGTCGCGGCGGGGTCGGTATAACCGGGGTTGGGAACAGCGCGGGTCGCATCGGCACTATCGCCAGCCTGCGCGGAACCGTAGCCGCCCATCACGGTTGTCTTGTCCTGATCCATGCAACGATTCCTTTCCGTCGCGCGTGAGCCTCAAGTTATCCATGCATTCTACCCGCGCAAAAGCCTATGATGGGCAGAGTCCGTCGGTATCTACAAGACATGCGCGGGCCTAAGGATCAAAAAGCCCCGCCGTGCCTTGTGGGCGCGGCGGGACGGGCTAGCAGCTATGGACAGCAGGCTTAGAACAGGCCGGTGATGTTGCCGTCGTTGTCGACGTCGATGTTTTCGGCCGCGGGCACCTTGGGCAGACCCGGCATGGTCAGAACACTGCCGGTCAGCGCGACCACAAAGTGGGCGCCGGCAGAAACCTTGAGCTCACGCACGGTGATGCGGAAGTTCTCGGGAGCGCCCAGGGCCTTGGCGTTGTCGCTAAAGCTGTACTGCGTCTTGGCGACGCACACCGGCAGGTTGCCAAAGCCATTCTCGCGCAGCTCGGCGAGCTGGCGCTTGGCGGCCGGCGTAAAGTCAACGCCATCGGCGCGGTAGACCTTGGTGGCAACGGCCTCGAGGGCATCAGCGACATCAGCGCCGTCCTCGTAGGCAAACTTGAGCTCGCTCGGCTGCTCAATCAAACGCATGACCTCATCGGCCAGCTCGAGTGCGCCCTCGCCACCCTTGGCCCAGACCTCGGATAGCTTCACATTGACGCCCAGCTTCTGGCACTCGGACTCGATGAGCGCAAGCTCGGCCTCGGTGTCCGTCGGGAAGCGGTTGATGGCGACCACGCAGGGCAGACCATAAACGTTCTGGATGTTGTCGACGTGACGCAGCAGGTTGGGCATGCCAGCCTTGAGTGCCTCGAGGTTCTCCTCGTTGAGATCGGCCTTGGCGACGCCACCGTTGTACTTCAGCGCACGAGCGGTCGCGACGATCACGACGGCGCTGGGACGAACGCCCGTCATGCGGCACTTGATGTCGAGGAATTTCTCGGCGCCCAGATCGGCACCGAAACCGGCCTCGGTAATGGCTACATCGCCAAAGCGCATCGCCATACGCGTGGCCATGATGGAGTTGCAGCCGTGGGCAATGTTGGCGAAGGGACCGCCGTGAACAAACGCGGGCGTGCCCTCGAGCGTCTGGACCAGGTTGGGCTTGAGCGCGTCCTTAAGCAACGCGGCCATGGCACCCTGGGCCTTAAGGTCGCGGGCACGGACGGGCTCACCGGCAAAGCTATAGCCGACGACGATCTCGCCCAGGCGCTCCTTGAGGTCGTTAATGCTCGTAGACAGGCACAGGATTGCCATGACCTCGGAGGCGACGGTGATATCGAAGCCGTCCTCGCGCGGCACGCCCTGGGCCTTACCGCCAATGCCATCGATAACATGGCGCAGCTGACGGTCGTTCATGTCGACGACGCGCTTCCAGGTGATGCGCTTAACGTCAATACCGAGCTGATTGCCCTGCTGGATGTGGTTATCGAGCATGGCGGCCAGCAGGTTGTTGGCAGCACCGATGGCATGGAAGTCGCCGGTAAAGTGCAGGTTGATGTCCTCCATGGGAATGACCTGGGCCCAACCGCCGCCAGCGGCACCGCCCTTGACGCCAAAGACGGGACCGAGCGAAGGCTCACGCAGGGCCACGGCGCTCTTGATACCGCGACGACGCAGGCCATCGGCCAGACCGATGGTCGTGGTGGTCTTGCCCTCGCCCGCAGGCGTTGGGTTGATAGCGGTCACGAGGACGAGCTTGGCCTGGTGATCAGTCGGCTCGTTGAGCAGTGAATAGTCGACCTTAGCCTTGTCGAAGCCGTACGGAATAAGGTGCTTAACGTCGACGCCGGCGTTCTTGGCCACCTCGGTAATAGGCAGCGGCGTGACAGAACGTGCGATTTCGATGTCAGTAGGCATGGGCGGTCCTTTCGTTACCGAATGAGAAAAAGACCAATTCAGCATAGCACGGGCGCGCAATAGTAAAACGCCCATAACCGATGAACGGCGATATGTTTACCCGATGCCCAGCGATAGTCCAACAGCCCGCCAAAACAAAACGCCCTAAACGGTAGGTTCAATCCCCAGGTGCTCAAAGGTGCGGAGGGTTGCCTGACGGCCCTGCGGCGTACGAATCATCAATCCGCACTGCAGCAAATAGGGCTCATAGACATCCTCGAGCGTGCCCGGGTCCTCGCCCACCGCGCTGGCAAGGGTCGTAAGCCCCACGGCGCGACCGGAGAACGTCTTGGCGAGCGTCTCCAAAATGCGAATATCCATCCAGTCCAGACCGAGCTCGTCGATCTCGAAGAACTCGAGCGCCTGGCGACAGATATCGAGCTCGATGGGGCCGTTGCCGCGCACCTGTGCGTAATCGCGCACGCGCTTGAGCAGACGGTTGGCAAGACGTGGCGTGCCGCGCGAACGCGAGCCGATCTCGAGTGCACTGGGATGGTCGATCGTCACGCCCAGGATAGTCGCCGAGCGCGTCACAATCTGCGCGAGCTCCTCGACCGTGTAGTAATCCAGGCGATATGAAATGCCAAAGCGGTCGCGCAACGGGCCGGTCAACATGCCTGAGCGGGTCGTTGCCGCCACCAGCGTAAACTTGGGGATATCCAGGCGAATCGAGCGCGCCGCCGGACCCTTGCCAATCACGATATCGAGGGCAAAGTCCTCCATCGCGGGGTACAGGACCTCCTCGACCGAACGGTTGAGGCGGTGGATCTCGTCGATAAACAGCACATCGCCCGGCTGCAAGTTAGTAAGGATGGCCGCCAGGTCGCCCGTGCGCGCGATGGCAGGGCCACTCGTGGTCTTGATCTGAGCGCCCAGCTCGTTGGCGATAACGGTGGCCAGCGTGGTCTTGCCCAGGCCCGGAGGACCCGAGAAGATCACGTGGTCGAGCGTCTCGCCACGGCTCTGCGCCGCTTCGATCAACACGCGCAGGCTCTGCTTGATGTGCTCCTGGCCGCAGTAATCGTCCAGGCGCTGAGGGCGCAAAGTGCGGTCGACATCGAGATCCTCGGCCGTCAGCTCCGAGCCCACCATGCGCTCGCCGTGCGCCATGGATGCCGCCGGCGAGTTACCGGGCGTCGCCCACAAGTCCTGAGAGTCATCGGCTTCCCACATCACGCATCCATTCCGAGTCGCTTAAGCGCCGCGCCGAGCAGATCCTCGACACGCATATTCTGCCCATCATACCCGCTCAGGGCAACATCGGTCTCCTGCGGACTAAAACCCATGGAAAGGAGTGCCGCACGGGCATCATCGATCGCCGAAGGAGCGGCGGCAGGAACCGGCATCGCAACCTGGCCGGGAATCACGTCGACCGGCACAAAGCCCTTATCCTTGGCAAAGGTGCTCTTGAGTTCCAGGATCAGGCGCTGAGCTGTCTTTTTGCCCACACCGGGTACCTTGGCCATGCCCTTGTCGTCCTCGGCCATCACCAGCGAATACAGCTGCCCCACGGTATAGGTGGAAAGCACGGCGAGCGCCAAGCGCGGGCCAACGCCCGAGACGGACACGAGCCGGTCGAACATCGTGCGCTCATCCTTTGAGGAAAAACCGAAAAGTGTCATGGCGTCCTCGCGCACCTGCATACGCGTGTAGAAGCGGACCTCGCCGCCGGGCGTCGGCAACGTGGCCGCAGTGCTGCCCGAGATGCCGAGCTCAAAGCCAACGCCCGACACATCGACGACGGCCGAGCTCATCGTGGCCTCGACAAGCGTTCCGTGGAGCTGGGAAATCATCAGTATCCGGTTCCTCTCTGTTGATAGAACTCGCCACCGGTGAGTGCGCGGGTGCGGCTGAGGTTTACGTGGCAGATGGCGCAGGCCAGGGCATCGGCGGCATGGTCGGGATGCGGGTCGTGGTCGAGCTGTGTTAGCGTGCGTACCATGTAGGCGACCTGCCGCTTGTCCGCGGCGCCGGTGCCCACCACAGCCTGTTTGATCTGCATGGGCGTGTACTCGCCAATCTCGAGCGCGCACTCCGAAAGCGCCACGAGCGCGGCACCGCGGGCATGCGCCGTGGGGATGGCCGAACGAACGTTGGCGCCAAAGTAGATGCTCTCGACAGCAGCCGTGTCGGGTCGATAACGCTCGACGACATCCTTAAGGTCACGGGCGATATGCGACAGGCGCACCGCGAGCGGGCTGCCCGCGCTGGTCTCGATGCAACCGTAGGCACGGCAGCGAACCTCGCCACGCCGCTCCTCGATAATCCCCCAACCCGTATGGGCCAAACCGGGGTCAATGCCCAAGATAACCAAGCCAACCTCCCCTCGTCACCAGCACAGCACAAGGCAAGGCCCCGCGCATCATTCACGAACGTCTGTTCTAGAATAACACAACGGGGTCAAGATGCTTAGTTGAAGTATCGGGGTTGGCAGCGAATCCCATCCCCAGTTTAGTTCTGCGAGAAGAATGGGAACTGTCGGGGATCAACCGGCGGATGCGGCATCGGACCACCCTGAGGCCCACCCTGCGGTCCGCCCTGGCCGCCCATCATCTTATCGATGGCGTCCTGAACCTCGCCCTCGAACTTTTTCATTCCCTCATGCAAACGACGCTGACCGTCCTCAGAGCGCAGCTCCTCCATCTGCTCGGGCGAAATACCCAGTAGCTCGCCCAGCACGCCCATCATCTCGTTTCGCACGCGCTCGCTCGTATCCTCGTCAGCAAAACGGCGCACCTCGGCGCGCGCCAGCGAATCGACCGTCATACGCTCCTTGCCGTTAAGCCCCAGGTCGGACCACGCGAGCATATACGGCCAGGCACGCTCGGCAAACGAACGGGCCGAGACGATCGGCGCCATCGGCAACATGCGGCGGGCAGTCTCACCCTGTCGAACGAGCATCAGCAGCAGCGAGCAAGCCTCAGGCTTGCCAGCGGCCATCGGGATGTCGTCGAAAGCTCGATTGCGGTCCACGTGCGCCTCGAGCGCGCCATCGACCTCACCCGGCTCAAGCCCGCCGAGCAGCTGTGCCGCGCGGTCGAGCATATCGACCGGACCGTCGAGCGTCGAGAGCGCCTGCGCCAGCACGCGCTCCATACAATCTTCCACCGCGTTGAGCGTCACGAGCTCTTGGGGCACCACGGCAGACGTGCGGTTGCGCACACGCGCCACAAACTCAAGCGTCGACAGGTACACATCGCCAAAGGGCGCAAAGTCGCCCTGGTAGCCGCCGCAAAGTGCCGGCGCCGCCAGCGCGTACTCGGTTTTGGACAGCGGGCTCAGCGCCATCGCACCCAGCTCGAGCGCCGTGTCCTCCAGCATGAGGCCCAGCGTGCGCGAGCGCAGACGCTCGGCATCGCCCGCCGACACGTCGCGATCGAGCACACGCGCCGCATCCGGTGCATCGCGCTCGACGGTGCGAATGTGCAAACGCTCGGCGATGGCGCGGACGGCGGCGCAGCGGGCAGCCTCGGCCTCTTCCTGCGCCGGCGTAAAGATACGGTTGCGCCCCAGCACCAGGCCAATCACGTTGCGCGGGCCCAGAGCGTCGACGGCCAGCGCCGCCAGCAGGGACGACGGCAAGTCACCCTCGAGTGCCACCACAGCACGCGACGCACCGTGGGCTCGGGCGTTGTCGCGCACGGCGAGCACCAGCGCCCGCCACAGCCACTCCTCGGAACGAAACTCGGGCAGCTCGTGGTCTTCCAAGGCATCGAGCATCACGCCGCGTTGAATCTCCTGAACCAGCAGGCTCTCCTCAAAACACGGCGCTTGGGCCACCACGCGGCCGCAGTCGTCGAGTACAAACGACCCGCCGGTATACACCGACTCGTCATAGGCACCGACCGGCGCCATGCAGGCAAACCACACGCTGCGCTTGGATGCGATCTTACGGTAGGCGCCGCTGCGAACGGCGGCAATGGCGGCAGTCTCGCGGTCGGTCATGTCAAACGCGTTGAATTGGAAATACGCAATGAGGTCAACGCCGGTCGGCAGCATCTCGAGCTCGCGATCCAGGTCAAAGATTACGGCGATGCGCACGCCGTCCACGTCGAACACCGGCGGCGCCCAACGGGTGTCGTTGCTCTCGCCACGCTGCAGGGCAATGCTCGAACGCGCCGGCACCACATGACCGTCCTTGAGCATCATGTAGTCGAGCAGCGGCTGGCCCTCAAACGAAACCGCCGCGGGCACGATGCAGATCATGTCAAGCTCCTGGATACGCTCGGCGACACCAGTCAAACCGGCAAGCACGTCGTGCTCAAAGTCGGCAGCGCCCACCAGGCCACCGGGCATGGCGCCCATAAAGAGCGGAGCCGGAACGCACAGCACGCGCGCCCCGCGCTCGTGGGCCAGACGAGCCTGGTCCTCGATGCGGCCGCAAATGCCCTCAATATCACCCAGGCGCATATCGATCTGTGCAAGCGCGAGCTTCATGGCCCAGCCCTTTCCGTCGTAAACCATCGAAATCGTAGTAAAAGCGCCGGCCGCATAATGCAGCCGGCGCTTGCATGTGCATATGCTAGCTATGATACCCCGAGCGGGGGCGCGCTCCTAGAATGTCGCGGACCACAGCCCGTGCAGGTTGCAGTAGGCATAGACGGTACCGGTCTTGGAGCCGCCCGCAAAAAACGTCGCGGGTTTCATGCCGGGCTCAAGGTAATGGACCTCTAAGCGGCCCTCGGCCTCAAGGGCGATCCACTCAATGTAGTGCTCGGGCAGGCTGGGGTGCTCGACCGAGCCAACGCGTGCGCGAATCACGTGACCGTCGCGCTCGGTCTCGACAACAGGCACGTGTTTCTCGTGCGCCGCGTCCTCAGTGTTTGCGGTCAGTTCCGTGCAACCGGCAGGGGTCGCAACGCCGTCGTCAAGGGCAGCGATGAGCTTACCGTCGGGGTCCTTAAAGAATTTCGCCATGATGTTCTCCTTTGCTGATGTGCCAATGTTCTTGATGGGTTCTTGATGGTTCTTATGCCCAAAGGCAGACAAACCATCCACGGCATTGCAAATGAACACATAACGGGCGGGGACGATGGGGCAGCGCGTGCCATCCGCCCTGGCGGCCCCACCCGAGCGGGTTAGCGCCCGTCGCCGCCCAGCAGCGCCAGAACATCTTCGCGGGTAAACAACGCCGACGAGATGCCGTCGCCGCCGAGCACGCTGTTGACCAGATCGCGCTTGGACTCCTGCATCTGCATAATGCGCTCCTCGATCGTGTCCTTGGCGATGAGCTTGTACACGGTCACGGTATGTTGCTGGCCAATACGGTGTGCACGGTCGGTCGCTTGGTCCTGCGCCGCCACGTTCCACCACGGGTCGTAGTGGATGACCACGTCGGCAGCCGTCAGGTTAAGGCCCACGCCGCCCGCCTTGAGCGAAATCAAAAAGACCGGAACCTCGCCCGCTTGGAACTGCGCAACCATCTTGGCACGGCCCTCCTTGGACGATGCGCCCGTGAGCTTAAGGAAGGCGATGTCCTCCTTGGCCAGGCGCTTGCCGATGATATCGAGCATGCCCGTAAACTGGCTGAACAGCAAGATACGATGACCGCCGTCGAGTGCTCCGTGGACGAGCTCCATGCACGTATCGAGCTTGGCGCTTCCCGCCTTGTAATCCTCGTAGTGTAGACGCGGGTCGCAGCAGATCTGGCGCAGCTTGGTGAGCTCGGCGAGCACCTTGAGCTTGTTTTTCTTAAACTCGGATGCCTCGCGGTGCTGCACTTGCTGGGCAATGCGGTCCTGGTTGGCCAGGTAGAGTTTGCGCTGCTCGCCGGTGAGCTGAGCCACGACAGTGTCCTCGATCTTCTCGGGCAGATCGGCCACCACGTCTTCCTTGACACGGCGCAGCACAAACGGCGACACGAGCGCCTGCAGGCGAGCGGCACTGTCGCCCTCGGCATGCTCGACCGGGCTTTCGAAGCGCTTGGCAAACGACTCGCGCGTGCCCAGCAGGCCCGGCATCAAAAAGTCGAAGATGCTCCAGAGCTCGGACAGGCGGTTTTCGATGGGTGTGCCCGTCAAGGCAAAGCGCACGCCGGCCGGCAGGCGCTTGGCGGCGCGCGCCACCTGGGTGAGCGGGTTTTTAATGTACTGGGCCTCGTCGAGCACAACGCGAGCAAAGTCCTGCTCGGCATACTCGTCGATATCGCGCCGCATAAGGTCATACGACGTCACGACCACGTTATGCTCGGCCACGCCGGCAATCTGTACGCGACGCTGCGCCTTGGCGCCCACGACGGCGCACGCATCGAGCGAGGGCGCAAAGCGCTCCAGCTCGGCGGTCCAGTTATACACGAGCGACGCAGGGCACACCACGAGCGTGGGCTTGGTGTCCCCCGTCTCCACGCGCGCCAGGATATGCGCGATCATCTGGAGCGTTTTGCCCAGGCCCATGTCGTCGGCCAAGATGCCGCCAAGGCCCAGGTGTTCGAGCGAGCCGAGCCACTGGTATCCGTCGACCTGGTAGCCGCGCATCGTTGCCTTGAGCGATGCCGGCACCGTAAAGTCCATCTTGCCGAGCGTGTCCAGACGCTCGACGGTACGGCGGAACGCAGCGTCGCGATCGGCCTCGAGCGCGGGCGTGCGCGCGAGCATGCTATCGACGAACAGGGTGCTCGACGCGGGTAGCGACACGCCGTCGAGCAGGTCGACGGCATCGACGCCCAGGTCCTCGGCGAGGCCAAACGCAGCTCGGGCGCCCTCGTCCAGGCGAATGATGTCGCCCGACGTAAGGCGCGCAAACGTTTGATGGCGCTTGTAGGAGTCGAGGTAGATGGCAAGGTCTGCCGCCGAAAGGCCGCTCGCGCCCAGCTCGACATCGAGCAGATTGCTCTTGACGGTCGCACGCACCGAAAGCTTGGGCGCAGGGCGGACCGAGACCTGGCGCAGGCGGTCGCTGAGCATGACCTCGCCCAGCTCGGACAGGGCAGACAGGCCCTCGGTCAGCAAGTGGAACAGGCTCTCGTCATCGCGTTCCTCAAACGCCAGGCCGCCCTCGTAAAAGTCGAAATACAGGGCCGCCGTGTCCATGACGCGAAACTCTGCCACCTCGTCGCGCGACGGCACGCCCGGGCGCTGCTCTTCGAAGGGACTGCCCGGAGCGCCCAGGCTAAAGAGATCTGCCGACCAGTCGCCGTAGGTAACCGTAATTTTGCAGGTCACGAGTCCATCGTCGACGCCGATCGCCATGGCAAAGCCCGGCTCGGGCGCCACGGTGTCGAGCGCAGCGGGCGCGGTAAGGTCGGTGTAGTCGCGCAAAATGGGCAGCGCCATACGACAGAACTCCCCCACCTGGTCGGCAGCGATATGGACCGGCGTGCGACAGGGCAGCAAGCGCGATAGGAACGGCGCCGCATGCTGGGAAAACGCCACATCGGCGCGGCGCGCACGGCGGGTGTCGACCAGATAGGCAACGTCGCCCGAAGCAAAGCAGTATGCATCGGCCGGCAGGCGCAGATCGTAGCTGCCACCAGCCGCCGGCGCAATTTTGGCGGCAAGGAGCGGTGGGCGCTTACACAGAGCCTCGTCTTCCCCTTCCGGAGGCACCTCAACCGCCACGTCATAGGTGCGATGCGTCGTCGTCCCCCGCGACCAGGCGGGCTCAAAGGAGATGGTCTGGCCGCGCAGCAGGTCCAGCACATATACGATGCTATGCTCGGACAGCGGCAACTGACGCTCGGCAACAAAACCGCTGCGGGCAAAGTCGTACGACGCCGAACGAGAGCTTGTGATGTCATCGAGATAGGCAACTGTCGTCACAACAAGGTTGAGCAGCTTTGTCGACACGTCTTCGAAGGCTTCGGGCGTATGGACAAACGTGAGCTTCTTGCCGTACGAGAAGGTGCCGCCTCGGACATAGGCGTCGGCCATGCCGTCGATATCCTTGACCACGTAGGACACCGAACCGCAGCGAATGCGGAACTCGAGCGCCCAGCTAAAGCGGTCGGCGAACAGCGGATTGTAGTACGGCACCAGCGAGGGCTCCAACACCGCCTTGGGGGCATCGGGATCCACACTGCTGGCGAGCTTGCGGCGCATGCTCGCCAGCTCATCCATGCGCGCGTCCGAAAGATCGGAGAGCGCCGCCATGAGACTGGGGCTCGTGGGGACGGGCGCCGGAAAGGGAAAGTTGGGATTGACGGCCGGCGCTTTGGGCGCGGTGCGCGCGGGCTGTTTCGGCTGCGCCGTAAACGTGCGGACCGGCGTGCGCAAACCTTCGACGGGCTCGGCGCCGCTGGCATCCAAATACGCCAGAGCCGTGGCAATAGCGTGCTTGCACATACCGGGGTAACGATAGGCGGCGGGGCAATCGCAGTCGTAGTCGATCACCTCGTGCTCGTCCATGTCGAGCGCCACGTGCGTCTTGTACAGGTCGCCGCGCGAACCGCGCACCGAGCCCTCAACCGTCACGTTTTTGGAGAAGCGTGAGCCGCTGTCCTCAATCGACAGCACGGCGCCGTTGAGCATGAGCGAGCGACCCTTCATAAAGGTGCCGCTCAGCGCCGCCTCTTTCCGGAGCGCCTGCACAAACGTCCCCTGCGCCATCACTTCCTCCAATCTCACCCGGGGTAGCTTAGATAACCGTCACGCGGCCTTGGTTTCCGACGATGGCCTTTGCCTCTGCCAGCAGCGGAATCGAGCGTGCGTTGACCTTGGCCGGCACCTCGGCACGCAGCACGCGCCCGTCCACCTGCTCGATAAAGATCTCCACGCGGTCGCCGCCCGGGTTGGTGGTGAGCACCGTGGCCAGGCGCGCCATATTGCCCTGGCTAAAGCGGCTGTTGGGCACCATGACCTCAAAGACCTTGGGCTTGTTTTTCTCCTCGCTAAGCTCCAGCGGCACAATCTCCTGCGCGATGATCTGGTCGCCGCGGTCCGAGCGCTCGAGCTTGCCCTTAATGCGCACAAACGCATCGGACAGCTGCGCGCCGGTCTCGGGATCGACCTCGCCGTACAGGTACCCCTCGGCCTCCTTGTAGGTCTTGGGGAACACCACGACCGTGGCCTCGCCTTCCATGTCCTCGAGCTGCACGATACCCATGGGATCGCCGTTTTTGGTCACGCGCTTGGACACACTCGAGACCATGCCGGCCCACCACAGCGCCTTGCCCTCGGGAATCTCCTGGTTGATGGTACCGCCCGTGGGGTTTTGCACCTCGTAGCCGGTGTCGATCTGCGAGAACGAGAAGTCGCGCGCTTTGCTAAGTGCATACTCAAACGGGCGCAGCGGGTGGTCCGAGACATAGATGCCCAGGACCTCCTTCTCCTGGCTCAGCTTAAGGTGGCGGTCCCATTCCTGGCCATCCGGATCGGGCACGCTGACCTCGAAGCCCGAGCCCTCGACGTCGCCAAACATGTCGAAGAACGACGTCTGGCCGCTTGCGCGATCTTTCTGACGCTTTACCGCGGCATCGATGATGTTCTCGGGGTTGTTCTTGTCCACAAAGTGCATCATCTGGCGACGCGGATACCCCGTGGAGTCGAAGGCGCCTGCCTTGATCAGCGATTCGATCACGCGACGGTTGGCCTGGCTCGAGTCCACGCGCTCGACAAAGTCGTGCAGCGTCTTAAACGGACCGCCCGCCTCGCGCTCGGCGATAATCGCCTGCGCCACGCCGGTGCCCACGCCGCGGATACCGGCCAGACCAAAGCGCACGCCTTCCTTGGTAGCCGTGAACTCGGTACCGGACTCGTTGACATCTGGCGACAGCACGGGGATGCCGTCGTGACGGCACGCCGAGACGTAGTGCACGATCTTGTCGGTCTTACCCGTATAGGACGTCAGAACGGCCGCCATGTACTCATGCGGATAGTGCGCCTTGAGCCATGCCGTCTGCATAACCAGGATGGCGTAACCGGCGGAGTGCGACTTATTGAAGGCGTAGGACGCGAACTCAAGGACATCGTCCCAAATCTTCTGGGCGACCTCGCGCGTGTAGTTGTTCTTGATAGCGCCATTCATCCAGTGGTCGTAAGTGGTCTCGTCCGAGCCATCCTCCCAGTGGAGCACCGTCGACGTGAGCAGCTTAATCTTTTTCTTGGCCACGGGCTTACGGATACGCGAGTCCGATTCGCCCTTGGAGAAGCCGCACATCTCGACGGAGATGAGCATAACCTGCTCCTGGTAGACCATGGTGCCGTAGGTTTCGCCCAGGATGTCGTCCAGACGGTCGTCGTAGGAGACGGCCGGCTCCTTGCCGTTCATACGGTTGATGTAGGACGAGACCATGCCGGCGCCCAGCGGGCCCGGGCGGTACAGGGCGATCAATGCCACGACGTGTTTGTACTCGGTGGGCTTCATGTTCTTGATCGTGGCCGTCATGCCGGCGGACTCGACCTGGAAGACGCCGGCGGTGTGGCCGGAGCCCATGAGCTTAAAGATCTCGGGATCGTCAAAGGGAATCTCTTCCTCTTTGATGTCGATGCCGAAGTTCTTTTTGATGTTTGCCTTGGCCTTGGAGATAACCGTCAGCGTGCGCAGGCCCAAGAAGTCCATCTTGAGCAGGCCCATGTCGGCGACGGTATGGCCCTCGTACTGGGTAATCTCGACGCCGCCCTTGGTGTCGAGCTTGGTGGGCACGTGCTCGTTGACGGGGTCGCGGCAGATCAGAACGGCGCACGCGTGCACGCCCTCGCCACGGGTGAGGCCCTCGATCGAGAGCGCCGTGTCGATGATGCGGCGAGCGTCGTCGTCCTTTTTATAGGCCTCGGCAAAATCGGGGTTAAACAGATCCTCTTTGCCGGGTTGTTTGTCGAGCACCTGCTTGAGCTTGACCTTGGGGTCGCTCGAGACCATCTTGGACAGGCGCTGGCCCATGTAGACCGGGTAGTCCAGGACGCGCGCGGCGTCGTTGATGGCCTGCTTGGCCTTGATGGTCGAGTAGGTGATGACGTGGGTGACCTTCTCGGGGCCGTAGAGCTGACGAACGTGCTCCACGACCTCGAGGCGTCGCTCATCGTCGAAGTCCATATCGATATCGGGCATCTCGGTACGTTGCGGGGACAGGAACCTCTCGAACATCAGGCCGTTCTCGAGCGGGTCGAACGCGGTGATGTTCATGGCGTAGGCGACGATAGCGCCGGCGGCCGAGCCACGGCCGGGGCCGACGCCGATGCCGTTGTCCTTAGCCCATTGCACGTACTCGGCAACGATCAAAAAGTAGGCGGCAAAGCCCTTGTCGCAGATGACCTTGTATTCGTACTCAAAGCGCTCTTTGATGTTGACGCCACCGATCTCGCGCGTGGCCCAGTCGTCGCCATAGTGCTGGCGCAGGCCCTTCTCGCACTCGCGGCGGAACTGGCTCTCGTGCGTCTCGCCGGGATCGAGCAACGGAAAGCGCGGCAGGATGATAGAGTCCCAGTCCAGCTCAACGTAGCACTTGTCGGCGATCTCGAGCGTGTTGTCGCAGGCCTCGGGGCAATACGGGAACATCGCCCGCATCTCCTCCTCGGTCTTCATGTAAAACTCCGAGCCGGTCATGCGCATGCGGTTGGGGTCATCGACCTTGGCGTTCATGCCAATACACATGATGACGTCCTGCACGGGCGCATCCTCGCGGCGCAGGTAGTGGAAGTCGTTGGTGGCGATGACCTTGACGCCCACCTGCTTGGCGATGTCGATGAGCGTGCGGTCCATCTGCTCGTCAGTCAGGCCGTTGTCGGTGGTGATGCCGTGTTCCTGGATCTCGATGTAGAAGTCACCGGGCTCGAAGGTATCACGGAAGGTCTCGGCCCACTTGATGGCGCCTTCCATGTCGCCTCGGTCGATGTATTTGGGGATGATGCCCGCGATACAGGCGCTCGTGCAGATCATGCCCTTGGCATGGCGGCGCAGGTTGTCGAGCGTCACGCGCGGCTTGTAGTAAAAGCCCTGCACGGCGGCCTCGGAGACCGTCTGCATTAGGTTGACGTAGCCCTCCTGATCCTTGGCCAGAAGGATCATGTGGTAGAGCTCGGGCTTGTGGTCGCGGGCAAGGGTCTCGTCCGGCGTAAAGTAGACCTCGCAGCCAAAGATGGGCTTGATGACCAGGGGCGGTTTGAGCTCGTCGATGTTGCCCTTCTCGTCCCACATGGCCATGTCTTTGACGTACTGGGCATGCTCGCGCGGGTTTGCCTCGGGGTCGGGCTCCACCAGCTCGTCGCGGCGGTCCTTTTCCAAGAAGGCCTTGTCGTGGCTCCAGGTTTTGTACTCGGGCGTGTTGTGATTGACAGCGTCGCAGGCCAGCGCTAGGTCGGGCACGCCATACATGTAGCCGTGGTCGGTAATGGCCACGGCGGGCATGCCAAGTTCAACGGCACGATTGACCATATCCTGGATACGGGTTGCGCCGTCGAGCATGGAGAAAACAGTGTGATTGTGCAGATGGACGAATGCCATGTGATGAGCTCCGATGCGGGTTCGTGTTCTGACTGAACGATTTTACCGCACGGCACGGACAGCACCCGAACCTAGCCAAACCAACACGGCTCCTCTTGCAGTTGCGGTGAAATGCGGACTGTTTGGCGGCTTTTTTGGCCAAAACAGCCCGTATTCCACCGCAAGTTATCTGAGGGCTAGAGATTGTAGATGACTACTTGAGGTTCGGCGGGTTCGACGAAGATGGCTGGATTCGCCTGCTCCACGCGAACGAACTTGACCGTCACCGTCTCAAAGCCCGCCTTGTGCAACACGTCGGCGTAGACGCGCGCCTGCAGGGCGTGCTTCTCGAGCAGCTGGTCCGGCGTCTCATCCGGCGTGCCACCCGTCTTGTAATCGATGACCAGTGCGCGTGACGGATCGGCCGGGTCGGTCGCCAAAGCGTCGATGGCGCCTTCGGCATATGCACCGTAGCGGGCGATGTCCTCGTCCTCGCAGCCCAGCGAGAAGAACGGCACCTCGGCGCGAACGCACGGCCACGCGAACAGCTCGGCACGAACCGACGACTTGAGCCAGCGCTCCAGAGCGACATCGAAGCGCTCGCGCTGTTCTGGCGTCAGGTGCCACAGGCGAGCCAGGGCGTCGGCACGCTCAGCGGGCAGCGCATCGGCACCCATCTCGATGAGCCACTGGCAGGCGGCGTGGAAGGCCGAGCCCAGCGCCATGGGATTGCCGGCGGGCTCGACAGCGGCCACGTCTGCGTCCGTCATCTCGGAACCATCCGACTCCGCATCATCGCCGGCCTCGTCCATGGGAACACGAGCCTCGGCGGCACGGTCTTCCGTCTCGGCATGGAGTGCCGCGGCGATTGACGAGTAGCTATACGAGTCACGCATCGGATACGGACAGATGCCCATGCGCACGCCCACTGCCTGGGGATACACAAGCTCGAACGAATCGGGCTTGGGGTCGACAGGACCGGGGACGATTGTACTGGCCAAATCGTCGGCAGCATCCGTATCGGCATCGCCACGAACAAGCCTGCCCTCGGCATCCAGCGAAGCGTTGGCCTCAAACGTCTGCTCGCCAAAGGTAAAGCCCGCGAGCGAAATGAGCTCGTAGTCGCCCAGCTGGGAGTTGTCGAACACCAAGCGGTCGGCATCGAGCTGCGGCATATCCAGAGCATCGGTCGGCAAAATACGGCGCAGCACATCGTAGGTCAGATCGGTCTCGACATCAAAGGTCGGCGCCGTCACCTTGCCGCGGCTCACGCCGGCATCCATCGCCAGAATGACCAGCTCACGCGCTCGCGTCATGGCGACATAGAGCAGACGAGCCCGCTCCTCGAGCGAAAGCTGCAGGTCGTCGTTGCGCAGGCGAGCAAATGCCTCGGCGGGAGAACCCGTCGCACAGACGTCCTCCATGAGCTCCGGCGGCAGCCACAGCGACGTGCCCTTGCCCTTAAACGCATGCTCAAACTGCTTTTTAACGTCGTCGCCCTTCACAAAGGTTCCGTCAGCGAGCTTAACGCCATCAAAACGAGCTGGCAGTGCCACGACCTGCGCTCCGCCCTCGACACGCCCCATCTGAGCCGCACCGGACGGCTTGCGCACGCCAAAACACTCGGCAACCGCTACGACCGGATACTCCAGACCCTTGGACGCATGCACGGTCATGATGCGCACCGCGCCGTCGCCCTCCTCGTTGAGGGCACCCGGGGCCTCCTTGCCCGCCAAGAAGCGGTCGAAGGCCAGCGCGATGGAACGCGGCGAGTTGCCGAACTCGGCCTCCTCCTCGGCCACGGCGTCGAGCGCCTTGAGCACGTTGGCGGCGATGGCCTTGCCCTCGGGGCCGCGCTGCGCCAGGCGCACGAACCAGCCGGAGGCATTGACCGCGTCGCGCGCGATGGCGGCGAACGAATCACGCCCCACGCGACGCAGTGCGTAGCGCAGCACCTCGCGGGCACGCGTCACAAGCGGCAAGCCCTGCAAGCCCGGCACATCGGAATCGCTCATGATGCCCATGTCGATATTCCGGCGCGAGGTCTCCCCCGTCTCGCCATCGAGCTTGGTCGCCAGCGCCAGGAACTCCTGGGCGCCGAGCGCAAACATCGGCGAGGCGAGCAGCGGCATAAGGCCCTGCGCCGTATCGGCCGGATTGGCGAGCGCGCAGACCAGGGCACGCACCGTCTGCACCTCGGCTGCCTGGGCAAAGACCGAGCCGCCTGCGATGACGCAGTCGAGCCCCTGATCGCGGAAGGCCTGGGCGTAGACATCGGCGTTGGTCATGCGGCCCAGCAGCAGTACCATGCCGCCCTGGGGCTGGCCGGCATCGGCAAGCGCGCGGAAGCGCTCGGCGATCGCGCGGGCCTTGGCCTGTGTGCGCTCCTGCATACTGCCGCCGGCAACAAAGAGGGCCTGGCGGCGCGAGGCGTCCGCCACCAGCGTGTCCTTGCGGCCGTCGCTCGCCTCAAGATCCAAAAAGCTCTGCATCAGGCCGCCGTCATCGCCGTCGAAGACGCGTGCCACGTAACGCAGCACCTCGTCATGGCTGCGGAAGTTGCGCACGAGTTTAACGAGTTCGCCGGCAGGGGCATCGGCCACGGCAGTCGCCTCGGACGCGGCAGACGAGCCCACCTTGCGCTCCTGGCGGCGAAACACCTCGACCTCGGCGCCACGGAAGCGGTAGATCGACTGCTGCGCATCGCCCACGGTGCACAGCGCGCGCTCCCCCGCGCCCGTCAGATAGCGAATCAAATCGACCTGCATCTGATCGGTATCCTGGAACTCATCGATCATGACCATCTTAAAGCGGCCCTCGTACGCAGCACGGATGGCTGGGTAATCGCGCAGGGCCTCGTAGGCCATACGCAGCAGGTCGTTATTATCGAGGGCGGACTGGGCAGCCTTCAGCGCGCGATACTCAGCCTCCACGGAACGGGCCAGGCCCACCAGCGCATCGAGCGCCGGGCCACCGCAGGCAAGCACGATATTGATAAACGCATCGGCGGCCTCGGCCTTGAGCAGCTCGACCTGCTCCTTAGGGAATGCCTTGCTCGCGCGCGGCATGGTGCACGACATCATGAGTCGCGCTGCATCGGCCATGGTCTTGCCGCTCGCCTCGAACGCGTCAATGGCGTCGAGTGCCATCTGCGCCTTCTCGGTCGCGGCCTTGCTTGCGCCCAGCGCCGCGCGATAGGCATCGGCGAGTGCCGAGGTATCGGCCTGCCCGCGCGCCACGCACACGTCGTCCATACCGCCCGGCAACTGGCTCGACAGCTCCAGCAGGTCGCGCACCAGGCCCTTGATGGTCGCGCCAGCGCCAAAGGAACCGCCCTCGCCCGCCATGGGATACCAGGCATAGAGGGCCTTGAGCGATGCCGCGAGCTCGGGGGCGGCATCGGGCGCCGTCGCGCGGGCCAACACATGCTCAACAGCCTGGTCCATAAGCTCGTCGGTATCGGTGAGCACCGTGAACTCGGGGTCGATGCCCAGCTCCAGCGCATGCGCGCGCAGGATACGCGAGCACATGCCGTGAATGGTCGAGATCCACGCGTCGTCGACGGTCAGTGCTTCCTCGTCCATGCCCTCGTCGATAAGCGCACGGCGCACGCGGTCACGGATCTCGGCCGCGGCATCTTTGGTAAAGGTAATGGCGAGCACCTGGTCAAGATGTTCAACGAACGGACCGGATTCAGGCGAGAGCGCGTAGACGATGCGACGCGTGAGGGTAAAGGTCTTGCCCGAACCGGCGCCCGCCGAGACAAACAGCGGACGGTCGAGCGTTTTGACGACTTGCAGCTGTTGCGGCATCAAAGTCGAAAGATCCATGGTCTACACGTCCCTCCTTACAAACGTTCCTTCGTGGTTATACGAGCAGCGCGCATGCGCGGCCTGAGCCGACGTTGGGTCGACGGCGGCAACGTTGCCTGCCTCGAGCTCGCGCAGGCGCTCGGCGATGCCGGCCTCAACGCGATCGAGCAGGGCGTCGAAGTCCATGCTGCCACCCTCGCCGGGGAAACCTTTCTTAAGCCCCGGGATGCGGCCGTCGCCACGCTCCTCCTCGAGCAGCTCGGCACTCGCGGCGCCTCGCAGCGCCGGTTTGCTGCCCTTGGTCGAAAAATAGAGCGCTGCACGGGTATCCAAGCCCAGTGCCCGACGCATGGCCTGCGCGTAGATGAGCGTTTGGGTATGGGGCGGCAGCCAGCGCGGGTCGTCGATGGGAGCCTCGCCCGTCTCCTCGTCACGCACCGTGGGGTCGGCGAGCTTAAACTCCTCAACGCCCGTGCGATGCTTGTAGTCGATCACCACGGCACGATTCTCGGCGTCCACGTCCACGCGGTCGATGCGCCCGCCAAGCGGCCAACCGGCATACTCGACCTTGAGCTCGTTGAAGGCGAACTCCAGGTAGCGCGGGGCAAAGGGGGCAAGTGCCTCGGACTCGTAGGCAAGCACACCCTCCAGCTGCGGCAAGATCTCGGCCACCTGGCGTTCCTCCACCGCAGAGAGCGGCACCAGCGGGCCCTCCGTGCCGCGCTTGCCGGCGTGCTCGGCCAACGTCTCGTCAAAGACCTCGTGCAGCAGCTCCTGTGCGCGCGGCAGATTCTCGGGCGTCACGCGCTCCATGCCCTCTTGGGGCAGACGGGCATGCAGATGCTCCAGCACGTCGTGGACAAAGTTGCCCTTTTCCATGTTGCCAAAGCCCGCGTCGATCGACTGGGGCTTCACGCGGTACGAGACGAACCAGCATAGCGGGCAGGTCGAATAGGCCTCGATCTGCGAGGCGGACGTCAGACGCGGCACGAGCGGCGCGTCCTCACCCTCGCCATCGCGACGGCGCAGGACCAAATACGGCACGGCCTCGGCACTCAGATGCTGAGGGGCTTCACAGGCCACGCGCTCGCGCTTGAGGCCTTCACCTGCCGCGGGATCAAAGTCGGCGATGATATCGCCCTCGCCCACGCGCATGGGCTTGGCAGCGCCAGCGGCCTCGGCATGTGCCCACAGCTCGGTCCATACGGCTGCCGGGTAGCACTCGCGTGCCTGGCGATCGTGCGTCACACGGGCGAGCGCGACCGGACCGCTCGCCGCCTGCATCGCACGGCCAAAGCGCACGCGCAGCAGGGCAGCGGGCTCCAAAGACACGCCGTCGCGGCGCAGCTCGGCTGTCAACGTGGCAAGCGGGCCCTCTTCGTGCGAAAGCGGATAGCTGTCCAGGTCGACATCGGCAAACAGCACGGCATCGTAGCTGCCAGGGCGAAGAACCGACGCATCGGCAAGCGACGCGAAGCGCACTTGTGCTCGTGGTGTGCGATCGACCTCATAGGTCTCGTAATCGTAGGCGGTACTGCGCTTGTCCACCTTGGTTCGAACGCCGTCGAGAACCGGCACGGTCGCGGCCTGCGACACGTCGAGCGCGCGAGCATCGTTCATAAGGATGTCGATGGCATGGCGCAGCAAAGCCGTCTCTGCCTGGCGACGGGCCTGGCCGTCAAGGCCGCCTAGAGCGCGATCGGGCAACGCCTCGGCAACGGCAAGCATGGCCTTAAGCGCCGTCACGGGCTTGTCACGCCACAGCGCCTGGAACACGTCCGAGACCACACACGGTACGTTCTTAAACCAGTTATCGTCGCTCGTCGCCTTGCGCGCGCCCCTCACCTGGCCCTGAACGCTCTGCAGCAGGCTCTTGACGCCCGCGGTAGTCTTGCTGCGCGAGAGACGCATATTCTTATCGAAGGTACGGGCATTGACGGCATCAGCGCCCGAAAGCGGACTGTAGATCCAGTCGGTAAGCTCCGGCGCGGGCCACCACTCAGTCTTGGAAGCGGTGCCCTCGTCGGCGGCTTTCATACGCTCGATCAGGTTGGCGAGCGCCGTAAACTGCCTGCCCGCGATGGACTGGGAAAACGCCGTGAACTCAGTCGTCTCGGCCGCAATGTGACGCGCCGCCAAACGGGCGGCGAGCTCGCCGAACAGCTGGGGTGCCCGGGCAGAAACGACGAGCACGCGCACGGGGTCGGCGGGCGTTGCAGTAGCTTTATCGGCCTTGGACTCCTTGTGCGCTTTCACCAACTTATCGATGGCGTCCGCATAGACATGAGCACGGGCATGGGGGCCGGCGACCTCAATAAAGGCAGGCTGAGCGGCGGCCCCGCAAGCGACATCAGACGCGACGGCGTCCTCCCCCAGCGGCGCGATCTCAAACAGCACACCGCGGGCATCAAATGCCGTGGCAAGCTCCTCGCGCATCGCCGCCTGCTCGCGGGCAAGCAGCACGACGACCTCTCCCCCATTGTTCGCCACGGCAGACAGCAGCTCGAGTAGACCGTGCGTAAACGACGTGGTACCGCGCACGCATACGGCGCGGGCGCACGCCGGCAGGCTATCGGCCAGGGCACCGGCCATAATGTCAGCTGCCTCGCAGGGCTCAACCATATCTCGACGGTCCAAACCGCCCGCGTAGGCGCGCAAAAGCTCGAACACACGAGCCTCGGCATCGCTTTTTGGCTCAGGCCGGCAGTTGTCGCCACGGCATCGTTCGGCACCCGTCCCCGCAACGCCCGGCAACACGTCGCGGGCCATGCGCGCGAGCATGCGCACTGTGCCCTGGCTGCGCGAAAGCGGCTGCAGAGCGGCGTCGTCGCGGCGGTCGATCATGTCCGAGAACAGCATCTGGCGCTGAAGGTTGTCCACAAAGCTGCGGCCATCGCCCATAAGCTCCCACAGCGAGCTGAGCCACGATGTGGGCGTCTTGTAGTCGACACCCAGTGAAACCCCGGCTTCCGCCGCATCATGGCGGCACAGGTCGAGCTCGGCAAATGTTGGCGCCAACAGAACAGCGCGCCCGTGGCGGGCAACCAGGTCGGCCAGTAGCGCCGCCTCGGCATCGCTCAAATCCGTGCCAGCATTGGTGGTATAGATTCGAACAGGCATGGTCCTCCGCTCAAACTGTTCGCAATAATCAATGCATCCATCCTACCCGCCCAAGCGGACAGATTTGCCCCACGCCAACAGATTTGATCCCTTGAGGACGGAGGAAAATGGATCACAGAGGGGGTCAGTCTAACCCGGTGATTCGTTTTCCTCCGTCCCCAAGGGATCAAAAAACCGCCCCCGGAGGGACGGTTCTTCGTAATTCAATGTTGTCGCTGGCCTACTCGCCATCCTCCAACTTAATGAGGATCTTGCGGTAGCCACCGTACTCGCCGTTCAGCGCCTTTGAAACGCGGCTCACCGTGGTGGACGAAGCGCCGGTACGGGCCTGAACCTCAACATAAGGCTCGCCCTCGTCCAAATAGCGCGCAACCTGCAAACGCTGAGAAAGGTCGCAAATCTCGCGCGGCGTGCAGATATCGGTCAAAAACGCTTGGATATCCTTCTCGTCGTCCAAAAGGCTAAATGCGTGGACCAGCTGCTTGACATCAGGCTTGTCAAACATGTTCTCGATATTCATCGATCACCGCCAAACCCGCCAAAAGGCATCGAAGTTGATACTGACATCGGGCATCGTTCACCCGTTCTATGCAATAGGGCAACGCCTGTGGCTTTTGCCCGTAGCAGTGTAGCACACCACCAAACTAAAGCGACAAGACTCTCTGCCAGCGGCGCGTTTTTCAGGACGAACGCCTTTTAGAAACCATATGCGCACGTAAGCTCCACGAATATTTGAGACAATGGGCGCCCAAACACCGCGGCGCGCCCGCGCAACCATCCAGGTCGCCGCCGTAAGCCGCTTCACGCGACGCCAGCAATCCCGGCGCAAGAAAGGATTCACGCCATGCGCTTTATGCTTAACTGGCTCTTCACCTCGATCGCCATCGCGATCGCCACGTTCCTCGTCCCCGGTATCCAACCCTTCGGCTTTGCCGAGACCTGGGTCTGCTTTGCCTTTGTGGGACTGTTCCTGAACATTGTCGATTCGTTCGTCAAACCGTTCCTGACCGTCATCTCGCTGCCGCTCACGATCATTACGCTGGGCATTTTCCAGCTTGTCGTCAACAGCTTTATACTTGAGCTCGCGAGTTACCTGTCGGTCAACCTGCTGGGCGTCGGCATCTCCATCGCCAGCTTTGGATCGGCCTTTATGGGCAGCATCCTGGTGTCCATCACGCGCAGCATCCTCGACAGCATCGCCGAGGACTAAAACGGCCATTCCGGCCGTGTCCGTCTCAACAGCCCAAAACGAAGGCCGCCCATCGCAAAAATGGGCGGCCTTCTTATTTGCCAAGTCTCAAAGGGCGAGAAAATCTACCATTTCCACCCCGTCCCCAAATGCAGGTGTGGGTTAGATGACGTAGTCGTAGCCATGGTTGGGAGCGACAAGTTGATCGAGCGTCACACCGTCGAGGTAGTCGTTGATGAGCTTGTCCAGGTTCTTCCACACGTCGAGCGTGGGGCACTCATCCGAACGCGAGCAGCCCTTGCAGTCGCCATCCAGGCAGGCGACCGGCGCCAGACTGCCCTCGGTCAGGCGCAAGATCTCGCCCACCGTGTATTGCTCGGGCGGGCGCGTGAGCACATAGCCGCCGCCCTTGCCGCGCATGCCCGAGAGCATGTTGGCGCGCACGAGCGTAGCCAAAATGTTCTCGAGATATTTCTCGGAAATCCCCTGTCGCGCCGCGATCTCTTTGAGCGGGATGCGACCGGCTGCCTGGTGCTCGGCCAGATCGACCATAACGCGCAGGGCATATCTGCCCTTAGTAGAAACCAACATGTATAGTGCTGCCTTTCGGTCATTTAGTCCGTAGAAATTCTAGCCGAAATATTGGTTTTGAAAATACCCGTTCCGGTCAAGATGGTTAATCGACTCGTAATAATCTTCTATTTCCTATTGCGTTACTAGGCTTTACTGTCTACTATGCTTGCCAACAGCAAAACGAACAACCCATAAGGTTTGTGGGTTTCGCTGCTACACACACCGTAAAACCACACGGTATCCAGTCATTTGAACACTTTGGAGGTTCACCATGAGCAATGTTTACACGTCCATCGATCAGCTTATCGGCCACACTCCGCTTCTGGAGCTCACTCACTTTGAGGCCGATGAGGACCTCAAGGCCCGCGTGCTCGTCAAGCTGGAATACTTCAACCCCGCCGGCTCCGTCAAAGACCGCGTCGCCAAGAACATGATCGACGAGGCCGAGAAGGCCGGCAAGCTCGTGCGCGGCGGCGACTACACCATCATCGAGCCCACGAGTGGCAACACCGGCGTCGGCATCGCCTCGGTGGCGGCGGCTCGCGGCTACAAGGTGATCATCACCATGCCCGAGACTATGTCCGTCGAACGCCGCAAGCTTATGCAGGCATATGGCGCACAGCTCGTGCTCACCGACGGTTCCAAGGGCATGAAGGGCGCCATCGCCAAGGCCGAGGAACTGCAGAAGGAGACGCCAAACAGCATCATCGTCGGCCAGTTTGTGAACCCCGCCAACCCCGCCATCCACAAGGCCACGACCGGCCCCGAGATCTGGGATGACACCGACGGCGAGGTCGACATCTTCGTCGCCGGCGTTGGAACCGGCGGCACCGTGACCGGCGTGGGTGAGTTCCTTAAGGAGCAGAACCCCGAAATCAAGGTCGTCGCCGTCGAGCCCGCCACTTCCCCGGTGCTCTCCAAGGGCCAAGCCGGCCCGCACAAGATCCAGGGTATCGGCGCCGGTTTTGTGCCCGACGTCCTCGACACCCAGGTCTATGACGAGATCATCCCCGTCGAGAACGACGACGCCTTTGCGACCGGCCGCGCCGTGGGCCACAAGGAGGGCGTGCTCGTAGGCATTTCGTCCGGCGCCGCCGTGTGGGCCGCGCTGCAGCTGGCCAAGCGCCCCGAGAACGAGGGCAAGACCATCGTGGCCCTGCTTGCCGACACCGGCGAGCGCTACCTGTCCACGGCGCTCTTCCAGGACTAGGGCCTGTCGCCCATAGGTTGAGCCCACGGACGAGCCGGTCTCCTCTCTCCCGGCAGTCTGAGCCCATCCAATCAGGGTGTCCCACGAGACGCCCGAACTTGCTACAATGTCTGCGGCGCGGAACCAGCCTCCCGCGCCGCTTTTCTTTTTTGGCCACATGCCACCAAGGAGAACCTCCCCATGCACAACAAGCGCGTGCTCGTCGCCATGAGCGGCGGCGTCGATTCCAGCGTGACCGCGTACCTGCTCAAAAGCCAGGGCTACGAATGCGTCGGCGCCACCATGCGCCTCACCTGCCCCGCGCCCGATCCCGCCACGGGCATGAGTAAGGTCGACCGCGACATCGCCGATGCGAAGGCCGTCGCCGAGCGTCTGGGGATACCCCACCATGTGCTCGACTTGCAGCAGACCTTCGACCACAGCGTTATCGAGCGCTTTGTGAACGCCTACCAGGAGGGGCTGACGCCCAACCCGTGCATCATCTGCAACCGCCACATAAAGTTTGGCGCGTTGCTCGGTGCGGCGCTGGACATGGGCTGCGACTACATCGCAACGGGTCATTACGCCAAAACAAGCCAGACAGTAGACGGCACCTGGCAGCTGCATCGCGGCGAAGATCCCAAAAAGGACCAGAGCTACTTTTTATATTCGCTTACGCAGGAGCGCCTGGCGCACACGATCTTTCCGCTGGCAGGCCTAGACAAAGAGCGCGACGTGCGCCGCATAGCCGCCGAGCAAGGCTTTACCAACGCCCAGAAGGCCGAAAGCGAGGACATCTGCTTTATTCCAGACGGCGACTACGCGGGCTATATCGAGCGCCGCTGCGGACATCCCGCTGCACCGGGCGACATTGTGTGGCGCGACGGCAGCGTGGTCGGACGCCATAACGGCGCGTTGCGCTATACCATCGGCCAGCGCAAGGGCTTGGGCGTCGCGATGGCGCATCCCGTGTATGTGACGGGCGTCGATGCCGCCAACAACACCGTGCATCTGGGCGAGGCCGAGGACCTAACGGCCACAGCACTCACGGCCGACGACTGGATCTGGAGCGCCCCTGCCGACCGCATGGAGGCAGAACTCGATGCCGGCGGCATTCGCGTGGGCGCCAAGTACCGTTACCGTCAGAAAGACCAAGCAGCGACCCTTACGCGCGGCGAAGACGGGCAAATGCTGCTGACTTTTGACGAGCCGCAGCGAGCCATCGCCCCCGGCCAGGCTGTCGTCGTCTACCGCGGCGACGTCGTCCTCGGCGGCGGCACGGTGACCTGCGCACTTAAGTAGCCCCATCCCCTTCATAAATTGCGGTGAAATAGGGACTGTTTAAGCGTTTAAAACCGCCAAACAGTCCCTATTTCACCGCAACTTAGAGAGGACGGCCTCGGTCGGTACTGCCGTATCAGCCGAGGCCGCTGCATCGCTAGCGTTGTACGTAGGCGCGGACCAGCTCGTAGGTATTGCGCACGCCGTCGATGTGGCTGCGCTCGTAGTTGTGGCTCGCGTACACGCCGGGGCCGATCAGGCCGTGACGGATGTCGTAGCCGGCCGAGAGCGTGGCCTCAACGTCCGAGCCGTAGTGCGGATACACATCGATGGCGTAATCGAGCTCCAGCTCGCGCGCGATGTTGGACAGCGTGGTTACCAGGTCGTAGTTGTACGGACCGCCCGAATCCTTGGCGCAAATCGACACCATGCGCTCGGTGCAGCCCAGGTCGTCGCCCACGCAGCCCATGTCAACGCTGATCATCTCGCGCGTGTCGGCCGGCACGAAAGCACCGCCGTGGCCGACCTCCTCGTACACGGTAAAGAGCAGCGACACCTTGCGCGAAAGCGACACCTCGCCGTCAGCAACAGCGCGGGCCAGACCCAGCAGAATCGACGCCGACAGCTTGTCATCCAGGAAGCGGCTCTTGATGTAGCCGCTCTCCGTCACCGTGGTACGCGGATCCATAGCGATGATGTCGCCGGTCTGAATGCCCAGCTCAAGCACATCGTCCTTGCTGTCGACATTCTCATCGAGCAGGATTTCCATGTTCTTCTCGATGGTCTTGACCGGCTCGTCGGCCACATGCGCCGAAGGCTCGGTATTGAGGACCACGCCCGTGTAGACATTGCCGTCGCGCGTGTAGACGGTGCAGTTCTCGCCATCGGCCGTAGACCACTGATGCCCGCCGAGCGTCGTGGGGCGCAGGCGACCATTGTCCTTAATGGAACGCACCATGGCGCCCAGGGTATCGACATGGCTCGCCAGTACGAGCGGCTCACCCTCGCCACCAAGCTCAACGAGCACGTTACCCTTATTGGAACGCTCAGGCCCAAACCCCATATCGCGCAGGGTCTCCATCAGATAATCAGTCGCCGCACGGGTATAGCCCGTCGGCGAAGCAATAGAAGTCAGTGTCTTAAGCTGTCCCGCGATATAGGAGAGCGTCTCCTCTAGAGAAGCATCGATTACAGAAGCCATGTGCATCCTTCCAAGCAAAACTAAGACCGAGTCCCGATTTTAACCGTTCTGCACGCGCAAGGCTCTGGGAGCCGAGCCACCTCCAGACGTCCTCGCGCCGATTTTGCGCACGCGCACGGCTTACAATCCCAATCTTGCATAAATCCTATCGGTATCTGCATAGAAATGAGGAGTCTTTTTGCTTCGTCTCAGGGTACCCCACCTTGGGCCGTGCAAAAAACGGAGTATTCAGCACCGTGGGCCCCAACGGCCCCATCACGAACGACAAAACGACGTGGTTACAGCAGTGTTGCAGGTCGTCGCAAAGCAAAAACTCAGTAACAACCCCCTCCACTCATCGATAGCCCGCCCACAATGGCTGTCGATGGGCGCCTGCGGGCCACTACGGGCCATTCAAAACGTTATGCATTTTTAAGAGCTTGCTGAGTACTCCCAAAAATGCACGCTGGGAAGTGCACCACCTATCCGCAGCGGGCAGTACGCCTTGGTTTTGTCCGTCTCAGGGCATCGACGCAGCACAAAAAGCCCCGCCGTGCGTAGCACGGCGGGGCCAGCGGCACGTCAAAAGACCATACACCTACGGGCGAAGGACCACCAAACTGGGCTAGGCAGCCGGGCAGATCTTCTTGAAGAGCTCGATGACGTCGTCGAGCGTTGCCTCGCGCGGGTTACCCGGGAAGCAGGCGTCGGCCATGGCGTCCTTGGCCAGAACCTCGATCTCGTCGGCCTTCATAGCCTCGCAGACGTGCGGGATATTCACGTCGGCGGAAAGCTGCTTGACGGCGGCGATAGCGGCGTCGGCAGCCTCGTCGGTGCTCATGCCCGTGGTGTCAACACCCATGGCAAGGGCAACCTTGGCCAGGCGCTCAGCGCAAACCGGCTTGTTGAACTCCATGGCGATCGGCAGCAGCATGGCGCAAGCGACGCCGTGCGGGGTGTCGTAGTGAGCAGACAGGGTGTGAGCCATTGCGTGGTCGATGCCCAGGCCAACGTTGGAGAAGCCCATGCCGGCGACATACTGACCAAGAGCCATGCCCTCACGGCCGGAGCCGGGCTGGCCGGACTTGGCCTCGGCGACGGAGTCGCGCAGGTTCTCGCTGATCAGCTTAATGGCCTCAAAGTGGAACATGTCGGAAAGCTCCCAGGCGCCCTTGGTGGTGTAGCCCTCGATGGCATGGGTCAGAGCGTCCATACCAGTGGAAGCGGTCAGGCCGGCGGGCATGGAGGCCATCATGTCGGGATCGACGACGGCGACCTCGGGGGCGTCGTTGGTGTCGACGCACACGAACTTGCGGACCTTCTCGGGGTCGGTGATGACGTAGTTGATGGTCACCTCGGCGGCGGTACCGGCGGTCGTCGGCACAGCGATGGTGAACACGGCGTGGTTCTTAGTGGGAGCAACGCCCTCGAGGCTGCGGACATCGGCGAACTCGGGGTTGTTGATGATGATGCCGATGGCCTTAGCAGTGTCCATGGAGGAGCCACCACCGATGGTCACGATAGCGTCAGCCTCGGCGGTCTTGAAGGCCTCGACGCCGTCCTTGACGTTCTGGATAGTGGGGTTGGGCTTGATCTCGGAGTAGAGGCTCCAAGCGATGCCGGCAGCGTCGAGCTCGTCGGTCACCTTAGCGGTAACGCCAAACTTGACCAGATCGGGGTCGGAGCAGACGAAGATCTTCTTGTAGCCGCGACGCTGGAGCTCGCCGGGGATCTCTTTGATGGCGCCGGAACCATGATAAGAGATGGTATTGAGAACGAAACGATTAGCCATTGATAGCCTCCCATCGTGTGCGGGGCATCCATTACGCCCCACGCTATGAGTCCCATCCTAACGCTTTTGAAACAAAAAACGCGTGAGAACGTCAATAGTGTTAAAGCGTTTCAACAGATGATGAAAAATATTGCGGCAAAGGGACAACCCCTTTGCCGCATTCGGTTACTTTCGGCAGCCCTCTTTCCAAGCCTCGGCCGCAACCTTCCAGCGTAAGCGCAAGTCGCGCTCGCGGTCGATGAACATGATGGCAAACGCGACAAACAGCAGCAAGCTCGCCACGACGATGGCGTGCAGGCCCATGCGCTCAATACACCAGTTGCCCAACACGGCGCCAAACACAAAGGTAAAGATCACGCCAAAGTACAGCAGGCCGTTTTCCAAAAAGCCGCGCCTGTGGGTGATGATGTAATCGTCCACGTTTTGCAGCGCGTTGCGCAAGTTGCCGATGCACATGGTCGTAGCGATGCCGTGACCGTGGATCTTGCGGAAGCTCTCGACCTGCATGCCGCAGGCAAACGAGGTGAGGCAGTTGGCGAGCAGGTTGAAATTGCCGCCCGGGATAAAGCTCACGCCCAGCAAGATGACGGCTTCAAAGAACACCGTTACCTGGCGCCAGTGAATCACGCTGCCAAACCGCTCATGCACCAGGTCGGCAAGCATAATGCCCACGGCAAACGACACCACGGGGAAGAAGTAGCGTCCCGCAAGTGCCCAGTTGCCCTCCGAGATGCTCACGCCCACGAGCAGGATGTTGCCTGTCTGCGCGTTGGCGAAAACATGATCGCGCCCAATGTACGAATAGACGTCCATAAAGCCACCGGCGAGCGCCAAGATGATGCCCAGCTCAATAGACTCCGATATCTGTTTGGCACGCTGCATCGTCGTGCATCCTCCTTGTTGACGACTCTCTCGTGCGTTGGCGGAAACATAGCCGCCGTTCATACTGTAACCCATTGACAACATGGCGTGCGCGCGAGACGGGTTCTCCAACGCGCAGATACACAGTCTGGAAACAAACGATCCCCGCATCGACGCGCCGATCCCCAGCTCATGTACTCCCCCAGTCTTTTTAGCCCCATTACAGTTTGAGTCGTCCGAAAGGGCGGCTCTTTTCCGTTGCACGGTTAT
>CABUAT010000025.1 GCA_902489665.1 uncultured Collinsella sp. | reverse complement strand
ACTGCGGGAATGGCCTATTTGCTCAATGTGTTCGGCTGAGATCGGAAATCAACCACGAAAAGAGCCCCGAGCTCATATGAACTCGGGGCTCTTAGTGCCACGCATCTGTGAGAGGAGAAATTCGATGCGTACAGGCGCTACTCCATGTTGCCCCCCTGAATGGCGGCAACCTCATCGTTCCCCGCCTGATGGGCGTGCTCAAGGCATCCGTTCCCCTCTTTATCGATGTTACGGACGAAAAGCGAGTAGCGGACATCGCAACAACCGATTTCAACCGTTCACCTTATAAAAGTGAACGTTCACCTATTTTTAGGAGAACAAGAGCGCTAATTCCTCCGCTTCTCCTATACTGAGCTTGTATTAGAAGCAAGACTTATATAGATGAACGTTTCTTTTGAAAGGATCGCTATGTCTGATCTTATGGACAGCTTCCGCCTTGATGGCAAGGTCGCGCTCGTGACCGGTGCCACCTATGGCATTGGCATGGCCATTGCCGAGGCGCTCGGCGAGGCCGGCGCCAAGATCGCCTTTAACGCACGTCACGCCGACAAGGTCGCCGAAGCCGAGAAGCACTACCGCGAGCTGGGCTTTGAGGCTCGCGGCTACGTGGCCGACGTCACCGATGAGGCCGTCGTCGCCGAGCTCGTCGCCAAGATCGAGGCCGACTTTGGCACCACGCCCGACATCTTGGTCAACAACGCCGGTGTTATCCAGCGCACCCCTATGCTCGACATGAGCGCCGAGGACTTCCGTCGCGTCGTCGACATCGACCTTAACGCCCCGTTCATCGTCTCCAAGGCCTGCCTGCCCGGCATGATCGCCAAGGGTCACGGCAAGATCATCAACATCTGCTCGATGATGAGCGAGCTTGGCCGCGAGACCATCGCCGGCTACGCCGCTGCCAAGGGCGGTCTGAAGATGCTCACCAAGAACATCTGCTCCGAGTTTGGCGAGGCCAACATCCAGTGCAACGGCATTGGGCCTGGCTACATCGCCACGCCGCAGACCGCGCCGCTGCGCGAGACGCAGCCCGACGGCAGCCGTCACCCGTTTGACCAGTTCATCATCGCCAAGACCCCGGCCGCCCGTTGGGGCACGCCCGAGGACTTGAAGGGCCCCGCCGTGTTCCTGGCCTCCGACGCCTCGAACTTCGTCAACGGCCACATCCTCTACGTCGACGGCGGCATCCTCGCCTATATCGGCAAACAACCCGCTTAGGCGCTGCGCGGGCCTGAGGCGGGCATCTTGCCTTTCATTCGTCGGTCGCGTACCCAAGTACGCCTCCCTCCTCTTTCAAGGCAACCTGCTCCGCCTCAAGCCCGCTCGCTCACCGCGCTCCCACATTTAGGTTCATTTAGTAGTTGCGGTGAAATAGTTCCTGAATAGGCCATCATCGGGACGAATAGGAACTATTTCACCGCAAGTTAGAAATAGGAAGGTAATTCGCAATGAAGATCGCTCTGATCAATGAGAACTCTCAGAACTCCAAGAACCCCATGATCGAGGCTGCCCTTAAGAAGGTTGTCGAGCCCATGGGGCACACCGTCTTTAACTATGGTATGTATGCCGACGCCGACTCCAAGCCCCTCACCTACGTGCAGAACGGCATCCTTGCCGCCGTGCTGCTGAACTCCGGTGCTGCCGACTACGTCGTGACCGGCTGCGGCACCGGCGAGGGCGCCATGCTCGCCTGTAACTCCTTCCCCGGCGTGCTGTGCGGCCACGTTGCCGACCCGCTCGACGCCTACACCTTTGCCCAGGTCAACGACGGTAACGCCGTCGCCATGCCCTTCGCCCTCAAGAACGGCTGGGGCCAGGAGCTCAATCTCGAGTACACCTTCGAGAAGCTCTTCGGCTTCGGCTCGGGTAACGGCTATCCGGCCGAGCGCGTTGAGCCCGAGCAGCGCAACAAGAAGATTCTCGACGGCGTCCGCGCTGTGACCATGCGTCCGCTCGTCGACGTCCTGGGCGAGATCGACCAGGATCTGGTCAAGGGCGCCCTGGCTGGCGAGCACTTCCAGGAGTACTTCTTCGCCAACGCCACCGACGAGGCCATCATCGCCAAGGTCAAGGAGCTCCTGGGTCTCTAATCGCACGACCCATCGCAGCGAACGCAAACGGCGGCCGCCCCAACACGGGACGGCCGCCGTTTTTTGCTATCGACTGGTGCAAAGAGGTCAGGTTTGTATGCACCAGATTGGTGCAAAGTAACCTGACCCCAATGCACCAAGGGGTTGACTAGAGGGCGCAGGCCACTTTGTAGCCGTCGCCGATGGCGTCGCGGATGTTGCCGCACTTGTTGGCGTCGCCCAAGACGTGGGTGGCAACACCGGCAGCGGCTAGGTCGTCGGCAAGCTTGGTGTTGGGACGATAGCCCATGGCCAGCACCAGCGTATCGGCACCGATGATGGTGTGGATCTCGCCGTCCTTCTCGTAGCTGATGGTGTCCTCAGTAATCTCGGTCACCTTGGCCTCGGTCAGCACGTGGACGCCCTTGGAGAGCATGCGCGTGATGAGCACCGCGCGACCAGCACCACCTTCGTTGGCGGCAAGGGTCTTGGTCATCTCGATGACGGTGACGTCGCGGTTGGCCGGCGACAGGTCGTTGACCAGCGGGGCCAGGTAGTCGGCCGTCTCGCAGCCGACGGTGCCGCCGCCCACGATGACGATCTTCTTGCCCGGGAAGGCATTGCCGCCCAGCAGGTCGTCAGCCGTCATGACCTGCTTAAAGCCCTGCATAAAGGCCGGAGCGATAGGCTCGGCACCATAGGCCAGGACAACCTCGTACCCGGCGTAGTCACGCTGAATATCCTCGGCCGAAAGCTCGGTACCAAAGACGCACTTCACGCCGGCCTCGGCCAGGCGGCGATACTGGTACTTGATCACGCGGGTGAGCTCCTGCTTTGCCGGCGGAACGGCCGCGATACGCATCTCGCCACCCGGCTCGTCCTGCTTGTCCACGAGCACCACGTTGTGTCCGCGCTTGGCGGCAATGAATGCTGCCTCCATGCCAGCGGGACCGGCACCCACAACGAGCACGTTCTTGGCCTCGGCGGCAGGCTCGTAACCGGCCTCGTCGCGCTCGACATCGGGGTTAACGGTGCAGGAGATGCGCTTGCCAAACATGATGCCGTTTAGGCAGCGCAGGCAGCCGATGCAGGGGCGAATCTCGTCGGCGTTGCCGGCAGCCGCCTTGTTGCAGAACTCGGCATCGCACAGGTTGGCGCGGCCCATCATGCAGATGTCGGCGGCACCGTCCTCGATCAGCTCCTCGGCAATCCAGGCCTCGTTGATGCGACCGACCGTGGCGACAGGAATGTTGACGTGCTTCTTAATCTCGCGCGAGCAGGCGGCGTGCGAGGCCTGCTGCGTACCGGCGGCGGGAATCGCGGAGCCGCGCTTGATGGTGGTACCGCCCGACACGTGAATCATGTCGACGCCGGCCTTCTCCAAGCGACGCGAGACGTAGATCATATCGTTGAGGGTCAGGCCGCCATCGGTGTACTCATCGCCCGAGATGCGGACGTCGATGATAAAGTCCTTGCCGCAGCGCTCGCGAATCTCGGCAATGACCTCGAGCAGGAAGCGCATGCGAGCGTCGAGCGAGCCGCCGTACTCATCGGTACGCTTGTTGTAGAGCGGGGTCAAAAAGCCGCCGAGCATGCCGTGGGCGTGCGCCGCATGGACCTCGACGCCATCGACGCCAGCCTTCTGCATACGCACGGCTGCGTCGCCAAACTGATGCGTGAGCTCGTGAATCTCATCGACCGTGATAGGACGCGGTGCCTCGCGGGCATAGGACGGTCCCACGAAGGACGGAGCGATCAGGCGCGGCGTGCCCGGAATGTTAAAGGCCATGTAGGCGGGGTGGAAGAGCTGCGGCATGATCTTGCAGCCGTACTCGTGGACGGCCGCGGCGAGCTTTTCCCAACCGGGGATAAACGTGTCGTCGTAGCAGCACATGTCACCCGGCAGATAGGTATAGGTGGGCTCGACCGTCACGACCTCGGTAATGATGAGGCCAACGCCGCCCTTGGCACGGGCACGGTAATGATCGACCAAGTCGTCGGTCACATAGCCATGATCGGCCAGGTTCGTGGATACCGGCGGCATAAAGACGCGGTTCTTGACCTCGGTCGTACCGACCTTGATCGGGCTAAAGAGCATCGGGTAGGCGGATGACTCCATACAGGCTTCCTTTCGTTTGAGCCGCTCGGCGGCAGTTGCTAACGTACCTATCGTATCAGTATCCGCCGCATTCGTACTCGCTCGCACTCCCCACCTTCAATCCCGACCCTCATAAAAAAGTTGTGGTGGAATACGGAGTAGATAAGGCCTTTGACAGCCAAAACAGTCCGTATTCCACCGCAACTGATGGATGGGATGGGTTAGAGGCCCAGGTAGTTAATCATGCCTTCGACGGCGAGCTTGGCGCCGGCTACGGCATGGACGACCGTGAGCGGGCCGTTGACCACGTCGCCGGCGGCAAAGACACCGGGCACGGTGGTCATGCCGTTCTCATCGACCGAAAGAAGGCCGCGATGGTCGGTCTCCAAGCCACCCGTCGTAAGCACAAGCTTGTCCTTGGGCACCTGCGAAGCCGCAATCACAACCGTGTCGGCAGACGCATGGTCGAGCTCTTCCTCGTAACCCACCACGTTGTTGTCCTCGTCAAAGATAGCCGTCTCGAACACCGGACCGTTATCGTCGATGGCGCAGATCGCCTTGCCGCACACAATCTCGGCACCGTCAAGCTCGGTCAGCTCCACCTCATCATCGATGGCCGAGATATGGAGCGATCGGGCATACACGGTGACCTTGCGAGCGCCCGAGCGCAGCGCCGTGCGGGCAACATCCATGGCCACATTGCCGGCACCGATGACCGCCACGTTCTGCCCGATCGCCACACTCGAAGGATCGACCAGGTAATCGATACCAAACAGCACGTTGCCGCGCGACTCGCCGGGAATACCCAGTTTGCGAGCTCGCCAGGTACCGGTGCCAACAAAGACCGCATCGTAGCCGTCGCGCAGCAGGTCGTCGATGTGGAGCGCACCGCCGATGGTGGTCGACGGACGAACGCGCACGCCGAGCGAGCACATCACGTGACGATACTTTTGCACGAGCGCACGGGGCAGGCGGAACTCGGGGATACCGTACTCCAGCACACCACCGATCTCGGGGCGCTGCTCAAATACCGTGACGGCACAGCCCAGCTGGGCCATCTTAATGGCCACGGTGATACCGGCAGGACCGGAACCGACCACGGCGACCTGTTTATCGCACGACGGCGCGGGCGTCCACTCCTTACGATCCAAATACGCTGTCGAGATATAGTTCTCGATGCTCGAGAAATGCACAGGTGTGCCCTTGCGGCCCTGGATGCAAGCACCCTCGCACTGGCCCGAATGGTTGCACACCATGGAGCAGACCGCGCTCATGGGATTGTTCTGGAACAGCAGCTCGCCCGCTTCTTCTAAACGACGCTGTTTGAACAGG
Organism: uncultured Collinsella sp.; assembly: GCA_902489665.1. GTDB lineage: Bacteria > Actinomycetota > Coriobacteriia > Coriobacteriales > Coriobacteriaceae > Collinsella. The sequence continues at coordinate 25,318 of CABUAT010000025.1, read as the reverse complement.
TCGATGACCTGCGGAATAGGCGTCTGAACCGGGCAGCCCTTAACCTGACAGAACGCCCTTTTACAACCTAGGCAACGATTCGCCTCTTCGACAATGTGGATAGCCACGCAACTCCCCTTTTTAATGCAATCCAATGGGGCGACGATAAAGACCCTTCACCGCCGCCCCCATACAGGTAATCTCAATCTGCCGACACGGCAAAAGCCAATGCTATAACTCGCGATGCGGAGCCCCGCAGCGAGCGGACATGTGCTCGAGTGTCGCCAGGCAGTCAGCCGCCGTCGCCGGCACGCTGTTCTCGACCACGCAGGGAATCCCAGGGCAGGCGGCGGCAGCCCAGGCCACCACGGGCTCAAAGTCATAGCGACCCGTCTCGCCCACGCCGTGGCACACCAGGCGTGAACCCGTACCGTCGCACCAACCGGCTTCGTCCTCGTTATCAACGACCTCAAAATCCTTGGCGTGCAGCACGCGGATCTTACTGCCGCATAAGTAGAGCATGCGCGCTGTGATTTCCTGCGCTTCGTCAACGACGCTGGGGTGCAGCAGCGACACTGGGTCGTAGATCACGCCGAGCGACGGGCTCGAGACGCGCTCCAGCACCTCACGGCAGCGATCCGGCGTATTAACCGTCTCGTTCCAACCGGGCTCGATCAGTATTTGCCCGCCCACAGCCTCGGCCCGATCGCAGACGTGTGCAAGTCCGTCTGCAAACGCATCGAGTGCCTCGTCGGTCATGCGGTCGTCCGCGACGCGGTTCTGCGCATTGGGACGACCGGTCTCGGTGCCAACCGGGCATCCGCCGAGCATCTGGGCAAAATTCAAGCACGCCTCGTACTCGGCAATGTTATCCATGAGCTGTTGTCGATCGGGCGTCGCCAGATTCTTATAACAGCCGAGCACGGCGACCGAAACGCCCGCCTCGTCGAGCACCGCACGCAAATGGTCGGCAAGCTCGCGGGTCAGGCCGCCTCGATCGATCCCCATCGATGCGTAGAGCACCTTGCTCGGCAGTTGAATGCACGAAAAGCCCAGCTCTCCCGCCATACGAATGCGTTCCTCGACGGTCCCCTGCGGAAGGTCGTGCAAACGTACGCCCGGAGTAATAGCCCCCACGTTATTCACATCCCTTATGAGCGTTGATGCCCGGGGTGTATCCGCCAAACGGGTCCTCGATGGAGCACACGCCCGAGGGGGCGAGCGGATCGCGCTTACCGGCCAGCTTGTCGTGATGCATGGTCTCGATATAGGCAAGCACCAGCGGCGCCACACCCTTTGCATCATTTTTGACCACGGGCTCGCTCATGTAGTAATCAAACGTGCCCTCGCGGTGCGCGGTGTTTCCCAAGCCCGCAACCAGGCAGATGTTGTCGAGCGCCAGCTGCCCGTCACACTCGGACAGGCAGGTTTCGCAGATGCCATCGAAGGCGCGACGGCCGTACTGATAGTAACGCTCGCCCAGCACGCCCAGACGCACGCCCTTCATGATGGCGTTGGCAAAGATGGCGCTGCCCGACTCCTCTAGGTAGTTAGGGGCGATATTGGGCAGGTTGATGACCTGGTGCCACATGCCGGTCTTCTCGTCCTGATACGGCAGCATGGCGTCGATCAGATCGTGGAACATCTTGCGGATCTCGTCCTTCTCGGCTGACATCGAAGGCGGCATGAGCTCCCACGTGTCGATGAGCGCCATGGCGAACCAGCCCTCGGCGCGCAGCCAGAAGTTAGCCGAAAGGCCGGTGACCGGGTCGCACCAGAACTGTTTGCGACTCGCGTCGTAAGCGTGATAGTACAGACCGTTGAGGGGGTTGCGCATCAGGTCATGCACAACCTGGAACATATGGAAGCTGTCCGAGCAGGCACGACGGTTGTGGAAGCTCAGCTCATACTGCATGTAGAACGGCTGCGCCATATACATGCCGTCGAGCCAGATCTGGTTGGGGTAGACGGCCTTGTGCCAAAACACGCCCTCTTTGGTGCGCGGCTGGGTTTCGAGCTGGCGGTAGATGGTATCCATGGCGGCGCGATACTTGGGCTTGCCCACCAGGTCATACAGCTTGTAGAGGGTCTTGCCCGCATTAACGTTATCGAGGTTGTACTCCTCGGGGTTGTAATGTTTGATGGTACCGTCGTCCTGGACAAAGAAATCGATGTAGTCGTCGGCGAACGTCAGGTAGCGCTGCTCACCCGTGATCTCGTGCAGCTCGATGAGCGCCTTGATCATGCAGCCGTCGATATAGTTCCAGGTGTTCTCCTTACCGGCACGGAGCTTTTCGATGTTCCAGGCCGGCGCCTGCGGCGTAGAGGTTTCGATCAACTGCTCGATATAACGGTCCAAGATTTGATTGCAACCCATTGCTGTCCCCTCTGACATAAACGATAGGTGAACGTTACCCCTAGTGTAACGCGAACGGGGAATATAGGGTGAACGTTAACCCTATATTCCCCGCAAACGGCAGACTTTTAGCGGCAAACGGCGGCGAGACCCGCGGCGATGCGATGCGCCAAGCGCTCATAGCCGGCAGGACTGTAATGCAGACCGTCCGGCATATAGAGCTCGCGGTGCTCTGGCAAAAACGGGCTGATACCGCTTTGCGCATACAGGTCAATCACCGGCACGGAGTAGCGGTCACAGACCTCGAGCATCGCTCGCGCGTAGGCGACCTGCGTCAACCCCAAATGGTTCGCCTCATCGCTTGCCGGAATATCCTTCTCGTGCTTGCCGCTCGTCTTGCACGGCGTCATAAACACGAGCTTTGCCCGAGGCGAGCGTGCCGTGATGGTGCGGACCAGATAATCGAGTGCACCATAGAACTCATGCACATCGGTGCTGCCCAACTCGCCAAGCGGCACGTTGCGGCTAAAGTCGTTAACGCCGCCAAAGACGATGTAGATATCGGCCGCGTCGTCGATACCGTCCAGACGCTCGACAAACGAATCGGTACGGTCGGCCTTGATGGCGATACGCGACCCCTTGATGCCAAAGTTCTCGACGACCGCGCCGCCCAGCAACGCGCCCAAGTGCGAGGTCCACGAGATGTCGTTGCCTCCCCCGCCGCAGCCGTTGTCGCCCCAGGTGGTCGAATCGCCAAAGCAGCAAATGGTCGATTCACTCAAGCTCTTCGTTTCCATAATCTTCTCCTCATCCGCCCATCGGCGGTCAAACAGGAACATACCGTTTATTCGCAGCATGCCGAGGGGCTATACACGGGCGCCTTCCGCAACGTGCGAATCGAGCCATTCGATATCCTCGACAAGATGTGCCACGCCCAGATGGTGTCCACCCGGACACACCTCGTGCCGCAGGCCATCTCTGCGACCCAGCAACTTGTAGGCATCGCGCACGATCTCGAGCTGCTCGTCAACATTTTTCAGCCCGCGCGAACCGTTCAGATGATCCTCTTCGCAGCTTTGCACCAGCAGCGGATGCGGCGCGATGAGCGAGGCAATATCGCCCATGTCGAGCAAGCGCCATAGTCCGGGTGTGTAGTTGCAGCTGCAGTTGCCGTTGAGGTGCAGCAGCGAATCGTCGACACCGTACAGATAGCCCGAGACAAACGCCTTGCGCACACGCGGGTCGAGCGCCGCCAGATACAGCGTCATGTATCCGCCGCCCGAAAAGCCAAAACAGCCCAGGTCGTCCATGGCAATGTCGCCGCGCGCCTCTAGGTAATCGATCAGACGCATGTTATCCCAGGCGTTGAGGCCCGCAACGGTAAGTCCCAGCGGCTCGGCCATGCGCGCCTGGTTTAGGCACGTGCCGCGCATAAAGCTGTTCTCGTCATCGCCCTGACCCTTCCAGTCACGACGGTATCCCCAACCGCGTGCGTCGGGGCAGACGGTCACGTAACCCATACGCGCCAAACGTAGACCGTAGTCGTAATTGAACTTACGCACAGCATCATCGACCGCCGGCACGCCCGTCACGCCCGCAACACTTGCGGCGCCTGCTCCCTGATGGCCATGCGGGCAGATATAGCAACACTTGCGGCCGTGCGCATCGAGCTTAGGCGACTGCGGCTCGAGCAGGTAGAACGGCATCCAAACGTCGCGCTCCACCTGCAGCATCGCATGAGTACGCACGATGCCGCCGGCAACCCGAACGCGGCTGAGCTCACGAAGTTCAGTCGGGGCGCGGTCCATAAGCGAAAGACCCAAAACATCGTACAGACGAGTCCTGGTCGCAATCTTCCACGCCTCAAAGTCTGCAGGGGTCTTGCCCGCAAATGCGGCGGAGCGCCCCTCGCGCTTCAGCCGGGCACGCAGCGCAGGCTCGTCTTCGCAGTACGTCTCGATATGCACGGTGCGGCCATTGGCTGATAGCCCAGCCGTCTCCACCGCATCACCGTCGCCGCCCTCGGGATCCCAGCCGTCCGCACCGGCAAGCACCTGTTCGCGGGCGTACCCGGCGGCAGCCATCACATCGAGTTTATTCGCCCACGGCACCCAGCCGGTAGTATCGCCCGCCGGCCCATGCAGGATCGCGCCAGCATACTGCGCGCAGTTGTGCGCCGCCGGTTTATTCCAATCCCACCAGCCTTCGCGCTTGATATGTCGCCCCAGCCAACAATCGATCAGCGCAGTTTGCGCCCATTCGCGCCAAGGACGGCCCAGGTAGACCGAATCCGGCGCCACGCCATCCGGTGCTGTAAACGAACAACCGTGGAACACAAATCCGTATGGCTCGCCTTTAGGCGTGGAGGCTGCCGTTACATACCCGTTGACATCCATATCGCGGTTGAGCGAGCGGATCTCGCACCCCTCAAAGTAGGCACGCGCGCCGCCAAAGATAAAGTCGACATCGCCCTCGATCCGGCAACGTCGAAAATACTGGCGCCCCACCCGGCGCGGCGCATACTGTTTGGGCCCTATGAACCCACCCGGTTTAGCCTCATGCGGCGGCAGCGGGCCCAAAAACAGTGTGTCCTGGTGCCCCTTAATGCAGCAAGCATCGACAACCAGACGGTCGCCATCGGCATACAGGGCAATCGCCTGACCGACCTCGCGCCCATCGCCCGCATCGTTTTCGATCGTGAGGTTTGCAAGCGTCACGTCATCGGCATCGACCAGGACCGTATACGTGCGGAAGGTGCCGAGCTTTCCGTCCTGGCCGCTGCCGTCCTCCGAGGGCATCTGCGCCGCAAGGCAGCCAACGATACGCACGCTGTCAGCCGTCTCGCCCACCAGCGTCACATACGGTCGATGAATCTCGACCCGTTCGCGGTACTCACCCGGCTCGATATGGATTGTCACCGGTTGCTCGGCATCCGGATAGAGTTGATCGGCTGCCGCCAAGGCATCGGAAATCGTTGGATACGCTCCTGCCGCAGCCCTCGAAACGCGCAGCGTATAGATACTTTCGCTCATCGTCCATCACGCTCCCATGCAACGAACTGTTCAGGCCAGCCCTGAACTTGTGGCTGAACATGCTCGGCGCAGCCCTTAAATGCCGTTAGGGCCGTGGCGAGCGATGCCCCATGTTTTCCATGCGGAAAGACATGTAGGCTAAAGCCAATCCCGTGGTCGGCAAGAGCCTGCGCAAGAAGGAGGCTATTTTGAACTGGTACCGATGCATCCTCGGCGGTATGCCACAAGAACGTACGGGGGAAGCCCTCGCCCACCATATTCTCGATCGACAACTTTTGAGCCAAAGCGCCATCGGCACCCGTTAGGTGTTCAAATGAACCACGATGAGCATAGGCCCCCGAGCTTACGACCGGATAGCCCAAGCAAAGTGTGTCAGGCCGAATCGACTCAGGCGATGCCGCAATCGACTCTGCAAGCCAGGGTTGGTCCCAAAGCGCCCCGAGCAAGCCAACTAGATGCCCACCGGCCGAAAAACCCATGACCGTAATCCGATCAGGATCGACACAGTACTCTGCCGCATGGCTTCGGACGGTATCGACCGCCCGCGCGAGTTCTTGCAATGCCAGCGGATAGACAGCCGGAGCAACCGAATAGTTCAGTACAAACGCTTGGTAGCCCATCGCCAACAAACGGAGCGCTACCGGCTCGCCTTCGCGCGGCGAAACGTGATCGTAGCCGCCTCCCGGCACGACCACAACTGCAGGCAGCGGTTTTAAAGCATAAGCATCTTCGGTCGGAGCAAAAACATAAGACGTAATCGTGGCAGACGAGCCATCGACCCCGACAGGAATCGTTTTATTGAGCATGTATTCCCTTTCACCATGATGCGTAGCGCATCGCACATGGCCGTATCGCATAAGGGCTGCATTGCCGATTTATCCGACAATGCAGCCCTGGTCATCAACCTGAGTTAGGAACGGACAACCTTGTCGACGTTCTGGAGCTGCAGCTCCTCACCGTCCTGGCCCTCAATAACCACATTTTGCAGGTCGAGTACCTTGACGTTTTGCGCGATGATGCCCTGGCGCACCATCGGCTCCACACCACAGGCCATGGCCGGCACAAAGGGCTCGGCATCGTCGGCAAAGGTAACGTGAACGTCTTGGAACGTCAGACGTGTCACCTTGCTCTCGGGCAGACCCGTGATATAGGCCACGGCAGCATGGCAGTTGGTGGCCTCGATATCGCAAAACGTCGTGGCACCAAAGCCGGGCGTGCGGTCGTCGACAGGCAAAGCCTCGCGAGACTGCACGTAATCGGTCTTGCCGTCCTTGTCACAGAAGTAGAAGGAGTTGACCACGAAGGGCGTGAGCACCTCGTCCATGCGAATGTGCTCAAAGGTGATGCCCTCGTTAACGGCGTCCTTGCCGCGCCCGCGGCGGGTCTTGACGCGCAGGCCGCGGTCGGTGCGCTCAAAGAGGCACTTGCTCACGGTAAGGTCCTTGATGCCGCCGGCAGCCTCTGAACCCAGGACCACGGCGCCGTGACCATCGTGCATGTAGCAGTGAGAGATCAGCACGTCGTGCGTGGCGGGACGAAGCTCGGGCTCAATGCCCAGCTTGCCGCTCTTGATGGCGATGCAGTCGTCACCCACTGAGAACTGACAACCAAGGATGCGAACAAAACCGCAGCTCTCGGGATCGAAGCCGTCGGTGTTGTGGGAGTTCTTGGGGCCCTCGATGGACAGGCAGAGCGCATCGACGTGCTCGCACAGGATGGGATGGATATTCCACGCCGGGCTGTTGCGAACGGTGAAGCCGGCCAGGCTCACGTTCTCGCACTCGGACAGGAAGATCATGCGCGGACGGGCGACCTCGCGGCCCTCCTCGGGACGGAAGATGTTCTTAAAGTCCTTGTTCCACCAGTTGTCCTCAGCAAAATCGGTCTGGCCATCGATCGCGCCGCGACCATAGATGCACACGTCGTGCACGCTTAAGCCAGTAAAGGTGGAGCAATAGGTCGAGAAGCTCTCGCCCTCCCAGCGGCCCAGCGGGGTCATGTCGGTACCGGCGTAACCGGCACCCTCGTCGCCCTTGACCGTACCGGGAATGTAGGCAAGTGCCGCGCGGTCGTGGCGAGCCAGCAGCACGGCGCCCTCGGCAAGCTCGATGTTGATATTGCTCTTGAGGAAGAGTGACTTGATGCGGTAGTTGCCGGCGGGAATCAGCACGCGGCCACCCTTGGGGCAGGCCATGATGGCAGCCTGGATGTTGGTGGTGTCGTCGTGCTCGGCGTCACCCTTGGCGCCGCAGTCGCGAACGTTAATGGTGAAAGGCTCTGCCGGCGTGGTAACGCCCACGCTCAGCTCGCGCTCGCCGCAAACAAAGCGAACCAGGTTGCGCTTGCCGGGAACCAGGCCGTCGACATAGGTCTCGACCGTGTTCGTGGTGCCGGCGGGCTCGTCGTTGACAAAGATCTCCCACGTATCGGCGCAGATAAAGTAGCCGCCGTCGTCGAGCTCAATCACGGCCGCGCGGGCGTTGCGCCAGATAACGTTCGTCTCCATGGATTTCTCCCTCAAAAAGATTCTCTAAAAGTTAATTGTACGCTGTTGTAAAAAAGGGCCGTACCTGCCGGCGGATATCCGGTGGCACGGCCCTGTGATTTGGACGATATGTCGGCCTTACTCGGCGGGAGTTACGCTACCGTCCTGGAAGCCAACGTTGTTGTGGGCAAAGCAGTCCTCGTACTTAAAGCCGGAGAGCTCCTCGCAAAGCGCCTTGACCTCGGGCTTGACGTCGGCCATCTTGCCACCCTCCTTGACTCGGTGAATCTCGTCGCAAAGGACGTCGCACTGCTCCTTGTCGATCTTGATGCCGCGGGCAAGGACGGCCGCAAGCAGGAAGAAGCCGGCGCAGCCGATGATCATGTAGCCGCAGATATACAGAGGCACGGTAGCGGGCTGGGTCACGGCGTCGCTATTGCCGGCGGTCTGAATGAAGCCGGAGGCAGCAAGGACGATAGCCCACACGTTGACGGCGATAGCCTGGGCGATCTGCTGGCAGAGCTGCTGTGCGGAGCTGTAGATGCCCTCGCGACGACGCAGGGTGATGAGTTCATCGACATCGGGGATGTAGTTGAGCAGAACATCGGGCAGGTACTGGAAGCCGACGTAGAAGAACTTCCAGATGGCGAAGATGATGGGGTAGGCGATCATGGCGATGGCGACCGTGGAGGTGCCGTTGATCTGACCAAAGGCGAAGTAGTTGTAGGCAATGATGCACGCAGCGCAACCGACATTTGCGAGGTACCAAGACTTGTGGAAGCCCTTCTTGGCCATGAGGGCGACCCAGATGGCGGTGCAGACGATAGCGACGACCTTGCCAGGCATCTCCATCACGGACTCGTAGGACTTAGGAATCTGCAGGCAGTAGACGATGAAGAAGGACAGGCAGGCAGACCAGCAGGCAGCAGCGAGCTTCGTGGAGACCTGTGCGTACAGGACCTTGCGGAAGGACTTGTTGCGGAAGGTGGAGATAACGTCGATGAAGAACTTCTTGATACCCTCGCCGACGCTCTCGATCTTCTCCTGAGCGACCTCCTCGGGGGTGTGCTCCCACGTGGACAGGTACACGCAGAGCAGCGAGATTGCCATGACCGAAGCGTTGACCGTAGCGATGATGAAGTAGCTGAACGGGTTGGTCTCGCCGAAGGTGCCAAAGCCGAAGCCCACAAGTGCAGCCATCAGGAAGCCGGCGGCGTTACCAAAGAGATGCTTGTAGCCGGTAAGGTACGTACGCTCCTTAAAGTCGTCGGTCATCTCGATGGTAAGCGGCGACAGGTTGGCGGTGCAGAACGTGTACGCGACGTTGTAGATCAGGTACAGCACAAAGTAGTACGGGAAGCCAAACGGCGTAGCCACGAAGATGAGCGGCTCGGCGATCATCATCGGGATGGCCAGCAAGATCCAGAAACGACGGCGACCAAAGATGCGGCCAATCTTGGTGGCATAGAAGTTATCGGCCACAAAGCCCATCAGCGGGCAAAGAATGGCGTTGACATAGATGGCAAACGAGCTGATCAGCGCAGCCTCACCTGCAGACAGGCCACACTCCGTGGACAGGAACAGCACCATGTAGCTGTGCGTAAAGGTCAGGGCACCGGAATTGAGCATACCGCCCATACCAAAGCCCAAGCGCGTCCAGAATGTGATCTTACGCTTTTTTCCGATCTTATTAGTCATCGAGCTCCCTCTCTTTTCTCGATTGTCTTGCAGCAAGACATTGGAGTCCACACTGACATCTGTCTGCCCAGCGTTCAGGGTGAACGTTTAGTTAGATTATGCGCGATTGCTTACGACAGGTGAACGTTCACTTGAATAATATCCTTGAACGGTCGATTTTTACCGCTGAACGGACACAATTGAGATCCTCACACCTATTTTCTGCTGGTAAGGGTGCCATGCTGGACAGCCATGAGATAGGTGAACGTTTATCAGATTTTCTAACATATTCACTTAACCACGAAACGAAAAAGCCCGCCGGGAACACTCCCGACGGGGCCGATGACATCGCGCTATGCTTGGGCGCACTTGCCGCTACAAGCAGACGCCGTCCTTCCAGATACTGATCTCGTGACAGCCACGGCGCTCGGCACTCGTGAGCTTACCGCTCGCCGTCTGTAGCACCAGCTGGTACAAATCGCGGGCGGCCTCGTCGAGCGTGCGCTCACCCGTGGCAATCACGCCGGCGTTAAAGTCCATCCAATTGGCCTTGTGGTCGCACAAACGCTGGTTGGTGAACACTTTGAGCGTAGGCGCCGGCGCGCCAAACGGTGTGCCGCGGCCGGTCGAGAACAGAATCACGTGGCAGCCGGCAGCCGTCAACGCCGTGGTGGATACCATGTCGTTGCCCGGACCGCACAGCATGTTCAGGCCGTGTTTAGTTGCCTGGCCGGCATACGGCAGCACGTCGACGATGGGGGCAGATCCGCCCTTTTGCACGCAGCCGCAGCTCTTGTCCTCGAGCGTGGTAATACCTCCGTCCTTGTTGCCGGGGCTCGGGTTCTCGTAGACAACCTCGCCGTGGCTAATAAAGTAGTCCTTAAAGCCGTTGAGCATGTCGGAGGCGGCGCCAAAGACCTGCTCGTTCTCACAGCGATCGAGCAGGATACTCTCGGCGCCAAACATCTCGGGCACCTCGGTAAGCACCGACGTGCCGCCACGGGCGACAACCATATCGCTCACGCGACCGATCGTGGGGTTGGCGGTAATGCCCGAAAGGCCGTCGGAGCCGCCGCACTTAAGTCCAATAACCAGCTCGGAGGCCGGAATGGGCTCGCGCTTGGCCTGCTTGGCGAGGTCTGCCAGCTCGGCCAGAATCTTGTGGCCCTCGATCTGCTCGTCGGCTACATCCTGGCAGGTGAGAAAACGAACGCGCTCGTGATCGAAGTCACCGAGCTCGTCGAGCACCTGCTGATGCGTGCAGTTCTCGCAACCGAGCGACAAGAACAGCACGCCCGCGGCGTTTGCGTGACGCGACAGTGCCACCAGCAGACGACGGGTCTGGGCATGGTCGGCGCCGGTCTGCGAGCAACCGAACGGATGCGGGAAGTAGTAGACGCCCTCCAGCGAGCCATCGACCAGATCCTGGGCCTGCTCGCACATGGCACGGGCGACTTCGTTGACACAGCCGACCGTGGGGATGATCCACAGCTCGTTGCGCGTCGCGGCACGACCGTCGGCGCGGCGGAACCCCATAAAGGTCTCGGGCTCAACCGACTCAACGACCGGATGCGTGGGGTTGTAGGTGTACTCGACCTCGCCCGAAAGGTTGGTCTTGACGTTATGTGTATGAAGCCACTGACCGGGCTGGACATCGCCCGTCACATGGCCGATAGGAAGGCCGTACTTGATGACGTCCTCCCCCGCGGCAATCGAGCGCACGGCCATCTTATGACCCTGCGGAATATCCTCCGCGGCCACGACCTCGCCCACCCCGGGAACCGCGACGGCAGCACCCTTGGCGAGCGGCGACAGCGCAACGATAACGTTGTCGGCCGGATTGATCTGGATAGTGTTCATTACAAAGAGTCCTAACCCTACAGGTTGAGCAGAAGTCGAGTGACGCCCGCCAGTTACCCGGCGGGCGTACAGAAGGATTTAGGCCTGAGCGTTCGCGAACGCCTGCTTGACGCCCTCGGAGCGCACGACGGCGAGAGCGTTGACGACAAACTCCTCCAGGCCGGCGATCTGCGTAAGATCCTCGCCCCACATTTGCTCGTTGGAGAGCACATCGTGCACCAGCTCGGCGTCGTCGGCGCCGGCGTGAGCAGCGTAGAAGTCGAGCACAAAGGCGTCGTCCTGAGCGGTGTACTCGGTGCCGTCGGAGCGACGCAGGTGCAGGCCGTCGCCCTCGCGGGACACGAGCTCCTGCGTGTAGAAGGAGATGAGCGTGGCCAGGCTCGTCGCCAGGCACTTGGGCAGGTTGCCGGTCTCGGCAGCGTAGTCCTTGAGCGTAGGCAGGTCGCGAGCGCGCCACTTGGCCGTGGAGTTGAGGCAAATGGAGAGCAGCGCGTGGTCGATAAACGGGTTGTCGAAGCGGTTCTCGACGGCGGCGGCAAAGGCCTTGCAGTCCTCGACATCCAGATCGGCGGCAAGCGTCGGGATGACCTCGTCGTAGAGCATGGTGTTCATGAAGCCGCGAACGGTCTCGTCGTGCATGCAATCGCGCACGATATCAAAGCCGGCAACCCAGGAGCCCGGAACGAAGGCGGTGTGGGCACCGTTGAGGATGCGGACCTTACGCTTCTTGTACGGGGTGACGTCGGGGGTCACAAAGACGCCCGGCAGGCCGGCCTTCACGAAGGGCAAACGCTCCTTGAGCGACTCATCGCCCTGGATACCCCACATCTGGAAAGGCTCGCGCACGGCCAGGAAGGGATCCTCGTAGCCCAGGCGCTCGCCCACGGCAGCGGCCTCCTTGGGGTCGCGGATGCGGCCGGGGACGATAGTGTCGACGAGCGTGGTGCAGACGGTGCAGTCGTTGGCCATCCACTGCGCAAACTCGTCCTCCCAGCCCCAGTCGCTCACGTACTGGTTCATGATGCGCAGCAGCTCCTCGCCGTTGTGATCGATGAGTTCGCAGGCGAGCACGATGACGCCCGGCTTGCCGGCGGCCCAGCGGGTGTGGAGGACCTGGGCAAGCTTAGCGGGGAAGCTCGCGGGCGGCATGTCGTCGGCCTTGCAGGACGGATCGTAGGCGATACCGGCCTCGGTGGTGTTGGAGACGATGATCTCCAGATCGTCGGAGACGGCGACCTCCATCATGGCGCGGTAGTCGTCCTCGCGATACGGATTGAGGCAGCGGCTGCAGGCGCTGATCACACGGGACTCGTCGACCGTGTTGCCGCTCTCCTTGCCGCGCACCAGCACGGTGTACAGGTCGTCCTGGGCATTGATGCCATCGGCAAAGCCAAAGGCGCCACTGATGGGCTGTACCATGACAACCTTGCCGTTCCAGCCGGTTGCCTCGTTGCCCATGTCAAAGAAGCGGTCGACGAAGGCGCGCAGGAAATTGCCCTCGCCAAACTGCAGAACCTTCTCGGGCGCGTCCTCGGGCAGCAGGTAGCCCTTGTAGCCGATCTTCTCGAGCGTCTCGTAGCTGATGTTCTCCATCGATGTCTCTCCTTAGATTGCTGTTAGCGTGCGGGCAAAACGGGGGCGCCGCGTGTGGCAACGGCGCTCCCGAGTTCGGTGTGGTTCGATGCGGGTTTAGGCCTCGACGGTATCCAGGTCAAAGCCAAAGTAGCGGACCGCGTTGTTGTAGCTAATGTCGCGCACGATGGCTCCCAGCAGCTCCATGTCGGCCGGATACTTGCCCTGCTCGACCCACTCGCCGATCACGCCGCACAGCACGCGACGGAAGTACTCGTGACGCGGGTAGGACAGGAAGGAGCGGGAATCGGTAAGCATGCCCACAAAGTTGCCCAGCACGCCCTCGTTAGCCAGAGCCGTGAGCTGCTCGCGCATACCGACCTCGTTGTCGTTGAACCACCAGGCAGAGCCGTTCTGGATCTTGCCGGCAGTCGGAGCCTCCTGGAAGCAGCCCATCACGGTATCGATCATGGTGTTGTCGATGGGGTTCAGGCTGTACAGGATGGTCTTGGGCAGACCCGTGGACTCCTGGATGGAGTTGAGGAAATCGGCCAGCTGGTCGGACGGCGTGTAGTTGGAGATGCAGTCGTAGCCGGTGTCGGGACCGAGATTGGCGAACATAGCGCGGTTGTTGTCACGCTTGCAGCCAAAGTGCAGCTGCATGGCCCAACCCAGACGGACATACTCGCCGGCGACGAACTGCATAAAGGCCGTCTTGTACTTGAGGACCTCATCCTCGGCAAGCGGCTCGGCGGCAAGGCCCTTGGCAAAGATAGTCTCGATCTCGTCGGCGGTAGCCGGAACGTACATAACGTAGTCGAGCGCGTGGTCGGAAGCGCGGCAGCCCAGCTCGTGGGCAACGTCGTAGCGCTTGGAGATGGCGGCCTTCATGCCCTCGAAGTCGCTGATCTCAACGCCGGCAACCTCGGAGAGATGCTTGCAGTAGTCGGCGAACTCCTGGCCACGCTCGATGCGCAGGGCGGCATCGGGGCGCATGGCGGGAACGACCTGGACGTCAAAGCTGTCGTCGGCGGCAATCTTCTTGTGCCACTCAAAGCTGTCGGCGGGGTCGTCGGTAGTGCAGATCATGCGGACGTTGGACTGCTTGATCAGGTTGCGGCAGGTAAAGCTGGCCTCAGCGAGCTTGGCGTTGGCAAGGTCCCAGACCTCCTGAGCGGTTTTGCCGTTCAGGACGCCCTCGTAGCCAAAGTAACGCTTAAGCTCCAGGTGGCTCCACTCAAAGACGGGGTTGCCCACGCAGCGGCCCAGGGTCTCGGCCCACTTCTGGAACTTCTCGCGAGCAGGAGCATCGCCGGTAATGAAGCGCTCGTCAACGCCGTTGGCACGCATCAGACGCCACTTGTAGTGGTCGCCGCCCAGCCAAACCTCGGTGATGTTCTCAAAACGCTTGTCGTCCCAGATCTCCTTGGGAGAAATGTGGCAGTGGTAGTCAACGATGGGCATGCCCTCGGCAAAGTTGTGGAACAGCTCCTCACCGGTCTTGGTGCTCAGCAGGAAATCCTGATCGTCCATGAAGTTTTTCATCAAACAACCCCTTTGTTGGCGGAGCGGGCGCACGATGCGCTCGTTATCCTCTAGGTGAACGTTCACTATACTAGTCCATTACGACTCATAAGGTGAACGTTCACCTAACCACCACGGGATGAACGGTCGATTTTGTCCGTTCAACGGTTGTTGGAGCCGTGACACGCATGCATTACGGATGGACTAACGTCCCCGAACACCGAACTTGGGCGTTTTTACTCAGGTGGGTCATGTCTCGGCGTACATTTATGGGAATATTCAGCATCGGGGCGTACTGCGCACCGTCCTCGACGCCCTATTTGATGCGCATATCGCGCCCGATCGGCATAAAAAAGTGCCTCCGATGTCGATTTACGCCATCGGAGGCACTTAAAACAGTCGTTCTGAGCCTCTTTCGGAACACGCCATTGCTGAATACTCCAAAAAATGCACGTCGCAAGAGGGGGTACCTGACCAAACGGCTAAATTCCCGCAAGCTCGCAGTAGCGGTCGACGTTGCTGGCAAACACCATCTCCACAGCACCCTTCTGCACGGGCTCCGCCGGAGTTTTACCCCACAGCAGATACTCGCCCAAGGTCTTGGCGCCACGGTAGGCCAGGCTCACCGGGTCCTTATAGACAATATTGGTAAAGATGCCACGGCGCAAGGCCAAGGCGCTCTCGGGGAACAGGTCGTTGCCGATTACCATGACCTTGCCGGCCTTGCCGCTTGAAACAAGCGCGTCGGCGACCACCTCGGAACCAACGGCAAAAACGCTACAGATGAGCTCGGGAGCATCCGGCGCACTCAAGCGCTGCTCAAGCTCGCGCTCGAGCTGTTTGACTTGCGCATGGGCGCCGGCAAGGTCCTCAACCTGCCATGGAATATCACGTTCGCGCAGGTAATTGTGGAAGGCGCGGGCGGTTAGATAGTGCGAATCGGTATATGGGTCGCCTGTCAAAAGGAGCACGCGGGCGTCGGCCCCAGAAGCATGGACCAGGTTTGCCGCCTGCTCGGCCATAAGGCTGCCTGCCGTCGAATAATCGGCCAAGCTCGCACCCAAACGATTCAAATGCGGACGGTCGCCGTCGACAAGCTCAATCGTCACGCCCGCCTCGGCGATCTGCCCCAAAAGCTCAGTCGCACGATCGTCGCCCGGCGCATAGGCGAGCAAGCCATCGATCTTCTCGCCCACCTGCAGACGCTCGTCGATTTGCTCGAGTGCATCAGCGTAGCCGCCCACGCCAAATTCAACGCGTTCAACCGTAATGCCCCGGTCGATGACCTCCTGTTCAAAGCGATTGCAGCCTTCCCACAGGTAACGGAAAAAGTACGCTCCCTCGCGCGATGCGCGGGGCAGGCAAAACACCAGATTGATATCCTTACGGCGCAGGCTTGAGGCACTTGTGTTGCGGTGATAGCCCATGGCCTCGGCCTTAGTGTTCACCTTGGCGCGCACGGATTCGCTCACGCCGGCCTTTCCCGTCAGGGCCTTGTGCACGGTATTGATGGAAACGCCAAGCTCGGCGGCTATGTCCTTCATGGTTACGCGAGCGCTCATGGGATTACTCCGTTATAGATAAGTTGCCAATTAATAGTCCAGTTAACGATACCCCAAAAATACTCTTCGACTCGCCGTGCTCTCTCTCAAATGCGCAAAGCGCCCCGCGAACGGATGCCCGCGGGGCGCTTGGATGTCCAGACCTTATTTGATACCGCGGCCCAAGTCTTCGGCGATTTTGTCTACGCCCTTAAGTGCAGCGCACGTCTTTTTGTTGGAGCAATGCCCCGTGCAAACGCCACCCTGAGCGCAGTCGGCGCAGGTGCCCTTGCGGTAGATGCGCACGCACACGGCGACAAACGCAACGCCGATAACAGCCAGTACAACAATATCGATAGGTGCCATAGCAAGCCTCCTTTAGTTAACCATCACTTACTTTACCCCATTCTCCACCTACCAAAAAGGGACAGGTTTATTTTGGTCGGTTTTATCTGCGGAAACGCCACATCTCCCCCACCAAAAAGCCCGAGTGTCGCTGAGACACCCGGGCTCGTGGAAAGGGGTTAATCCTTATTCGGACTTAAGCGGAAACTGCGACGGAAGCAGTGTTGGCCTCATCCTCGTCGGTCCATGCATGCTTGGGCATGGGACGGAAGATCTGGAAGAGCATCGCAACCAGCAGCACGATTGCCACAACCGTCCAGATACCAAACTGTCCAAGAACAAGCAAGTTGTAGAACTGGTTGATGAACAGGCCGATCACCCAAGCGAAGGCGCACTCGTAGCCGATGGCAATCGCGGTCCACTTGCCAGAGTCCATCTGGTTGCGGATGGTGCCAATGGCGGCAAAGCACGGAGCGCACAGCAGGTTGAAAGCGCCAAAGGCAACGCAAGCGCCCATGGTGGGGAACATGCCGGCAAACGCGGTCCACAGGCTCGGGTCGGTCTCGCCCGCATCGGCGACGGACAGCAGCGAGCCGGCGGTGGCGACGACGTTCTCCTTGGCGACGAGGCCAGAGACAGTCAGTGCGGTGGCCTGCCAGGTGCTAAAGCCGAGCGGGGCGAAGATCCAAGCGACCAGGTTGCCCAGCATGGCAAGCACGGAGTAGTCCATAAACTCCTCGGGGATGCCGTCCATCGCAGGCAGGAAGCCAAAGGAACCGTTATAGCTACCAAAGTTGGAGAGGAACCAAACGACGACGGTGGACGCGAAGATGACCGTGCCGGCCTTCTTGATAAAGGCCCAGCAGCGCTCCCACACGTGCAGCGCCCAGGAACGGATCGCCGGGAAGTGGTAGGCAGGAAGCTCCATGACAAACGGGGTCGGACGGCCGGCGAAGAGCTTGGTCTTCTTGAGCATGAGGCCCGAGGCGATGACGGCAAAGACGCCCAGGAAGTAGAAGAGCGGGCTGATCCATGCGGCCGTGGTGGAAGAATCGCCAATGATGGAGCCCATGAGCAGGGCGATGATCGGCAGCTTGGCGCCGCAGGGGATGAACGTGGTGGTCATGACCGTCATGCGGCGGTCCTTCTCGTTCTCGATGGTCTTGGTGGCCATGACGCCGGGAACGCCGCAGCCCGAGGACACGAGCATGGGGATGAACGACTTACCGGACAGGCCAAAGCGGCGGAACACGCGGTCCATGATAAAGGCGACGCGGGCCATGTAGCCGCAGTCCTCCAGGAAGGACAGCATCACGAACAGCAGGAACATCTGCGGCACAAAGCCGAAGATGGCGCCCAGGCCGCCAACGATACCGTCGCAGACCAGCGAATCGACCAGGCCACCGTCCTCGGTGCCACCCGCCACGAGGGCATCGTGCACCATGGTGGTGATACCCGGGACATAGGGGCCGTACTGTGCCGGGTCGACCGAGTCGGCGTCGTCACCCGCGGCCTCGACAGCCGCGTCGTAAGCGTCGCGGCCCTGACCGAGCACGTACCAGCCGTCGGTGCCGAAGAGCTGGTCGTTGGTGAAGTCGGTCACCGTGCCGCCCAAGGTAGAAACGGCGATGTAGTACACGCAGAACATGATGACCACAAAGATCGGCAGACCCAGGATACGGTTGGTAACCACGCGGTCGATCTTCTCGGAGGTGCTCATCTTGGCCGGAGCCTTAGTGAGGCACTCATCGATGATGTGCGCGATGACGCCATAGCGCTCACCGGTGATGATGGACTCGGCATCGTCGTCGCAGTCCTGCTCGCACTGGGCGACCAGCTCCTCCACGCGAGCGGCCTTCTCCTTGGTGAGGTTGATGAGCTTGCAGGCGTCTGCATCGCGCTCAAACAGCTTGACGGCGTAGTAGCGACGCTTGTTGGCGGGAACGCTCGCAGGCAGGTTATTCTCGATGTGCGTCAGAACGTCCTCAATGGAAGAGTCGAACTTGTGCTCCGGCACCTGGCCCTTGGAAGCGGCGGACTTCTTAACCTGCTCGAACAGCTCCTTGATACCCTTGTTCTTAAGAGCTGAGATCATCATGACCGGGCAGCCGAGCTTCTTGGAGAGCTTGTCCGTGTCGATCTTGTCGCCGTTCTTCTCGACCAAGTCGGCCATGTTGAGGGCAACAACCACGGGCAGGCCGGTCTCGATAACCTGAAGCGCCAGGTACAGGTTACGCTCGAGGTTGGTGGCATCGACAACTTGGACGACAACATCGGGCTCGCCGCTCATGAGGTAATCGCGCGAGCATTGCTCCTCGGGGCTGTAGGGGGAAAGCGAGTAGATGCCAGGGAGGTCCGTGATGGTAACGTTCTTGTCGCTTAGGAGCTTGGCTTCCTTTTTCTCAACCGTGACGCCGGGCCAGTTGCCAACGTAGCCGTTGGCGCCGGTGATCAGGTTGAAAAGCGTGGTCTTGCCGCAGTTGGGGTTACCCGCCAGCGCGACATGGATCTGAGAATCCGCCATTCAATCCTTCTTCCTTGTGTGCCTGCGCTGCTTTCTCCGCGCAAGCTGGATATTGTGCTTCAAAGATGCTGCATTAAGTTAGAAAAACCTAACTTCATCTGCAGAAATATGCGCCGCGAGTCCTTACTGAACCTCGACGACGGCGGCCTCCTCCTTGCGGATGGAAAGCTCGTAGCCGCGCACGTTGATCTCGACCGGATCACCGAGCGGTGCAACCTTCACGACCTTGAACGAAGTGCCCTTGATGAGCCCCAGGTCCATAAGGTGGCGGCGAAGCGCACCCTCACCGTGAAGCTTGACGATGGTGGAGCTCTCGCCCACCTTAACGTCACCCAACGTCTTCATTTACTTGTCCCCCTTTCAGTGCGTACAGAAATACCGTCGACTAACCGACGGTCATGATGTGCATGGCAACCTTGGAATCGATACCAAAGCGTGCGCCCAGCACCGTGACGATGATATTGGCGCCACTCGAGCTCACCACGTGGATTTCGTTGCCCTCGACAAAGCCGAGATCCTTGAGGTGGTGCTTCATATCCTCATCGCCCTTTACACGAGACACGCGCACGGTTTCGCCCGCTTTTACCATCGAAAGCGGCATTGCCGGCATCTGCGGTCCGCAAGACATGAGTGGCTCCTAACGTCAGTTCGTCCTCAGCATCGACGCGTTAAAAGTTAACCACGTCTATGTTCGCTATAGTAAACTAGCACGTGGTTAACTTTTTGGAAAGGGTCCCCATTCAGATTTCGAAAAAGTTTCCTATACGAAACAAAAGGGCGCGGCAAAGGACCATCCTTTACCACGCCCTGTCATGCTTAAAGCGAGAGATTTCTGATCGATGTGACACAGGAGGCCTCATCTACGCCCGAAACGCGGAAGATGATGTCCTCGCCGCACTCGCCGTAGAGAGCCATGAGTCCCATGACATCGCGGCCGTCCGTGTGGCGATCGCCGATGCTGACTGACACGTCGCTACGATGCTTGGCAATGATGTCATAGAGCAGCGCAACCGGGCGGGCATGTAATCCCAACGGATCTTTAATCGTCTTTGTAAACTCGACCATGTCCCCTCCCGCGGCATCGCACATTCGGCCAGCAAACCCAGCCACGTGGTAGTTATTGTACGTTACCGGCGCACCCCCGTCCCATAAAAAACGAGGGAAGACACACGTCCTTCCCTCGTTACGGGCAATATGTAGCCGCTCGCCTACATCAGGCGCAGGCTGACGTCCTTGAGCTGGGCGCCGGAAACGGCACTCGGGGCGCCCGACATGAGGTCGGAGCCACTGGCCGTCTTGGGGAACGCCATGACGTCGCGGATGGAATCGGAGCCGGTGAGCAGCATGCACACGCGGTCCAGACCCAGAGCGAAACCGCCCATCGGGGGTGCACCAAACTTGAGGGCCTCCATGAGGAAGCCAAACTGAGACTCGGCACGCTCCTCGGTAAAGCCCAGGAGCTTGAGCATGGACATCTGCATCTCGGCGTTGTGGATACGCATACCGCCGCCGCCGGCCTCAAAGCCGTCCATGACAAAGTCGTAGGTGCAAGAACCGGCTGCCAACGGGTCGGCCTCGATCTTGGCGATGTCGGTCTCGGTCGGCAGGGTGAACGGCTGGTGCTCGGCAGCGTAAGCCTTGCGGTCCTCATCCCAGTGGAACAGCGGGAAGTTGACGACCCACAGGAAGTCGTGGCCCTCGCGCTTGATCTCGAGCGCATTGGCCATGTGGGAACGCATGCCGCCCAGGATCTCGTCAGAGAGCAGGCGCGGGCCGGCGGCGAACATCACAAGGTCGCCGGGCTCGACGTCCATGCGCTCGCGCAGGGCTGCCATCTCCTCGTCCGAGAAGAACTTGACGATGGGGCTGTTGATGGAGCCGTCCTCGCGGAAGGCGATCCAGGCCAGGCCCTTGGCGCCAAACGTGGAGGCCACGCCGGCAAGCTTATCGATCTTGGCACGTGCCCAGGCACCGGCGCCCTTGGCGTTGATGGCCTTGACGACAGAGCCCTCCTCGTTTGCGGCAGTCGCAAAGACCTTGAACTTGGAGTTGGCAAAGATGTCGGTCAGGTCGACCAGGTGCATGCCATAGCGGGTATCGGGCTTGTCGGAGCCATAGGTGTCCATGGCCTCCCAGTAGTCCATGCGACGCAGCGGCGTGGGCATCTCGACGCCCATGCGGCCGAAGGCGTCGGCCAGGACCTCCTCGAGCGCGCTCATGACATCGTTCTGGTCCACGAAGGACATCTCGATATCGACCTGGGTGAACTCGGGCTGACGGTCGGCACGCAGGTCCTCGTCGCGGAAGCACTTGGCAACCTGGTAGTAGCGCTCGACGCCGCCGACCATAAGCAGCTGCTTCAGAAGCTGCGGGGACTGCGGCAGGGCGTAGAAGTTGCCCGGCTGAATACGGCTGGGAACGATAAAGTCGCGGGCGCCCTCGGGCGTGGACTTGAACAGGGAGGGCGTCTCGACCTCCATGAACTCACGGTTATGCAGCGCCTCGCGAATGGCAAAGGTAAAGTCGGAGCGCAGCTTGAGGTTGGCCATCATCTCGGGACGACGGAGGTCCAGATAGCGATAGCGCAGGCGGGTGTCCTCGCTGGTCTCGATGCCGTCCTCAATCTGGAACGGCGGGGTGACGGACGTGTTGAGCACCTCGGCGTGGTCGGTCAGGACCTCGATCTCGCCGGTCGCGAGCTTGGCGTTGGTGGTCTCCTCGCCACGGGAACGCACGACGCCGTGGATCTTGATGGGCCACTCGGGACGCATGGTCTCGGCGATCTTAAAGGCATCGCCGTCGGAGTGCTCGGGGTCGAAGGTGAGCTGCGTGATGCCCTCGCGATCGCGAAGGTCGCAGAAAATAAGGCCGCCGTGATCGCGGCGACGGCTCACCCAACCGGTGAGGGTGACCTCTTCGCCCACGTTCTCGCGGCGAAGCTCGCCGCAGGTACGGGTGTGCATGGAATGCTCGTCGATGGGACGGGTCTGGCTCATACCAGTGATCCTCCTTTATGGATCTGTGCCGCCCCGTGTCGTTCCGGGCGGCGTCGTACAGATTTGCCCAGCCTGCGTAAACCGCGCAGCCAGACATGGCGTTCTATCTTATCGCACCTGTGTCGATGTGCCGCGGAAAAGTAGCTCCTGCCCAAAGACTTGACGGAGACGAAACAATTGACGCACCGTGGCCGTCGCCAAGGCGCGCCGCGTGCGACAATGTGCCCCAATACAACTGCGCTCGGAAAGGCCCGCCATGACCGCACGCCTCATCGTTATGGATATCGACTCCACGCTCATCAACCAGGAGGTCATCGACCTGTTGGGCGAAGAGGCCGGCGTGGGCGAGCAGGTGGCACAGATCACCGAACGCGCCATGCGCGGCGAGCTGGACTTTAAGCAAGCGCTCGTGGAGCGCGTGGGGCTGCTCGCCGGCTTGGACGACAGCGTGTTCGAGCGCACCTTTGAGCGCGTGACGTTTACCCCCGGCGCGCTGGAGCTTGTGCGCTCGGCACACAGCAAGGGCTGGAAGGTCGGCGTGGTGAGCGGCGGCTTTCACGAGGTCGCCGATAGGATCGTGGCCGCCGCGGGCATCGACTTTTGCCTGGCTAACCGCCTGGAGGTCGTGGACGGCAAGCTCACCGGTAAGTTGGCGGCAGACATTGTAACCAAGGAGTCCAAGCTCATCCAGCTGCTGGATTGGGCGGTTGAGTGTGGCGTCGATATGGCACACACCGTGGCAATCGGCGACGGCGCCAACGACATCCCCATGATTCAGGCCGCGGGCACGGGCATCGCGTTTTGCGCCAAGCCCAAGACGCGCGAGGCAGCCCCGTTTACCATCGACGAACGCAACCTGATGCTCGCCATGGACATCATCCTGCGTGACTAGTCGATCCGTCTAACAATTGAATCAGTCTGTCCTATAGTTTCCGAACAATTTTGTCTTAGTGTTCGGAAACATACCCTTTGAGTGCTAGACTTTGCGCCGTCGAAGGGAACATATATGGATAAGCAAGATCTTGAGCAATTGCTGAGCGATGTTGCCGGCGGAGCAGTCGCCCCGGCAGTCGCCCTCACGCGCATCCAGACGGCTCCGACCGCCGATTTAGGCTTTGCGCAGCTCGATCTTTCGCGCGGAGTGCGCCAGGGAGCCGGCGAGGTTGTCTACGGTGCCGGTAAAACCGCCGAGCAAATTGCCGCCATTATCAAAGCATTACTTGATGCCGGCCAGGAGCGCATCCTGGTCACACGCTTGGATGCCGAAAAAGCCGCGCGCACCGCTGAGCTTCTCGGCAACGACATCGACCTGGGATATATCCCGGACGCCCAGCTCGCCTTGGTGGGTGGCAAGCCCTCCCCCACCGGCAACGGACGCATCGTCGTCGCCTGCGCCGGCACGAGCGACCTGCCCGTCGCCGAAGAGGCGGCACTGACGGCCGAGTTCTACGGCAACGAGGTCGACCGCCTCTACGACGTAGGTGTCGCCGGCCTGCACCGCCTGCTCGCACATGCCGAGGAACTTGCCCAGGCACAGGTGGTCATCGCCATCGCCGGCATGGAGGGCGCTCTGGCGAGCGTCGTCGGCGGTCTGGTGAGCTGTCCGGTCATCGCCGTTCCCACCAGCGTGGGCTACGGCGCGAACTTTGGTGGCGTAGCCGCGCTGCTCGCCATGCTCAACTCCTGCGCCAGCGGCGTTTCGGTCGTCAATATCGACAACGGCTTTGGTGCCGCCTACCAAGCAAGTCTTATCAATCATCTGAGCGCCGGCGCGTCCTGCGCCCGCTAAGGAGCATTTCATGTCCAACCATCAGCACACGCTTATCATCGACGGCACCTCGGGCATCAGCGGCGACATGACCGTCGCGGCCCTGCTCGACCTGGGCGCCAGCGAGGAACAACTGCGCGAGCAGCTCGCCACGCTTCCGGTCGGCGGCTTTGAGATTGCCGTTACGCGCGCAAACAAGCATGGCATCGACGCCTGCGACTTTGACGTTCAGCTGGCAGAGGAGCTCGAGAACCACGATCACGATATGGCCTGGCTCTACGGCAACGAAGCAGCCGTCGAGCACACGCACGAGCATGGGCACCACCATCATGACCATGGCGAGCACGAACACGAGCACTGCCACGAGCATGACCATGAGGCCCACGGCCATGGTCACGAGGGTCACCATCACGCCCACCGCCATCACCACCGCTCTTTGGCCGATGTCACGACGATCATTGATGGCTCGCAGTTAAGCGATGGCGCCAAGCGCCGCGCGCTCGCCATCTTTACCGCGCTCGCCGCCGCCGAGGCCAAGGCCCACGGCAAAACGCCCGAGACCGTCATGTTCCACGAGGTAGGCGCCATCGACTCCATCGTCGACATCTGCTCGGTCGCCATCTGCCTCGATGACCTGGGTATCGAGGACATTGTCGTCGAGTCGCTCTCCGAGGGTCACGGCACCATCCACTGTGCCCACGGCCTTATGCCCATCCCGGTGCCCGCCGTCGTCAACCTATGCCAAGCAGGCAATATTGCCCTCACGCCCGCACCGGTCGCCGGCGAGCTCGTGACGCCCACGGGCGCCGCCATCGTCGCCGCACTACGCACGTCCGAGCACCTACCGGCCCGCTACCGCATCGAGGCCGTCGGCTACGGCGCCGGTAAGCGCCCCTACGAGGGTTGCTCCGGCACGCTCCGTTGTCTGCTCGTTCACGTGGATGCATAGCCATGGATGCCCGCAAAGAAAAAAGCCGCGCTGCCATCGTTGCGGCGTTCTCCGAGCTGCTACGCGAAGTGGACTACGGTAAGATTACCGTCGGCGACATCATCGCGCGCGCTCACGTAGGCCGCGCGACATTCTACGGCCTCTTTAAGAGCAAAGACGACCTACTGTCCGAGCTCGTGAGCGACATCTGCACCCACGCCCTCGACGACGATGGCACACCCCTCGACGACCCACTCGTGCAGGTCGAGCATATCCTCAACAACCTCTGGGAGCGCCGCCAGGGCGTTCGAGCCCTCGTAGCCGGCGCCGGCTCCCGCGTCTTCGCCGACTGTCTCCGCAAGACCATCATGTCGCGCGCAGCCGAAACCGTCCCTACCGACCCAAACGGCCCCGCCGGCACCATGGACCGCAGCTTCCTACTACACCACATAGCCTCAAGCTTCGTAGGAATGGTCCAATGGTGGGCCTGGCACAACTTCCAAGCAGATAAGGCCGAAGTAGCCAAAGACTACCTATCAGCCATAAAACCCCTCTTCAACTAAGTAAGAGGCTCAACCTAAAGCATCGCCCCAACCCAGGCCGCCACGCATCCCAAAGTGCCACTCGCGCTTCAATGCCCCCCAACAGCAACAAGCCCCTCCCATCCAAATTCAGATATATATGTTGGGTTGCTTGTACGAACGCAACAAAGACCCCGCAGCCGTCCGCAT
>CABUAT010000024.1 GCA_902489665.1 uncultured Collinsella sp. | reverse complement strand
ATATCGGCGGTGCTGTTTCGCGATATTCAACAGTGCTCAAGCGAGCAAATACTCAGGCTACGACGTCATCCAAATTACCTATGACCAGATCAAGGAGAAAAAGAGCTTCGACCACATAGCTGAGCTCATCCATAAAAAGGCGGGGCTCCCCTACATCCCAAAGACCAGTCAGGAACGCATTGCCGAAGATACCTTACGGCAAGAGCTACTTGTCGATTGGGTTGAGCTATTCACTGCCGGGCCGGCCAGCTAGCAGCTAGCAATCAGGGGCAGCGCAGGCACATCGGGCGATTCGACACGGGCGGCAAAGCCCGCCTCGGTCAGCTCGATGACCTCGGTAAACGTTGCGTCGAAGAATTTCTCGGTCAGCAGGCGGTATGGCGGATGGTCGGGCTCGCCGGGGTTTTCGCGCACGATCTCGTGCATAACGCCGATGGTCTTGAGCACATACTCCTTATGGATGGGATACTGCCCAAAACGCGTCGCCGCAGTATACAGGCGATCGGTCGCGCGCGGAATCGAAACAATGCCGAGCGTCTTGCCGAACCAGTCAAAGTCGCCTTGCTTTTTAATGCGGAACTCCTCGCACGGCTTGCCGCCGTGCGCCTCCAGGTACTGATTCACGCGCGTATTCCATACGGTATCGGCCACCAGATGCGACCAGACACCCAGTGTCAAATCGAGCAACGACTGCGCCACATCTTCGGACGCAAGCGAGAACTCACGAGCGCCGGGACCGACAACCGGCTCAGCATCCCTGTAGCGCTGGGGATAGTGCACGCGATTCAGTCGCTCGCGCTCCTCGATAATCGAGGTCGCCGCGGCTGGCGCACCGGTGGGCGAACTTTTAAACAACGGTGCCACATAGGTATCCCAGAACTCGTGCTCACGCGGCTTAGGGATAGGCTCGGGCTTGGCAAAGTGCGTAATGCGGTACGGGATGGGATCGGCGATGCCAGGGACCATATAGCCCACGAAAATATCCGGAACCACGCAGCCAAACAAAAAGGCATTGCGGTCGCGCACGCTATTGGCAAGTGCACCGGTGCGCTCCAGCAAACGCTCCGTCTGAGCGATATGAATGTTCCAACTTGGCATAGCCACCCCCATAAAAAACCTGGATAACTATACCATCACGGCAAAGCCGCGCGGGCGGCTACGCACGCTCTACGCAGCAACTAGTCCGTAGTACCGCTTTCGGTTCCATACGACGGCGAAGGCGTCTCGACCACATGGTGATATCGATCGATATAGATTACACGGGCACCCAGGCGTCGCACCAAATCCTGGTGATGCGTGCTCATCAAGACCGTCTTACCCGCCGCGACGTAGGCCAGCAAGAAGTTGACCACGATGTCGCATGAATCCTCGTCGAGCCCATTGGTGGGCTCATCGAGCACTAGGATATCGGGGTTCATCGATACAACTGCCGCCAGCGCCACACGCTTCTTTTGCCCGCCCGAGAGCTGATAGGGAGAGGCGTCGGCAAGGTCGGCAACCTGGAACAGCCCCATGGCATCGCGCACGCGGCGCTCGAGCTCGTCTGCCGGCAGCCCCATCTGCGCGGGACCAAAAGCAACTTCCTCGCCCACCGTGGCGCAGAACAGCTGGGCATCGGCGTTTTGGAATACGAAGCCCACACGCTGGTGGAACTTCTGAGCAGCAGCAGAATCCTTCAGATACGCCGCATCGACCACGTGCCCGTCAAACAGGTATGCCCCTGCGTCCGCGAGTTCAAGGCCGTTAATAAGACGCATAATCGTCGTCTTGCCGCAGCCGTTGGGACCGAGCAGGGCAACGAGTTCACCACGATCGACCTGCAGCGACACGCCATCGACAACCGTATGCCCCGCATAGGAGAACACCACGTCGCGCAGCTCGATGAGCGGAACGACCTCGGCGCCGCCCACACCGTTCGTGCCCGCCGCACTATTCATATCGATCGTCAAAACGTCGCCCTTCCCCATTTACATCCCCAGTCGGAACCAGCAGCGCCTACAGCACGGCGCACAACACTGTCAGCAGCGCCACGCCGGCCGCATAGGCCGCATCGCGCCAGCCAAACCTGGCGCGCGCGGGAGCCGGATACGCACCGGCAAAGCCGCGGCAAAGCATAGCCTCGTCCATCGCGCGGCTGCATTTCATCGCCTTGATAAAGGTCATGCCCATGATACCCGCGATCGAATCGGTACGCGAAAATCCCTCGGGCGCACGGCCAACGCTGCGCAGCATGACCGATTCGCACAGATCGTGCGCCGTACGACCCAGCACCTCGATGTGCTTGAGCGCCATATCAAACGTAAAGATAACTTCGTCGGGTAGATGCAGCATCTTGAGCGCCGCCGACATGCGGCTCCACGTGAGGGTCCACGAAACGCCCAGCACCAGCGACACATTAATGAAGGTCTTGAGCGCAATCTTGAGCATGGCGCCCGTAGCGGAAGCACCTAGCAGCAGGGCAGGCAGCGCCAAAACCACTGCGAGCCCCGCGGCGCCAAGCGCCGGCACAAAGGTCGCGCGCAGCCCGCGTACGGGACGCACGGCAACGAGCACCAGCGCAATGGCCGCCATCAACATGAGGTACAGCGGGCTTTGTGTCAGGCACACGCACAGGACGCAAACGAATATCCCCACCAGGCGCACCGGAGCCGAAACGCAAGAAAGGGCGCGGTCGACCATCGACCCGCCCTCGTGCGCGCCTCCACCCAGGCGAACCCGCTCAAGCAGGCTCGCCAGGTGCAGGACGTTCTTTTGCATCACGCGATGACGAGCGCCCGTGGGCTCGTATCGCTCCTCGGCCGCAAGCCAGCTAGGCAGCTCGACCATCGCCATGGGCTCCGCTTTCCTTGACCGTCAGCGAGATCAGACGGAATGCGATGGTGAGCACCGCCACGCCAATCACGCCGGACAGGATATACATGGCAGCCTGACCGGCAAAGCCGAGACCCTGCTCCTCGGAATAGGCCTGCAGGTAATCACCCGTAGGCAGAGCGTCGGCAAAGGTCGGGGTGTCGAGACCGACCGAAGCCTGCAGGCTGTCGTCGCCAGCCTCCTGAACGGCGGTCGCGGCGCCCTCGGCGTCCCACTCACCCCAGGCGTCACCCGTGGCCAGCAGGCCCAGCGGCGTGGCCACGACAAGCACGGCAACCAAGATGAGCGTGGGGACCAGCGAGGTCTTCTTTGCAGCAGCGCCCTCGGCAGCAAGCTGTCCATCGGCGGCTTCGGGGCCGACGATAACGCTCGGCGCCGTCTTCTTGATAAAGCCGTAGATCGCGGCAGTCGCCACGCCCTCGACCACGCCGGCTACCAACATATGCGGGATCAACATAGCCGGAATAGCCACGGACAGCGGGAAGGGGCAGTACAGCGGCGCGCCCGAGGCGTTGGTGAAGAGCATCGGCTGAATGCCAAACTCGATCGCCGCGCACAGGGCCGCCAGGCACAGGCCAACCCAACCGCTCACGATGGCAGAAACCGAGGTGCCCCAGCTCTTGTCGTGCAGACGGCTGTTGAGCGCACGGAACACGATAGCAGCGACAAACGGCAGCACAAAGGCCATGTTAAAGCAGTTGGCGCCAAAGGACAGAACGCCGCCGTCGCCAAACAGCAGCGCCTGCAGCGCAAGTGCAACCGAAACTGCAATGGCAGCAGCCTCGGGGCCCAGCAGCAGCGCGATGAGCGCGCCGCCAACAGCGTGACCAGTGGTGCCGCCGGGCAGCGGCACGTTGAACATCATGAGCAAAAAGGAGAATGCGGCACAAATGCCCAGGAACGCCATGTGCTCGCGATCGAGCGTGGCGCGCACCTTCTTGATGCAGTGGACCCAAACAGGCACCATCGCCACCGCCATGACGGCATCGGTTTGCGGGGACAGATAGTTATCTGGAATGTGCATGTACGCCTCCCGGTTGTCGGCGCACGGAATTGCAACGCCGTCTGAATTACCTTGCCAGTGTTACGTATTGTCAGATTCGTAACACGCCGCGGGCTATCATAGCAAAACGGCGCGCTGCCGACAAAGCAGCACGCCGTTATGTAATGCACGTGTCATATTTGCAGGTTCAACGGTGCCTTTTCCGAAGACCGCGGTCGCGCAGGGCCCCACAGCAACTGCCGAGGGGTCCTGTGCTCCCAGCGCAAATCCTAGCCGCGGACCTCGCCGTTTACGCCCTTGCACACCTTGGTGACGATCTTCTGGTGCGCCTTTTCGACCTCTTCGCTGGTGAGCGTGTGGTCGTCGGAGCGATACGTAAGCGCAAAGGCCATGGACTTCTTGCCCGCTCCGATGCGGATGGGGTCGCGGTAGACGTCGAACAGGCGCACGCCCTCGAGCAGCTTGCCACCAGCGCTGGTGATGCGACGCTCAAGATCCTCGCAGGTCACAGCGTTGTCGACCACAATGGCAAGGTCGTGCTCAACGGCCGGATACTGCGAGAACTCACGGTAGTTCTCCTGATTGCGGGCGCCCTTGATCAGCTTGTCCAGATCGAGCTCAAAGGCAACGACGACCTCATCGATGCCCATCGCCTCGCGCGCCTCGGGGTGAATCTCGCCGACCCAGCCCAGCACGGTACCGCCGGACAGAACCTCGGCCGCACGACCCGGCTGCAAGAAAGCGTAGCCCTCGCCCTCGACGGGACGGAAGCGAACCTTCTCGATGCGCAGCTGGGCGAGCAACTCCTCGACGATGCCCTTGCCAAAGAAGAAACGCAGCTTACGGTACTTCATGCTCCAAGACTGCTCGCTCCACTGGCCCGAGAGCACACCCGCGACGGACTTGGTCTCCTTGGGCAGGCTGGCGTTCTCGCGGCCATGGAACAGGCTGCCGACCTCGTACAGGTGCACGTTAGGCGTGCCGTGGGCCTCGTTATAGGCAACGGACTGCAGCAGGCCCGGCAGCAGCGAACGACGCATCTCGGTCTGCTCAGCCACCAGCGGGTTCATAAGCACCACGGGGCAACCGCGGCCCTCGGTGGACATGCCGATCTTCTCCAGGTCGCCCGGGGCGGCAAAGCCAAAAGTCGTAGTCTCGTTGAGGCCGCAGGCGCGCAGGATCTCGCCGACCTTGCGAGTAAGCTTCTGCTCGCGGGTCAGGCCGCCGATGTGGTTCTTGGCGGCCGGGATGGTCGCCGTCACGCGGCCCATGCCCCATAGGCGCAGGACCTCCTCGATCAGGTCAATCTCGCGCGGCAGATCGGGACGGAAGCTCGGCGGGGTAACCATAAAGTCCTCGCCGTCGCGCTCGACGGTGCAGCCCAGACGGGTAAGCGAACGCTCGATAAAGTCGGGCTCGATGTCGGCACCGCAAATGGCGTGCACGCGGGCCAGGCGCAGCTTAATGCTGTCGATGGTCTTGGGCGCGGGGAAAACGTCGACATAACCGGGAGCAACCTCGCCGCCGGCAATCTCCTCGATGAGCGCGCAGGTAACGTTGGCGACATCCACGCAGCCGGTCTCATCGACCTGGCGCTCAAAGCGAATGGAGGCGTCGGAGATCAGCGACAGATCGCGGCTGGTGTGCGAGGTGCGACCGGCGTTGAAGCAGGCGCTCTCGACCATCACGTCGACAGTGTCGTCCTCGATCTCGGAATCCATGCCGCCCATAACGCCGGCCAACGCCACGGGGCGCTCGCCGTCGGTGATAAGGCCCATGCCGGCGTCGAGCACGCGCTCCTCGCCGTCGAGCGTCGTGAACTTCTCATCCTGCTGGGCGGCGCGAACCACCACGCGACGGTGGCCATCGCGCTCGGCAAAGGTGTCCAGATCGAAGGCGTGCAGCGGCTGACCGGTGAGCATCATCACATAGTTGGTGATGTCGACGATGTTGTTGTGCGGGCGCACGCCCAGGGCGTTAAGGCGCTTGACCATCCAGTCGGGCGACGGGCCGACCTTCACGTTGCGCACGATGCGGGCGACATAGCGGTCGCACAGGCCCTCGTCGGCGATCTCGACCGAAAGCTCGTCGTCGGTCGCGCGGCCGGTCTCCGCCTTGATAGCGGGCAGCTCAACGTGGAAATCGCGGTCGAAGATGGCGCCGGTCTCGCGGGCCATGCCGATCATGGACAGGCAATCGGGACGGTTGGGCGTGATCTCGCAGTCGAGCACGGTGTCGCTCGAGCCCACGTACTCGGCAAACGGCATGCCGCAGGGCGTATCTTCGGGCAGGATCATAATGCCGGAGTGGTCGCCGCCCAGGCCGAGCTCGCGCGCGGAGCAGTTCATGCCCATGGACACGACGCCGCGAAGCTTGCTCTTCTTGATCTTGACGTCGCCGGGCAGAACCGCGCCGATCATGGCCGTGACGATGTGGTCGCCGGCCTCGAAGTTCTGCGCGCCGCAGACGATCTGCAGCGGAGCGGGGTTACCGTCGGCGTCGAGATTCTTGTCGCCCACATCGACCGAGCACACATACATGTGGTCGCTATCGGGGTGCGGGGTCTTGGTGAGCACCTTGGCGGTCACCACGTGGTCGAAGGATTCTCCCACAGTGTCAATCGCCTCGACCTCGGTGCCGGTACGGATATATTCGTCCGAAAGGGTCTTGGGATCCTCCGGAATATCAATCATGGTCTTGAGCCAGTCGTAAGAAACGCGCATGTAGCTCTCCTAGTTCTTAATCTCCGCATAGGGAGGAAATATCAAATGAAGACGTTCGCCTTAGGGTTGTCCAGGTGCCCCAGGTTGGCGTGAAAGAGGAGCGACGCGTACTAAAGGTACGCGAGCGACGGTTGAACGCCAAGATGGGGTGCCTGGGCAAGCCTAAAATTGGTTCAGGAAACGCATATCGCCTGTCATCAGGGTTCTGAGGTCGGGCAGGTCGTAGCGCAGGGCCGCGACGCGCTCGGCGCCAATGCCAAAGGCGAAGCCGGTGTACTTCTCGGGATCGATGCCGCAGTTGATCAGGACGTTGGGGTCGACCATGCCGCAGCCCAGGATCTCGATCCAGCCGCTGTGCTTGCAGAAGTTGCAGCCCTTGCCGCCGCACACGTGGCAGCTCACGTCCACCTCGCAGCTGGGCTCGGTGAAGGGGAAGAAGTGCGGGCGGTAGCGCGTCTTGCGGTCCTCGCCAAACATGCACTTAACAAAGTAGTCAAGCGTGCCCTTAAGGTCGCCAAAGGTGATGCCCTCGTCGACGACCAGGCCCTCGATCTGGTTGAACTGCGGCAGGTGGCAGGCATCGGCCGTGTCGGGACGGTAGACGGTGCCTGGGCAGATCATGTAGATGGGCGGCTTCTGCGACTCCATGGTGTGAATCTGCACGCCCGAGGTCTGGGTGCGCAGCAGCACATCGGACTCGCCGTGGGCATGAGCCTCGGGGTGCGCGACGCTGCCGGGGTTGTTGTCGACCACGTAGAAGGTATCGCGGGCCGAGCGGCTCGGGTGATCCATAGGAGCATTGAGCGCGGTGAAGTTGTAATAGGAGGTGTCGACCATGGGGCCGGACTCGACGGTGTAGCCGATGCCGCAGAAGATGTCCTCGGCCTCCTCGATGATCTGCTTGATCAGGTGCTGGTGGCCGATCTGCGGACGGATGCCCGGCAGCGTGATGTCGACGGCGTCGTGCTCGAGTGCGTGCTTGAGGGCGGCGGCCTTCATCTCGGTGGTGCGCTCGTCGAGCATGCCCTCAATCAGCTGGCGCATCTCGTTGGCGCGCTTGCCCATCACGGGACGATCCTCGGGGGCGAGCTTGCCCATCATGCGCATCAGGCCGGTAATGCGGCCCTTGCGGCCGAGCAGCTCAACGCGCGCGGCCTCGAGCTTTGTGGCGTCGTCGGCGCCTGCGACGAGCTCCTTGGCCTCTTCCTCGAGTTTGACCAGATCATCAATCAGACTCATGTCTTCCCTTTCGTCTCTCGCGCTCCCCGCTCGCCGAGGCGGCTGCCGCCGCCTGACGTTGCGAAAACGCGGCCCGGTTCGGTAACAAAAAACCGCCCTCGGGCATGTGCATTGCCCAAGGACGGTTGAATTCCGCGGTACCACCTTGTTTGACCCGGCGGATGTCTGGCCCGCCGTGCCCACTCTGCGCCCCTTATCGCGAGGCTCACGGCTTCCCTACTGGGGCTTCGCCGCCGCTGGCCGCGCGCCCGTTGAGGTTGCTGCTCGGGAGTGAACGCTTGGCCCTTGCCACCGTAGGAAGGCTTGCAGCCCATGACCTTCCCTCTCTTGCCGGCGACGCGGCGGGCAAAACCCTCTCCGTCAACGCATTGGGCTATAGGATAACACATTCTGCGAGTATATCGCCGCGTTCCGTTTTGTTCGCACTGGGTACAAGGCAGGTAGCTGTGCAAACTGGCCGCACGCCCACCCGTGGCGTCCGGTCTGCGAGATCAAGGATATAGGTATGGGAAAGAATCTCGATAAGAAGGCCAAGGCCGCCGTGGCCAAGGCCTCTAAGAACGCCAAGGCGGGCAAGAGCATCAAGAAGCTCCGCAAGCTCGAAGGCAAACTGTGGACCCGCGAGTACCTGCTCAAGATTGCCGAGTTCGATGGCGCGACGATTGCCCCCGCCAACGGCGCCGCGGCCCGCGCCAATGCTATGGGCACCCTAGCCGGCGAACATCACAAGCTCCTGACCAGCAAAAAGTCCGTTGAGCTCGTGCGCTCTCTCGCGCGTGAGACGGTTGCAGGCGGCAAGATCGACGACTCGCAGCTGCTCGACGAGATTCGCGTGCTCGGCCGCGACCAGCGCGAGGCAAGCGCCATTCCCACCGAAGAAGCCGAGGCCTGGACCAGGCTCACCTGCGAGGCCGACGCCGTGTGGCACAAGGCCAAGACGGCCAATGACTGGGCGAGCTTTGAGCCCTATGTGGATAGAATCGTCGCCCAGCTTAAGCATCAGGCCGAGCTCATGGACCCCAAGCGCGACCCATACGACGTTTGGCTCGACCAGTACGAGCGCGGCCTTTCTGCCAAGAGCTTCGACGCGTTTTGCGAGGAGGTTAAGGCCACGGTCGTGCCGCTCGTGCACGCCATCGGCGAGCGCGGCCAGCAGCCCGCTGCCGACTTTTTGCATGCCCGCGTGCCCGAGGCCGCCCAGCGCGCCATGAGCTTTGACCTTATGAAGCTCGTCGGCCTAGACCTGGACGACACCACGCTTGCCTTTACCGAGCATCCGTTTAGCGAGGGCTTTGCCGTGGGTGACGCGCGCATCGCCACGCACATCTACGAGGACGACTGCATCTCCAACGTCTACAGCATCATCCACGAGGCCGGCCACGCCATGTACGAACTGGGCGTTAACCCCGCCTACGCGCGCACCTGCCTGGAGGGCGGTACGTCCATGGGCATCCACGAGAGCCAGAGCCGCTTCTTCGAGAACACCGTGGGTCGCAGCCGCGCCTTTATGGGACCGCTGCTCGAGGTGCTGCGCCGCCACGCACCCGAGGTCTACGGCGACGTCGACGAGGACACGCTCTACCACGCCGTGAACATCGCGCAGCCTTCGCTGATCCGCACCGAGGCCGACGAGCTCACCTATCCGCTGCACGTTATGGTGCGCTACGAGATCGAGCGCATGCTGTTTGCCGGCGAGGCCACGGCCAAGGACATCCCCGCGCTTTGGAACCGCTTCATGGATGAGTACCTGGGCATTCCCGTTCCCGACGACACGCACGGCTGCCTACAGGATACGCACTGGAGCGGCGGCTCGTTTGGCTACTTCCCCACCTATGCGCTGGGCAGCGCCTACGACGCCATGTTTGTGCCGGCCATGTGCCGCGACGGCGTCGACCTTACCGGCGCCTGCGCGAGCGGCGACCTGACACCCGTCCGCGCCTGGCTGGGCGAGCACATTTGGCAGTGGGGCCGCGCCAAGGACGCGCCGGAGCTCATCAAGGGCGCGTGCGGCATGGCGTTCGATGCCCGCTACTACTGCAGCTACCTGCAGGACAAGTTCACCACGCTCTACGAGCTGTAAGGATTGACCAGCACGCCATCGCCAACGCCAACCATGTTGACGCCAATGTCTTGGCAAAGTCAGCGAAAACGGCCCCAAGCGAGCAAGGTGACGTGAAATGAAAGGGCGCTGACCTTCTGGTCGCGCCCTTGAAATTGAACGTCAGATTGCCGCTTGGGGCCGTTTGCAGCGTCGAGCAGTTACGCGGTTTGGTAAAACCGCGTAACTATAAAGCTTCCAGTGCGGCGGCGATGCGCTTCATGGCGGCGTCGGCGGCCGATTGGTCCGGAGCCTCAGCCAGCACACGAATCACCGACTCGGTTCCGCTCTTGCGCACGAGCACGCGGCCCTCATCTGCCAGCGACGCCTCGGCCTCGGCGATGGCGTTCTGCACGCCCATGTTCTCGAGCGCGGCGTCCTTGTCCGCCACGTGCACGGCGATCTGCGCCTGCGGCAGCAGCTTGCACGGTGCCGTGAGCTGCGAGAGCGTCTCGCGCTCGGCACGAATCACTTCCATCACGCGCAGCGAGGTCATAATGCCGTCGCCCGTGCGCTCGATATCGCCAAAGATCGTATGGCCCGTCTGCTCGCCGCCCAGGCTGTAGCCGCCCTCGCGCATCTTGGCATACACGTGACGGTCGCCCACGCCGCTGGTCACGGCGCTCAGACCGGCAAGCTCCAACGACTTGATCAGGCCAAAGTTGCTGGCAATCGTCGGCACCACGGTACCGCCCGAAAGGCGACCGTGCTTGTTCAGATACACGCCGCACACGTACAGGATCTGGTCGCCGTCTACCACGCGACCGCGCTCATCCACGGCCAGGCAGCGGTCGGCATCGCCATCGTAGGCAAAACCCACGTCCAGGCCCTGCTCCACCACATGGCGCTGCAGACGCTCCATATGCGTGGAGCCGCAGTCGACGTTGATGTTAAAGCCATCGGGCGCGGCATTGATCACGCGCACGTCGGCACCGAGCGCGTCAAACACCGGCTTGGCCACCGAGGAAGCCGAGCCGTTGGCGCAGTCGATACCGATCTTGACGCCCTGCAGCGAAAAGTTCGCACTTGCAATGAGCGAAGCAATGTAGCGGTTGCGGCCCTGCATGTAGTCCACCGTGGCACCGATGTGGTTGCCCGTGGCCAACGGAACTTCGCTCTTGCCATCGATGTAGTCCTCGATGAGCTCCAGTACGTCCTCGTCCATCTTAAAACCGTCGCTATTGACGAGCTTAATGCCGTTATCGCAAAACGGGTTGTGGCTCGCGCTGATCATGATGCCGCAATCGAAGCAGCCCTCCACGGTCTGATGCGCCACGCCCGGCGTCGGGATCACGTGCAGCATATAGGCGTCCGCACCGCTCGCGACCAGACCGCTCACCAGCGCCGCCTCGAACATATAACTCGAGCGACGTGTGTCCTTGCCCACGATAACGCGCGCCTTAGCACTGCGGTTGGCGCCATAATACCAGCCCACAAAACGGCCAATCTTATAAGCGTGCTCTACCGTCAGCCCAACGTTGGCCTCGCCGCGAAAGCCGTCGGTGCCAAAGTACTTCATGCGCTCTCCTTACAAAATAGGGGCGAACAGATTGCCTGTCCGCCCCAAAATGGTACTCGATTATCTGCGCTACCAGAAAAACCCTACGCCGACGCGCTGTCGCGAGCCGCCTGGCATGTAGGAGTCTGACGCAGCGTAAGCGGCTTGTCCCCCGCCTCGGCCGACGTGGTCAGCGTATACGTGATCGTCGTCGTCTCGCCAGCATGCAGGTCAACGGTGCCCGAATAGAAGGGGATTCCATGCCACGTAGCGGCGCCGAGACCAAACTGGGTGCCCTCGACGGTCAGATCAGTAATGTTGCCGCCCGTCGGGGCAAACAGTGAGACATTCAGACGCTCGTCGTCACGCG
This sequence comes from uncultured Collinsella sp., assembly GCA_902489665.1. GTDB lineage: Bacteria > Actinomycetota > Coriobacteriia > Coriobacteriales > Coriobacteriaceae > Collinsella. The sequence continues at coordinate 19,186 of CABUAT010000024.1, read as the reverse complement.
CGGCATCGGGTGCGCTCGCCGCAACGTAGTCGGGCAGCTTGCCAGCCTCCTCCTGCGTCATGATGTTCGTCAGGGTAACGGTGATGCGATAGGAGCACGTGCCGTCACCGTTCTTGATGCCCTGGCCAATCTGCGTATCAGCGTTCAGGTACCAGTCGAGCTTGGAGAAGCTCAGGTTGTTAAAGTAAACGCCGGCAACAGGATCGGCACTCGGGTCATCCGGATTGGGCAGCGAAGCGTCAATGCCCGTCTCTTTGATGGCATTCTGCTCATCATCGTTTCTCATCCACGCGATCAGGCGGCCCTCTTCGGCACCGCGCTCAACGGCGCTGACAAGCTTCGTAACATCGACATCGCCGATACCGCCAAGGACCTTGTCGAAGGCAGCGCTGGCGACGGATGCAAAGATGCCGTCTGACTCCTCGACCGGATAGTTCCAGTACACATCGTGCATGAGGACCTTTGCGGCGTTGGTGCCGTCGACAACCGTTCCGTCGGGCAGTGACACGTTACCGACCAGGCCCAGCAGATACTGCAGGAACACCGGGTCGATACCGATGACGCCATCAACGTCCTGTCCATACTGGGACTTCCACAGTGCGGCGACACGCTGCGAGTTGCGGGGCCAATCAGGCGAATAGGTATTGCCCGAGTTGTACAGGTTACTGTGGTTGCCGAACAGCGCCTCATCCTCTTCGTCGACGCTCTCGACTGCCTCATCCTCGCTGAGTCCAATGCGGGGAACAAACTCGCCAATCGACATCTGACCGTCGGTGACCGAAATCAGGCCCTGCGAACCGCCAAAGCCGCCGCAGGCACGAATCTCGACGTTGTTCATGGCGTACATAAGGTAGTTGCGCGTCTGGCCGTTGGCGCCGAGCATCTGGGGAAGGACGGGGGCGACCTTCTCCGCCGCGTCAACCGCACCGTTGAGGGTGGCAAAGCCGTCCTTGGCCTTATCGACCAGCTCGGTCACCTGGGAAATATGAGTATCGCCAATGCCCTGAACCTTCTCGTTGGCGCTCTTGAACACCTTGGAGCTATCGGAAAGCGAATCGGCAACGGCCTGTAGCGCGGACACGTTAATCATGCCGTCCTGGAACAGCTTGCCGGGCGTGGCCTGCGAGAGGTTATCGGCCATGGGAACCAGCGCGTTGCTCGAGACATCGGACAGGGCATCAATCATGGTGCGGGCCGCATTGATATCGCTGCCATACACCGGGATAAACGAAGCCGCCGTCCACAGCGGGCTCGAGGTCTCCGCCTTCATGCTGTTGCAGAGCTCATCGATCTTCTTCGCGTCGTCAGGCAGCGTCGAAAAATCGCCCGACGTGACCTTGTCCTTAAGGCCACCGACGATCTCGACAGCCTCCTTCGCTTCGCTCTTTACGGTCTTTGCCGAGTTAAGCAGCATAAAGCCGCTTGCGCCAAGCGCAACGAGAAGCACCGCGACCGCAGCGGCAATAATGGCGCCGGTGTGACGCTTTTTGCGCTCGCCCTTGCGATGGCGATGACGGACCAGACCGTCAGAGGTCGAACTCGACGAAGCGTCGCTACCGTAGTTCAAACCAAAATCGTAATAATCTTCCTTGGAACCCGAGCCCGCAAACTCGGCACCGCTATCATCCAGGCGGGCGAACGTGCCAGTCTCGGAGGCGCCGGTGTAAATCGTGCCAAGGTTACCCGTAAGCCCCGCGCCACCGGCAGAGGGAGTATTGTTGGCGGCCTTGCCGGCATTAACGCTGCCGGCGCCATTCGCGGCGTTGGCAGCACCCGCGTTGTTCGCGGGTACCGAAGGAGCCCCGCTCGGCTGCGACGCGGAGGTTGCACTGTCCGCAAAGACATTTCCTCTTGCACGGCCGGTCTTTTTTGCCTTTTGAGACTGCTCGTACAGAGCGGTAAACATCGCCGTCTCGCCCGGGGACACGCGCTTACCGGAACCGCCCTGTCCAGCGCCGCCCGGCGTGCCGGCCTTACCAGCCCCGTTCGGACGCGGCGGAACTGCAGGGCGGCCGCTATCGCTGCCCTTAAAGTGATTACCAGCCATAAAGAAATCCTCGCAATTGAGTCGCAATGAAAAAATCCATAACGTTACCAGTTTATGGCATTTTGAGCATCGACAGCTAAACTCCAGACACGGACGTCAATTGGCGAAAATGCGGCACAACACCTTTTCTGTCTTGGCGGCGGCGCTAGCTACACTGTGAGGAACATCATCACGATGATCATGACAAAGCCGATAAGGTCGGTCGGCAAAAACACCGTGCCCAGCATAACGGCGCTGGTGATGGTCGCCGAAACCGGCTCCACAGTTCCGATGAGGCTCGCGCGCACCGAGCCGATGTCCTTAACGCCCTGCATATAGAGCATGTAAGCAAAAAACGAGCCGATAACCACGAACACCGCGAGCGCCTCGACGCCGGCAGCGTCGAGCGCCGGCATATGCGCCCAGGGCTGCACGAAGACACATGAGACCACGCCCGCCGTGAGCATTGCCGAGCCCGTGACGATGGGGCTGCCGTATTCGGGCAGGATCTTGGCGGGAATCACCGCCATACACGCGGCGCTGACCGCACACATAAGACCTGCTGCCAGGCCAAGCGGCGAGATATTCAGGCTGGTAGGGTCGCCGCCGGTGGCGATTAAAAAGGTTCCACCCAGAGCTAGGCCAATGCCGATGACTTCGCGAGTACGCGGCATGCGGCGATCGGTCACGCAGGCGTAGCCCATGATGATAACGAGCTGCAGGCACTGGAGCACCGTCGCGGTTCCGGCATTGGTCAGGCGCACGGCCGAAAGATAGCAAAACTGGTTGAACAGCAGGCCAAAAGCGGTAAAGAGCAGCAGCTGCTTGCGATCGGCGGGTGTGGTCCAGAGCTTAATCAGGCGCTCGCGGTCGCGCGTAACAACCACGGCCATAAAGAGCAGGCCGGCGAGAATCTGACGCACGCTCATAAGCCACAAGGTGTCGACGTGGTAGGTATCGAACAGAAAGCTCGCGCTGGTGCCCGAAAAGCCCCAAAACGAACCGCCCACCAGCGTAGCCAAGACGCCCGTGATCATCTTGCGCGTCGAAGCGCTGTTCAGGCGGTCGCGCCATGCGCGACGGGTGTTGCGGCTGAGCTCGTCGGTGCCCTCGGGAACATCAATGTTCGATATATCGGTCATCGGCACCGAAGCCCCTGCGCCTTCGACCTGCTCGACACACTCTTTGCTCATTCCACTCCCCCGAAACAGCCTGGAAACAATTCGGCTTACCTTACCACGGCGAAGTCACCAGCTGGAGGCTTGTCCGCTTATCGGTAGGACAATTCCACAGGCGTCTTTCCATAGCTCGATACCGCAATGGCCTTGCATTATGCGACAGCCAAATCGCGGCAGCAGGCTCTTTTGAAATGGATACGACAAAGCCCCCGAATTCCACAATGTAAGCGATTTTTAAAAATGTTCTTGCCACCGAGTTCAGGCTCCGTTATATTATCCCTTGCGCGCTTGCGCACCCTTGATCGGGCGTTTAGCTCAGGGGGAGAGCGCTTCCCTGACACGGAAGAGGTCAGAAGTTCAAATCTTCTAACGCCCACCAAATGTTCGCAGCTCAGAGGCTATGTCCTCTGGGCTGTTTTGTTTTATGTCGCCAAATCAGCTGGCAGCTCCAACCGCCCAAGCAACCACCCTGCCCATACACAAAACCGCGTCAATAGCCACCGAGGCCGAGGCCAACGCGTCTCGAACCCATCCGAGCCGCAACTCCTCAGCAAAACGCCGCGATGTCTGCGCCCTGCGGTATCCTTGAGCCACTTACACCTGCAGCACCAAGGAGCCGCCATGCGCACCGAGCTCGATGTCCCCTTTTCGCACAAAGAAGAAGCCAAGGCGCTGGGCGCCAAATGGGACCGGACCAAGAAGATCTGGTATGTACCCAGCGGCGTCAACCCCGAGCCCTTTGCCGAGTGGCTGCCCGGTGTTGACCGATCCGACCCCTCAGCGCCGTATATATATCTAGTACTGGGCAAGCGCGAGTGCTGGAAGTGTCACAAAGAGACCTCGGTCGCGGCCTTCGGCATTCCCTATCGAACCGATAACGACGAGAGCGTCGCCATCGCGCACGCGCCCAACGAATCCGGGCACATTGCCATCGACACGGCCAACGCCAACGCACTCGCCATCGTGCCCGCTCTTGGCTGCGTGCCGGGCGAGATCCGCGACTACCTTCATAAGCGCTGCGGCTACAAGCCCGTAGGCGCGCGAGCCTCCAAAGCCCCGTCGCTCGGCAACACGTGCACCAGTTGCGACGCGCTGCAAGGCAGCCGCTATCTGTTCGAGGAGCCCTCGTCCCCGTTTGCCCTCACTGCCATCAACAAGCTGCCGGCACTGGAGTTTATACGCGTCGAAGTTGCCGGCGTCTTTGGCGTCCCGGCCACGCACACCGACTTTGACCAGGCGCTCTTTACCTGGGCACGCGACCATCACGCCGAGTTCCACAAGCAACTCGGTGAAGGGATTTATTTGTAGAGACGGAGAAGCCTTCACAGCCAGCTCCTCCGCATCACCTATCCCTCGTCGCCGGCGTCATACACGATATCGAGGCCACAAACAGGGCATTTCTCCGGATACACCGGCATATGAACGCCTGTCTGTTTTCTCACTTCGTCGCTGAGTCTGTCGCGCGCATCGATGAACCGAATGTCGAGACACGGTATTTGCGAGCCGCAGCAAGGGCAGGTGACGACAAACGACCCGCAATCAACCTCTACGCTCGGAAACATATTGTTGTCTATAAGGGCACACGGCAGTTTTCCGTACTTCCCCATCGCAATATCGCCTCGCCAGCTCATACACGCTCCCCTCTCGCTATACAAATCAGGAAGAGCATGCACCGGCGGGCGGGCGCGAGATTGCATCGCCACGCGATCCGATCAAACAACACGATCGTCAAAGAATGCCAAAGCCAAATACGCTAATACGGCAGAAGCCCCGCCTTTTCACGCTTCTTTTCCGAGCGATCGAACTCAATGCGATGGGCCTCAAGAAACACCGTATCGGGTCGCCACTGACGCTCATTCGGCTGCCTTAGCGTCGCACCCGCAAAGGAAGCGTAGTCGGTCTTATCCAGCAGGTACGATCCGCACAGCCGATATTCGCCGCAAACAGGCTCAAACGAAATCAGGTGAGCATCAAATAGGGAATGAAGATCGCGCCGAAGCAGAATACCGTTGCTGGCAACCTGCGATTTGGGTCCCGAGTAATTCTCGATATGTGCAGCCTCCAGAGCTTCGCTGACGCCGCAGTCCGACACCGCGCAACGGCCATCATAGGCGGCAACGAGCTGCTTGCGGAACCATTGCTGCCCCAATCGCTCGCGCCTTAACGCATAGCGGACCTTTTCGTCGTCGGTCACACCCTGTCCGGCAAACTCAATATCGACGGGTATGTGCTTCAGATAACTCATGTCGGGCGCAAAACGAGGGTCCGGTCCGCCTTTATGAACAGGACCGTGCAGAACAAACCATCCGTTTTCGGGCTCGAACCGCTCAACAAACGCAAGGCCGAGCACCTTATAGCCCACCTCGGTTGCAAATATGACTCCGACTGGGACGCCACATTCCATGCAGTTGAGCATTTTACGGTTGTAATTCTGGTCTCGAGAACCAACGGCGCCTGGCGCTTGGACCGAATACTTAATGACCCACGTACCGTCATCCAAATAGAGCGGAGGCACATCGGTGTAGAAGCTCTTTTTAGAGTTATGGACCGAAAGCGCAAAGATCTTATTGGGATCTTGCTTCACCCGATCCTGGCCCGGCCAGAAGATCCCTGAATCCCGCGTTACGGGAAAGAAGTCCGAGCCAATTCTCAAACGGTACTGATACTGAGGGCTATCTTCCTTGGTGTGGTGCGGAAGGCTGGTCCAAACGCCGCCGCGCTGTTCCTCACCCAGAAACCACTCCCATGCCTCAACGTATTCGGAAGGCACGAGACTGCAGGCGCGGTCATAGCTTGGTCCATCCATCAACGGAACAGCAAGGTCAATGTCGTTCATCGCCAGCACCTACAACCATACGAACGCGAGTCATGCCCCTCAATAATATGGCCGAGAGTCAATTATTACGAGATCTCATTCCGCGATCGGCACATCGTTGATGCTCTCGGTTTGCCGCTGGCGTGCTTGTACCCCGCTACCCCACTCCCCTGTATACTGATGTAGCACGTGTTTCATCCGGGCTTGTTGGGCCGGATTGTTCATGGGAGGGTCTTATGGCTGCTTCGAATCCGCCTAAGGGGAGCGTTTCTTCTTCGTCCATCAAGCCGGTTACGCGCAAGGCCGTGCGTTGCCAGCGCGAGGTCGCTTGGCTTGTCACGCAGGCGGCGGGCAGGCTTGTGGCGACCACTCAGGACGTCAATGCGCCTACGCCGAGCTTTGTGTTAGCGGCGGCGCTGGATTTTGTGCGCCAATTGGAGCTTGCCGCGCAGGATGCCAACGGCCACCTCGACTACCAGAACGTTATGGCGCCCGACCTGCAAACGTTCTGTCACATGGCCAAGTTGCCTGCCGCGCCCAATGCGCTTTCGGACGCAGGCTACATGTTTACGCTCTCGGGCGCGGACCTTATCCGCGACATCTATGCATACTGCAGCGAGCTCGCCGAGCGCCACGTCTTTGACGCGGCAGAAGTCAAACCGGGAAATGTCATCAAGCTGGTTCTCAGGCTGTTCCTGATAGACGGGTTCGGGGCCATGCCGGCGTAAGCCGAGTCTTTAGCATCACCGTCGACTGGGCAACAACCGCTTTACCTTAATGGACGCCAATCGAGGGTCGATTATTGGGTCGCCTCGTCCACTAACGCATCTATCCCACGCGCTCCGACAGTCGATACTTGCGGTTGCGGCTCGTCGCCGGCGCCGTGGGCTCGAGCTCGCCTTGAGCAATGAGCGCGTTGACGCGCGACCTAACCTGGGAAATTGTAAGCCCCGTACGTTCTGCCAGCTCACGCGTCCCCAGCTCGCCGTAGCGTTTGAGTGCCGCCACAATTAAGTCCCCGCCATGATCGATTTGCTCAACCTTCGCTCGGTAAAGGACAACCTTAAACCGGTCGAAACCCGGGCAAAACAACGGCTCGGCCAGACCTTGCGCACGCATGGCATCTAGCATCATTGGAATGCCCGACCCGTTGCCTTCGGCAGGAGAGCCCGCGCCGTCGGGCAATGGGACAAGCGACATGAGCTTTACAAGCGTCGCATTGCGACATCGGGAGCTGCCGTCAAACAGGTTCTCGCGAGTCTTTCCTCCGTATAGGCCGCCGGGGTTCGTCACTTCGATACGGTCATCAAAGACGTCAACAGCGATCGACTGCCCACAGAACCGATCCCCGTATTCTCGGTGGATTACGGCGTTGGCGATTGCCTCGCGCAGGACCTCCTCGGGAATCTCCAGCGAGTCGACACGCGAGACGCCTTGGATCGTCGAGGTTCGCCGCAAATTCTTAGCGACTGCCGCGACGGCATCCGAGATCATTTCGCCCAACGTTCCCTCGCAGATCGTACGGTCCATGAACCTCAACGACCCCGCCGCGCCCTTCTGCGTTCCGGCATAGACCGCCACATCGATAAAGAGCTTGGGATAGAACTGCTGAGGATAGGCACCCGCGGCCAGGAGCCCGGCCTTAGTAACATTGCCCTGGGAGTCGAGGAAATTCAGGCGCTCCAGCTTCGTTTTCTTGTCCGGCGCGCCGCGCATTGCACGGGGTGTCAGCGAGAAAGCACGCTCTATCGTGCGGTCGACCAGGGCCTCGTCAAGATCGCCTGCGACCGCGCCGGGTACTGCATCGCGATCACTGGGGCTCGTCCGTTCATACGATGACAAGGACAGGACCTCAGTCGACGAAAGCGGGACATCTTTGTCATCGATGCGTTTGTAGCTGCCGCCCTGAGCGCCCCGCTCTATGACATAACAAGGCTTGCTCGACGGGTCGAGCTCCTCAATCGCGATGACCAGAACCACGGTGCCCTGAAGCTCCACGCGTTCAATGGTGTATTTGGGCGGATTGGCCAGTTTTCCGCGGCCGCCGGCATCACCCATGCCCGCTACGAATTGGTTGAGCACCTTCTCGGTCTCAAAGTTCTCAACCGGGACAAAGCCCGCGCGCTCGCTCACGCCGAGCACGATAATTCCGCCAGCGGTATTCGCGAATGCACTAACCGTTTCCCATACGTCGCGGGAAAGCGTCGTGGCGCTCTCCTTGACCTCGACGTTAAGATCGTCCGAGCCCATGCGCCTTAAAGACTCGAGCAGACCGGTCAGCTCGTTTTCGTTCATCTGCACGTCCTTTCGCTCGGCCCGGCGGAGAATGCCGCGAATAGATTTCCTTCGTCTCTCAGTTATCTCTCGTAATTATCTCTCATCTTTCTGCTATCTCTCATATTAGAGATAAGTGAGAGATGAAAGAAAAGATGTCTGCCATCTGTTTCATTTAAACATGTTTTTGCTGGTAGAACAATCAGTATTGAGACAATACCATGATTGCTTGTCTCTTTGCTGCTCAGTTATCTCTCGTATTTATCTCTCGTCTTTCAGTTATCTCTCGTATTAGTGACAAATGAGAGATGAGAGATACGTGAGTGACGGACGAGCGTGGATTTTTTGACGGTCGGAAAATCCCTCAAACAAAAAACGGGGCCGGCCTTACGCCGAGCCCCGTTTTCAAACGGTCAGTTAGTTATCCAACGCGCGAGCATAGCAGTCAACTTTACGCCGCCGCGAACACTCCCAAGCCCGTTCCGATGATGCAGATCGCGAAAATGCCAATAATAATCCAAATGGTCTTGACACCCTTTTTATAGAGGGCAACGCAAGCGAACGTTGCCAGCAAGGGCAGCAGACCGGGGAAGATCGAATCGAACAGATCCTGCAGGACAATTTCCGAACCACCCACATCAAAGGTCAAAGCTGTGGACAGCGAGACCTGTGCCGCAATCATCGCGCCAATGACGGTCATTCCGAGAACGCCGGCAGCATGCGTCATGCGAGACATAAGGTTGTTCTCTTCGGACTGCTGCAGGAACTTGGTTCCCAGGTCGTATCCCAGATGGGCGGCGACGATACGCGTTGCAAAGTTAATCACGGAGTAGATGAGCGCGTACACGATGGGGCCGAGCGGGTTGCCCGTCGACGCGATGCCAATACCAATGCCGGCGGCGACCACGCGGAACGTACCCCAGTAGAACGAATCGCCAATGCCGGAAAGCGGTCCCATGAGGCCGACCTTCATGGCGTTAATCGAGGACGTGTCGAAGTTCTTATCGGCAGCCGCCTGCTCTTCCATCGAAACCGTTAGGCCGGCTACAAACGGAAGGACATGAGGCGTGATGTTAAAGAACTCGGTATGGCGATCGAGCGCCGCATAGTAATCGTCGTCGTTGGGATAGATCTTTCGCAGGGGCTTCTGAATGGTGTACATGAAGCCCATTGCCATCATCTTGTCGTACGACTGCGAGCACTGGCTCGTAAACTGGCGAAGGAACATGCTCCGATACATATCGGGGCTCATAATCGCGTCCTTCTTGGCCTCTTTGAGATCGGTGTTCTGGGTAGCCATTAGAAGTCCTCCTCTTCATCTGCAGCAACCGTCTGCGGACCGGACGAGCCCTCGCGGAAGGCCAGGAGCAGCGCGACGCAAATGGCAGCTGCGGCGACGCCGATAACGTCCATCTTGAGGTAGATGACCATAATGAATCCCAGGAACAGCCAAGGAAGCAGCTTGTTATCGCCCATGGTCCTAATAAGAAGTGCGAAGCCGATGCAGACCATGACGCCGGATGCAACGTTGAGGCCGTCCATCACAAACTGCGGAATCGCGTTGAGCGCATTGTTGATGAGGTCGGCACCAAAGAACAGCGAGCAAAACACCAGCAGTGCAGACGGAATGCCAATCGACAGCGGCACGATGGTCAGATGGTACAGGTTCGCCTTGGCAAGATCGCGATTTGCCAGAGCGGTCTCAATCTTCTTGCAGGCAAAGGCACCCGGAACGGCGTAGCAGAAGTTGCGCCACACCTGAAGGAAGACGGAGACGGGAAGGGCGAGTGCGACGGCAGTTGCCGTGCCCGTACCCGTAATGACGGCAAACGCGCAGCCAAGCACGCCGGAAGCATAGACCTCGGGAGGAACCGCCGCACCGACCATGATGGCGCCCATGAACATGGACTCCAAAGCAGCGCCGACGATAACGCCCTGCTGGACATCGCCAAGGATCAAGCCGACAAACAGGCTCGTAAACAGCGGACGACCAAGCATCGTAATGCCAAATGCTTGCTCGTCCATAGACGCCATAATGCGACCAGCGCAACTAGGAGGTACTGGGCAACTATTCTGATTAACCCCAGAAATAAGCCTGCAGGCGAGACGTTCAGAACAGCTCGCCTGCAGGCAACAGCAGCAATTTGAAAGGATTAGTAGTTCATCTGGTGATAGTAGCGACGCGTGGTGAGCGGGTGGTTGCGGACGTGCTCGAGATGGCAGCTCAGGCGCTCGGTGATGGTGTAGGTGACCATCGGGGAGACGATCTTGCGGAACTCGGGGTCGCTGAACGGCAGCTCGACCTCGGCGGTGTCGAACTTGTTCACGCGGACGTTGACGCCCTTCTCGTCGGCGAGCATGTGGGTGAAGTTGTCCACGCGGTCCATGAGCTTGCGGGTGTCGTCCTCGCCGTAGAGCATGATGAGGCTCGTGCCCTCCTCGCACAGCTCGATGGTGCCGTGGAAGAACTCGGCGGCGTGGATGGACTTGGTCTTGATCCACTGCATCTCCTCGAGGATGCACATGGCGTAGTCGTAGGCCTCGCCCCAGAGCATGCCGGAGCCGATCACCATGTGGTAGTCGGTGTCCTTGAAGTCCTCGGCCATGGCGGCGCAGCGCTCGTCCTGGGCGTCCTTGGCCTTGATGAGGTACGGGGCGATGTTGCCGAACTCCTCCATGAAGGTGTCGTACTTGGGGAAGGCGCCGGCGTTCTTGAGGAAGCGGGCGACCAGCGTGATCTGGTAGGTGTAGATGGCCTCGCACAGGACGTCGTCCTCGGCGAAGCTGAAGAACTTGTAGTCGGCGTACTCGGTGGCCGGGGTGTTGTCGTTGGAGACGTACATCAGCGTGCGGGCGCCCTGCTCCTGGCAGAACTTGGCGGCCTCGATGATCTCGGGGGTGGTGCCGGTGCGGGTGGAGAAGACGCAGACCGAGTCCTTGCTGAAGGCCTTGGGCGGGCACGCGAGGAACTCGGCGGCGATCTCGCAGTGGACGTCGACGTCGGCCGTGGTGGTCTCGACCCAGTACTTCATCGGGAGCGTGTGCGCCCAGGTGCCGCCGCAGCCGATGAAGAAGATGTTGGAATAGCCCTGCTCGCAGACCTTGTCCACGGCAGCCTCAATCTGAGGACGGAGAGCGAGGGCATCGCTCACAACCTTCTCGTAACGAGGCTCATCGAAATTGAACATATCTAATATCCCTTCGTTTAATAGAGTGAAATTCTTTTCAATTGACAACTTGTCATTTCACTACGTATTAATACTTAATGACCTAAAAAAATACCTTTCTAGGAAATGGAAGCTTGGCCGTCTTTCATCTCGGCGAGTTTATGCTCGAATCCAAAGCCGCCGGGTTTAAGGCAATTCTTAGCTGAATAGTCAGCAGCGAATTCCATTGCATCCCGAATGATCTCCGCATCGAGCGGTTGCTTTTTACTCCAGCCATGCGAGAGACAGCTCACAACAAGCGCAGTGATATACGAATCTCCCGCGCCCATGGTGTCAAGCGCATCTACGGGTCTTATATTTCCCTGGTACCATCGGGAACCGTCAAAGAACACAGGCCCTGCAGATCCCCGTGTAGCAATCGTGTAGCGACAACCATGCTCTATGGCCCTCTTCAATAGAACTTGAATCTGTTGATCGCTCTCGCCGGAACAGGAAAACAGACCAAGGGTTGTAGCAGGGCAAACAAGATCGAAATATGCATCGGTTCGATACTTATCTTTAACGGAAAAGTCGTAAACCACCACAGCGGGAAGATCTTGAACTAGGTGCACATCATCCTGCAGCTTTGCATTGACGCTGGTAAAAACCGCATCGAATCCCTGAAGAAACTTGACATCAGAATCGTTGATATGGGTTTTGTGCGCCCAGCAAGCCCCCGTATCGTAACCAACTTCGACACGTTCACCGTTGTAAACATTTACATCGCAAGTCTTGGTTGTTGCTTTTTCAGGCATGCATGATTGCGAAAGGTCAACGTTCAGCGAAGAAAGGGCATCGGTGATTATTCGCCCTCCCAGGTCGTTGCCGATCTCCCCAATATACGCAGCCTGTGCGCCAAGCATGCTTGCATGGGCAGCGACGTTTACGGCATTGCCACCAGGATACATAACGCCTTTGTTGAGATAGCGATCAATAACGTTGTCACCAATTGCTGCGATTTTCACCTCAACGCCTCCCATCACGTACGGTCTTTATTAGTACTCGACCTTGCGGTAATAACGGCGGATGTCGAGCGAATGGTCACGAATTTCCTCGAAATTCTTGCTCACACGCGAGAGAATGGCATTGAGCACCACCGGAGAAAGCATCCAGCGGAATTCATCACTGATACCCGGCAACTCATAATCATGCGTATCGAATACGGTGAAATCATCCGCATATTGCTTACAGAAGCGTGCAACGCGCTCATCAAGAGGCCTAGTCTGCGCCTCCGTCATTGCGAGCGCGACGCAAACGCCCGGCTCAACAAGTTCGATAGTGCCATGGAAGAACTCAGGCGATGTAACGGATTTGGTGCGCAGCCATTGGGACTCCTCGAGCACACACATGGCAAACGAATACGTGGGGCCCCACAGATTGCCAGAACCAATCCAAATCTGATACGGATCGTCCTTGTGCTTCAGAGCATATGCGCGAGCCATCTCGTCAGCGTTCTTGCCGACGGAAACGAGAGCAGCGGGGAGATTCACAAGCTCATCAGCGAAGCGATCGTAGTCATCGAAAAAGCCCCTGTTCTTGAGAATCTTTCCAATCAGAAGGTACAGCACGAGCTCCATAGGACGGCCCTGCTTATAGATCACTCCATAATCGGAAAGTTCACCAAGCGGTGAACCGTCCACGCCAAGCGTAGAGACAATGGTGCAGCCTGCGTCTTTTGCCGCCTTTGCCGCCGCGACCGTCTCTTTGGTGTCGCCCGACTTGGACGCCATGAACGCCAAGGTCCCCTTACCGATGCGCCGATTGCCAACCGTGAGGAAATCTGCCGAAACTTGGGACTGGACGGGAATATCGGACATAACAGAAACCATATAGTCAAACGGCTGCATCATCGCAAGCGAGCCACCTGACGAGGTGAAGAAAATCGAATCGAAACCCTTTTCGCAAATTTCGTCAGCAATGCGTTCAATTTCGGCACGTTGATTGTAGATATAAGCACCGTTATCGAGAATTGCCTGTTCATCAAATGAAACCATGAGATATACCTTTCTAATTCAATTGGGCCAGACGGCGAAATCAACCATTTAGATTGCAAACACTCCGAAGAAGGAGCCGACGATACCAACCGCCATGAGAATAACGAGAATCCAAGCAATCTTGACCTTGTGCTGGACGAGTTCGTAAACTCCAAGTGTCACAAGCAGCGGCAGCAGGCTCGGCATGATACCGTCGATGATGCTTTGGATAGTCTGCGCACTGTCGCCGGTACCGAGAGAACCAGCCACGCTGACCGATACAAGGTTGGGCACCATAGCGCCGATAACCATAAGACCGAGAATTGCAGCCCCCATAGTGAGCTTTGGCATAAGACCAGATTTCTCGATCTTGCTCAAGAAACTGGTTCCGAATCCATAGCCCCATTTAAGGCAGAACCAACGAATCAGATAATGCGGAACATTGAATACGACAAGGAAGAGAAGCGGGCCGAGAATGTTACCCTGCATAGCAAGCGACACACCCAAGCCAGTGGCGATGACACGCAACGTTCCCCAGAACAGAGAGTCACCGATGCCGGCCAGCGGGCTCATAAGAGCGGCCTTTACGCTGTTGATGGAGGATTCGTCAAAATCCTCTTCGTTAGCGTTTGCCTCTTCCATCGCTGCCGAAATGCCCAGAATTAATGTTGAGACATAAGGAGTGGTGTTGAAGAACTCCATGTGACGCTTAGCAGCAGCAGCCTGGTCATCCTTATTCTTATACACGCGACGAATGATGGGAAGCATAGAGAAGCAGTATCCCATGTGCTGCTGGCGCTCGTAGTTCCAGGAGTACTCCATCGTAAGCGAACGGAAAAATACCGATTTTAGATCACGCTTTGTAATCTTGTTGGAACTGGTGTCATTAGAAGTCGTCATCGTCGAAGCTCCCTTCCGAACTAAGCTGTGGCGTCTGAGCAATGAAGTTTGGCTGGACCACCACGAGGATTACTGCGAGGCAAAGCCCAATGATGGCAATACCAAGGATTGGAATGCTCATGTAGGCACAGAGCGCAAACCCGAGCACGAAGAAAATAGCAGTCTGCTTGTTGACAATCATTGAAGCGAGCAGTGCAATGCCGAGCGCAGGGATGAATCCACCCGCAATAACCAGGCCGTTACTTACAAACTCGGGAATTGCGTTAAGCACCGCGTTCATAACCGGCGTTCCGAGATAGAAAGCAAGGGAGCACACGAAAAAGCGAGGAAGCGATTTGACGATGAATCCACCAAGCAGATGCATCCGCTCCATACCTTTGAGGTCGCCCTTTGCCACACAGTCGTCCGCTTTATGGACGAAAAACGGCATCACGATCAGCGTAAGCGCGTTATCAATGATGAGATAAAGCGACGCAATCGGGAAAGCGAGCGTCAGCGCAACTTCAGCGCCTTGACCCGTCGAAATTGCAAAGGCAGTGCCCAAAATACCACCGGTGATAACGTCAGGCGGAACGGCCGCCCCGATGGTAACCGATCCAATGAACACCATTTCAAGCGTGGCGCCGACAATAATGCCCGTCTGCAAATCACCCATCACAAGACCGATGAGGACGCCCGTGACAATCGGGCGAGAAGCAAGGCAAGTGCCAAGTGCCCACTCAAATGTCACGCACATTGCGACGAGGCCGATAAGGATCGCTTGAGTCAACATGAGAGATCCCCTTTCTATTGTATGTGCTTAAATCAAAATCTTCTCGTCTCTAGGTACCTGCCTGATCTCCACCTCGATTCCGGCATCACTGAGCTCATGTAGAAGCTCCACGTCGCGATCGGTAGCGAAAACCGTTGAAGATAGGCGTACATCTGCGCCCTCACGCGGCTTCGTTCCTCCAATGTTGATATGCTCGATTTCGCTGTAGCCCTTTGCCACGCGGTAAGCATCTTCGATGCTTTCAACGACAATGAACAAACGGTACTTATCGGTCACACCGCTCCTAAGAGCCTCGATAGAATCATCGACCGATTTGATAACCAATTTGACGCCTGCCGGACGTGCCAGCTTAAGCGTCGTCTTGCGCACGTCATCCTTCACAACCGCATCGCAGGCAATCAAAATGCAATTGGTGTCAAGCTCTTGCGTCCAAGTCATGGCAACCTGACCATGAAGCAAGCGATGGTCAACTCTCAGCAGCTTAATCATCTTTGTTCCTTTCTCAAAAATCCTCGTCTTCTTCTACCGAATTTGGCAGTGAACATAGGCATGTGCCCTTTTGGCGGACACTTGAAACCAATGCAGCGAGCTCGGCGTCATCAAGTGTGCTCAATTTCGAAAACACTTCGAGCACTAGTGGTAGCGACATGCCGGCAATGAGCCTTAGAGAATCGTCACCCAACCTTTCCATAAAAGCGTTATTCACTGACCCACCATAGACATCAGTGATGACAATCCACTGGTCTGCTGGGTCGCGGGAACGATCCCAAAAATCTATCAACTCGTTTACATCCATCGTGTCCTCATCGACATATGCGCATAGCACCTTAACGCGAGGATCTTCGCCGCAAAATAGCTGGAGCGTTTCACGCATCGCTCTAGCAAGTGGCCCATGGCTGGCCAAAAGCAACTTCCTCATTTATCTCCCAATCTCAGTCAATCATCTGTTAATAGAACGTTATATTTTGTATTGTTATCTACAGTATCCTCGAAACTTTCGCTTTGTCAAGACAGATCAATCAAGCTTCCTAAGCGGTAATAATTCGCCCGTAAACGGCAAAAAAACGCCCCTTTGTCGGGGCGTTTTCAATCTCTTGTTATTCGGTTAAGAAAGATCCGGGGTTTGGCTTTCGCTAGAGATAAAACTTTAAGCGCTCAGTGCAGTACACCTGCCGCGAAATAAACAATGGCACTCCCTGCGCGCTGCAACGCTTATCTACAAATAATAAAAGGGCAGATCCCGGCTTTACATTCAAATGTTCTGCCTCGTAAGCACTTGCAAAGCACACCTGCAACGTTCGCTCGTTATTGCCAAGTTCGATATGGCGTCTTCCCAGCACCTCAAGTAGAGAACCCGATAAATCTTCATGTTCCAAAAAGGCAAGAGAAGGAGTGTAGCTATTGGTTTCCAACATCGTTGGCACGCCATCGACTAAGCGCAAACGTCTAGTCTGAAGAATATTCTCGTCCTCCTGGACCTGAAGAAAACGCACATCGCGCAGCGTAGGATAAATCCAAGCTACTTCGAGCACTACGGTCGAAGGCTTTTTATTTTCTTGAATGCAGGAATGGGTGAAGCTTTCCTGGTCATCGGCTGCATAGGCATTGCGCGTCGTGGTAACAAAAGTACCTTTCCCTCGCGTGCGCTCAACGATATCGGCATCCTCTAGTTCCTTGATTGCCGATCGAACAGTAATACGACTAACGCCATATTCCTCCATAAGCTCCGTCTCAGTAGGAAGCTTATCCCCTTCGCTATATACGCCACTTTCTATTCGACTCACAAGATCGTGAACGATCTGCTTATACAATGGAACAGCGCTCTCCACTTTAACCATTATTCAACCTATTGCTTTCTACACTCAACGGCTTCAAGTCCCTGCCAATTGATGCCGAGTTGATTAGCCTTAATCGAAAAGAAGTATTTGAAATAATCACCCAACATCACTTGCTTAGTAAAGTGCACTGGCTTACCAGTGCTCATATAAACGGTCTCACTCAATATAAACATCGCAGCTTCTCCTGCGATATTAAGGATGCGCTTCTCCTCATCCGTAGCAAGCCCTGCTTCAAGCACAATAGACGGGAAACAATTATCCTCTAGTCGCAGTCCCGTCTCTCTCTCAATCGTTTCATAAAGTGATGCGTTCTCCATATCGACACCCAGTAAAAACCCGAAGTTCTTAACTGGAAGATAAATATGTTCAATCATTGCATTGATGTGGTTAATTGACCTCACGCGTTTGAGGTAAACCGCAGATTCGTTCTCTTCCATTCGCAAATGACGACGGACGGCAACGGGCGGCTCGACCTCCTGAAGAGCGAGAACACGAGACGAGGTTTCGATATTATTTTCATGGCAAAAATAAGTGAACCCCTTAAACGTGCTCAAGCTCGAGACGATTTTTGGCTGCCGGATAAATGTGCCCTTGCCATGACGCGTATCAAGCACGTCGTCATCCACAAGAGTTTGAATTGCCTTCCGTATCGTCGCACGGCTAACCTCGTATTCTTCGCAAAAACCATTTTCGCTAGGCAACACGCCACTTTCGGAAAACTCGCCCATCTCAATACGGCGACGCAAATCATCAGCCACTTGTACATATAGCGGCACAGCACTAGTTGGGTTAATCATAACGTTCTCCGTACAACATTCTATGAAACTTCTATACGTTATAAGATAACCTATTACGTATTATTTTGAAAGAAATAGACGGTTCAATCTTATTTTTGAACCGTCTACAATATCAAACACTTCATATGAAGGTGTCGAATGCCACTTGTGGCGCAAACAAGAGGGGCATTTGGCAAAAATGCCCCTCTTCTCCTTGAAGTCGCTACCGTGAAATGCCAACGAGCCGCATGGTCGAGTCCAAGCAAATACGACCTCAAACGACCAGCTCCGGCATGGCTCCCTAGAACGAGACTGCGACATTTGTTTGCATTGTTTTACGAACGCAACGTAACGAATTATTTCCGAGCAAAATAACGGCCGCTGAAAGCTGCTTTAGTAGTTCATCTGGTGATAGTAGCGACGCGTGGTGAGCGGGTGGTTGCGGACGTGCTCGAGATGGCAGCTCAGGCGCTCGGTGATGGTGTAGGTGACCATCGGGGAGACGATCTTGCGGAACTCGGGGTCGCTGAACGGCAGCTCGACCTCGGCGGTGTCGAACTTGTTCACGCGGACGTTGACGCCCTTCTCGTCGGCGAGCATGTGGGTGAAGTTGTCCACGCGGTCCATGAGCTTGCGGGTGTCGTCCTCGCCGTAGAGCATGATGAGGCTCGTGCCCTCCTCGCACAGCTCGATGGTGCCGTGGAAGAACTCGGCGGCGTGGATGGACTTGGTCTTGATCCACTGCATCTCCTCGAGGATGCACATGGCGTAGTCGTAGGCCTCGCCCCAGAGCATGCCGGAGCCGATCACCATGTGGTAGTCGGTGTCCTTGAAGTCCTCGGCCATGGCGGCGCAGCGCTCGTCCTGGGCGTCCTTGGCCTTGATGAGGTACGGGGCGATGTTGCCGAACTCCTCCATGAAGGTGTCGTACTTGGGGAAGGCGCCGGCGTTCTTGAGGAAGCGGGCGACCAGCGTGATCTGGTAGGTGTAGATGGCCTCGCACAGGACGTCGTCCTCGGCGAAGCTGAAGAACTTGTAGTCGGCGTACTCGGTGGCCGGGGTGTTGTCGTTGGAGACGTACATCAGCGTGCGGGCGCCCTGCTCCTGGCAGAACTTGGCGGCCTCGATGATCTCGGGGGTGGTGCCGGTGCGGGTGGAGAAGACGCAGACCGAGTCCTTGCTGAAGGCCTTGGGCGGGCACGCGAGGAACTCGGCGGCGATCTCGCAGTGGACGTCGACGTCGGCCGTGGTGGTCTCGACCCAGTACTTCATCGGGAGCGTGTGCGCCCAGGTGCCGCCGCAGCCGATGAAGAAGATGTTGGAATAGCCCTGCTCGCAGACCTTGTCCACGGCAGCCTCAATCTGAGGACGGAGAGCGAGGGCATCGCTCACAACCTTCTCGTAACGAGGCTCATCGAAATTGAACAT
>CABUAT010000023.1 GCA_902489665.1 uncultured Collinsella sp. | reverse complement strand
AAGCGGTCGGCGGGGCCATTGTGGCTCTTGACAGCGGATTGGGTCATATGAGCGAGTACAGGCCGAGCACTCGACGAGTACAGGGGGCAGTACTCGGACGAGCACTCAAAGCGGAAAGAGGCAACCAACAGGGGAAACGCCCGGCGTACCTCCGGACATACCTCCCGACGTACCTCCGGACACACTATCTACTATGGGACTATCAACTATGGGACTAGTTGATGATGCATTGGGTGCGCCCGCCTACGAAACGGGCGGGGGACTGTTCCACGCCCCGTGCCCGGTATGCGGAAAGCGGGCGGTGGCCCGACTCGACGCCAGCGGGGCCGCCTACACTACGGACGCCTGCGGGGAGCACGGTATCGAGTTGCCGCCCGGATACGAGGCGAGGAGAGGCGCGGAGGGCTATACACTCGAACGCTCGACGCCCCTAACGGACGGCCCAGCCACGGCAGAGGGAAATAGGCATGGAGAGGGCTAAAGCGGCTATCCATGCCGGATGGGTGCCCGATGCCCTCAGCCGTTCCCGGTGGAGCGCTGCACACACCCTCAAAGAGATCGAGGCGGCGGAGGCCGAGGCAACGGGAAAGCGCAAGCACCGCTAATCAGGAACCGCTTGATGTCCTGCGGAAATACCTACCTGAATCAACTAAAATATTCGAAGAGATGCTTGAGGAGCTGATTTGATGGAAAGCCAGGTTAAGCAGGAGAAGCTTGCAAAAGCCCGTATCGAGAAGGCCAAACCCGTCTTTATTGAGATGTTCGGCTATGAGCCTATGTTCTACGGGTACGTTTGCGAATATGCCGACCTTCTGGAAGAGTCCATCTCGTCCGGTGAGCCTAAGCTTATGGAGCATGACCCTAGCATCTTCCTTTAGCCCATCAATCGGCTAATCGGTCTAACCGCTTGCCTAGTTCAGCCCCGCTCCGGCGGGGCTTTTTCATGCCGGGGCGAACCCGCGAGGCGGGGCCGGGGGCGTGGCGTGTGCAGGGTTTCAGCGTTTCGCCGGGACATGCGGGGCGAGGCCGCCGAGGGCGCGGCGTCGGCGCAACATGGGGAGCGCCGGGACGAAACGGAGAGACGAGGAGGAGACATGGCGACGCGATTTATCGGGGGCATGAGCGCCGAGGGCCTGCCGGAGATAGCGGGCGCGGTGCCCGCTGCGGGGGGGTTGTCGTGGAGGTGGACACGGCGCTAGAGCCGGAGCGCGGCGATTTGGTGGCGTGCTCGACCGCCGACGATTGCCCCTCAGCGCCCCAGATTGCCCGTATTCGGCGCGTTGACGCCGAGGCGGGGACGTTGGAGGTGCAGCCGTTGGACACGGCCCTAGAGGCCGCCACGGTGGCCCGGGACGCCAAGCCGGAGGACGGGCTTACCGTTGACGGCGTGATAGTTGCCGCCTACGCCCCCGTCTACGTGAGGGGCCGGGGCGGGGAACATTGGCTCAGGGCCTAGCGCCCGAGGTGGCGGCCCCGTCGCCGGGGCGGTATCGGGGCGCGGACTCCGTAGACCAAAACCGCGCTCGTTCCAAACCGATACCGCGCCGAGGGCGGGGCCGTTCAATCTGAAGTTTCTGAAGCCCCCTAAAAAGGGATTCAATCGCAATTATCTAAAGCCCTAAAAAGGCGCTCAATTTGAACTATCTGAACAACTAAAAAGGGCCGTATCCCGGTATCAGGGGTGCGGCCCCGCTGCTTTAACGTCAACTATGTCAACAACTAAAAAAGGGCGGGGAGGGGCACACGGGCCGATCAGCCCCAACTTTCCCAAGCCCTAAAAAGGGGCCGGAGGAGACGCGGGCGGCGTCGGGGCGAAAAACGGTTTCACCGGAGTTTGGTCTACATTTGGTCTATTTCCGTGGTCTACGGAGCCGAAAAAGAGAAACAAGCCAAGCGCTCTAAGCTCTTGACCTGCTGTTTTGCGTGGAGCGGGCAACGGGACTCGAACCCGCGAGTGTCAGCTTGGGAAGCTGATGCCTTACCACTTGGCGATGCCCGCTTGTGTGTTGGCTAGTATAACGCGGTTGTCTTGTTCGATACAAGGGTGTCGATGCTTGTTTTAGCTGTGGAGAATCGTCTGAAAAACAGTCCAATTGTGGAGACAGGGACCTCTGGTGTCCTTATTTCACCATCTTTTACCTGCGGTTTTATTTGATTGTTCCATATGAACCCAATTTGTCGGAAATCGGGCAAGCTTTTGGTCAGCTTCCGGTACTTACCCGCATGAACCTCGGGGGTAGCCTCGTCCCAAGCGCCGCAGCCTCCCCGTGCGGCGCACGAGGGATAAGGAGCAGCCATGTCCAACGCACCCACGCACTCTGTCCACAGCGCAATCGCAACAGGCCCGCTGCTCCTACTCCTCTTCCTACTCATCAGTTGCTTGGCTCCGAGACCCGCACTTGCCATCGACGGGTACGATCAGCTCGGCTTTCGCACCATTAGCGACGATTGTGGGCCCTTCTTCATCGGTAAGTACGAGGCTCAAGACGCCTCAATCGCGTACTGTATGAACCAGGAACGTCCCGGTCCCACCAAGCCGGGCGGCCCATGGCTCAACTTTGATCAGGGCTGGGTATGGCTCGACGACGAGTTCGCGGCGATCGTTTGTCACGGATATCCTTCCGCAACGTCATTTGGCGGTTACAGCCTGTCGCCCGATCGCGCCCGTGCCGCCACTCAACTTGCCGTATGGATGCTTAACGGCACCACCCATGTCGACGGCACTTACTCCTATACAACAGCTCAAGGCAAAACAAAGAGCGGGCATTTTACCGCAGACAATGAGGTTGTGGCTGCCGCACGGTGGCTTCACGACAATGCAAAATCGGGAGGCATCAAAGCCGCTCCGCACCGCGCACGGCGCTATTTGGGACCCATATCGGGCGGCAGCAAACGTCAAGACATGCTCTACGTGCTGCCAGCAGTCTCTGTTTCTTTCCAAAAGAAGTCCGCGAACACCGTCATTACCAGCGGAAACGGCACCTATCAGTTTGACGGGGCAACATTCGATATCTTCGAGAGCGTGAGCGACGCGCGCGTGGGCACGCTCAAAATGGACGGCAACGGCCGAGCACAGGCAACACTTTTACCTAACACGGCATACTACCTGGTAGAGACAAAGGCACCGGCAGGCTATATCCCTCGACGCGACCGCATCCCCTTTACCACGGAAGGCAATGGTGGTCATGTCACAATCGATGAGCAGTCAGGCACCATCACGTTGCGCATCGTAAAGACCGACGCCGCAACGGGCGCTGGAGCCCAAGCGGGGACCTCGCTTGCCGGTGCCGAGTTTACCTGCGTCTCTCAATCCACCCTCGGATGGACGCAAACCCTCACGACCGACGAAAACGGTCGAGCGGCCCTTGATAACGTTCCCCTGGGAAACTTCACCATCTATGAGTCGAAGGCCCCCGAGGGCTACCTGCTGCCCAGCGACAGCTGGACCTACACCGTTGGAGCCGACCAGCTGGGCGACTCGGGCGTCGTCGAGCTCGAATCTCGCGTTTCCGATATTCCGATTGCATTTGACCTTGAGATTTCCAAATTCAAAGATCATGGCAACAGCGATCAGTCTGGCTTGGAGCAGCCCGCGGAAGGCGTTGTCTTTGAAGTCATCAGCAATAGCTCACAACAGGTTGTTGGAACGTTAACCACAAATATCTATGGTTTTGCCTCCACCAAAGACCAGCCCGGAGCATGGTTCGGCGCGGGCAAGCGGCCCGACGGCGCCCACGGAGCCATCCCCTACGACCGTGCCGGCTATACACTTCGGGAGGTCCCAGAATCCGTCCCCGAAGGCTTTAAACAGGCAGGAGAATGGACCGTCTCGGCTGAACAGATTGCCGACGGTGCCGAGCTTCAGTACATCGTGGACAACCATGCCCTATCGACACATCTCCAGATTGCTAAGCGCGACGCCCAAACCGGTGCCGCGGTTCCCCTTGCAGGCTTTAGCTTCCAGTTGCTCGGCAGCAACCACGAGCCCATCTCGCAAACGTGCTGGTATCCGTCCCACAATGTCCTGAACACCTTTACGACCGACGCAACTGGTACCGTCACGCTGCCCGAGTCTCTTAACCCGGGCACCTACTACGTGCGAGAAGTCTCGGCAAAGAAACCTTATCTTGTCGGAGAGGATCTCGAGATAACAATCCCCGCCGACAGGTATCTAACGCCCGTTGCGATTGCCTCATACTTCGACGATGCGGCAACCGGTAGCATCGAAATCGTAAAGTCCGACGCTACCGACGGGCGCAAACTCATGGGGGCTGTATTTGATATCCGAGCCGCAGGCGATATTATTCGCCCCGACGGCAGTATCGTTGCCCTGGACGGCGAAACCGTCGCCACCGTAACGACTGACGAGCAGGGGTCCGCCCGTGCGAGCCATCTTTCGCTGGGATGTGGAACCGCATGCTACGAAGTCGTTGAGACCCAAGCGCCCGAAGGATATCTCCTAGACCAAAGTCCCCATACGGTCGAGCTGTCATATGCCGACCAGACAACGTCCGTCATCGAAGCCCATCTCGGAGTATCCGACGATTTCACCAAGATCGATATCTCAAAAGTCGACCTAACCGGAAAACAAGAGGTGGAGGGCGCTCAGCTCACCCTATATGGACAAGACGAAACCGAAATAGACTCCTGGACCTCATCCGATAAACCGCACCGTATCGAACATCTTGCGCCCGGCACCTACACGTTGCGCGAAATGATGTCCCCGCGAACCTACGACCTTGCCGAGGAGATAACGTTTGAAGTGAAGGCTACGGGAGAAGTCCAATCTTTCGCAATGAAGGACGCACCGATCGAGATCAAGGGACAGGTCGACAAGCGTCAAGAAATTGCCCAGCCCACCGGGGATGGCCTCTTGGCTAACGGCGATGGCAAAAACCGCGCCGCGACACAAGCCGATGCGGAAGGGTTTTTCTCCTACACCGTCGATGCGCGAAACGAGTCGACCACCTGGGTTGATGAGTTCACGATTACCGATGATCTTGAGTGCGCCAAGGACGGTACGGCAAGACTCGTCTCAATCGAAACCCCTATTGCCATCGGCGACCTCAACGGTCTGTGCAACGTGTGGTACCGCACAACGCCACTGGGCTCGTCAGGCATCGACGAACAGGCAAACGCAACACTTGACGATGGACATGAAAACCCCTGGCTTGAGTCCGACGAAGTTAAAGAGAGCTTGGGCGGGGACCGTCGTCTCGTTGATTACGAAGGCTGGCAACTCTGGAAAACCGATGTCCCGACCACAAAATCAATCACGCTTGAGGTAAATGAGCTCGACCTTCCCGTCGATACCATCGTAACGGGCATTCGCCTTGAGTACGGTGCGGTGGACGCCGACTTTGCAACCAGGTGCGACGAAGATTCTTGGAAGCGCGAAGACCTTAAAAACGAACATGACGATCTCGATGACGCCAAGGCAACCCTCGGTACAGACGCCCGGAGTGCAGTAGTCCATATGCAGGCAACTTCTTCCCATACGCCCCAGGCACCAGTTGCCAACAGCGCCCGTGTCGACCTCTGTCGCAACGGCGGCGGCGACAAACTTGAGTCACATGACGAGGATCGTGTCGTTCAGCGCTGCACCCTACCGCAGGACCTACCGGCAACAGGATCAGTTCCCATCGCCGCCTGCATCACCGCGCTCCTGACCTCGGGTGCGGCAGCCCTATGGTTCGCTCGCCTTAGGTCGATCCCAAAGAAGCGCTAACGCGATAAAAAGCGGGCGAGTCAGTCTCCCGCCTCGCCCGCTTTCAATCATTTAAATCGCCACATCTACTCGGCAGATGAAGATCCGCTGTCGACGAGCGCCTGCTCGGACTCGGGGATTCCATCGGCACCCGTACTTTGCTCTTGCTCCACCTCTTCGCTGATTGCGGATGCGGGGGTCGACCCCTTTACACCCACGATATAGGCAGCCCCAAATCCCAAAGCGACGGCAATAAGGGTCAGAATCAAATAAACAGGCCAATGACGTTTAATGAACGAAAACACGTTGACTCCTTAGAGCTCCGCCTACGAACGGCGGATAACCTCGGTCACGACCTCGGATACCGTGGCAATGTTCGTCGGGTTAACGTTGTGGGGCAGGTCGTCCTCGGTGCGAGCACAAGCCAGGCGCGTGCCGTCCACACCGGCGATGGTGAGGGCACGACGGCTCGCCTCGAGTGCGGCATAGGCATCGGTCTTGGCATAGGGCATCTCGAGCGCACCACAATCGACATGGAACGACTTGCAGACCTTGCTGACCAGATTCATGATGCGGCGGTCGCCCTTAAGCAGCTGCTGCTCGCCCTCGACCGTCACTACCGAAAGCCTACCGGCGCCGACGGATTCAAGATTGATGAAGAATACGCCGCGGAGCTTATCGCGATGCGAGGCCAAGAACGCCTTCATGCCGGCGCCATCACAATCCGAGGCACCCGTCGCCACAAACCAGATATCGTGACCAAGCAGTTCGTCATCGCCCATAGAAGCGACAGCCGAGAGCATGTCCTCGTCAGATGCACCATCGGAAGACGTGGCGCCGCCCTTCCAGCCGTCGTTATCGTCCTCGAAGTTATCCCACGAGCCGATACCGCGGCCAGACTTCTTAGCATCGTAATCGTCTTCGACACCCAGCCAGTCACTCATGCTGTCCTGATCGTTTTTCTTTTTACGACCAAACAGACCGCCCAGACCGCGCTTGCGAGACTTGGGTGCCGCCGGGGCGGGAGCCGAAATGGTCTCGATCGGCTGCGCGCCCGACGCAACGGGCATAGGAGGCGCAACGGGTGCCGATGTGGGTTCGGGACCCTGGTCAGTAGCAAAGGGGTCGTTGACCTGGGCAGAGGGATCGGGAAGGTCGAACAGCGACGTGCGAGACGCAACGTTTGCCTGCTTCATAGACGGCAGCGACGGATCGGGGACCGAAGCCAGCGGAGACGAGGAAGGTGCAGGCGACGGTGCCGACGCCGGATCGGGAACATTCATCTGCGGACGCGGCGATGCCTGGGAGGAAATCTGGGCCATAAGGGAATCGACTGTTTCGTCCTGGGTGGGAGCAACATCGGCAACCGTGGCACCGGAACCGCTCGGGGTCGGCATGGTGAAAATCTGCGTGGAGTAAGGCCTCGACTCATCCGTCTCGGGAGTCTCGGAAACCGCAGACACTTCCTCCTGCTCGACCTCGGTCGAATCATCTTGCTCGGCTGCCGCGTACTGCTCTTCGTCAGAGTTGGCCTCGACGGGCTCGTCCTCGGCAGCATCCTGAATTTCGGCAGCATCAATGGGCTCGTCATCGTCCACCGCGTCGCCCTGCTCATCGGACACAGGAAGGGGCTCGGCAATCGCGGTGCCCTGCTTTTCAAACGTTATCGTGGAATCGAACTGCGCGGCATCAAACGACATGGTGCTATCGACGTGCTGCTGAGCCTCGAAAGACGTTGTCGCCTCAACAACATCCGCGGACGTCGGTTGCTGGGACTCAAAGGACGTTGTAGCTTCGGCGGCGTCGACGGGCACGGACTGCATAGCCTCGTTCTGCTCAAACTCTTGCGCCGCGCGCTCACGTGCCGCCTCGGCTGCCTGCTGCTGAGCGATAGCCTCCTGCTCGGCAGCCTCGCGTGCGGCAGCGCGCTTCTCCTCGAAATCGTCGACAAATTTCCTGCCCTTTGCAAGCGCACCCTTAAAGAAGCTGGAAGCGCTGGCGCCAATCGAAGAGAACGCGGATGCAATATCGGCATGGGGCGTTGCCGCGGGAATCTCGGCAGAGAAATCAGTATCGCTCTCGTAAGACACGCGCCTCGGCTGTTCAACGTAATCGTCGTCAGACTCGTCCGCAACGTCTTGCGCCGGCGTGGCGGGAGCCAAAATGTCCAGTCCTGCCGCGGGATCGATCGCGGACACCGCCTCGGGCTCGGCAACGGCAGCGGTAACCGCGGCAGACTCATCATCCGCAGTGACAACGGGCGCAGGCTCGGGCTCAAACGTCGGCTCCTCGCCCTCCTCGTAATCGAGCGTGCAGGACTCGGGAAGCATTCCGAGCGCACGGATGGCATCCGAACCAAAGCGGATGTTGCCGGCGGCATTGCGATAGAGCTTGGGCTCGGGCTCGGCCGCGACAGGCTCCTCCACCGGCTCGGCAGCGGAGACCTCGTCATTGAACTCTTCAGCCTGGACAGCCTGATTCTGATCCTCGGGCACGATGGCGCCAATCAGCGTCTCGTCGGCAGACGCACCCTCAAAGCCCTCGATCTGCTCGTCGAAAGCCTCGCCCTGTTCGGGCTCAGTCTGAGTGTCGGGAGCAATCGGCTGACCGAACTCGTCCTCGGCGTAGGTAGGCTCTTCGTACTCGATGGTGTTGCCGTAGTCGTTTTGCTGCTGGGCCGCGGCATACTCCGCCGCTGCACGCGCCATTTCCTCGGCACGACGCTTTTGCTCCCCAAAATAGGTATCGAACGGAACATCGTCGGGAAACTCGTTTTCGCCCTGGAAGGGAGCAACGTTGTCCATAACGCCGAGCATAGCGGCGACAGAAGACTTGTTGCACACCGCGCCGGACGTATAGGGAAGAATATGGCGGTTAGAGATGATGTTTGCCGCGTTGGCAAGCGCAACGAGGGAAGCGAGGATCGCGACAATCCACAGCAGAACCTTGAGCGCGCCGGGGAGCGGCAGGATACGCAGGATGGCAACGGCAGCGGGGGCAACCGTGGCAACGGGCAACAGCTTGGCGATGAGCGCACGATACGAGGCATAAGGCTCGCGGGCGAGCAGCTCAGCACGGGGAGAGTCGTAGTGTGCGACAACGACCACCGGGCGGTTGCGCGGAGATGCGAGCGGGCCCGAGGCCTTATGGTAGGCGATGACATTTTGGCTCACGCCCGTCTTGCCCAGGCGCGAAACCACGGGGCGGCCCGTGCGCTCGAGCACGTAAAGAACGGCACCGACAATGGCCAGCAAGGTGCCGACCAAGCCGATACCGCCGCCGATACCCATCAGCAGGGCGCCGGCAAACGCAAGAATACCGGTAACGGCAAATGCCAATCTACTGGGCGCCGGGGCATTGAACTCCTGAACCTCGGGATCAAAGCCGTGGTTGCGGAAGATCTGAGCGATATCCTCGGCAGCCAAGCGCTCTTCTTCGCTGCATGCCGGCGTAATGCCGGTGTTCTGCAGCAGGTGGTTAATATAGTTCTGGGTGTTCGCCATGTGCGCTCCACATCCATAATCCGACAAATAGGCCCAATGCATGCACATTAGAACCGTATATAGTCGAAAGTATACCCCGAGCGAGCGCAAACGACCGAATTCGGGCCATCTTAACGCCCCGAGCGGACAAGGATATAGCCTAATCTCCATATCGGACTAAAATCATGGCAGCAAACCACCTTCTCATGCGAGGACTCTATGACGGCAAGCGACGCGACCGCGACAATTAAAAAGGGAAGTTCGGAGCCCGGTTTCGATAAAACGGCTCAGCGCATCCTCAATCTTTTCTTTGTGCTCAACAGCTCCCCCGAACCGTTGACGACCGAGCAGATCGTCTTGGATTCCGACCTGGGATATGGCTCGGGCAATATCGACTCGGATAAGCGCAAGTTTCGGCGCGATCGTGACAAACTGCTCGAGCGTGGCATCTTAATCAAGGAGGTTCGCCCCGCCGGTGCGCAGGAGACCGAGGAAAGTTCGTGGACAATCGACCGCGAGCACACGTTTGCAGCAGGCGGCCTCATCACCGCAGACGACGCCGACATCCTACTCAACGCCATCGACCAGACGCTAGCGGCCGGCTCTTCCACCTTTGCCGCGCCGCTTGCCGATATTCGCTCCAAAATTGCCTACCTCACCGGCAGGACGACGGTGGACGAAGCACCGATCCGCCGCTCTCCCACCGTCGATGCGGTATGGAGCGCCTTTGCCGAGCGATGCGCGCTGCGATTTTTATATCAGAACGGACGCGGCGAGCAGAAAGAACGTACCGTCTGCGTCTACGGCATGTTCGAGCGCGAGGGCGTGGCGTACTTCTGCGGCCTCGACAATGCCACCGACGACATCAGGACATTCCGCTGCGACCGTATCGTTCGCGCTTGGCGTCCTTCGAAGGCCTACGCCATCCCTGCAGACTTCAATCTCAACGACTATCTGTTCTTTGAATTCGATTTTGCCGACCGACCGCCCGTTGCAGCCACGTTCTCGTTCGCCCCTCAGACGCAGATCGATATGATCAACGGCCTCACGCGCGGGCGAGGTGAGCTCGCACACACCGATGCGGGATGGACCTGGACCGTTGACGTGCGTGACCTTGAAGCCGCCGCCTCATTTTGCATGGCCCACGCCGTGGACGGCATGAGGCCCGTGGCCCCCAAATCGCTCAAGCAGGCGTGGAACCGCCTCATTGAAAGGACGGTGCACGAGCATGCCCGTGCGTAAACTCACCAGCGAGCAGAGACTCTCGCGCGCCATCGACATCATGGAGGCCCTCTACGCCGCCGGCGAGAGCGGCATGACACGAGCCGAGATTTGCAGCCGCTTTGACATCACAGGGGTGTCGCTCGACGAGATT
This sequence comes from uncultured Collinsella sp., assembly GCA_902489665.1. Lineage (GTDB taxonomy): Bacteria > Actinomycetota > Coriobacteriia > Coriobacteriales > Coriobacteriaceae > Collinsella. Next base: position 22,523 of record CABUAT010000023.1, on the reverse strand, counting down.
CTCGAGATCGTCTCGACGCTCGCGAACCGAGAATCGGGCGCGCGCATCATCTGCGAATGCCGCGGCGAGCGTGTGGTCCTCACCGGCGACGCCGGGCGTGTTCTACCGTTGCGCCTGAGTGCCGCCGAGGGCGCTGTGCTCAACCACGAACTTGAATCGTTGGGGATCGAGCCGCATACGGCAGCCCGGATTCGGCATGCTCTTCTACCCGAAGAGCTCGGCTATAACCAGAGCGTCTTTGACACCGTCAACCACGGGTCGCACTGGCAGCAGCTGAGCTGCGCCATTCAGGACGGCGTTCGCTGCCGCATCTCGTATCGCTCGATGGACGATGCACGGCCACGCGAGCGTCTGGTCGACCCCTTGCGCATTACGGCAAACGGCGACCAAACATACCTGATTGCCTGGGACATCGCAGTCGATGAGCAGCGCACCTATCGCATGGATAAAATCGAGGGACTCACCTTGACGGAAGACTCCGTCGTGTCTCACGCACCGGACGTCGCATCCCTCCACGATTCCCTTGCCCGGACGCAGCATAGCGCAAAGCTCCTGATGCCATTCGATATGGCGGAGCATCTGGACTGGGCCGGCATCACCCTAATCGAGCGCAGCGGGACAGACACGGCAACGGTAACCGTGCATTACGGCTCCGAGCGTTGGCTACTGAGCCAGGTAATCGCAGCGGGCGGAGCCATCCGCATCTTGGATGACCCCGCCCTGTCAAAGCGTCTGTGCGATATGGCAAAAACCCTCGTCTGTCCGCTTTAGCGCCGCCGCTCGTGGCGTGCGCGCCACAGTTGCAGATAGTGCCCGATCTGCGCCGATTCGATGCGCTGGTAGGAGCTCGTGGGCAGCGACGTTAAGAACTTCTTTCCGTAGCCCTTCGTCACCAGGCGCGGGTCGGCCAGAATCAGCACGCCGCAATCGGTCGACGAGCGGATAAGGCGGCCGGCCGCCTGCTTGACCTCGAGCACCGCCTCGGGCAGCGAATAGCGCGCCCAAGCGCGGTCTTCGCGCAGGTTGCGCTCGCACGAGAGCGGGTCCGCGGGGCTCGAGAACGGCAGCTTGGGAATGATGACGCAGCGCAGCGTCTCGCCGCTGGCGTCGAATCCCTCCCAGAAGGCCTTAAGCGCAAAAAGCGACGAGGTCGGCTCGTTGATAAACCGGTCGCGCAGGCGACGGGGAGATGAGTTGCGCTGCTGACAGTTGAGTTCCAGACCCGCACGGGCCATCTTGGGCTCAACGCGGGTGTACAGGTCTTCCATGTCGCGCCGATTGGTGAACAGTGTGAGCACCGATCCGCCCATGGCAAGATGGGCGTCGACCAGCACGCGCTCGAGCGCCGTAAGATAGCTCTCGCGATCGCGCGGATCGGGGATATCGCCCGCAACGACTACAGCCATGTTCGAATCGAAGTCGTAGCTCGAGTCCAAGTGCAGCGATGAAGATGTTGAAGCACCGATGCGATCGAGGCCGACCGCGTGGTTAAAGTGTTCAAAGCTTTTGGACACCGTCATGGTCGCCGAGGCAAAGATAGCCGTGTGAACCTCGGGCAGCCACTCGGTTGCCAAGGCCTCGCCAATGTCGATGCGCTCTGCGGTCATTGACTCTCCGCCGGCACGCAACCTGCGATTGACCTGCAGCGAATACACGTAGTGTTCATCGGTGCCATCAATGATGAGTTTGAGGTTCTCGGCCAGCTCGTGCAGGCGGCGCGAGATATCACCCAGGTCGACAACAACCTCGGGCTTGTCGGCGGCGACGGCTTGCACCAGCGCGTCGACGCTCTTGTCAGCCTGTTCCAATGCGTCGATGGCAGCGTAGGCCGACTGTAAGAAATCATGCCAGTCGTCAGATTCGCGCAGCTCGGGGCCAATCCATAGATTGGCATTGTCATAACCCCCACGGGCACGGCGACCGAGCTCGTGAACGCCATCGAACACGTCGGCGATTGCCATGCTCGCGCGCGCAACCGTCGACGTTGCCTTGGCAGTAAGGCCCAGATAGAGCGTAGAGCCCTCGGAGGTTGCCAAATCACGGGAAACCTGGCTTAGCGCGCCGGTGCTCGAGCCACCCAGGCGCTCAAACAGAACGCGTGATTCGTCCGCCGACACCACGCGCGCCCACTGACGGCGCGCCTCGCGCTCGATAGAATGGGCCTCGTCGATTACCCAATGACGAATCGGAGGCAAAATCCTGCCCTCGGCCGCGACATTGCGGAACAGCAGGGAATGGTTGGTGACCACCACATCGGCATGCGCCGCACGGCGACGAGCGCCGTGGACCAAACATTTATCAGGGAAAAACGGGCAGAGGCGACGAGCACACTCGCGCGAGGCCGTCGTAAAGTCGGGGCGGTTGACGCTGCGCCACCGAATGCCAAGTGAGTCGAGGTCGCCATCGGCTGATTGGCAGACGTACGCCATAATGACCGCGACCGCCGTGAGCGTGTCCGCCGGATCGCGCTTGGTGGTAATCTCGACCTGGCCGCGACTCATGCGCTCAAGCTTGCGCAGGCACGGATAGTGGTCATAGCCCTTGAGGGCGCAAAATGACAGGCCGCCGTCCAGTTGCTCGGCAAGTTTTGGCAGCTCATGGTACATGAGTTGGTCGGCGAGATTATTCGATTTGGTTGCAATGCCAACGGTAATGTTGTTACGGCGTGCAGCCTCGGCAAAAGGCACCAGATAGGCCATCGACTTACCGACGCCCGTACCCGCCTCGATTACACGGTGCGTACCCGTGACGAGCGCATCGCGGACCTCGAGTGCCATCGCAATCTGCTCATCGCGCGGCTCGTACGTGGGATACATGCGATTGACCAGGCCGCCCGGGGCATAATCCGCCTCGATTTCTTCGCGACTCGGCATCTTGAGCACCGGCAGCTCATCGGCATCCACGCGATCGTCGGCACGGTCGGCCTTAAGAACGTCGGCGCGCGCAGCGCTGAGCGAGAAGATGGAGCCCGGGTTCTGCCCCGCCAAAAACGAGAAGATGGGGCGATAGGACCAAGGCACATCGGGGTGCATATCGGCCAGGCGCGTCATAAGGCCCTGAGGCAGGTCGGTGAGCGCCACGAGCAGCACGCGCCATACCCCACACAGGGCGTCGACATCGGCATTCGCACGGTGCGACACCGAGTCGCAGCCGAACAGGTCGGCCATAAAGGACAACTTGTGCGACGCCAGGCGCGGCAGTGCGATGCGAGACAGCGCCAATGAATCGATCCAAATATCGCTGACGTTAACTCCGCCCTTGACCGACTCGATAAACGAACGGTCAAAGGTGGCGTTATGTGCGATGACCGGGCAGCCGCCTACAAAGTCGGTAAGGGCCGCGACGGCATCGACAGCCGACGGGGCATCGGCCACGTCGGCGTTCGTGATACTCGTGAGCTCGGTAATCTCGGCGGGAATCAACTGCTTGGGATGCACAAAGGTATCGAAGCGGTCAACGACCTCGCGGCCCGAAAGGCGGGCCGCGGAAATCTCAATCAGCTCATTGTCTTGCACCGAAAGACCCGTGGTCTCGGTGTCGAGGACGATGACATCCTCCTCGATAAGCCCGAACGACTGCGTCTTGGCACGCTCGGCAAGCGTGGCATAGGAATCGATGACAAACTGCGGCGTTCCAGGAGATACGGCGTCCTTGATTAGCATGCAATGCCCGCTCGGCGAAGGCCCATGCGAATCAGGCTGTCACAGACCTGCGGGAACGTCATATCGTCCGTATGGCGAATCTCATCCGGATACAGCGACGTATCGGTCATACCCGGAATCGTATTGGTCTCGAGGATAACGGGGCCGTCCTCACTCACGATAAAGTCGCTGCGCGAGATGCCCAGGCAACCGAGGGCCTTGTGGGCAGCACAGGCAAGTTCCTGGGCGCGAGCGTAGTTCTCGGGCGAAATCTGAGCCGGAATGCGATGGATATCCGTGGGGTCGACGTACTTAACGTCCAGATCGTAGAACTCACAGTCCTCGGGCTTGCGAATCTCGACGATCGGCAGGGCGCGCACTTCGTCCTCGCCATACACACCTACCGTGATCTCGGTTCCCTCGATGCACTTCTCGACCAGCACCTTGTCGCCGTACTCAAAGGCCTTGGCGATGGCGGCGGGCAGCTCGGAAGGCTCGTGAACCAGGGAGATACCATAGCTCGAACCATTGACGGCGGGCTTCACAAAGCAGCGCTCGCCACAAACCTCGACGATGCGATCGATATCGACTTCGTCTCCCGTCTCGAGCGCCAGACCGGGGGCAATGGGAATGCCCGCCTTGGCGTACAGGAGCTTCGAGACCTCCTTATCGGCACCACAGGCGCTCGCGAGCACGCCCGAGGCCGTGTAGGGGATACCCAAGGTCTCCATAGCGCCCTGCATGGCACCGTCCTCGCCGCCAGCTCCGTGCATAGCGATAAACGCCACGTCAAAGCCGCCGGTTGCCATGGTCACCATAAAGTTATCGGCAGCCGTGTCCAGCAGTTCAACCGAGGTGTAGCCGGCCTCCTTCAGGGCCACCACAACGTTCTTTCCCGAATTGAGCGAAATCTCGCGCTCAGCGGAATGACCGCCCGCCAAGACCGCTACGTGCATGTTCTCTAGGCTTTTACCCGGCATGGGCAGACTCCTCCTCTATAATTTCTGCAGCTGATACCATATTGTAGCGATACCCTCTACGTTTCCCCAAAATCGAAAGGCTTCCATGAATCCCAGGACTAAATCTCAGGACATTCGCGACTTGAGCCAAAACGATATCCGCGAGCTTGTTGCCGAACTTGGCCAGCCCGCTTTCCGCGCGAAGCAGCTCATTGAATGGGTCTTTGAAAAGAACGTTTGTTCGTTTGATGATATGACCAACCTGCCCAAGGCTTTCCGCGAGCAGCTTAAAGAGGCCTTTGCCTTCGATACGCCGACAGAGCTCACCAAACAGGTTTCCAAGGACGGCTCTCGCAAGTATCTTCTCGAGTATCACGACGGCATTTCTGTCGAGACGGTTGGTATGCCGCGCCGCAACAAGCTGTCCGTCTGCGTTTCCACCCAGGCCGGCTGTGGCATGGGCTGCGCCTTTTGCGCCACCGGCCTCAACGGCCTTAAACGCTCGCTGACCGCACAGGAAATCGTCGACCAGGTGCTCCATGTTTCTAACGATTTTGGCGAGCGCGCGACGAGCGTCGTCTTTATGGGCCAGGGCGAGCCCTTCGCCAACTATGATGAGGTGCTTAAGGCCCTTCGCATTCTTAACGATCCCGACGGTATCGGTATTGGTGCACGCCACCTTACCGTGTCCACCAGCGGCGTTATTCCCGGCATTCGCAAGTTCGCCGACATTCCCGAACAGTTTACGCTCGCCGTCTCGCTGCACTCCGCTATCCAGTCTACGCGCAACAAGCTTATGCCCGGCGTTAAGAAATACACGTTACTGCGCCTTCACGAGGCCCTGCAGCTTTACACCGAGAAGACCGGACGCCGCCCGACCTACGAATACGCAATGATTGAAGGCGTCAACGATACTAATCCTGAGATGCAGGCACTTTGCGACTTCTGCGAGGGAACGCTGTGCCACGTCAATCTGATTCAGCTCAACGACATTGAGGGCAGCCCGCTCAAGCCGTCTCCGATCCACAAGGTCGAAGATCTTCAGCGTCGCCTTGAGTCCCGTGGCATCGAGACCACGATTCGTAACTCCCGTGGTAACGATATTGACGCCGCTTGCGGACAGCTGAAGCAGCGCTTCAAAGTTCAGAAGAACGCATAGGGGAGTCGCATCCCAAAACGTTTCATGTGAAACATCGAACGACCCCGGTTACAGAATATGCAACCGGGGTCGTTTCATTTATTGACCTTAATTTTGAATCAGCTGCTACCTGTCCCATTTTTACGGCCAAAATAAGGGGTCCTTGTCTCATGAATCAGACAAGGACCCCTCAAAATATGCTGAGTAATTGTTAGGTACCTAATAGCCTACATTTTCCCATTGGTTGCTGACCCAACCTTGATTAATCTTGGGATTCTTCGTTACCTGAGCAGTACGCATGGCAACATCTTCTGTCATAACATCCATTTTCTTTTTGGAAGTATCGACGATATCTTGCGCGCTACGAAGCAAACGACCTCGAAGTTCATCGTCTGTCGCGATCCTATAGCCAGCAAAGGCACCAGCCGCGACAGTCGTCACCAATGCAATCGCTGTTAAAATCTTATTCCTCATCTTGGCCTCCTTGATCAAACTGAATCATTTCGCCAAGAATACGAGAGAGCTCTTCCTCGTCTTTAAACTCAATCTCAATCTTATTCTTTCCACGCGAGCTCTTCACACGCACGTTGGTATTAAAAACCTGACGAAGCACGCGGGCAGCCTTTTTAAAAGACTGAGGCGTTGCAGGCCTCGGCGTCTTAGGTGTCTCTCCGGCAGAAAACAACGGAGCAAGATTTTCTGTCGCTCTTACGGAAAGGCCCTCTGTAACAACTTTCTCTGCAAGTCGAATACGCGCGTCCTCATAGGGAACTGCAAGAATCGCACGTGCATGACCAGCAGTAAGTTTGCCCTCAAAAATCATCTGCTGAACTACTTCGGGGAGATCGAGAAGACGCAGCGAGTTTGTAATTGCAGAGCGTGACTTGCTTACTGCCTTCGACAATGCCTCCTGGGTCATCCCGCTGGCATCAATGAGTTGGCGATAGCCCTTAGCCTCTTCGACGGGATTCAGATCAGAACGCTGAAGGTTTTCGATAAGAGCAAGAGCCAGCATCTCTTCATCATTTACCTCTTTAATGATGACTGGCAATTCTTCAAGGCCAGCAAGCTTTGACGCCTGGTAACGACGCTCACCAGCGATGATCTCATAGCCGTTTCCATGCTTGCGAACCAAAAGCGGCTGCAAAACGCCATGTTCTTGGATTGACTCGCTCAACTCGCGAAGTTCAGTTTCGTTAAAGTGAATTCGCGGCTGATTAGGGTTGGGAACGATATCCTCAATAGGTAGTTTTGTTTCAGATGCGGCATTTGAAGCCGATGCAGCCGAACCGCCGGTCTCATACTCGGCCTCTGAGACCAAAGCATTGAGTCCACGTCCCAATCCGCCACGTTTCTTTACACTAGGCACGCTTGATCACCTCTTTTGCAAGGTTCATATATGCTTTTGCACCCTTATTTTGAGGTGCATAGGTAATTACCGGTTCTCCAAAAGACGGAGCTTCGGAGATTTTAACCGTACGGGGGATTAGCGTCTTAAACGCCTTATCACCAAAGTACGATTGAACCTCCTCAACAACCTGATTCGATAGTGATGTACGCGAGTCATACATGGTCATAAGCACACCATAGGTGTCTAAGCCCTTGTTCAGCCGTGATTTGACCATCTTCATTGACTCAAGCAGCTTCGTAACGCCCTCGAGTGCGTAATATTCGCACTGGATCGGAATCAAAACGCTGTCTGCTGCGGTCAAAGCGTTGATAGTAAGCAGGCCGAGCGAAGGAGGACAGTCAATGAAAATAAAGTCAAACTCGTCCTGAATCGGCTCAAGCAAATCTTTGAGGCGGGTTTCACGAGCAATTGCGCTTACGAGCTCAATTTCCGCGCCTGCAAGTTGAATTGTAGCCGGAATAACGAATACCTTTTTACAATTTGTATCAAGAACAAGCGATTCTGCCGGCACATCATTCAACAATGCATCATAGATGCAGTGATCAAGGTCTTCTTTTTCAATTCCGAATCCACTGGTGCTGTTTCCCTGCGGATCAAAATCGACAATCAGTGTCTTACGACCCTGCTCACCCAGTGCTGCTGCAAGGTTTACAGCCGTCGTTGACTTACCGACGCCGCCTTTTTGATTGATGATTGCAATGATACGCGTGTCTTTTGCGCTCTTAGAACGCTTAACGTCGCGAAATCCCACGGTCCCTCCTGGTGTGTATTAAAGCTGTCAAACGGAGGATGTTTCACGTGAAACATTCCGAATCGATATCAACCGCCATGTTTCACGTGAAACACTGTAAGTTGTTAGTATCCATTATGTTTCACGTGAAACATCTAGGCAAGCGGATTCTTCTTTGCCACGCCATTTGCACGAGGCAATGAGACAGATGCTGGATGACTCTTCTTAAGAACAATGAACTCCCTGTGACCCAAGCCTTCAGGCAAATCAATTGCGTCATTCAGAAGCAAAGTGAAGCCGCAAATCTTAGCTGCTGACATGCCGGAAGCAAGCTCCTCATCCGAAGGATTGCCCTTGGTTATAACAAATAGCCCTCCATCCTTCAGATACGGAGCCGCATACTCAACAAGAATCGGTAGAGGGGCCAGTGCGCGGGCGGTTACAACAGAGAACTGCTTCTTATGGCTTCGAGCATATTCTTCAAGACGATCATGAACCGCATGAGCATGTTTCAATCCAAGAGCATGGACAAAGGAATTAACCGCATCAACCTTCTTGCCAACAGAGTCAATATAAGTAGCTTTACGATGCGTGGTTATGGTTAATGGAATACCAGGGAAGCCCGCACCTGTTCCCATATCGAGCAAAGCTCCCTCAGGAGCCTTGTTGATATAGGGGAGCAAAACAAGTGAGTCGAGGATATGAAGTACTGCAGCATCTTCTACGTTAAGAATACGGGTGAGATTGGTTGTCTTATTTGTTTCTAGAACCAAATCCAAATGCTGAATACATTTCCTCAGCTCAACATCAGTTACGCTCAAGGAATACTCTTTGCAATAGGAAGTTAGACGACTCAACATCTCGTCAGCCTGCTGATCAGTAAGTACTAACAACGAAAGCTCCTTTCTGACAAAAATCAGTGTATCGAGAACTTTTGACAAAAAAAGGGGACGTGGAAACCACGTCCCCTTAGCATAAGCTCGAGTAGATTATCGAGCAACAATCACCACATGGCGATCAGGGTCAGAACCCTCAGAATGAGTATCGACTGCATCGTTGCCACGAAGTGCAATGTGAACCAGTCGGCGCTCGTAGGCATTCATGGGCGGAAGCGAAACACTCTTATGAGTGCGGATGGCACGCTCGGCAGCAGACTGAGCCATGGAGGCGACCTTATCCTGACGGCGACTCTTGTATCCCTCGACGTCCACTACAACCGGATACCTAAAGCCAAGCTTGCGGCTCACCAGCAAAGAGAACATAACCTGAAGAGCATCAAGAGTGCGACCATGACGGCCAATGAGAACAGCAAGGTCGGGAGCCGTTACATCCAAAATCAGCTCACCCTCGTCGCCCTCATACTCATCGATAGGAGAGTTGGCGGCATCGAAGTGCGAAAGGATGGAACGCAGGATGGAAATCGCAACATCGGCAATGGTGTCGAGCTCCTCATCGGTCAGCTCTTCACCAGCCTTGTAGCGCTGTGCAATCTCGGGATAATCGCCCGCGACCTGCGGGGCAACCTCCTCAAGCATATCCTCGATGATCTCTTCAGACATAACGTACTCCAAAAGTTAGGTACCTAAATAAGATTGATATCCCACTACTTCTTCTTGTGCGGGCGCGGCTTCTTCTCGCGACGAGTGACCTCAACCTGCAGCGGAGCGTTCTTAAGACGCTCCTCCTCATCGGCCTTCGCCTTGTCGATGACCTTCTGCGTCACAAAAATCTGCTGGATAACCTGCCAAGCAGACGAGACGTCGTAGTACAGCAGAACACCAACGGGAAGGCTCCAGCCCATCCAAAGCATCATGACCGTCATGACAACGGCCATCATACGCATGCTCTGAGCCTGCTGGCCGGTCTGGTTGCGCGACATATAGAGCTGCGGAATCAGGGTCAGGACGGCAAACAGGATCAGGCAAACCAGCGCAGGCAGTGCAACCATAAAGCCATCGGCAAAGGAAGCGCTCGGCGTGGTGGTCAGGTCGGGCAGGATGTTGAAGAACGAGAACGTGCCGTCGTTAAAGTACTGCGGCAGGTTGCGCAGCAATGTAAACAGGGCGAACAGGATAGGCATCTGAATCAGCAGCGGCAGACAGCCAGCCATGGGGTTGAACTTGTTCTCGCTGTAGAACTTCTGCATCTCCTCGGCCTGACGCTGAGGATCGTCGGCATAGCGCTCCTGGATCTCGAGCATCTTGGGCTGCAGCACCTGCATGCGAGCCGTCGACTTGGTCGACTTGAGCATGAGCGGCGTCAGCAGCAGACGGATGATGACCACCAGGATGATGATGGACAGGCCCCAGTCGACCGCAAAGGTCTGGATGAGCTTGAGCAGCTCGAAAAGGATGTTAACGATCCAATCCCACATGTAAGTTTTCCTCCGATAGCGAGTGCCCGCTAGGGCACAGGGTCATAACCGCCGACGTGCAGGGGATTGCAGCGAGCGATGCGCCTCACGGCAAGCCAGCAGCCTCTCAAAACACCGTGCTTCTCAATCGCCTGGATGGCGTATTGCGAGCACGTTGGGTAATAAATGCAGGCGTCAGGCAATAAGGGCGAAATAACCTGTTGATATATGCGAATAGGAGCGATGGCAACACGTCGCAAAACGTGATTGCTCATCGCTCCTCCCCGGCAACGCCGGCGCGCTTCATAAGCGAACGCAACGCCTTGTCCATCTCCTGCGGCGAGGAAACCCTCGTCTTGGGAGTTGCAAACAAGATGATGTCATAACCCGCAACGGGAAATCCGCAGCTGCGGGCGGCCTCGCGCATCACACGCTTAGATCGGTTGCGCACGACGGCACAACCGAGTCGCTTAGCACCAACGAAGGCGACCCTTCCGGAGTCGCCTTCGCCAACCGATTCACATATGGTCATTCGAATCAGAGGGTGATTGAAACGACGCCCCTGACTGAACACATGCTCGAAATCTTGCCGAGACTTAATAGTCTTCATGCGAGATGTGTGTATCGCTGCTAGACAGTGAGACGCTTGCGGCCCTTGGCACGACGACGGGCGAGCACGGCACGACCACCCTTAGTGGCCATACGGGCACGGAAGCCATGGGTCTTGGCACGCTTACGCTTATTAGGCTGATACGTACGCTTCATCTTAAGTTCCTCCTGCTGCATTTCGAGTGTCCGCGGGGACGCGGACGCAGATATAGACACGTGAGCTTGAAGATTGTAGGGAAATCAATGTTCAAATGTCAAGAAATCAAAGGTAAAAGGTTGCGCAGTTCACACGGTTCCCCCATAAGCACAACCGAAATTAGCGCCTCATGGCAACCTTTCACGATATTTCATCGAGTTTTCAACAGGTCATGTTGGCAATGTTGAGAACTTTTCGCCCGTTTTCCAAAGTTTTCAACAAGTTTTGAAAAGTTGTCGAAAGATGAGAAACGTTGCACGGTGAGCTACTATTTGTTCGAAACCTTTTGAAAGATTGCGAGCGGCATGTCTGACGACTTTTACACCATGGTCGATTCCGGAGACCCGGCACCCGACAACGAGCACATCACCGGCGTGCGCGAAGAGCGTGCGGAAGGCGAGCAGACGACCACGCAGGCGCCAAAAGCCATGTACGCCGCGCGCATCGCCGTCTATGACGACATGCTGTCGACACCGCGGGTGATCGTCATTGATCCGCAAGATGTCCGCACGTATTTGGAAGAGACGACCAACACCGTCTACCAGTGCATGAAAGAACAAGGTGGCCATATCTCGCTCATGGTCATCCGCGAGATTGTCGAAAACTTTATCCACGCACACTTTGCCGAGCCCATCATCTCGATTCTGGACGGCGGAGACACCATCCGCTTTGCTGACCAAGGACCCGGCATCGACGACAAGGAACGTGCTTTCGACTTTGGCGTTACCAGCGCAAACAGCAAGATGAAGCGCTATATCCGTGGAACCGGAGCAGGGTTTCCCATGGTGCAGGAGTATTTGGAAAACGCCGGCGGTGCCGTATCCATCGAGGACAACATGGGCAAAGGCACCGTGGTTACGGTAAGCCTGAACCCTAAACGCGTGCAGGAAATCGAGCGTGCCGGCGGACGCGGCGCTGCCGTGCGGCCCGAGACGGAGCAGCCCACATATCCCCTGCCTGGAGCTTTTGCGCAGCAGCCCATGGCAACGCAGCAGATGCAGCCCCCCGTGGGACAGATGCAGCAGCCCGGAATGCCTCCTACACAAGAACCCCAAGCGGCATCGATGTCGATGCCGCCAAGCATGCCAGAGGCCATGTCGCTGGCGGATCAGGATACAGCAGCAATGCAGCAGGCGACAGGGGCACCGGGTGGCCAGCAAATGGGCTATCAGCCGTACCAACAGGGATATCCATATCAGCAGATGCCGCCACTGGGGTATGGCCAGCAGTTCCCGCAGCAGTACCAGCAGGGATATCAGCAGCCGTACCAGCAGATGCCGCAGCAGCAGTACAACCCCTGGGCCCAGCAGATGCCGCCGCAGCCTTACCAACAGTGGCCTCAAAGTTTTCAACAGCAAATGCCGCCGACGCAGAGTTCTCAACAACCAGCAGCTCAAATGATGTATCCTAATGCAGTAAATCAGTATGCACAGCCACAACCGGACGTGTTCGTAAGCGATCGCGGCAACGCCGCGCTGGGCTATCTGGCGCAAAATCAAGCGTGCGGCGCAACCGATCTGGCGAGGGCGTTTGGAAACTCGGCCCCCACTTGGTCACGCACGCTCAATGACTTGGCGCAGGCCGGCTTGGTCATCAAGCATGGCCAGAAATACCATCTGACCGAACTCGGCGCCGCTCGCGTGCGAGCTCAGAGCTAAAGAACGGGAGAGACAGTGGACGAGGAAGCAAGCATCATCCTGGGGGATGCCATCGCCTTTTGCCAGCGCGACGGCCAAGATGCACGCCTCATCAACATGCTGGGGCAATCGCGCGCCATAAGCCTGACCGAAGATACGCTCACGATCGAGGCCCCCTCGCGCTTTGCCATCGCGCAGCTCAAAAAGCATCAGCCGACTATTGAGGCCTATCTGGAAGAAATCGCCTTTGCACCGATTGCGCTCGACATCGTGGCACCGCAAGGCGCCGCGGCGGAATCCGCTGCCGCGACGGCGCCCGCCACGGCTCCCACCGCTTCCCCGGCGGTGCCGGCCTCCGCAGACGGGGTGCCGACAATCGAGCACCAGCACAGCGATGTTTCCCGTGAAACCATGGCACCGTTGCCGATCGCGGCGGCGACGTCAACGAACGCACCCGTCACACACATGCCCATCGCTCACGACGCGGCGGCGGGCGCGGATTCGGGCATTGCAATCAAGAACACGCTCTCGGCCGATGATTTTCGTCGCATGATGAACCAGATGAAGGGCGGAGCGCCGGCTAAATCCACGCAAGCTGCGGCGCCCGCTTCACCCATGCCAGCACCGACCGTGCCGGCCGAGCAGAATACGGATGGAGCCCCACTCGCCGCGAACTCAAAATTTACCTTTGAGAACTTTGTCTACGGCCCCGAGAACAGCCATGCCTATCGCTCGGCACTCAAGTTTGCCGCCCTCGCGGACGAGCGCGGCACGTGCACATCACTGTTCATCTACGGCAAATCGGGCCTGGGCAAGACGCACCTGCTGCTTGCCATCAAAAACGAGCTCGCCGAGAAGTCGCCCGAGATCAAGGTCAAGTATGCCAACTCCCAGGCATATCTGGACGACCTGATGACCGAGTTCGACCGTCAAAAGAAGAGCAACGCTCCCATCATGCAGGCGTACCACGGCGTGGACGTACTCATCATCGATGACATCCAAAACATCATCGGCAAGCGCGCGAGCGTGGACTACTTTTTCCAGCTCATGGACGAGTTCATCCGCAACAACAAGAAGGTCGTCATCGCGGCAGACCGCGCCCCCAAGGACCTGAGCATGGACGAGCGTTTGACCAGCCGCTTCAACGCCGGCATGCTCTGCCTGGTCGCAGAGCCCAGCTACGAAATGAAATACAAGATCTTGCAGCGCTATTACGAGAACACCATCGTCGCCGCTCCCGAGGCAGGCGACGACTCGCTGCTGGCGGCCTATGGGGGCGACGGCGGGCACCTGACCGACGAGCACTTTAAACACATGGCCGAGGTCTCGGGCACCAACATCCGCGAACTCGAGAGCTTCTGCGAGCGCTGTGCCGGCGAGGCGGGGGACCGCGAGCGCGAGGGCGGGGAGCTCACCTTTGACGATATCGACGCCATCGCCGGCCAGTACTTCGACACATCGGCCAAAAAGATCAACGTGCAAACGGTTCAGTCCGTCATTGAAGAGCAGTACGGCGTGACGCACGAGGAGCTCATCGGCCCGCGTCGCAACGCCAATATCGCCAAAGCACGCCATATCGCTATCTACCTGGCCATCGAGATGTGCGAGATGACGACCACGGCGGTGGGCGCCGAATTTGGCAACCGCAACCACTCGACCGTCAGCACGAGCTACAAAAAGGTCCAGAAGATGATCCAGGAAGACCGCACCGTCACCGAAGACCTCAAGTCGCTGCGCGATAAAATTACACTGCGCTCGTAGGGAAATAGAGACACCTGTTGAAAACTTGTCGAAACCACGGGCATAAGGTGTCTAAAACCCAACCCGCGGTGATGAAAAGTTTTGCGCAGGTTTTGAACGTGGAAAACCACCCCTGTTGCACACAGGTTGCTGTCGATTCTCTTTCTGGGTCTGACCTGCGTCTTTGGGAGTAATCAACAGTTTCGTCAGTGCTATTACTATTATTAAGATATTTATATCTATAGAAAGGTATTAAAAGATGAAGTTCACCGTCAGCCAGAGCTCGCTTACACAAGCCATCGGCGTCGTAATGAAGGGTGTCGCTTCGGCATCCACCCTTCCCATCCTGTCGGGCGTGCTCGTCAAGGCGCAAGACGGCATCTTGGAATTCCAGACCTCTAACTACACCATCTCGATCCGTCACCGCATCGCGGCGCATGTCGAAGAAGAGGGCGAGATGGTTATCCCCTGTAAGATGCTCTCCAATATCACCAAGACCCTCCCCGATGCCCCGGTCACCTTTGAGCTGTCCGAGCGCCAGGTGCTGATTAGTTGCGAGAAGAGCTCTTTTAGGCTGAACACGCTCGATGCCAATGACTTCCCCGAGTTTCCGGCCTATGCCATCGAGAGCGCCGTGGAACTGCCGACCGATATCTTGTCCGAGATGGTCGGCCGCGTGTGGCGCGTCACCTCGACCGACAAGGCCCGCCCCATCCTGGGCGGCGTGCACATGAAGGTCGAGAACAATACCGTGCGCCTGGTGGCGACCGATTCCTTCCGCTTGGCCGTGTGCGATACGCAGGTCGAGACCTCGACCCTCGAGGGCTCCTTTGAGCTCAACGTTCCGGCTGACGCCTTTAACGACGCGCTGAACATCATGGCCAGCCAGGCGACCATCATGATCGGGGCTACCGACACCCAGGTCGTCTTCGAGGCCGGCAACACCACCTACGTGTCGCGTCGAATCGAGGGCGTGTACCCCAACTACAAGCAGCTCATCCCCGATTCGTGCGTGACGAGCGTCAAGATCGACGTCGCCGCCTTTAACGCCGCCCTCAAACGCGTGGCCGTTATCGCGAGCGCCAACCCCGCCGTCAAGTTCGAGATCGATGTCGAGAACGGGCAGATGGGCCTGTCCTCCATTTCCAATGACCAGGACCTTGCACAGGAGACGATCGATGTCGAGGCCGAGGGCGAGTCGGGTACCATCGCCTTCAACTACCACTACATCTTCGGCTGCCTCAATGCCCTGTCCAAGGAGAAGGAGATCACGCTGGAGCTCAAGAGCTACTCGCAGGCGGGCATCTTCAAGTCCTACGACAAGATCAACTACCTGTACCTGGTCATGCCGGTCCGCATCTAGCGTTGCGCCATGACCATGTTCGCCCGCGATCTTTCCGTCGCGCACTACCGCAGCTTCGATAGCTATCGCCTTGCTCTGGACGAGGGCGTGACGATACTTGCGGGACCCAACGCGGCGGGAAAGACCAATCTCATAGAGGCACTGCAGCTGCTGACGAGCGGCGCCTCGTTTAGGCATCCGACCGCAGCCGAGCTCGTCCATGATGGCGTGGGCTCGTGCAGGGTCGAGCTGAGGCTCGAGGGCGATGGCCGCGTGCTTGACATGGGATTGAGCGCGGAGGACGGTAAGCGCTCGTTTAGCCGCAACGGCAAGAGATGCTCTGCCGCCGGTGTGCGCGGGGTTCTGCCGAGCGTGCTGTTTTGCCCCGACCATCTGGACATGGTTAAGCGGGGCGCCAGTGTGCGCCGCGCCGCCCTCGATGACTTTGGCATGCAACTGAGCGCACGCTATGCCGATCTTGCGAGCACCTATGGGCGCTGCGTGACCCAGCGCAACGCCTTGCTCAAGGAGACCTGGTGCTGCCGCGAGATGCTCGGCGCGTGGAACGATTCGATTGCCCGCGCGGGCTCGGCCCTGCTCGTGCACCGGTTGGCCCTGCTCGACCGGCTGGCGGGCCATGTGCACACTGCCTACGGGCAAGTGGCATCCGGTGAGGCTGCCAACGTGACCTATACGTCCACGCTGGGGGATTTGCCCCAGGTCGAGGATCGCGAAGAGTTGAAGGGCTGGGCGTACGAGCGCATGCTGGCTGTCCTTGATGAGCACGCCGACGAGGAAATTCGCCGCGGCGTGACGTTGGTGGGACCGCATCGCGATGAGATTGAGTTTGCCGTGGCGGGTCGATCCGCCCGTTCATTTGCCAGCCAAGGTCAGCAGCGGACGTTGGTTCTGGCCTGGAAGGTGGCGGAGGTGGCCGTGGCTCGCGATGTCCTGGGCACCGCCCCACTGCTGCTTTTGGATGACGTGATGAGCGAACTCGACGGCGAGCGTCGCGGTGCTTTTTTGCAGTTGATCGGCGATGATATCCAGACGGTCATAACCACGACCAACCTGGGGTATTTTACCGATGACCTGCTTGATCGAGCCAAGGTGGTGGGCATGGGTGAGACGTGCTAATTACGAGCGCGAGAGCGAAACGGTTGCCTTCAGTGGATTTTTGAACGCAGAGCGTCAGCGCATCCTGGCGGCCGCGACGCCTGAGCGCCGCGCGCAGATGGAGGCTGCAGAGGAATCTCGCGCGGTCTATCGCGCGTGGAACGCGGTGTGCTCGGGCACGCGCGAGGGGCGGCATGTGACGGGCCTGCGCTACCTGCCCGAGTCCAATGAGCTGCTGGTATATCTCGATTCGCCCTCGTGGACGCAGGAAATGACGCTGTTGCGCGAGATCATCCGCGCGCGCATGGAGCGCGCCGGTGCGCATGTGGATGGCCTGGTGTTCAAAACCACCGCGCCCGGTCACACGCCGCCCGCTGCCAAAGAGCGTCTGCGTCCTGCCGTGGCCGAGCGCCCGCCGGCTCCGCATGCTGACCTAAGTGAGGCCGAGCGCACCGAGATTGAGCGCCAAGTGGCGCCCATCGAAGACCAAAAACTGCGCGAGGCCCTCGAGAACGCCATGAGAGCCAGTGCCGAGTGGGCCAAGGGCGTGCAAAGCAAAAAAGAGCCTTAAATCGCATCTGGTGGCCTTGTAGAGCCAAATACCCTCGTTCCCGAGGGTATTTTTTTACGATAAACTAGTAAGGCTGTACACATTTTCTTGACTGAAGGAGGACGTGTGGCAAACGAAAACGATTACGATGGCGGCGAGATTAAGATTCTCGAAGGTCTCGAGGCCGTTCGTAAGCGCCCGGGCATGTATATCGGCTCGACGAGCGCCAGCGGTCTGCATCACCTGGTGTGGGAGATCGTTGACAACTCCGTCGACGAGGCCATGGCCGGTTTCTGCACCGAGATCCAGGTGACGGTCCACGCCGACAACTCCATCACGGTCGTCGACAACGGGCGCGGCATCCCCGTCGACGAGCACCCTGTTAAAAAGATCCCGACGCTCGAGGTCGTCATGACGATCTTGCACGCCGGCGGTAAGTTCGATAACTCGGCCTATAAGGTTTCGGGCGGCCTGCACGGCGTTGGCATCTCCGTCGTCAACGCACTGTCCAAGCGCGTGGTCGTTCAGGTTCGTCGCGACGGCAACACCTACGAGATGGAGTTCTCGCGCGGCAAGACCGTTAAGAAGATGGAGGTCGTGGGCACCTCGGATTCGACGGGCACCACCGTCACCTTCTGGCCCGACGACGAGATCTTCGAGACCTGCATCTACGATTTCGATACGCTGCACAACCGTCTGCAGGAGACGGCGTTCCTCAATAAGAACCTCAAAATCGTGCTGACCGACGAGCGCGAGGCGACTCCCCATGTGGAGGAGTTTTGCTACGAGGGCGGCATCATCGACTTCGTCAAGTTCCTCAATGAGGGCAAGGACGTCCCCGAGGCCTTTAAGGAGCCTATCTACATCGAGGGCAAATCGGACCCGGACGCACCTGTGGCCAAGATGGGCGAGGTCGAGGTTTCCCTGCAGTGGAATAGCGGTTACGGCGAGAACGTCATGTCGTTTGCCAACGACATCTACACCCCCGAGGGCGGCATGCACCTTGAGGGCTTCCGCACCGCGCTCACCCGCGTGATCAACGACTACGCGCGCAAGCAGAACCTGCTCAAGGAAAAAGACGCCAACCTGACCGGCGACGATGTACGCGAGGGCCTTTCGGCCGTTATCTCGGTCAAGCTGCCCGACCCGCAGTTTGAGGGCCAGACCAAGGCCAAGCTCGGTAGCTCCTATATGCGCGCGCTCACGCTCAAGATCGTGACCGACGGCCTCGCCGATTACTTGGAGGAGCATCCCAAGCCCGCTCGCGAGATCGTCAAGAAGGCGCAACAGGCCTGCAAGGCGCGCAACGCCGCCCGCAAGGCGCGCGAGGCGACCCGCCGCAAGAGCCTGCTCGAGACGGCGTCCCTGCCCGGTAAGCTCGCCGACTGCTCGGTGCGCGATGCCGAGCTGACCGAGCTCTTCATTGTAGAGGGCGACTCGGCAGGCGGTTCGGCCAAGGACGGCCGCCGCCGAGACATCCAGGCGATTCTGCCCCTGCGCGGCAAGATTTTGAACGTCGAACGCGTTGGTGACCATCGCGCGTTCTCGAGTGACACCATCCAGTCGCTGATTACCGCGATCGGTTGCGGCGTCACGACGAGTGCCGGCGACGGCGGCGATTTCGATATCACCAAGGCGCGCTACCACAAGATCATCATCATGACCGATGCAGACGTCGACGGCGCGCATATCCGCATCCTGCTGCTGACGTTCTTCTACAAGTACATGCGTCCGCTGATCGATGCCGGCTACGTCTATGTTGCCTGCCCGCCCATCTTTGGCATTAAGGTGCGCAACAAGATCCACTACGTGTATCCCAACGGCCGCCAGCCCGAAGACGAGATCCTGCGCGATACCATCCAGAGCCTGGGCCTGAACCCCGACGATAACGACGAGGACGGCAAGGCCAAGGACGGCAAGATCACCAAAAAGCGCAAGGGCTATACCGTCCAGCGCTACAAGGGCCTGGGCGAGATGGACCCCAAGCAGCTTGCCTCGACGACGATGGACCCCAAGACCCGCATCCTGCAGCGCGTGTCGATCGAGGACGCCGTGGTGGCAGACCGCGCCGTGCGCGAGCTGATGGGTTCCGAGGTCGGCTATCGCCGCGAGTACATTGAAAAACATGCGCATGACGCGCGTTTCCTTGACGCTTAAGAGGAGGTAACGTGGCAGACAATATCAACAATAACGAGGGTATGGACGAGGCCGGCGATGCCGGTATGCCCGATGATCTGAAGCGCCTGCTTGCCCGTGCTGAGCAGGGCGAGGACGGCGATCCGGACGCCTATAACCCCGATGCCGATGATGATGAGGAAGAAGACGACGCCGAGCTCGAGGAGAGCTTTGGCGAAGTCGATCGCGGCGCCTCGGCCGGCGAGGATATCAACGGCGGCCAGCTCCAGATTTCGGAGTTCGGTCGCGAGATGAAGCAATCGTTCATCGAGTATTCAATGTCGGTTATCACGGCGCGTGCCCTACCGGACGTGCGCGATGGCTTAAAGCCGGTGCACCGCCGCATTCTGTACGCGATGAACGAGAGCGGCATCTACCCCAACCGCCCGCACAAGAAGTCAGCTTGGACGGTCGGCGAAGTTATCGGTAAGTACCACCCGCACGGTGACTCCGCGGTCTACGAGGCCATGGTCCGCCTGGCACAGTGGTTCTCCATGCGCACGCCGCTCATCGACGGTCACGGCAACTTCGGTAACATCGACGGCGACGGCGCCGCCGCCATGCGTTACACCGAGAGCCGCCTGGCAAAGCCCGCCATGGAACTGCTGCGTGACTTGCAGAAGGATACCGTCGACTGGCAGCCCAACTACGACGAATCACTCGCCGAGCCCGTGGCGCTGCCTGCGCGCTTCCCCAACCTGCTGGTCAACGGCAGCCAGGGCATCGCCGTCGGCATGGCCACCAACATCGCTCCGCATAACCTCACCGAGGCGATCGAGGCCACCTGCTACCTGATCGACAACCCCGACGCCACCGTCGACGAGCTCATGCAGATCATGCCCGGTCCGGACTTCCCCACCGGCGCCATCATCATGGGCAGCGCCGGCATTAAGCAGAGCTACGAGACCGGCCGCGGCTCCATTACCGTGCGTGCCAAGGCGCACGTGGAGTCCACCAAGACCGGTCGCAGCCGCCTGGTCTTTACCGAGATTCCCTATATGGTCAACAAAGGCACCCTGCAGGAGAAGATCGCCCAGCTCGTCAACGACAAGCGCATCGAGGGCATCTCGGATATGCGCGATGAGTCCAACCAGAAGGGTATCCGTCTGGTCATCGAGCTCAAGAAGGGCGTCATTCCGCAGGTCGTGCTCAACAACCTGTATAAGTACACCTCGCTGCAGACGACCTTTGGCGCCAACAACCTGGCACTCGTCAACGGCGTTCCCAAATGCCTGAGCCTGCGCGAGATGCTGCAGCACTACATCGACCACCAGGTCGACGTAGTCACCCGCCGCACCCGCTTCGACCTTAAGAAGGCCCAGGCCCGCGCGCATATCCTTGAGGGCTACTTGATGGCTCTCGACCATATCGACGAGGTCATTAGCATCATCCGCTCCTCGCAGACCGACTCCGAGGCCAGCAGTCGCTTGATCGAGCGCTTTGGCTTTACGCCCGAGCAGACCACGGCCATCCTCGAGATGAAGTTGCGCCGCCTGACCGGCCTGGAGCGCGACAAGATTCAGGAAGAGTTGGACGGCCTGCGCCGCGCCATCGCCTACTACGAGGACCTGCTGGCGCATGAGGAGAAGATCCTGGGCGTCATCAAGGAAGAGATGCGCGAGATCTCCAAGAAGTTCGGCGATAAGCGCCGCACCGAGATCAGCCAGGTCGAGAAGGACCTGGATGTCGAGGACCTCATCGCCGACGAGGATATGGTCGTGACCATCACCCACACCGGCTACGTTAAGCGTATCCCGGTTGCCGCCTACCGCGCCCAAAAGCGCGGCGGCAAGGGCGTGTCGGGCGTCAACCTCAAAGAGGACGATGTCATCGATGAGATGTTCATCGCGTCCACGCACGAGTACGTGCTGTTCTTCTCGAGCAAGGGCAAGGTCTATCGCCTGAAGGTGCACGAGCTGCCGGTAGGTACGCGCCAGGCACGCGGTACCGCGATCGTCAACCTGCTGCCCTTCGAGGAGGGCGAGAAGATCGCGAGCGTCATCAGCTGCCGCGAGTTCCCGGCCGACGAGTACCTGATGTTTGCCACCAAGAGCGGTATGGTCAAGAAGACCGTGATGAGCGCATATGACCGCAGCCGTCGCGACGGCCTAATCGCTATCAACCTGCGCGACGACGACGCGCTGTTGAACGTGCGCCGCGTGCGCGAGGGCGACAAGATTATCCTGGCCACCACCGCGGGCAAGGCGATCATGTTCTCCGAGGAGCAGGTGCGCGCCACCGGCCGCGATACCAGCGGCGTTCGCGGTATCGGTATGAAGGACGGCGTGAGCGTTCTGGGCATGGAAGTCACTAACGGCAACGGTGATCTGTTCGTCATCACCGAGCGCGGCTACGGCAAGCGCACGCCGGTTGCGGACTACCCGGAGCAGAATCGCGGCGGCCAGGGCGTCTACACCATCCAAATGACCGAGCGTAAGGGTAACCTCGCGGCCATGAAGACGGTGGGCCCGCAGCACGAGCTGTTCATCGTGACGGAAGGCGCGACGGTCATTCGCGTCAAGACCGACGAGATCAGCCAAACCGGCCGAGCCACCCAGGGCGTCAAGATGATGACCGTGGACGACAACGACCGCGTATGCGCCGTAGCCCGCATGACTGCAGCCAAAGAAAAGCCCGAAGGCGAAGGCGCCGAGGATGCAGCCGCAACTAGCACCGAGGAAGCCCCCGTCGACCTAGGCGACGGCAACGACATACCAGAGGATCTCCTCGACGAGTAAGAGGAACGAGCTGGTAGAAAATATCAGACCCCATATATCGGCGGTCGGCGCACTGCGCGCCGACCGCTTTTTTGACAACCTTGGGACCCCATGGCCGCTGGGCTGGCGAGTTGGGTTTGGTTTGTCGCGAGTTCCGCACGCAAAGAAGGCCACTTAATGTGGCCTTCGTCTTGCGCAGGACTGTCCGA
>CABUAT010000022.1 GCA_902489665.1 uncultured Collinsella sp. | reverse complement strand
TTGCTTTCTCACTCCGGCTGCTTTGCAGAGTCGTTCGAAAGCAAACCGTGGCCGGCCCTTCGCCTTACGTACCACCATTGGGAACTTTGGCTGATACTTTGAAAGCAATGAGGCTTTTGTTGACAGGGCCTTTGAGCCCGATTGGGAACTTTGGGACCGCCTTAAACGTTTGGCTGGATCGGGCTTTGGGTACCCTTTGTTTTGCTTTGGGTTGATACACTGAATTTGGAGGGCTTGGTTGTGAGTTATTTGGATCTGGCTCGGGGTCGGTATTCTTGTCGTGAGTTTGAAGATCGGGCTGTGGAGCAGGCTGTGGTGGATGCCATTGTTGAGGCTGGGCGGATTGCTCCTTCTGCTTGTAATAATCATCCAACCCGTGTGATGGTGTTGGATACGCCTGAGCTTCTGGAGAAGGCAGCTGCTTGTCAGCCTCGGTTTGCTCGTGATGGGTCTATCTTTGGGGCTCCGCTTGTTTTCCTTATTTGCAGCGTTACCGATGATGCTTGGGTGCGCCCGTATGATCAGATGAATTCCAGTGAAATCGATACGTCCATCGTGTGCGATCAGATGATGATGGAGGCCACCGAGCAGGGCCTGGGAACGTGCTGGGTATGCCATTTTAAGCCTGAGGTGGCACAGGAGCAGTTCAATCTGCCCAAGGGCGTCTATCCCTATCACATGCTTGTCTGTGGCTATCCTGCCGACCACATCGCCGACCCCGAGCATCGCGAGGCCCGTACCATTCCCCTCCCCAACTTCCTCCTCAAGTAGTTTTTTGGCACATGCCCTAAAACCTACCTTTTACCGCTCACCCATTCGCCGAGTTCTGCGCCACAATGTGCAGGGCTCGGTTTTTTATGTTGCGCGCCCCTGCACAGTCATAAAAAAGGACCCGCAAGCTGCGGGTCCTTTCTAGGCACTAAATTGTAGGCCGAATGTTAGTCCAGGTCGTCGGCAGCAAAGTTGTCGATCGGGGCGAAGGGATCGGCCACGGGGACAACCGGGTCAGCGACGGGCAGCGGCTCGGCGGGAACAGTCACTGCAGGAGAAGCGGCAGAACCGACCGGCGTGGAGGCCATCAGATCGGCCGGGAAGGAATTCTGGGCATCGTCCATGAAGTGCTGGATGAGCTTGAGATACTCTGCCTTGAACTCCTCACGGGAAGCCTTGAGACGATCGATCTCCTCGAGCTCGGCCTGCTTCTCGGTCAGAGCCTGGCGGATAACCTCGCGGGCCTTGGCGTCAGCCTCGTTGCGGATACGCTCAGCGTTCTCGTTGGCATCGTTGACGATGGTCTCAGCGGTCTGCTGGGCAGCGATCAGGGCAGCGGAAATCTGGCGCTCCTGAGCGGAGAAGTCAGGGGCGGGAACAGCCACGGGGGCGGCAGGAACGGCCTGGGCGGTGGCATCCTGAGCTTGGGCAAGCTGAGCCTGCGCATCGGCAAGCTGCTGCTCGGTAGCAGTCAGACGACCCTTAAGGTCGACGATCTTAGCGAGCATAGCGTCAACCTCGGAGGACAGCGTCTCCAAGAAGACGTCGACCTCAGCAGGATCGTAGCCACGCTTGGCCTCAGAGAAAGTCTGAGCCTGGATGTCTGCAGGGGTAATAGCCATAACAAGTCTCCTTTTTCATCGCCTCGGCGCTACACGCCCGACGTAAGTTACTAAGTCAGTTCTACACGAGTATACCTATAAGAAGCTGCAGAACCAGCCTCTGCACCAACTGCAACGCAATAATCGCAACGACCGGCGAAAAATCGATACCGCCCATCGGCGGGATGAAACGACGGAACAGGTTGAGCCACGGACCGCACACGCTATCAAGCACCGCGGCAATATCCTGAAGCAAACCACCCTGCTTCATGGGAATCCACGTCATAAAGCAGTAGACGACAATGAGCGTGGAATAGAAGTTGAACAGCGTATTGACCAGCTGGACGATAGTGTAGATGTTGATGGGAATCTCCTCGTCTTGTCTTTACTTAAGGTAGCCGTCGGCACGAAGCTTCTTGAGATCGGAATCTTTGACCTCGCAACCGGCGGGCAGCACCATGAACACGCGGTCGCCCACCTCCTTGACCGTGGCACCCAGACCGCAGGCAAAGCCGTAAGAGAAGTCCAAGACGCGCTTGGCAACTTCGGTGCGTACGCCCACAAAAATCAGTGCGACAGGCTGCTTGGTGCGAACGCGGCGCACCACGGTCTCCACGTCGTCATAGCTCTCGGGGCGCAGGACATAGGCCGGCAGCTGCGGTGTGGCGTTGATGATATTGCTCGCATAGGCCGAGGCATCGCTCGGTGCAGGCGCAGGCGCAGCGGCGGCACGGGCGCGGGTGTTCTCGGCGTAGCTCGACGGCGTGTCATAGGCACCAGGACGATAACCGCTCGCAACACTGTCCTGCGAGCGCGAAGGCGGGTTATACGTCGTGGCATGGCGGGAGTCATCGCCGACCAGCTGCCCGGAGCGTGTATACACGGCAACCGACTCAGCTTCACCACGGCGCGTCTGACCAAGCAGGCCGTTGCTCGGCTCGTCTTGGGTGTAGAAGCCCTCGCCCGAAGCACCGCTGTAGCCGTTGCCCTGATAGCCATCGTCATAGCCATCATCGTAGCCGTAGTCGTCGTCCTGGCCATAACCCTGGTCGTAACCCTGCTGGCCGCCCAGGTGCATCTTATTTTTAATCTCGTCAAGGAAGCCCATGGTTGTGTCCTCTCGCGGTTTAGTGCAGGCGCCCCGATAATCAGTGCGCACTTCAGAGCCTTATTTTACTGCAAACTCCGGGCTAAATACTACCCTGCCCAGGCGAACGAGCGTAGAGCCCTCCTCAAGGGCAGGCTCAAAGTCTTCGCTCATGCCGCAGGAAAGCTCAGGCAGGTTCAAATCGGGATGCGCCGCCTCCAGCTCATCCCTCAGCTCACGAAGCCCCGCAAAGGTGCGGCGCGCCACATCCTTATTCCCCCGGGGCGCCATAGTCATAAGCCCCTGTACGCAAATTCCCTCAAGTTCCGCAAGCTCACCCGCGGCGGCGCGAATCTCATCGGGCGAAAAGCCTCCCTTCGACTCCTCACCACTCACATTGACCTCAATGAGCACACGCTGGGGGCCGGCGAGTTCGCCTGCCTCAATCTTGCGGGCAGCACGGCTCGAGATCGCCTGCGCCAGATGCAGCGAACCCACCGAGTGAATCAGCTCGGCTGAGCCCAGCACCGCATTGATCTTATTGGTCTGCAGGTTGCCGATCATATCGAAGCGCACCTCGGGCAGCTCCGGATGCTCCGCCAAACCCGTGAGCTTGCGAACCAGCTCCTGCGGGCGATTCTCGGCAAAATGGCGATACCCCGCCTGGATGGCGGCAACGGTCTCATCGACACCAACGGTCTTGGACACGGCAATGAGGCGCGCGGCGTCGTGGGGACGGCCCGCGCGATCGAGCGCCGCATAAAAACGTTCCAGAATCTGCTCGCGGCGAGCGCGCATCAAGTCCAAATAGTTATCCATTGCCAATCGCCTCCGCTGACAGCCAAACAAGTAGTCCCATGCTAACGCAAGAGCGCGGCCCCGCATGTGCAAGGCCGCGCTCACTTAGGTATTTACAATCTTTCGACGAACGGGGTTACTTACTCCTCGTCGTCCTCGCCATCGTCCTCATCCTCAAGATGATCGAGCAGGTAGCGAAGACCCTCGCTGACCTCGTTAACGGGCACCTTGGCAACGTAGCGTGCATCGACGGCGGGCCTCATGATAACACCCTCGCCCGAAGGCACGCGCATGCTCTCGAGCTCATCCTCATCAGTGCAGGCGATATCACCGGCAGTCATACGCTGTCCGGTCAACAGGAAGGTCAGACGGCAGGCGACATCGATGGAAATCGAGGCGATGCGATCGAGATAGCGCGATACCATGATGGCGCGGCGCAGGTCGTCATAGTTGCTGTCGTCGTCCATAAAATCGCCCGTGTCCATGCGGTTAAAGGTGCGGAAGAACTTCTCGTAGGCGGCGTGCACTGGCTCGTCCTCGACGGCCAAGTTGCAGATGATGGACATGTCGTTGGTGACGAGCGCAGAAAGCGAAGAGCCCAGCACCTGGTAGACGGCCTCAGCCTCGGCCTCGACCGTGCCGACAAGCTCCTTGGGCAGCGAGATGTCGGCCTTGATCATATGACGCGTGGCGCGGCAAATCTGGCGAACCTTATCGGTCATGCGCTGCAGGTTAAAGTCGACGTAGATGATCGTCTGCAGCAAGCGGAAGTCGGAGGCGACCGGTGACTGCGTGGCAATCAGGTTGTAGCAGACGGCCTCCAGGTTGGCGCAGCGTGCGTCAATCGAAAGCGTGCGCTTCTTGGTCTTGGTGGCGAGCTTGCGGTCGTCGGTCACATAGGCCTTCACGGCATCGTGGAGGGCCAGATCGACGGCCTCGTAGATGCTCAGCATCTCGTGACGGGCCTCGATGAGCTGACGGGAAAACAGTTTGCGCATGGTTCACTCCAATCAGTTGGGTGCGGTCATGCCGCCCGCACAGTGAATACGCACCGGACCAGATCCGATCGGCTTGGGACTAGTCGCACCGATCAGCCAAAGCGGCCGGTGATATAGTCTTCCGTCCGCGAGTCCACCGGGCTGGTGAAGATCGCGTCGGTTTGACCATACTCGATGAGCGTAGCGGGCTCGCCGGCAACTTCCTGCAAGAAGAACGCGGTGTAGTCACTGATACGAGCTGCCTGCTGCATTGAATGCGTGACGATGATAATCGTCATCTCGGGCGCCAGCTCGGCCATCAGATCCTCGACCTTAGAGACGGAAGTGGGGTCGATGGCGGAGCAGGGCTCGTCCATCAGGAGGACATCGGGTTGCACCGCAAGCACGCGCGCGATGCACAGACGCTGCTGCTGACCGCCCGAGAGCGCCAAACCATCCTTGTTGAGCTGATTGGATACCTCTTTCCAGAGGTTGGCGCGCTTGAGCGATTCTTCCACGATGTCATCGAGGTCGCTTTTGCTAGTCACGCCCTGCAGACGAGGGCCAAAGGCGACATTCTCGTAGATGGATTTGGGAAACGGGTTGGGCTGCTGAAAGATCATGCCCACGCGACGACGGAGATCGACCGGATCGACACCCTCGGCATAGATATCGTTGCCGTCGAGCGTCATGGTGCCCTCGACGCGCGTGCCCTCAATCAGGTCATTCATGCGGTTGATGCAGCGCAAAAACGTCGACTTGCCGCAGCCCGAAGGGCCAATGAAGGAGGTGATGGCGTTTTTGGCGATGTTGAGGTCAAGCCCCGTCAGCGCATGAAAGTCACCGTACCAAAAGTTGAAATCCTTGGCCGTAATGGCCGCTTGCTCCAACGCGGGAGCGGACTGATAAACGGACATGGGACTCCTTAACTAGCGACGCTTGCGCGACAGGAAGCGCGCAAACAGGTTGAAGGCCAAAATGATCACCATCAGCAAGAGCGCGGTGCCGTAGGCTGCGTTCATGTTGATGCCGTCGTTGGCAAGCAGGTACAGGTGAACGGTCATGGGACGACCGGAATCGAGCGGCGAAATAGGTAGATTGATGGCCTGGCCCATGGTGTAGAGCACCACGGCGGTCTCGCCGATGGCACGGCCGATGGCAAGGACGATGCCCGTGGCAATGCGGCCAAAGGCCGAAGGAAGCACGATCTTGGAGACGACCTGCCACTTGGTAGCGCCCAGGCCGTACGCGCCCCAACGGATATAGCGCGGAACGGCGCGAATGGCTTCTTCGGTGGTGCGCATGACGATGGGAAGCATCAAGAGCGCGAGCGCCAGAGCGGCCGAGACCATCGAAAGGCCCAGGCCCATAGCCTCGACAAACAAGGCGTAGCCAAACAGGCCCATAACGATGGAGGGCACCGAGGCCAAAGCGTCAGCAGCGTAGCGAATGAGCTCGACGACCTTGCCCTGCTTGGCGTACTCGGCCAGATAGACGGCTGCCAGCACAGCGATCGGCGTGCAGATAAGCATGGCGAGCGCCGTCACGTAGACGGTCGAGACGATCGTGGGCCAAATTCCGCCCTCGGCGTTGACGCCCTGGGGCCAACCGAAGATAAAGTCGAGCGAGATGTGTGGCAGGCCGTTGATGACCACGTAGGCGATGATAGCGACCAGCACCAGCGTGGTGATGTAGGCAGCGGCACGAAACACGCCAAGCATGATCTTGTTGGACAGGTCCTTGTTGATGCGGCCCTTCTTGCCGTGGGAAAGGGCACGCTTGATGCGCTCGCGCGACGAGGTCGTATCGACCGTCGTGTCAACGGAATCGGACATAGCCTACCCCCTCTTCTTCTTGGAAATCAGACGGACGATACCCACCAGCGTGGCGGAGATGATAAACAGGACCACACCCATGCCGAACAGCGCCGAGCGGTGCAGACCCGAGGAATAGCTCATGTCGAGCGCAATCTGGCTCGTGAGCGTCGAGATGGGGCTCGCAATGCTGTCGGGAATAACCGGGGCGTTACCTACGACCATGAGCACGGCCATGGTCTCGCCGATGGCACGGCCCATACCCAGCACGATGGCATCAACGATACCCAGCTTCGCGGCAGGTAGCACGACCTTATAGATGGTCTGCCACTTTGTGGCGCCCATGGCATACGATGCCTCGCGAATGCCCATGGGAATGGAATTGAGAGCATCGATGGTGAGCGTGGTGATGGTAGGGACGATCATGATGGCGAGCACAAACCACGCCGTCAGCGCACCAAAACCAAGGCCGCCGGTCAGTTGTGCGATAAACGGGCGGATGATGATCATGCCAAAGAAGCCGTAGATGATGGAGGGTATGCCCGCCAGCAGGTCAACGGCGGGGCTGATGAGCTTGCGCACGCGCTTGCTGGCAATCTCGACCAGGTAAACGGCCGTACCCACGCCCAGCGGCACGCCCATGGCGAGCGCACCGACGGTCACCAGACCCGAGCCGGCAAGCAGCGACAAGATGCCGTAGTGGCCCTCGGAAGGCGCCCACGTAAAGCTAAAGAAGTCAGCCAGACCGATGTCAGTAAAGACGGGCAGCGCCGAGTACGTGGTAAAGACAAAAATCAGGATGACGGTAACGACCGCCAAGAACGCGCAGGCAAAGAAGATCCACTGCAGCGCCTTCTCCTTGATATAGGTACTGCGCGATACGAGCGCCAGCTCGCGCTTCTTGGGCGTCTGAACATTCTGCTCAGTCTGGGAGTTTTCCTGTGCTTCCATGCTACTCACTCCCCTTCTCGTCGTTGGTGACGGGAATAAAGCCCGCCTCGCGAATCTGCTTGTCCATCTTTTCGGACGTCACATAGTCGATGTAATCCTGCGCCTGCTGCGAAGGCACACCCTTCACAAAGAAGTAAAGGTCGCGCGAGATGGGATAGCCGCCACTCGCGACCGTCTTCTCGGACGCCTCAACATGATTGACCGAGACGGCCTTGACCGAGGTCTTGGCGTTGAGGCTATCGACGAAGCCCAGCGAAATGTAGCCGATGGCCCCACGCGAACGAGATACCACGTCGCGCACCTGGCCCGTACCCGAAAGAACAGCCGAGCGGCGATCGAACGGCGTGCCATCCATCACGATGGTACGAAAGGCCTCGCGCGTACCGGACGCCTCGTCTCGGTTGATGACCTGAATCCTCAGGTCCTCGCCACCGACCTCTTTCCAATTGGTAATCTTGCCGGCGTAGATATCGCGGAGCTGCTCGGTCGAGAGGTTATCGACGGGGTTGTCGTCGTTCACGATGACCGCAATACCGTCGTGGGCAATGACGATGGGAGTCAGGCCCAGATCCTGTTCGTCGGCATTGAGTCCACGGGAGGAGCTGGCGATATCGGCCGTGCCGGCGCTGACGGCCTCGATCCCAGCGGAAGAACCCAAACCGGAAACGAGCACGTCGATGCCGGTCTCCTCCTTAAAGCCCTCGGCCGCAATCTCGGCGATAGGAAGGCAGGTCGTGGAGCCGGCCACGGTAATGGAAGAGGTCGAAGATCCCGAAGAACAGGCGCACAGCGTAAGCGTAAGCACAGCGGCGCTCAGAACCGATACGATCTTTCTCATAGCATCACGCCGATCGCAGCATGGCGCCCACAGGTGCCGTCCTCGTTACGGTAGGAATAAAAGCGGTCGTTCTGACGCACGGTCGAAAGCTGGGTATCCACGATATTATCCGCGTCGACACCGACATCTACCAGCGCCTCGCGAATGGCAGCGGAAAGATCAAGCATGCGAGAGGTATTCGCATCGATGCAAGAGAACTCGGCGGCAAAGCGATCCATGAGTTCCTGGGATACCTCATATTCGTCACCCAAGATATGGGGGCCGATATAGGCGGAAACGTCGCTCGCATCGCAACCGGCAGCATCGCAAAGCGCCTGGCACGCCTTGGCGGAAATACGTGCAATCGTGCCCTTCCAACCGGAGTGCACCACGGCAAATCCGCCGGGGGCCACCAGCACCACGGGAACGCAGTCGGCAAAGCAGAGCAGCACGGGCACGTTATGCGCCGTGCAGACGATGGCATCACAGCCCTCGGCAATCTGCTCGCGAACGTCCTCAAGGTCATCGGCGCCGTTCGAGGTCACCGCAACGATATGATCACCATGGACCTGATTGGGAACGAGCAGGTTGTGCTCGCACTCGGCGGCACCCATAGCCTCGAGCGCACGACGACGATTTTCTTGAACAGCAAAGGGGTCATCGCCAACATGCGAGCCCAAGTTGAGTGAGGAGTACGCATCTTCGGAAACGCCACCGGCGCGCTCGGTGAAGGCAAAGCGAACATCGGATGTCGCGCCCTCCACCAACGTAACTCCATCATGGTCGACACGCGAAACTTTGTCCGCACGTGCTGCCATACTAAAGCCTCCTAATAACACAAGTACCGCGGCATCGCCGCTACAGCCCGCGTTTATACGGCTGTCATACTTCTCTAAAAGGATACCTGCTGCGCTGGAGGCAATCGTAAAGGGAACGTAAAGAGATTGGAGGTTCTAGTTTACAAAGTCGAAATAAAAAGGGCGCGTCCATACGGACACGCCCCTGCGCACAACAATGCAAAGAACGACTTAGAAGCTACCGCGCTTCAGGAAGTCGGGAAGCTCGAACTGATCGTTGCCGAAGTTAGGAAGCTCGGTGCCACCGACGTTGCGGGTCGGAGCGGCCTGAGCCGGGCTCGTGGCAGGAGCGGTGCGCTGCGGCTCAGCGGAGGCAGCGGCCTTGCTCTGAGACTGCTGAGCAGCAAAGAGCTCGTCCTGACGGTTGACGTTGGAGTCGGAGAAGCCCGTAGCGATGACGGTGATACGCACCTGATCGCCCAGGGACTCGTCGACAACGGTACCGAAGATGATGTTGGCCTCGGGGTCGACGGCGTTGGCGACAACGTCGGCGGCGTCGCTGATCTCCTGGATGCCCAGGTCCTTGGAACCGGCGATGGAGAGCAGCACGCGCGTGGCACCATCGATGGAGCTCTCGAGCAGCGGGCTGGAGATGGCCTGCTGGGCAGCGTCGACGGCACGGGTGTCCCCAGAAGAGGTACCGATACCCATCATGGCGGTACCGGCCTGCTTCATGATGGTCTTAACATCGGCGAAGTCCAGGTTGATGATACCGGGGACGGTGATGAGGTCGGTGATGCCCTGGGTGCCCTGGGAAAGGACGCCATCGGCAATCGCGAAGGCCTCGAGCATGGTGGTCTTCTTCTCGGCGATGTCGAGCAGCTTATCGTTAGGGATGACGATCATGGTGTCGACGCAATCGGAGAGGGTCTTAATGCCCTCCTCGGCGCTCTTCTTGCGCTTGCGGCCCTCGAAGGTGAAGGGCTTGGTCACGACGGCGACGGTCAGCGCACCGACCTCGTTCATCGCGATATCGGCAACGATGGGAGCAGCGCCGGTACCGGTGCCACCGCCCTCGCCGCAGGTGATGAACACCATGTCGGCACCAGCGAGCGCCTCGGCAATGTCGTCGCGGGACTCATCGGCAGCCTTGCGGCCAACCTCGGGGTTGGCGCCGGCGCCCAGGCCGCGGGTAAGGTCGGTGCCGATGTGCACCTTGATATCGGCATCAGAGATCGCGAGTGCCTGAGCATCGGTGTTGATGGCAACAAACTCGACGCCGCGGATGCCCTCTTCGATCATTCGATTGACCGCGTTGGTACCGCCGCCGCCGACGCCGACCACCTTAATGACGGCAAGGTAGTTGTTGATCTCTGTCTCGTGCATGTCGGTCCTCCGAACAAAGGTTATAGCCATAGCATGGGTCGACCCCTGCGCACATTAACCTTCAGGTTGAAAGTAAATGCAAAGGTAAACCGTATTATGTTTGCACATTATGAACGTATCAGTCAAATAATTGACCGTGAAAACCAAACAAACCAGATAAACGGCGTGGTATGGCCCCTCAACAAAGCATCAACCAGCGCTACGAGGTCGGAGCGTTCCTAAATGTATAGTTACCCGGAGAGCGCACATTGATATACGTTACGCCCTCTACCTGCGAAAGCAGCTTGGTGACTACGCGCTCCTTCTTGACGATATCGTTCGAATCGCCCAGCGACACCTCAATGCCGTTATTGAGGTTTGCCGAGATGGCTTCGACCGAAGGCGTGGAAATATCCTTGACTTGTCCCAAGAACTCGCTCGAAAAACCACGCACATAATCCAAGCCAGCCTTAACGGCCTTGGAGCTCACTGCCTGGCCGGAAACCGGAGCGACATCCGCCGAGACATCAGTCAACAACACCGCGCCATAGTGCTTAGCGAGCGCCAGCGCGGCATCAATGCCGGTCAGGGTATTTGAGCCCTGCCCCGTCGTGATGACGTTGCCCTGGTCATCCACTTCGACCGACGTCGACAGCGGGGCGATCCAGGTGTCATCATCCCCGATGGCCCAGGCAAGGTCATCGGAGCTGATATAGGCAATTGCAATGACCTTGCGCTCCATCGGCGTAATGATGAGCGTATGTGGGAACTGACGCTGGACATCCACGCCCGAGACCCACGGGTTCTGCTTGAGGTCCTCGGTAATCTGGTCGGGATCGACGTTAAAAAGCGACGTTCCCTCGGGCAAATCGATCAGCTGGATAGCATCGTGCTTCGTCACATGCTCGCTGCCTTGAATCTGAATATCAGTGGCGGTAAACAATCCAGAGTTAATCACCACGATAGCAACGACGACGAGCACGGCCAAGACGGCCAAAACGCCGCCCACGATTTTGCCTTTGCCTGTAACGACAGAAGCGGCGTCTGATGTTTTATTTGCCATCGCCCTAAGTAAAGACAACGGGTTGACGCCTTTTTTACCCGAAGGCTTCTTGGCGGTAGCCGGCACCGATGTCAGCGAGCGCGGTTTCGATGCGCCCAGCGTGCGACTCGGACGCGCCGCCTTAGTTCCTGTCGAGGGCTTAGGAGTTGCCATAGGACGGGCAGGCTTGGCGCCCATAACAGGCTTTGACGTCACCGAGGGACGCGAGGACTTTTTTGCGGCCGGACGATTACCGAGCTGCGAGCCGACAACCGGACGACTGGTCTGTCGAGCATGCCCGACAGGCTTAGAGTGCGCGACGATATTGCGTTGAGGTTTGGCAGGCGCGCCGGAACGCCCTCCGGCGCGGCGGAAGGTGGGTTTCGATGCTCTAGAAGCCGAGGAATTTAACTTCCGGTCTGAGCTCGATGCCATACGCCTCCCTCACCTTTCCGTGCACATGTCTGATAACCGCGGCAACGTCATCGGCCGAGGCAGTTCCGTTATTAACGATAAAATTAGCGTGAACGGGCGAAACTTCCGCGCCGCCAATCGAAAAACCCTTTAATCCACAATCCTCGATAAGCTTGCCCACGCTCGCATCGGGCGGGTTGCGAAAGACCGACCCGCAGGATGCGCGACCCATGGGCTGTGTACGCTTGCGCCTCGTCAGGTACCGCTCCATGCGCTCGCGAATGTCGGCCTTGGGCGCCGGTTTAAGCTTGAGCACGCACTCGAGGATGATCTCATTGCGGGGAAGGCTACATTCGCGGTAGCCCCAAGTGATCTCGGACCCCGCATAATGTTTGATACCGGATGCCGGGTCAAACGTTACGACATCCTCAACCAGCGAGCCAATCCACTCGGTCCGTGTGCCGGCATTCATAGATATCGCACCGCCAACCGAACCAGGGATGCCAACGGCAAACTCAAGGCCCGAGAGGCTACGCGACAGGGCATCGTTGACCAGGCGCGCAAACATCACGCCCGCACCGACCGTCAGCGTACAACCGTCATCGGCAACAACCGTGCGCTGAAACTCACGTCCGAGCGAAATGACGGCGCCGCGATAACCGCCATCGGCAACCAGCAGATTGGAGCCCTTGCCGATGATGACCCACGGCACCTGCTCGCGATCGAGCACCGCCACGGCGCGGCGGAGGGCATGATAGCTATGGCACGTCACAAAGAGGTCGGCCTTGCCGCCGATACGATAGCTCGTATGACGCGCAAGGCGCTCGTCCTCGATCACATCCGTGTCGATCATGCCCGAGAGCGCCATGACGGCGTTAAACAGACCCATTAGACTTAAGCGTCTTTCTTGGCAGTCAGATACTCAATGAACTCGGGACCGACGGTCGTAACGTCACCGGCACCCATAGTGAGCAGCAGGTCGCCCTCGCCCACCATCTGCTCGAGCTCCTGATTGAGCTCAAGACGGCTGGAGCAGTACACGACCTCCTTGCCAGGATGCTTGGCGCGCACGGTATCGGCGAGCATCTTAGAGGTGACACCCGGAATGGGCATCTCGCCAGCCGAGAACACATCAATCAGCAGCAGTTTATCGGCATTGGCAAATGCATCGGCAAAGTCGTCGCACAGGGCCTGCAGGCGCGAATAGCGGTGCGGCTGGAACACGACGTCGACGTGCTTGTAGCCCAGCGACGAAGCAGCAGCAAGCGTCGCCTTGATCTCGGTGGGGTGATGGCCGTAATCATCGACCACGGTGATGCCATCGATATCGCCCACGTGGGTAAAGCGACGGCGGACGCCCTCAAAGCTCGAGAGCGCCTTGGCGGCGGCGTCGATGTCAAGGCCCAGGACATGGGCGACGGTGAGCACCGCCGTGGCGTTGAGCATGTTGTGGCGACCGGGATTGCTCTTGATCTCCACAGCGTGCTCAGTGCCGTCCTCAAAGCGAACGATAAAATCGCTCTGGATGCCCTTGACATCCGGGTGCATGCAGACGATGTCGTTGCTCTCGGCAAAGCCGTAGGAAAGCACGTGACG
This sequence comes from uncultured Collinsella sp., assembly GCA_902489665.1. Classification (GTDB taxonomy): domain Bacteria; phylum Actinomycetota; class Coriobacteriia; order Coriobacteriales; family Coriobacteriaceae; genus Collinsella. The sequence continues at coordinate 20,013 of CABUAT010000022.1, read as the reverse complement.
ACCCGTCGACTTGGCGAGCTCGACCAGATGCGGGTCCTCACCGCAGACGATGACGGTGCCGTCCTCGCCCACCAGGCTCATGAATTTGGCGAAAGTTGCCTCGATCTCCTCGATACCCGAGTAGTGATCGAGGTGGTCGGCCTCGACGTTGGTCACGATGACCACGTTGGGGTTCAGGAACAGGAAGGAGCTGTCGGACTCGTCGGCCTCAGCGACAAAGTAGTCGCCCGAGCCGTTCTTGCCGTTCGTGTCATAGCCCTCGACGATGCCACCGATCAAGAAGCTCGGATCCAGACCCATGCGGTCGAGCATGGTGGCGCACATCGAAGACGTGGTGGTCTTGCCATGCGTGCCGGCAACAGCGACGGTGGTGTAGCCGTGGCCCAAAGCAGAGAGCATCTTGGCACGGGGCCACACGGGAATACCAAGCTCGCGAGCGCGCACGAGTTCAGGGTTGGACTCCGGAATAGCGGTGGAGACAACAACCACGTCGGGCTTGACCTCGTCGATCGTGGCGGCCTCATGGCCCACATGCACCTTCACACCAGCGCGGGTAAGCTGGCGGATATAACGTGACGTCTTAAGGTCGGAGCCGGTAACGGCATAACCGCGCTCGTGAAGAACGAGGGCGATGCCGCTCATGCCGGCGCCGCCGATACCGATAAAGTGGGCGCTCTTAAACTCGGGCGCGGAGGTTGCAGTCTGGGAATCAGCCATGTGCTCGTGTACTCCTTGCGTAAACACTGCCTGTAACCCGTTAACTGTACCGCACCTACCGCATCAGCGCGAGGGCGACCAACGATATCCCGTCTAACTAACGCAAACCCTCTACCGCATCCGCCAGAAGAGCGGCGGCCCTATCCTGAGCCAGACCACGCGCCGCCTGACGCATGGCGTCGCGCGCCGCCGCGTCATCGACCAGGTGCAGCAGTTCATCGGCAAAGGCAGAACCGTCGATATCGGCATCGGCGCAGAGCACGCCGGCCCCAGCGTCGACCAGATAACGGGCATTGGTGGTTTGGTGGTCGGCCGTCGCATGCGGGTACGGCACGAGCACCGAAGGCACGGCGAGTGCAGCGATCTCGGCCACGCTCGATGCGCCCGAACGCGAGAGCACCAAATCGGCAGCAGCCAGCATATCGCCCATGTTGTCGATGTAAGGCTGGACGCGGTAACGCTTCGCCTCCTCGGGCGTCAGCGCCAAAGCGCGCTCGGTCTCCTCAAAGCCGTCGGCACCCGTCGAATGCAACACATAGAGGTTCTTGCGCGAAAGCAGCTCGTTTTTGAGCGAAGCCACACGCTCGTTGAGGTGCTGGGCGCCAAGTGAACCGCCAAAGACGAGCAGCAGCGTAGCGTCCTCGGGAACGCCAAGTGCCTTGCGGCCGCGAGCGCGATCGCCCTCGATCACCGAGCGACGTACGGGGTTGCCGGTCATGAGCACGTGGTCAGGGTCACCTTCGCGCTCAAAGACCGAACGCGCTGCCGGCACCGAGATGCACACGCGGGCGGCGTGGGAGTTCATCATCTTGTTGGCCAGGCCCGGAACAGAGTTCTGCTCATGCAGCAGATACGGAACGCCCGCGCCCTTGCACCACCCCAGCAGCGGAACCTCGACATAGGCACCAAAACCAATGGCGGCATCGGGCTTGCCGACCTTTGAGAAATGACTGGCGAGCGCACGCTTGGCTTTGTTGACACGCCACAGCGAGGTCAGCGCCGTCCAAGGACGGGAGCGGTCGAAGCCCGTGACCGTAATGGGCACAAAATCAAACCCAGCCTCGGGGACCAGACGACCCTCGAGCTTGCGCGACTGGCCCACGAACACAACGTGGTGGCCACGGTCACGCAGCTCTTCGGCCAAGGCGAGCGCGGGGTTGATGTGCCCGGCCGTGCCGCCGGCTGCAATAGCAACGGTCATTTTATCGGTCATGGTAGTCCCTTCGTACACGCGGTCCCTGGTCGTCGGTACGCAGACGCGCCGACGGGTCCGAGTTCAAATCGATTCGATTATATCCGCCGCCCGCGTTGCGAGGGCTGGGGCGCTGAGGACGACCTTGCGGCGCCGTTCGCTGACGCGGGCGGGCTGCCGGCTCGGTCGCAGAGCCATCCAGGACGGTAAAACCGTTACGCGAAGATCGCTCGCCGCGCACGTGGGGCACGCCGGCGGTACTCTCATCCATAACGGCAAAGCTCTCGCGGCGGCGGTCATACTCATCGCGGCGGGCGCTCTCGTACGAAACGCGCAGGATCAACCCGGCAAGCATGAGCGACACAATAATCGACGAACCGCCGTAGCTAATAAACGGCAACGGTTTGCCCGTCATGGGAAACACGTTGAGGATGCCCAGCGCGTTAATCAAAAACTGCACTGCGAGAATGACCGCGGAGCCAGACGCCATAAGCGCGCCCCGGCGATCGGTCGCCTGCTCGGCAATGCGAAACGCCGAGTAGATCAGCATCGCAAACACCAAGAAGAACAGCACGGTTCCGACAAAACCGACTTCCTCGCCAATGATGGCCAGGATGTAGTCATTGTGCGCCTCGGGCAGATACGAGTACTTCATGGTTGAGTTGCCGATGCCACGGCCGAACAGACCGCCCGAGGCAAAGGCCATAATGGCAAGCGTGGCCTGATAGCCGTCACCATACTCGTCGGCCCAAGGGTTCAAGGCAACCTGAATACGCACCATACGGTACGGCTCTGCGACAAGCGCAATCACGATCACGAGAATGCCGAAGATTAGCACGCCGATGATAAATCTGGGGTCGAGACCCGCAAACAACGCCATGCACATGAGGGTCAACAGGATGATCAGGACAGTACCGAAATCGGGCTGGATAAAGATCAGAAAGAGCGAAATGCCCAGGTAGATGCCCATCTTGCGAAGGAATTCGTTGATGTTGCCACCGGGCGAAAAGAAGCGATCAAGCATGATGGCCGAATACGCAATGGCAAATGGCTTTAAAAACTCGGAAGGCTGGAACTGAATACCGGCGATGTTAAGCCAGCGCGTGGCGCCACGGCTGCCGCTGCCCACCAAGAACACCAGAAACAGTAGCCCTATCATGCCTATGAGGAAGATCCTGAGCACATCCTCCCCAAACCAGCTGTCCGGCAAAACGCGCACGATGGCAATCAGCGCCAGAACACCGACCACGGCAAACGCGGCCTGTCGACCCAGAAAAAACGTCGCCGAGCCATTCTCGTGCAGCGCCTCGACCGAAGACGCCGAGTACACCATCAGCAGGCCAAAGCATACCAAGGTAAACAAGCAGGCCATGAATATCAAACGGGGGCGCATGATACGGGCGGGAACGCCGGCAATATAGCGTTCGCTAAACGACTGCCCGCCGCGACCGGAACGCGGTGTGCTGCGCCGCGAGGAAGCACGGTCCGAGTCGGGCCTCCTCATACCTTGTCGGGGGCTCTCCTCTCTCACCGGCAACCCCTATTCCATTTGCGATTTCGCCGCAGCGGCAAGCTGGGCCACATAGTCCTTAAACACGCGGCCGCGCTCCTCATAGCCCGAGAACTCATCGAACGAAGAGCAGGCAGGAGAAAGTAAGATCACGTCGCCACGGCTCGACAGCGAACGGGCGACGTCCACGGCATCGCGCAGGTCATCCGCCTGGGCGATATCCACATCGCCGTCGACATCGGCCTCGTCCATAGCGGCGGTGAAACGCTCGCGCGCATCGCCAAAGCAGACGACCGAGCGTACGTTATCCATAACAACGCGCGCGAAGTCCGTGAGCGGCGTGCCCTTATCGTGGCCGCCGAGCAGCAAGATCACGTCGTCATCGGGAAATGCCGTCAGTGCCTTCTCGACCGCATCGGTGTTGGTCGCCTTGGAATCGTTGACGTAGCGCACGCCGTCAATCTCGCCACACGGCTCCACGCGGTGCTCGAGCGGCTGGAACGAGGCAAGACCGCGGCAGACACCATCGACATCGGCACCGACCGCCAAGGCAGCCGTGGCGGCGCACAGGGCATTGATAACATTGTGATGGCCCGAGATCTTGAGCTCGGATGTAGCGATGAGCAGGGTCTCGACGCCCTTCAGGCGCACGACCATCTTGCCGTCGCGCACAAAGGCGGCATCCTCGCCCTCAGGCTCGTCAAAGGCAACCTTGCAGATGCGACGACCCGGCGTGTAGATGTACTCATCGAACTCGTGAATGCCGGCGTCTTCGACGTCGACAACCGCCAGATCGTCATCGACCATATTGTCAAACAGTTTGATCTTGGCAAGCGCGTAGTTCTTATGGCTCTTATGCCAGCCCAAGTGGTCGGGAGTGATGTTGAGCAGCACCGCCACGCGGGGGTGGAGCTCGGTTGTCGTAGCAATCTGATAGCTCGAGAGCTCAGCCACAAACCACTCGTTGTGGGCTCGGCCGTCAATCTCGTTGACCGGCGGCTCGCCGATGTTGCCGACAGCAACGCTGGCCTCGCCGGCAGCCTTAAGCAGATAATCAGCCAGCGACGTGGTGGTCGTCTTGCCGTTGGTGCCCGTGATGGCAATCCAGTTATCGGGCGACAGGCGATAGGCAAACTCGGGCTCACCCATAATCTGGGCGGCATGCTCGCGCCCGGCCTTAAAGAAGCCCGAGAACTCCGAGATGCCCGGGCACGTCACGCATACGTCATAGGCGCCCTCGACCTGTTCGGTCCCATAGACAAACGACGCACCAGCAGCCTCGAGCGCACGCGTGGCGTCATTGGGTTCAGAGGTGCCACCGCCATACACGGTAACGGCACTTACGCGCTCGGGATGTGCCAGCGCCCAGCGGGCGACATCGAGACCGGATTTGCCCTGACCCAAAACGAGCAGGCTAAAGACATCAGCAAGAGGCATGAAAGACCACTATCCCAACTGGAAGAACAGGGCAAGGCCAACGGCACCAAAGGCAGCAGCGATAATCCAAAAACGGATGACGACCTTGGTCTCGGCCCAGCCCTTCTTTTCGAAATGATGATGGATGGGCGCCATAAGGAAGACGCGCTTGTGCGTAAAGTGGAAGTAGACAACCTGAATCATGACCGACAGGGTCTCAACGATAAACAGGCCGCCGATGATGAGGGAGACGACCTCGGTGTTGGTCATGATGGACGTGCAGGCAAACGCGGCGCCTAGGGCAAGCGAGCCGGTATCGCCCATAAAGATGCTCGCCGGATAGCAGTTGAACCACAGAAAGCCCAAGCAGGCACCGGCACACGCGGTGCAGAAGATGGACAGGTTCACGTCTCCGTGCAAAAACGCCATGGCAGCCATGGCGAGCATGGCAATCATGGAGGTGCCGCCAGCAAGACCGTCAAGGCCATCGGTCAGGTTCACGGCATTAGAAAGACCGGCGATCATCAGCCAGCAAAAGACAATGTAGAGCCACGGGAACGAAAGGCCGCAGATGGTGGTCGAAAGCACGCCAAGGTCAATCGTCAGGCCGCCGGGAAAACGAATCTCGGGGGCGACGCCGCACCAGTTAACGGCAAGTACCGTAAAGGTGACACAGATAATGGTTAGGCCGATCATCTTGGCATGAGGCGTCAGACCGAGCGAGCGCCCATGCGTAACGGAGGTCAGGTCGTCGATCAGGCCCAGCACGCCTGTCGCCAGCGTGGCGAGCAGCACGAGCACGAGCTCGGTGGTGAGCTTGCCCATCAGCAGGCAGGTCAGCGAAATCGCGACGAGAATGACAACGCCACCCATGGTGGGCGTTCCCTGCTTAACCAAATGACGCTTGGGGCCGTCGGCACGAACCTGCTGGCCGATACCCTCGACCTTAAGTAGCTTGATCCACCACGGCATGAGCAGCAGCGCAATGGCAGCGGCGATGCCAAGCCCCAAAAAAGCCTGATACGTTGGATACGAGGGATTGCCGAACATGGGCTAGCACACACCTTCCACAAAGCGGTCGAGCTCAACAAAGCGGGAACCCTTGACCAGTACAACATCATGTTTTTCAAGCGCGCCGCCCATGCGGTCGAGCACCTGCTGATAATCGGAGAACACCTGGATGCGGTCCTCGTCCATACCCATCATGCGCGCGGCATCGGCCATAAGCTGGGCCAGCTCACCACCCACGCACGCCAGCATGTCGAGCTTCTTGGCGGCGGCATAGGCGCCCACGAGCTCATGCATGCGAGGAGCCTCATCGCCCATCTCGCCCATCTCGCCCAGGATCGCCATGCGAGACCCCGTGCACGAAAGCGAGCACAGCAGATCGAGGCCAGCAGCCATGGATTCGGCACTGGCGTTATAGGAATCGTCAATGACGCGGGCACCGCTCTTGGCGCGCTTAATCTCCTGGCGGTGACCGGTGATCGTGAGGCCCCTAAAGGCAGTATCGATCTGCTCGGTCGTCACGCCCAGGCGATAGGCAACCGCGGCGGCCTTAACGGCATTAGGAACGGACTGCACGCCGGGGATGGCAAGCATGGTATCGATCGTCTCACCCTGGCCAAAATCGAGCGTAAAGACCGGACGGCCCTCGTCATCAACACGAATGTCGCGGGCACGGACCTCATCATCGTCCGAGACGCCGGCCAGCATCACGTCGATACCAGCAGGCTGGGCGAACGTATCGCGAATGAACGGCGTAAAGTCGTCCTCGCCGCCCAAAACCAGCAGCGGCAAGAAGTCGCCAGCGGCGCACATACCCTGGACAATCTCGGCCTTAGCGCGGGCGATATTCTCGCGGCTACCCAAAATGCCGATATGAGAGGTACCAATCTTGCTCACGATGGCAAGGTTGGGATTGGCGGACTGGGACAGGCGCTCGATCTCGTGGAAATGGTTCATGCCCATCTCGAGCACCAGGACCTCGGTATCGGCCGGAGCGGAAAGCACCGTGAGCGGCATGCCGATCAGGTTATTGAAATTGCCCTTGGTGGCCCAGACACGATAGCGCTTGGCGAGCACGGCGGCGAGCACGTCCTTGGTCGTCGTCTTGCCGATGGAACCGGTAATACCAACGACCAGGCAGCCAAGCTCCAGACGGTACGTGTGCGCCAAACGCAGCAGAAAGTCCTCGGGATCATCGGTCAGCAAGATGGCACAGCCCTTGTCCTGCGCCAGCGAGACCAGCTCGGCCTCGGGCTCACGCGTCATCACGACGGCGCCGGCACCCGACTGGACGGCACGGGAAGCAAAATCATTGCCGTCGACGTTTTCACCGGGAAAGGCGACGAAAATCGTCCCTTCCTCGACCTGGCGCGAGTCGATAACGCACCCGCGGCATACCCGATCGGCTTCTCCCGTCACGGTTCGGGCCCCTGTTGCGGCCGCGAGGTTGTTGACGGCGATCTCTATCATTGCAGCTCCCCTGTAAACCTAATAATGCTATCGGCGTATTGTATCCCAGCGCCGCACATGCGTGGTGCAGGGCATGTGAACACCCTCATATGGGACAACAAACCACGCCCCAAAGATTGTAACCCCCTACTTCGTGTGCGGGATACCCAGCACGTCGAGCGCGTTGGCCATAATGGACTGGAACGGCACCGCAGCGGCATCTGAGCCGCTCGGCGTTCCGTCGAGCGTGATATAGCACAGCACCTTGGGCGATTGTGCCGGTGCAAAGCCCATAAAGGACGACATGTAGTTCTCCTTGAGGTAGCCGCCGTTCTCGTCGGCACGTTCGGCCGTACCGGTCTTACCCGCCACGTCATAGCCGTCAACCGCGCCGCCAACGCCCGTTCCCTCGGACACGACCGTCTGCATGCACGATGTCACCTGGGATGCGGCGTCCTCCGAAATCGCGCGCTCGCCTTCGCCCCAGTCCTTCTCGTCGCCTTTGCTGGACTTATAGAAGTGCGGTGTCATCATCACGCCGCCGTTGGCGATGCCGCCCACGGCGCGTGCGATCTCAATCGGCGAGACGGACAGCGCCTGTCCAAAGCTCATCGAGCCCAGCGTGGCGCCGTCATACTGGTCACGCTCCTTGACGATACCCAGGCTCTCGCCCGGAAAATCGACACCAGAGCTGTGACCGATGCCCCACTTGTCCACATAAGCGGCAAAGTCATCGGCACCGATCTTGCGCCCCACCAGGACAAAGCCCACGTTGGACGAACGGCGCATCATCTCGCGCACATCCATGGTCATGGCGTAGTCGCGCTTGTCGGCATCGGTGACGGTATCGTCGCCCACCTTGATGCTCGCCGGCACCTCAAACGACGTACTCGATCGCACGACGCCCAAGTCGAAGCCGGCGCCCGCCACGAGCGTCTTAAAGACCGAGCCGGGCTCGTAGGCGTCGGTGACCAGGCGCAAGTTCATATCCTCGGTCTTGGCGTTTTCCAGATTGGTCTGGTCGTAAGTCGGATACGAGCAGGCTGCCAAGATCTCGCCTGTCGTAGGATCGGTGACCAGCGCCGAGCCGTTCTTGGCCTTAGTCTTCTCGACAGCCTCTGCCAGGGCATCCTCGGCCGCACGCTGGATATTGACGTCGAGCGTCGTCACGATATCAACGCCGTCGACCGCAGCCACCTTTTTATAGGCACCGCCCGCGATATAGCTGCCGTCCCTCGCGCGCTCGCGTACGAGAGAACCGTTCGTGCCGGTCAGAAGCTTGTTGTATTGCTTTTCGAGACCCGTCAAGCCATCGTTGTCCACATTCACTACACCCAGCACCTGCGATGCCAGATTGCCGTATGGATATACGCGCTTCATGGCCTGCTCAAAAAGCACACCGGGCAGGTTCTTCTTCTCCAGCGTCGCAGCATCGTCTTCGTCCACCTGGCGTTTGATATACACCCAGGTTCCATCGGACTCAACGAGCTTGCGGCAGGTCTTTTTATCGATTCCAGTTGCCTTGACCAGCGCCGACACCGTCTTGTCAACGTCCTCGACAAGCTGCGGGTTCACGGCGATGTTGCGACATTCGACCGACGACGCCAGCACGTTACCGTTGCGGTCGTAGATGGTGCCACGTTTGGCATAGAGGGTCTGCGCAAGCAGGCGACGCGCATCGGCACGCTCGCGCAGTTTATCGGCTTCGACAACCTGATAGTCGGCAAGGCGAAAGACGCCCAAGCCCAAGCCAAGCCCAATGAATCCCATGACGGCTTTGCGGCGAGGCAGAGGCGTGCCTGTGAGCCATTCGGTCGGCGAACTCTTGCGCGACCTGGTGTTATGCACTTGAGGGCCGCCCGAGCCGCGAAGTCGCGACGCCGGGTCGTTGCCACGGGACCGCCCGGCGTTGTAAGATTGCCGACCCGTTCCTTGATAACCAGAACGTCCCCGCGACGAGGGACGTCCAGAACCGCGGCCCCCATCGGAACCGCGGCGATAGTCATTTGTCATACTCAGCTACCGTCTTGCTACTGAGCGGTCGCGGTCGCGTTGGCGCCCGCGGCTGCATCCTGCGAAAAGTCAAGTGTAACGCTCTCGCTGGGCTCCACCATGCCATAAGCGCCCGCAAGGTCGCGAATGCGCGTGTCGGCGCCATAGACCGAATGCATGACCTCCAGGTCGGAGCTCTCATCGGTCGCCTTTTCGAGCGTGTTGGTAAGCTCGGCGTTGCTGTTGAGCACCTGGGCCGTAACGCCGGCGAGCGCCACGCGGGCGACACCGATCGTCATGAAGATGGCCGCAATGATGCAAAACGTTTTAAGAACGCTCATGAAAACCGGGCTTACCGCCTGGTTTGCCTGACGGCCCGCGCCCGTGTAGACATCAAAGCGCGGCGCGCGCTGCTCACGGGGAGCAACGGGGGCCTGCGGCGTCTCACGATAGGCGGGCATGGCGTTCATATCATAGGCGAGTGCTGCGCTTGAAGTGTTGTAGCCCATGATATGCCGCCTCCCATCCCGAGTACGTTGGTAGTGTGTTTAAGCTTCGTTTATGGTGCGAGCGGGAGGTCCAATATCGCGCGGTCGCGCCTACAGACGCTGCGCCACGCGGATTTTGGCTGATCTCGCCCGAGGGTTGCGCTCAACCTCATCAGGCTGGGCAACCAAGGGTTTGCGGGTGATGACCTTGAGTATCGGCACGTTGCCGCACACGCACACCGGAATCTCCGGCGGACACGTGCACCCCTGGCTCATCTCCTTAAAGTGGTTCTTTACGATACGGTCCTCGAGCGAGTGATACGAGATGACGCAGATACGTCCGCCCGGGTTGAGCCACCTGGTGGCGGCATCAAGCCCTCGTTCGAGCACATCGAGCTCGTGATTGACCTCGATGCGAATGGCCTGGAAACTTTTCTTGGCCGGGTGTCCGCCATGCCGACGAGCGGCAGCCGGGATACCCGCCTTGATGATCTCGACAAATTGGCCGGTGGTTTCGATCGGTTCTTGCTCGCGGCGGCGCACGATCTCGCGCGCAATCTGCGAGGCAAACTTCTCTTCGCCGTAGACGCGTAGAATCCGGGCGAGGTCGTGTTCGTTATAGGTGTTGATGACCTCAGCTGCGTTTAAGGTGTTATTACCCGGATCCATCCGCATGTCCAATGGGGCGTCCTCGTTATACGAAAAGCCCCTGCCAGGGATATCGAGTTGCGGTGACGAAACGCCCAAATCGAACAGGAAGCCATCGACCCCGGGCACCTCGGCCGAGCAAAGCAGCTCGTCCAAGTCGCCGAAGTTGCCCTTCAGCAGCTGGTGCGGAACGCCGGGAACCTCGCGGTCCAGACGGGCACCAGCGGCCTCGAGGGCCATGTCGTCCTGATCGACGCCGAGCAAAAGGCCCGTCTCCCCCACCTGCGCGGCCATCTTTACCGAATGGCCGGCACCGCCAAGGGTGCAATCGCAGACAACGGAGCCGCTCTTTAGCCGCAGCGACTCAAGCACTTCGCCGAGCATGACAGGTTCATGCCGATATTCTTGTGTCAAGATCCCACGCTCCATCCGTTACCCGTGCCTTGCCCTTACGAGAAGAAGAGGTCCAGCAGGGCCTCATCGTCATCGTCCTCATCGGCCGCGGCGCGATCCCAAACCTCAAGGTGGTCGTAGTTGCCCACAACCGTGACCTCGCGGTCGAGGTTCGCCTGCTTGCGGAGAGACTCGGAAAGACCGATACGACCGGCGCTGTCCACGTCCATCGACGTGGTGCGCTTGTTGATCGCCCTCATGAGCTTCTGGTCGTTGATGTCACGCGGGTTAAAACCCTCGTGGCCCTCACGACCCGCGAAGAGTCCTTCGACCCACTTATCGAAGGCCTCGGCAGAGAACACGTACAGAGCATCGACATCCAGGGCTTTGAACACGCGAACGTGCTCTCCAAGCTCCTCGCGAAGGGGTGCAGGCAGGGATAGACGACCTTTTGCATCGAGATTGCGCTCGTATGCACCCGTCATTCCCATGTGCGCCCTCCCCTCGGTTACTCAGATGGCACGTACGCGGGGAACCACCCCGCCTGTCGACGTCATCAATAATATGGGGAACCGCCCCATTTTTCAACACCTTTCCCCACCTCTTCCCCCACCCCGCCCCACCACTCCACCCTCAATATGTTGTAAAACACCCCCGAGCATATGTTCGAAAACACAATATGTTGTGTTTGCAGCAAAGGCGTGATGCCACCTGTAGAACCACGCCCGCGAACCTCAACCTTCAAGTTGACCTTGAGGCGATTTTTACGTCCCTTTACACGCCGTTCACATCGCCCCCAAACTCCCCCACCCACGACACACACGGCCCACCACCGCGTCGGTGTCTGGCGAAAAATGGGACGGGCCCCAGATTGCCCATGCGCGCAAAAGTGCGTCTCGGCAATCTGGGGCCCGTCCCCTTTAATATTTATAAATATGCAGGTCAGCGAGGTGCTAGCGATGTGCCAGCGGGTGCGCCGCCAGATAGACCTCGGTCAGTTGCGTACGATCGACATGCGTGTAGACCTGCGTGGTCGATATATCGGCATGTCCCAAGATCTCCTGTAGCACACGGAGGTCTGCGCCGCCCGCAAGCATATGGGTGGCAAAGGAGTGACGCAGCGTATGGGGATGGAGCCCCACCAGTCCCACCTGGCGCCCGTAGCGCTCACAGATGGCATGGATGCCCTGGCGCGACAGACGGCGGCCGTTCTTATTTAAAAAGACCGCCGAGGTCTCGGTTCCGCGGGCATGGACCGCCAAGCGAGAACGCCCCTCAGTTACATAGAGCGTCAGAGCTCGCGCCGCGCTTCCCACCAGCGGTGACAGGCGTTCCTTTGAGCCCTTACCGCGAACGAGCACAAAGCCATCGTCGATATGGATATCGCCCACATCGAGCCCCACCAACTCGCTCACACGTAAGCCGCATCCGTAGAGCACTTCCAAGATGGCATGGTCGCGCAAGCCCATCTCGTCCTCGGGGAAGTCTTGATCGAGCAGCGCCGAGACATCCTCCACCGATAGATACTCCGGCAAACGCTCAGCCTTTTTAGGCAGGCGCAACGCCGCCGTTGGATTTTGGGCCACAGCCCCATCGCGCACCAAAAAGGCATGCAGGCCCTTCACGGCCGCAAGCGCACGCTCCACCGAGGCATCGGAATAGCCCCCATCGCGACGGTCGGCGACAAAGCCCTCCACGACCCGACGGGTCACCTCTTCAAAAGACACAATACCCGCCCGCTCCAGATAGGCGCAGTACGTCGTCAGGTCACGACGATAGGCCGCAATCGTGTTGCGCGCCAAACCCCGCTCGACCGCGAGGTAATCGAGATACTCCCCCGCCGCCACGGCGAGCGACGAGGGAGTAGCTTCGGTATGTTCCTTATTCGCCGGCACCCTTAGTCCGTAGCGAGGTTCATGGGCGTCACCTGCAGACGGTCGACACCCTCGTGCTGGCCGATCGAAGCGCGTACGAACTCGCGGAACAGCGGCTGCGGGTTGGTCGGGCGGCTCTTGAACTCGGGATGAGCCTGGGTTGCCACATACCACGGATGCACGTCGCGCGGCAGCTCGACCATCTCGACCAGGCGCTCGTCAGGCGACAGACCCGAGATAACCAAACCGGCGTCCTCGAGCTGGTCGCGGAAGGCGTTGTTGAACTCAAAGCGGTGACGGTGACGCTCGTAGACGAGTTCCTCGCCATATGCCTCGCGAGCAAGGGTATCGGCGGCGAGCTTGCACGGATAGGCGCCCAGGCGCATGGTGCCGCCCTTCTCGGTCACGTCCTCCTGCGAGCTCATCAGATCGATGACACTATACGGGCCATCCGGATCGAACTCAGAGGAGCTGGCGCCGGCAAGGCCGACGACATTGCGCGCAAATTCGCACACGGCCACCTGCATACCCAGGCAAATGCCCAGATACGGAATCTTGTGCTCACGGGCAAACTCGGCCGCGAGGATCTTGCCCTCCAGGGCGCGCTTGCCAAAGCCGCCGGGGACCAGGATGCCCGAGGCGTCGCCCAGAACCTCGGAGACATTCTGCTCGTCGAGGCTCTCGCCGTCGACCAGCTGGACGTCCACATGGCGATCGTAGAAGACGCCCGCATGGTGCAGGGCCTCGATAACCGACAGGTACGCATCGGGCAGCTGCGTGTACTTGCCCACGACGGCGATCTTCACCTTGTCGGCGTGATGGTTGGCGTGATTCTGTTTGCGCAGGAACTCGTTCCACTCGCTCATGTCGCGCTCACGCGGGTCCAGACCCAGGCGCTCGCAAATGCGCAGGTCAAAGTCCTGCTCGGCAAGCAGCTGCGGAACATCGTAAATGCTCGCGCAGTCCTCGTTGGTAAAGACGCAATCGGTGTCGACGTCGCAGAAGCTTGCGATCTTTCCGCGGATAGCGTCATCGATATGGTGGTCGGAGCGCAGCACGATAATATCGGGCTGGATGCCAAAGCTGCGGAGCTCCTTGACGGAATGCTGTGTGGGCTTGGTCTTGACCTCGTGGGCGGCGGCGATATAGGGAACGAGCGACACGTGGATGTAGCAGACGTTCTCGGGGCCGGCCTCCTTGCGGTACTGACGGATGGCCTCGACAAACGGCTGGGACTCGATGTCGCCGATCGTGCCGCCCAGCTCGGTGATGACTACATCGGAGCCGGTCTGCTCCTCGATGCGGCGGAACTTGTCCTTAATGGCATTGGTGACGTGGGGAATCACCTGCACGGTACCGCCCAAAAAGTCGCCGCGACGCTCGCGGGCGATTAGGCTTTTGTAGATGGCACCGGTCGTAAAGTTGGAATCGCGGGTCAGGTTCTCATCAATAAAGCGCTCGTAATGACCCAGGTCCAGGTCGGACTCGTAACCATCCTCGGTAACGAAGACCTCACCATGCTGGAACGGGCTCATGGTACCGGGGTCGACGTTCAGATACGGGTCGGCCTTCTGCATCGTTACTTTGTAGCCACGCGACTTGAGCAGACGGCCCAGCGAGGCCGCGGTGATACCCTTGCCCAGGGACGAAACCACGCCACCGGTTACGAACACATGCTTGGTCATATTGAGTTACCTGCGCTTCCCGTAGAAGTTGTTTATCCACATCTTACGGGTCTTCATTGTAATACTCGCGCCGCGGACCGTTCGCAATTTTTCTCGCGTGCGATTGCATTTCTCAATCTTGAAACAAAACGCCGCCCGGTTTCCCAGGCGGCGTCGCTATGGCAAGGGTTACATGCTGCTATCGATCAGCAACCTCGTCCTCAAGCATTTCTTGAACGAGCATGCCGGTACGGACGCCCTCAAGATACCACTCGCCACGTTCGGTGAGGCAAATGCCATTTGCAAGCTGACCGCCGTCGTCGCTATAACGCGAGACGACATCAATCATGCCTTCGGAATCCAAGCGATCGATTGCGGCGCGGGCACGATACGGCGAAACCCCCACGCGCTCGGCAAGCGTTTTGCGCGAGAAACCATACGGCCCGCCATTGTCTTCGGTTTGCTGGTCGATTTCCATCAACACCAGCACCTCAACACGCTTCATATCGTTGACACTCGCACGACCCTTGCCCGCCATAGCAGCCTCCTCAAACCGAGCACGAGCATCTAACGCGCCGTGCGCGACCGACACACCTCACGATGGCAGGTAATATCCATCATGCGGCATCCCGCTAAGGATGAAACAGTTACGGTTATTGTATACCGCTCAAATTGTTTCTAGGCAGGTAAACGGCTATTTTTCGCCGAAATAGGCGCTTTATTGATCAAAAAGCCGTACCGGGCGCCAACCCGATACGGCCAAAATGCAATGCAATTACCGCGGTGCTTCAAACTTAGCGGTGGAAGAAACCGCGGCGCTCAAACTTGGGCTCGCAGCACACGTTGATACCCAGTTTGCGCAGTACCGTCTCGTCCGTCGGCGAGATAATCACGCTAAAGAAGGCATCGCAACCGCGCAGCTGCTCCAGGCCCGAAAGGGCGCGAGCGGCCGTCTCACTCGTGGCCGAGGTGATCGACAGCGCCATAAGCGTCTCGTCGGTGTGGAGGCGAGGGTTTTTGCTGCCCAGGAAATGCGTCTTGAGCTTGCTGATGGGCTCGATCGCCTCATCGCTAATGACCTCGAGCTCAAGGTCGACGCCCGAGACATGCTTGAGGGCGTTCATAATGAGCGAACTTGCGGCGCCCAGGCGCGTGGAGGTCTTACCGGTCACCACGGAGCCATCGGGCATGACCATGGCACCCACGGGACCACCCGTCAGCTGCTCCCTGGTGAGGGCCGCCGAGCGCGCCGGTGAGTAGTTCTTATCGATGCCGGCTTTCTTCATAATAATCTTGAGACGGTCGACTTGCTCATCGCCCATGCCGGTACGGCGCACATTTTCGACCGCGGTAAAGTAGCGGCGGACGATCTCCATCTTGGAAGCGTCGCGGCAGGCATCGTCATCGGTGATGGCAAAGCCGACCATATTGACGCCCATGTCCGTAGGACTCTGATAGGGGCTCTTGCCCAGGATCTTTTCCATCAGAGCACGGACCACCGGGAAGGCCTCGACGTCGCGGTTGTAGTTGACCGTGGTCTTGTTGTAGGCCTCCAAGTGGAAGGAGTCGATGATATTGGCATCGTCGAGATCGGCCGTTGCTGCCTCATAGGCGATGTTGACCGGATGCGTGAGGGGCAGATTCCAGACCGGGAAAGTCTCGAACTTGGCGTAGCCGGCGGCGGTGCCGTGCTTGTGCTCGTGATAGAGCTGCGAGAGGCAAGTGGCGAGCTTGCCTGAGCCGGGGCCGGGAGCGGTGACCACGACGAGCGGACGAGTGGTCTCGACAAACTCATTCTTGCCATAGCCGTCGTCGGACACGATCAGGTCGACGTCGTGCGGATACCCCTCGATGGGATAGTGCAGCTTGGCGGGGATACCGAGCGCGTTCAGGCGGTTGCGGAATACATCGGCAGCGGGCTGGCCGGCGTACTGGGTGATGACCACAGCCGCGACGGCAAAGCCGTTGCCGCGGAACAGGTCAACCAGGCGCAGCACATCCTCGTCATAGGTAATGCCAAGGTCACCACGAGCCTTGTTTTTCTCGATGTGGTTCGCGTTGATCGCGATGATAACCTCGACATCGTCGGCGATGCTCTTGAGCATGCGGAACTTGCTGTCCGGTTCAAAACCCGGCAGCACGCGGCTCGCATGATAGTCATCGAACAGCTTACCGCCAAACTCCAAATAGAGCTTGCCGCCAAACTGCGAGATGCGCTCCTTAATGTGAGCAGCCTGCAGCTCGATATACTTCGCGTTGTCGAAACCCTGGCGCATATATGGCTCCCGTCCCGTTTCCATTTAATGTTCTAGGCGATTATAACGGAGCAGACCCTCCCCAACGCCCAAGCAATCAACTGGCACCAACCAAACACGCCATCGATAAGTTGCGGTGAAATAGTTCCCGTTTAACCCCTCAAGACGGCCAAACAGGAACTATTCCACCGCAACTTCCCCTTTTTGGTTCAAACAAACCTGGCCTTTGTATCAATAATGGAAACGTCGCAGGTTGAGCATAAGCCAGCGAAAGCCCACCAGAGTAGGCAAAGCGCCCTCTGCACCAACAATGGAAAGCGCCGCAGGCAGAGGACGGACAGCGAGCGCCGTCCAGAACGTACAAGTTGGCATGAAAAAGGCGAGGCATAGACCTTTTGGTCATGCCTTGCCTTTTGAATGACAAATTGTCGTTCTGGACGGCGCGTAGCGTCGACCGGTTCCGCGGTTTGGTAAAACCGCGGAACAAAAAGTCGCCCCCTCCCGCGCACGGAACGGAAGGGGGCTAAAGGTAGGAGTCTACCGGTGGGTTTACCCCACCGGACAGACGATGACCAGGTGATCCTTTACAGGATCGTCAAGGTTTCCGTGGGGTACCCGTTGGGTACTTAGAGCAGCACGCAGGCGACGGTCAGGATGACGGCGCAGACGACGGAGAGCGCGACGATGAGCTTAAGGGCAAACTTGAGCCAGGTCGTCCACTCGATCTTGGCCAGGGCGAGACCGCCCATGATGGCGCCGGAGGTCGGGGTGAACAGGTTCACGACACCGATGGCGGCGGAGAAGATCATGACCATGACCTCGGGCGAGAAGCCAAGCTTAACAGCCAGCGGTCCCATGATGGGCATGGAGACGGTGGCCATACCGGAGGTCGAGGGGATCAGGAAGGACAGGCCGAAGTAGACCAGGAAGCTCATGGGAGCGAAGATCACGCCGGACAGGCCAGCCAGGGCATTGGCGGCAGCGTCGAGGACGAAGACGTCGAGGCCGGTATTAGCCATGAGGACGGAGATACCACGGGCGAGGGCGATAACGAGAACAACGGACATCATGTCGGCAGCGCCGGTGATAAAGGTGTTGACGATCTGCTTCTCGGACAGGCCACCGATGATACCGATCAGGACGGCCATGAGGAAGAACCAGGTGGAAGCCTCGTCGAAGTACCACTGGCCAATGGGCAGGCCGGTGATCAGGGCAGACCAGCCCTGGACGACGGCGTTACCATCGGCGTCGTAGACAGCGCCAGCGTCGAAGAAGTTGGCGACGCCCTCGTTGAGATCGGCCAGCGGAATGAAGCCGACGATCATGACGACGAAGGTGAAGGCAAAGGCGATCAGAACACCCTTCTGACGACCGGTGAGCTTGACCTCCTTGTGGACCTCGGAAGCAGCCTTGCCGTGAGCCTCTTCGGCGTCCTTGAGCTCCTGCATCGACAGGATGGTGGAACCCTTGTCAGCCTTGACCTTCTTGGCATAGTTCATCACGAAAACGATGGACATAGCGGTAGTGACAATCCACAGGACGGCACCGAGGCCGATGATGATGGACTGGTTGACCTCAATGCCAACGCCGGTCAGAGCGTCGACGGCAGCGCCGACGGCGAACGGGTTAACCGTGGAGCCCAGGCAGCCGCAGCCAGCGCCGAGCAGGACGGTAGCGGCGCCGACCATGGGGTCGAAGCCAGCGGCCATCATGGTAGCGGCGAGCAGGGCGTAGAAGGGAACGGTCTCCTCGCACATACCATAGGTGGTACCACCGAGGGAGAAGATGAGCATAAGGACAGGAACGAGCATGATCTCGTTGCCCTTAAGCTTCTGCACCAGAACGGCGATGCCGTTGTCCAGAGCGCCGGTCTCGGTCATCATACCGAGGAAGCCGCCCAGGATCATAACGAAGAGGCAGACGGGCAGAGCGTCAGCGAAGCCCAGGATCGGGGCGGTGCAGAAATCGCTCAGGCGGGCTGCAGTAACCGCGCCGCCGGACGTGCCGGAGACGATAACGGTAATCACTGCAACAATTGCCAGCAGAGCTAGAAGAATGGTGAACGATGAAGGCATACCGCGCTTTTTCTTAGCGGTCTCAGTCATAGTTCTCATCCCCCCTTCATAAATCATTTACTGATCTCGCCAGAAGCGGCTCTTCCGTGCCGTGCCTGCCGCTTGATGCGAGATTATTACCAGATAAAACCGCTCGGGGTGCGCAGTAATACACCCCGAGCGAGATGCTAGATGCTCTTACTTGAGCGTGGCGTACATGACAGCCTTAATGGTGTGCATGCGGTTCTCGGCCTCGTCGAAGACCTTGGAAGCGGGGCTCTCGAAGACCTCGTCGGTGACCTCCTGCTCGGTGATGCCGAACTGCTCGCACTTCTCGGCGCCAATCGTGGTGTTGGTGTCGTGGAAGCTGGGCAGGCAGTGCAGGAAGATGGCACCCGGGTTGGCCATAGCCATGACCTCGGAGGTAACGCGATACGGGGTGAGCTGAGCGATGCGCTCGGCCCAGACCTCGTCGGGCTCGCCCATGGAGACCCACACGTCGGTGTAGATAACGTCGGCACCGGTGACGCCGTCCTTGACGTCGGTGGTCAGCTTGATGGTGCAGCCGTTGGCCTCGGCGATGGGCTTGCAGGCCTCGATGACGTCGTCAGCGGGCATGCACTCCTCGGGGCCGCAGGCCACGAAGTTCATACCGAGCTTGGAGCAGACGACCATGAGGGAGCGAGCAACGTTGTTCTTGCAGTCGCCCATGAAGACGAGAGTCTTGCCCTTGATGTCGTAGTTGAAGTTCTCCTGGACGGTCAGGATGTCGGCGAGCATCTGGGTGGGATGCCACTCGGTGGTCAGGCCGTTCCAGACAGGCACGCCGGACTTAGCAGCGAGCTCCTCGACGTCGTCCTGGGCAAAGCCACGGAACTCGATGCCGTCATACATGCGGCCGAGAACGCGGGCGGTGTCCTCGATGGACTCCTTCTTGCCCATCTGCGACGAACCCGGATCGAGGTAGGTGACGCCCATGCCCAGATCCATGCCGCCGACCTCGAAGGCGCAGCGGGTACGAGTGGAGGTCTTCTGGAAGAGCAGAACGATGTTCTTGCCCTCGAGATAGCGGTGCGGAACGCCAGCGCGCTTCATATCCTTGAAGTTCTTGGAAAGCTTGAGCAGGTACTCGATCTCCTCGGTGGTGAGGTCGAGAAGCTTGAGGAAGCTACGGCCGGAGAGGTTAACACCCATGGTTCGATTCCTTTCGAAGAAATGAATTACGTAAGTATTAGTGTTGCCCGTTTAACGGGCGAAGCCGGTGCGGTTGTAGGGGGACCGCACCGGAAACGGAAAGACTTAGAGGTCCTCGCGCCAGAAGGGCATGCTCATGCAGCGCGGGCCGCCGCGGCC
>CABUAT010000021.1 GCA_902489665.1 uncultured Collinsella sp. | reverse complement strand
TGGACGGCACCGAGCCGTACGCTTGAACTTGGAAGGGGGAGGCCTCGCGGCCTCCCCCTTTTTTGCGTTGTATACACGTTGTGCTTTGGGACCTAGCTCCCCCGTATGCGCTCTTACTCTTTGGCTGTATTTTGAGTCCTTCTAGTGTATTTGAGCGATAATTACTCGCATTGGCGTTAGGGAGGGCTTGATGTTTACCGTATTTGTCTTGGGCAATATTGCTTCGGGTAAGTCGACAGCCTGCCGCTATTTCGAATCTCGTGGCGCTATGCTTATCGATCTGGATGAGCTTGCAAAATCTCTGTATGTGCCGGGCTCTGATATCGTCAATACTCTCGCGGATGAATTCGGTTGGGACATTTTGGATGAGGAAGGCGGCATTCGCCGCAGCATCCTCGCTTCTCGAGCTTTCGCTTCTCCTGATTCGGTCGCACGGCTCAATGGCATCGTGCATCCCGTTCTGATTGAACAGCTTTCGCATAGGATTCTCGATCCGGTTTGTTGTACGGTTTCATCTCCCCGTTATCCCTTTGCGGTGGTCGAGGTTTCTGCTCCGACTGGTTTTGAGGATGCATTTGGCTTGGCTGATGAAATTCTGGTCATCAGCGCCCCTTTGTCAGTTCGTCGCGAGCGCGCTATTCAACGTGGCATGGAGCCATCTGATTTCGATGCCCGTTCTGCTTGTCAGCCCGATGAGTCTGCGCTGTGCAATCTCGCTACTACGGTGATTGATAATGCCGCAGGCGATAATTCGCTCTTTGAGCAGCTTGACTCATGGCTTGCATGCCACGGGTTTATAGATACTCCGGATAAGGAGGAGGCCGATGCCTAAGGCACGTTTCTTTACGTGGTATCGCGTGGCGCCACTTGCCGTTGTGTTCGTCTTCGGCCTTATTTCGCTCGTCTACTCGTGTGCCCCTGCTGCTTTCTTTAAGCCGCTGTATCCGATTGACTACGAGGCGTACGTAAAGCAATCGAGCATTTCGCACAATCTTGATCCGTATCTGGTGTGTGCCGTCATAAAGTCGGAATCGAATTGGGATCCCGAGGCCGAGTCGAATCAAGGCGCACAGGGCTTGATGCAGCTGATGCCCGAGACTGCCCAGGATATGATTGCCAAGGGTCTTGTCGATGGTAGCGAGTATTCAGCCGACAGCCTTAACGATCCCGCTACGAACATCGAGTTTGGCTGTGCGTATCTTTCGTATCTTCTAACGTATTTTAACGGGTCGACTGACAGTGCCATTGCCGCCTATAACGCCGGCATGGGCAATGTCGACGGATGGGCGCAGCAGAGCACGTCGCTTCATAATGCAATCACCTTTCCCGAGACGCAGGCGTATCTGATTCGTGTCAATAATGCCTGGGTTCGCTACAAGACCCTCTATCCCGATCGGTTCGTATAGGACTATGCCTGCCGCCTGCGTATACTGCAGATATATGAGTTAGGAGTATCCATGGCGGAATTTGAAGTTGAGCGTGTTGGAGGAGAGCTTAAACGTTTTGGCGTTGAGGGCTCCGAGGTGCCGTTTGAGGTCGTGTCTCCATACGAGCCCGCTGGTTCCCAGCCTAAGGCCATTGAGTCGCTTGTGCAGGGTGTGAGGGATGGAGATCGCTATCAGGTTTTGCAGGGCGTGACTGGTTCGGGCAAGACCTTCACGATGGCTAAGACTATTGAGGCCCTGGGGAAGCCGACGCTGGTTATGGCTCCCAATAAAACGCTTGCCGCTCAGCTCGCGAGCGAGCTCAAGGAATTCTTCCCTGACAACGCCGTGGTCTATTTTGTGTCGTACTACGATTACTATCAACCCGAAGCGTATGTGCCGCAAAGCGATACGTATATCGAGAAGGATTCCTCGATTAACGAAGAGGTCGAGATGCTGCGACATCAGGCGACTGCATCACTGCTATCTCGACGCGATGTGATCGTCGTCGCATCGGTCTCGTGTATCTATGGCATTGGCTCTCCCGAGGACTATGCGGGCCTAGCTCCGAACGTCGACAAGAAGGTGCCGCTCGAGCGCGATGACTTTATCCATGCACTTATCGACATTCAATATGATCGCAATGACTATGACCTGGCACGCGGCACGTTCCGCGTGCGCGGCGATGTTGTCGACGTGTATCCGCCTTATGCCGAGCATCCGTTGCGGTTTGAGTTCTTTGGCGACGAGGTCGAGCTGATTGCCGAGATCGATGAGGTCACCGGTGAGATGCTTCGTGAGTACGAGGCAATCCCCGTATGGCCGGCATCGCACTACGTGACCGAGAAGCCGAAGGTCAAGGCGGCTCTGAAATCGATCAGCGAAGAGTGCGAGAAGCGCGTGGCGGAGCTCAAGGCGACCGACAAGTTGCTCGAGGCGCAACGTCTGCAGCAGCGTACCGATTATGATCTTGAGATGCTCGAGACGATGGGCTTTTGCAACGGCATCGAGAACTACTCGCGTCATCTGGACGGTCGCAAGCCGGGTGAGCCGCCGTTTACCCTAATCGATTACTTTCCTAAGGATATGCTCTGCATCATCGATGAGAGCCATGTGACGGTGCCGCAGATTCGCGGTATGCACGAAGGTGACCGCTCGCGTAAGGTGACGCTGGTGGAACACGGTTTTCGCCTGCCCTCGGCGCTCGATAACCGCCCGCTTCGTTTCGATGAGTTTGAGGCGAGGATTCCCCAGTTCATCTACGTTTCGGCAACACCGGGTGACTATGAGCTGCGGGTTAGCCAGAACGACGTTGAGCAGATTATTCGTCCGACCGGTCTGCTCGATCCCAAGATCGATGTGCGTCCGGTTCGTGGGCAGATTGACGATCTTGAGGACGAGATTCGCGAGCGCGTTGCACGCAAGGAGCGCGTGCTGGTGACCACGTTGACCAAGCGCATGGCCGAGGACCTGACCGACCATCTGCTTGATGCGGGCATTAAGGTCAATTACATGCACTCTGATACGGCGACAATGGACCGTGTCGAGATCTTGCGAACGCTGCGCGAGGGCAAGATCGATGTTCTCGTTGGCATCAACCTGCTTCGCGAGGGTTTGGATCTCCCCGAGGTCTCACTGGTGGCAATTCTCGATGCCGATAAGGAAGGCTTCTTGCGCAACCGCCGTTCGCTGATTCAGACGATTGGCCGTGCGGCCCGTAACGCCGATGGCGAAGTCATCATGTATGCAGACGTTGTGACCGATTCGATGAAAGAGGCCATCGAGGAGACGCGGCGCCGTCGTGAGATTCAGATGGCATATAACGAAGAGCATGGCCTTGTGCCCAAAACAGTGCACAAGGCCATTAACGACATCTCAAGTTTTATTGCCGAGGCCGAAAAAACCGTGGGTTCCAAGGGGCGCTCGAAGGGCGACTCTCTTGGCCATGGCGCATTCTATACGCCCGATGAGTCGGGTGAGGGCGGCGTGCCGGAAACGGTGGCGCCCGAGCAGACGCTTGCGGAGCAGTTGGAAGAACTGCCGCATGACGAGCTCGTGCGGATCGTCGAAACCATGGAAGAGGACATGCGTAACGCTTCTGCCGCCATGGACTTTGAGGAGGCGGCGCGTCTGCGCGATGCCGTCGTTCAGATTCGGGCGATGCTCGAGGGTGCGTCTGAGGGCGAGACGATCGAGCGCTTACGTTCGCAGGCCCGTAAGGGTTCCACGTTCGCATCGGGCAGAAAACGCCAGGGTGCACGGTTTAAGAAATAGCGAACAGGCCCCGAGTTCCCTGTGGAGCTCGGGGCCTATGTCTTTTGCGCGCTGGAATTCGTGCGTTAGAGGTCTGCGATCAGGGCTTCAGCACAACGGATGCCGTCGGTGGCCGCGCTCATGATGCCGCCGGCATATCCAGCTCCCTCACCACAAGGGTAGAGGCCCGGGGTCGACACGGCATGGCACGTTCGGTCTCGGGTGACAGTGACCGGTGAGCTCGAACGAGTCTCCACGCCGGTAAGAACGGCATCGGGACGGTCGTAGCCTCGTAGCTTTTTTCCGAGTAGGGGAAGTCCCAGGCGGAGCGACTCGACGATATGCTGCGGCAGGGCTTCGTCAATTGCCGTCCAGGTCACACCGAGCGGATAGGTGGGCTTTACCTTTCCGGGCGCCTTGCTGGCGCGTCCTGCGAGGAAATCTCCGACGAGTTGTGCCGGTGCGTTCCAGTTGGAACCGCCCAGGCGATAGGCGGCCGCCTCGCAGGCACGCTGGAGCTCGATGCCGGCGAGCGGGTCATCGTTGGGAAGGTCCTCAGGCGTGACGTTAACGAGCAGGGCGGCATTTGCGTTGCGTCCGTCGCGGGCATTGAGGCTGGCCCCGTTGACGCACAGATGGCACGGTTCTGAAGAGGCGGCAACAACCTGTCCGCCGGGGCACATGCAAAACGAGAACACGCTGCGGCCGTTGGGAAGATGGGCGACGAGCTTGTAGGGGGCTGCTCCGAGGGCAGGATGTCCCGCCGAGGCTCCATATTGGGCTCGGTCGATGTCGCGTTGCGGATGCTCGATGCGAACGCCCATGGCAAAGGTCTTTTGTGCGAGGGCCACGTTGTGGCTCTTAAGGAGCTCAAAAATATCGCGAGCGGAATGCCCGCAGGCGAGGATGAGGTGCTTTGTCTCGATTGGCTCGTAAACGGCGTCTTGGGACGATTGGACATCAATGCCGGTGATGGCGCCAGACGCGTCGATGCGAATGTCGACGAGCTTCGTTCGATAACGGACGACACCTCCGAGCTGCTCGATGCGCCGGGATATAGCGGTGACAACCGTGGGAAGGATGTCGGAGCCAATGTGCGGCTTGGCATCCCACAGAATATCGCGGGGCGCACCTGCCTCGACGAAGGTTTCGAGGATAAGGCGATGGGCGGGATTTTTTGTTCCCGTATTGAGCTTGCCGTCCGAGAAGGTCCCCGCGCCGCCCAGACCAAACTGAATATTGCTCTCGGGGTCGAGGATGCGCTCCTTTAGAAAGAGGTCGATCGCCTGCGAGCGGCGAAATGCCGGGTCGCCGCGCTCGATAAGCAAGGGCTTAAGACCTGCTTCGGCGAGCGTGAGCGCAGCGAAAAGGCCGGCGCATCCGGCGCCGACAACGACGGGGCGCTCTTTGGATGCGTCGGAAATGGGGAAGGGGAATGAAGGCTCATCGTCTTCTATCGCGCGTACGCGCGAGCGGTCACGTTCGGAAACGCTGTCGACCGCTTCTCGCTCGAGGTGGGGACTGGTCAGCTCAACACGAAAGCTCAGGATAAAATGGACGTCTCGTTTTTTGCGAGCGTCGATTGACTTGCGGTGGAGCTCGATGGACTTGATCTCGGAGTCCTTGCAACGTAGGACGCGCTTGGCGACTCGCTTGCCAACAATGAGGCAGGCATTTTCATCGCCGGCTTCATCGAGCGAAGCGTTGACTTGGGTGATTTCGATCATCGAGGTCTCCTTAGAGGCAAGAAAGAGGCCGTCCGGTATCCCAGACGGCCCGAATGCGTTTTTGATTATAGACTGCGCGGCTACAGGCTGCTTGCAGCGCGAATGCCCGAGAGCCATGCCCACGCAAGGTTAAAGCCTCCGCAATCGGCGTCGATGTCGAGCGCTTCGCCGCAGACGTAAAGCGGGGCGTCGACAACGCTGCGCGCGCGTAGGCTGGGTGTTGAGATGCTCTCGACAGATATGCCACCACGCGTGACCTGCGCCGAGCGCTCCTCGGCTGTTCCCTCGACGAGCAACTTAAAGTGCTTGAGGATCGAGACCAGGTGGATGACATCGTTGGAGCCTGGATGGCACTGCTCGAACGCTGTGCAGACGACGCGGGAGAGTTGCGGGGCGAGCATGCCGTCGAGCCAACGGGGATCGCGGGGCGAAAAGCAGCCGAGCAGCTCAACGCGCCGGTTGAGCATATCGAGCAGCTCGTCTTTGGAGAGGTCGGGGAAAACGTCGAGCAAGATCGTATCGCCGTGCTGGATACGACGGGAGAGGTTGAAGACAGCGACGCCCGAGATACCGAAGGTTCGAAACAGGACTTCACCGTCTTCGTGCCAGAGCTCATTATGATTGCGGGCGAGCGTCAAGCGGGCGCGGACGCGCAGGCCATCCAACGTCTTGAGTGCCGCCCGATCGCCGACGACCGTTGCCGATACGGGGCAGAGGATGGGGCGCAGCGAAGTGAGGGGGAGGCGAAACGTATCGGCGATACCGGTGGGGTTGCCACCCGTGGCGATAATTACGGTATGTGCCTGCAGGGCCTCGTTCTTGCGAGGGACATCGGCGAGCGCTTTCCGAAGCGAGCGGAGCTCCGATTTTCGGTCGTCGTGCTTTTTTGCCTTGAGTGCCCGCGCTGGACGGTCTATTTGGAGTGTCCAGCCTTCGGAAGCTTTGTGCGCCGAGGCAACGTTGGCTCCGCAGATTAAGGTGATACCTAGGCGGTCGCAAACGTTGAGAAGCGCGTCGCGCACCGATTCGGCGCGAAGGGAGCGCGGGTACAGTCGGCCTTCCTCGGAGGTTGTCATGATGCCCAGCGAGGAGAAGAAACCCATAAGCTCTTGTTCGGGTTGGGGGCCCATGACAGATTCGACGAATGCGGGGTGGTTATACCGCTGAGGATCAATCGATTCGTTGGAGAGGTTGCAGCGGCCGTTACCGGTCGCAAGGAGCTTAAGGCCGCAGGCGACATCGCGCTCAACGATGCAGACGCTTTTGCCAGCACGTGCGGCCGTAATGGCGGCGGCGAGGCCTGAAGCCCCGCCGCCGATTACCAGGACGTCATAGAAGGCGCTCGTGTTCACTTAGGCCTCGTCGGTCTCGTGCGGGGTAATAGCCTCGACGGCAGAGACTGCCTTGGGCAACATGCCATCGGGCAGCGCGGTCTCGACCTCGCCCTTATCGCAGGCCTCGGCGAGTGACGGATTGATGGGAAGCGTGCCCAAGATGTCGAGGTTATAGCGCTCTGCGACCTCGGGGAGCTTGCTCTTGCCAAAGACCTCGATCTTCTTGCCGCAGTCGGGGCACTCAATATAGCTCATGTTCTCGACGATGCCCAGAATGGGGACGTTCATCTTCTCGGCCATGTTGACCGCCTTGGCGACGATCATCGAGACCAGATCCTGCGGGCTCGTGACGATAACGATGCCGTCGACGGGCAGTGACTGGAAGACGGTGAGCGCGACGTCGCCTGTTCCCGGAGGCATGTCGACCAGCAGGTAGTCGATGGGGCCCCACGAGGTCTCGCTCCAGAACTGCCTAATGGCGCCTGCGATGACCGGACCGCGCCAAAGGACGGGGTCGGTCTCGTTTTGGAGCAGAAGGTTGGAGCTCATGACCTTGACGCCGTGCTCGGAGATTTCAGGCAGCATGAGGTTGCCAAGGGCATGGACGTGGCGTCCGCTCATACCGAACATCTTGGGGATAGAGGGACCGGTGATGTCGGCATCGAGGACGCCGACCTTGTGGCCGTGACGGGCAAGCTCGGTGGCGATGGCACCGGTGACAAACGACTTGCCGACACCGCCCTTGCCGGAAAGCACGGCGATGACGCGTTTGACCTCGGACAGCGTGTTTTCTTCAAATTCCTGCGGCGCGGTTTGTCCTCCGGCGGCCTGTGCGTGCTCGCAACCCATGTATGACTCCTTTGTATATGTTGGGGCCGAAGCCCCGCGGTGTGACACGAGCGTCATTGTACCCTCGTTTGCGAGTGGGAGTCATTCATGATGCGTTTGGCCGCGAGCGTGCGTTGCGATGTTATGTCGCCCAAACGCGCGGGCGGGCTTATTGAACCTTGCTGGCGAACTCGAGGTATTGCATGCGCTGCAGCTTGTCGATCGTCGAGGCGTATGGGCTGTCTTCAGATTCCAAGTCGTAGCGCAGCCCGTCGGCACCAAGGTAGCCGGCGACATTGATGGTGGGCACATCTGACCTTGTTGCAAGCAGAGCCTTTTGATAGTCGGTGAGCGGGGCGCCGATCTTATTAAGGGTAATGGCTGCAACCTCGTTTGCCCCGACGGTGTCGTAGACGTTGAGCTCGGTATTGCCGGCGATTTCATAGTTAGCCCAGACAAAATATGTCGACTGATAGATACGGAAAGCGTGGCTTGCCGTATCTTCCTGAGGGTACAGCTCGTCGTTGAGAGCCGTTGCGGCGCTCGGCTGATGGTCGCCAAAAAAGACAAGGACAACCGGTCTGCCGATATTGCGGAGCTCGTTGATAAAGTACTCGAGGTCCCGGTCGGATGCGTTGATGCAAGTAAGATAGGTATTGAGCGCGCTATTGGCGCCCTCGCTGGCTCCCTCGACCCAATAGTTTGTCAACTCTTCGGCGGGAACGGTGCCATAGTCGTAGCCGCCGTGATTTTGCATCGTGACGTCAAAGATGAACTGCGGGGCTTCGTCGGTTCTAAGCAGGTCGAGTATCTTGTCGTAGGTGGCGTAGTCGCATACGCCGGCATGGTAACAGGGCGCACCTTCGAAATCGCCGATTGAAAGAAAGTCTCCAAAGCCCAGCTGCTGATAGATTTTATCTCGATGGTAGTTGACGGGGTTTTGCGGGTGCATAGCGGTAGCGGTATACCCAAGCTCTTTAAGGTCCTTTGCCAGGCTGTTGACGCCATTCATCTGATACAGCTGATAGGGGATTTTGCCTAATCCGACAAAGGCCGTTGTCGCTCCGGTCAAAAATTCGAATTCGGAGTTCGCCGTTCCGCCACCGGCGACCGAAGCGAGCATGGTGCCGCGAACAAGTGTGTCGGGAAGCGAGTTGTAGAATGCGGGGCCGGTGTACCCGGCCGCCTGGAGCTGCTCAAAGCACGAAAGGTCGCTAAAACTCTCATTCATGACGGCAACAATCGTCGGCTTGATTTCATTGAACTGGGCAACAGCCGCCGCGCGCTGCTCGCTCGAGCCATACGTGCTGTCGTAGGTGGCGGCGAGCTCCTGCTCGATGCTCTGCGCCTCATCGGGCGTATAGTCTTCGGGCTTCTCAATGGGCAACTCGTTGACCATTTCGGTGAACGAAGTGATAAAACCCTGAGACGCATACGTGGTGATGGGCTGCCAACGGTCAAATCCAAAATTCAGCGCCTGCTCCAAGTCGATGCTGGAAAAGCCCGAGAGCCCCACAACGGTCACTAGCAGAAAAGCGCAGAGGTTAGCGGCGATTGCGGGGAAGACATGGGTGGGCGTACGGAGCTTTCTCGGTCGGATAAGCGAAAGAAGCCCCAGGGAAATCTCCAGCAGGGCTAGAGAGGTTACGATTCCGGCGGTAAAGGTAAACTCGTATCCCTCGCTCACTTCCATTGCGGTGCCAAGGGCCAAGATATCGCTTGGCAGGATGGCCTCGCCTTTAAACGTTATGACGAAGTGCTCGGCAATGCCAAGGATGCAACAGGCGACGGGCACGAGGGCCATGACGCCTCCATGACGCTGTCCCAGCAAATAAAGGGAGAGCAGAACCGTCGCGAGCAGCCCGACGGAAAACCCGAATGAGTTGGCGGGAATGTGATAGAACGTTTCGTTGCAGGCAATTTCGAGTGAAACGAACGAGAGCGCTGAAACAGCGGCGATGACAAGGATGTCACGGCAAATACAGGCAACCGTTCCCGTCTCAAGATCGGTTTGGTCGATAAGTCCCGAAACCAAGGGCTCGACAAGAAGTATGACGGCGGCAGCACCGAGCGCCGAATAAGAAAGGACCCATAGGGAACTGTCCTCATTTACGAGCAATTGATTCGTAATCCATGCAGCTACCACGCCGAGCGGGATGAGGAGCGTCGCGCACCAAAAGACGCGGGCAATGGGCGGCTTTTCATTGTGTTTGATTGAAAAATACACGCGCACGACGACGGTGGCCACGATAAGGACGGCGATGAATATGGGCAGATTGGCCATGTCGC
The DNA here is from genome assembly GCA_902489665.1 of uncultured Collinsella sp. Taxonomy (GTDB): domain Bacteria; phylum Actinomycetota; class Coriobacteriia; order Coriobacteriales; family Coriobacteriaceae; genus Collinsella. The sequence continues at coordinate 25,531 of CABUAT010000021.1, read as the reverse complement.
TCGAAGTGATTTCAAGGGGGATATCTTCGGTCATGGACGTTCCTCTGTTACAGCAAATTAAATTAATTAAGTTCAGTATTAGATTACAGTAACCTTTCCACGGCATTTCGAGAAACAAAGCACCCGATACGCAAAGCTAAAGGTCTGCGAATCTTGTATTACGAACATCTGTGCGCGTCGAGTGCGCTAAACTCATCGACAGTATGATTCGATGCAATAGGAGGCAAGGAGCTTCCATGTCTGATTCTTCTATCGTTATTCGCGGCGCTCGTGAGCACAACCTCCGTGATATCGATGTTTCCATTCCGCGTGACCAACTCGTGGTCATTACCGGTCTTTCTGGCTCGGGCAAGAGTTCGCTGGCATTTGACACCATCTATGCCGAGGGCCAGCGCAGATACGTCGAGAGCCTTTCGAGCTATGCGCGCCAGTTCTTGGGCCAGATGGACAAACCCGACTTGGATTCAATCGACGGCCTTTCGCCGGCGGTGTCGATCGACCAAAAGACGACGTCTAAAAACCCTCGCTCGACGGTTGGCACCGTAACCGAGATTTATGACTATCTGCGCCTGCTGTTCGCCCGTGTGGGCACCCCGCACTGTCCCGAATGCGGTCGCGTCATTGAGCGCCAGACGACCGACCAGGTTGCCGACAAGGTCTTGGCGGCGGGGGAGGGCCGCCGCGCGTTTGTGCTGGCACCGGTGGTGCGCGGGCGAAAAGGCGAGTACACCAAACTGTTTGAGGACCTTCGCGCCGAGGGCTTTAGCCGCGTGCGTGTCGACGGTGAAGTGCGCTCGCTCGACGATCCGATCGATCTGGACAAGAAGTTCAAGCACGATATCGAGGTCGTGGTCGATCGCATCGTGATCCGTGAGAACTCTCTTGGCCGTATCGCCGAGTCTGTTGAGCAGGCGACCGCGCTGGCTCACGGCAATGTAAACGTGTACATGCTGCCCGATCGTGATGCTCCCGAGGGGACCGAGGGCGAGCTTCTGGAGTATTCGTTGGCCTTGGCGTGCCCGGAGCATGGACACTCCATTGACGATCTTCAGCCGCGTGATTTTTCGTTTAACGCTCCCTATGGCGCATGTCCTGAGTGCGACGGCCTGGGCTTTAAGAAAACCGTTGATGCCGAGGCGCTGATCGAGGACCCCTCGAAGTCCATTGCCGACGGAGTCTTTGGTAGTCTGTTCGGCAATTCGAACTACTATCCGCAGATTTTTGCTGCGGTCTGCAAACACTTTAAGGTGAGCGCCGATACGCCGTGGGAGGACTTGCCTCCTCGCGTGCGTCGTGCATTCTTGGATGGCCTGGGCGATACGAAGATCTCGGTCGACTACCAAAAGCTCGACGGACGTCGCAGCCAGTGGGATACCAAGTTTTCGGGCGTTCGCAACATCCTGTACGAACGCTATACCGAGACGACGAACGAGAACACCAAGGCGCGCCTGGAGAAGTACATTCGCGAGGAGCCGTGCTCGAGCTGCCACGGTGCTCGTTTGCGCCCTGAGATGCTCGCCGTCACCGTGGGCGGCAAGTCCATTTACGAGGTTTGTTGCCTGTCGTGCCGTGAATCGCTCGAGTTTTTTGAGGGCCTGGAACTCACCGAGCGCCAACAGTTTATCGGCGGCCGTATCGTCAAGGAAATCCTGGAGCGCTTGCGTTTTCTGGTCGATGTTGGACTCGACTATCTGACGCTCGATCGTGCCTCGGCGACGCTTTCCGGTGGCGAGGCGCAGCGTATTCGACTGGCAACGCAGATCGGCGCGGGTCTCATGGGCGTGCTCTATATTCTGGACGAGCCCTCGATCGGTCTTCATCAGCGTGACAACGAGCGCCTGATTAAGACGCTCGAGCGCCTGCGCGATATCGGCAATACCGTTATCGTCGTCGAACACGACGAGGATACAATCCGTGCCGCCGATTACGTGATCGACATGGGGCCCGGCGCCGGCGTCAACGGCGGACACGTAGTCGCGGCGGGAACGCCTGCCGATATCATGGCGTGTCCCGAGTCGATGACGGGCGCTTATCTGACCGGTAAACGAATGATCCGGGTGCCTGATGAACGGCGCAAGCCCGGTCGCGGCTGCCTTAAAATTACGGGCGCTCGAGCCAACAACCTCAAAAACGTTACTGCCAAAATCGAGTTTGGTACGCTTACGGTTGTTACCGGCGTGTCGGGATCGGGCAAGAGCTCCCTGGTTACCGACACCATTGCGCCTGCCCTTACGAATGCCATTCACCGCTCGACGCGCCCTGTGGGTCCGTATAAAAAAATCGAGGGCATCGAGTGCATCGATAAGGTTATCGATATCGACCAGTCGCCGATTGGCCGCACGCCGCGCTCCAACCCTGCTACCTATATCGGCCTGTGGGATGATCTTCGCGCGCTGTTTGCGAGTACGCCGGAGTCGAAGGCGCGCGGCTACTCGCCGGGTCGTTTCTCCTTTAATGTGAGTGGCGGGCGCTGTGAGGCGTGCAAGGGCGATGGGCAGATTAAGATCGAGATGCACTTCCTTCCCGATATCTACGTTCCCTGCGAAGTTTGCGGCGGTAAACGCTACAACCGCGAGACACTCGAGGTCACCTACCGTGGCAAGACCATCTCGGACGTGCTCGACATGAGCGTCACCGAGGCGCTGGCCTTCTTTGGGAATATCCCGCAGATCAAGCGAAAGCTCCAGACGCTGTACGATGTAGGCTTGGGCTACGTGAGCCTGGGCCAGCCCGCCACGACGCTCTCGGGCGGCGAGGCGCAGCGTGTGAAGCTCGCCAAGGAGCTTCATCGACGCCAGACGGGCAAGACGTTCTATATTTTGGACGAGCCGACGACCGGTCTTCATTTTGAGGACGTCCGCCAGCTGCTCGATGTGCTGCAGCGCTTGGTCGATGCGGGCAACACGGTGCTGGTGATTGAGCACAACCTTGATGTCATCAAGGTTGCCGACCGCCTGATCGATATGGGTCCCGAGGGCGGTAACGGCGGCGGAACCGTCGTGGTTTCGGGCACACCGGAGCAGGTTGCGGACTGTCCGCAGAGTTATACGGGCAAGTTTTTGGCGCCTTTGCTCAGGCGTGACCGGGAGCGTCAGGCTCAACTTGATGCTCAATAAATAGGCGATTCAGTTTATGGGCGCCATCGACTCCTTGTGATTCGATGGCGCTTGCTGTGCCGAAGTGACGTATGCAGCCGAATTGGACATATACTTAATCTTTGCGTCCGAATGCGAGGGAAAGGATATGTCATGGCAAAGGCTGTAAAGACGCCAAAAACCAATGCGATGCGCGAGCTGGAAAGCGCCGGCATTTCCTATGTTCTACATACGTACGAAGACGATGGTGATGAGTCGGTGGGCCTGGGGGTCGCGATTTCGGAGCAGCTTGGCGAGGAGCCCGGTCAAGGATTTAAGACCTTGGTCTGCGTGACGCCGTCCAACGACCATGTCGTGTGCTGCATCCCTGTTGCCGATGAGCTCGATCTAAAGTCCGCCGCGCGTGCCGCGGGGGAGAAGTCCTTGGTTATGATGCATGTGAAGGATTTGCTTGCGGCGACTGGCTACGTTCGCGGCGGCTGCAGCCCGGTCGGTATGAAAAAACGCTACCGGACGCTCATTGATGAGACGTGTGTCCTTTGGGATACCATTTTTATTTCGGGAGGCAAGCGTGGTTATCAGCTCGAGCTTGCACCCGATGATTTAATTGCATTTTGCGGGGCGACGGTTGCCGCGATTACGAGAGAGGACTGAGCGATGCCGCAGGAAGAATTGAAGCGCGGAGCTCATTTTGCAAAAGAATCTGCGCCTCAGACACCCTCATCCGAAGCTTCTTCGTCGCGAGATGACACTGACGACATGGGCTCGTCGGACTACTCCACGGTTGGTCGTTCCGCCGGGCTTATGACCATCCTGACTATCGTGTCTCGCGTCACCGGTTTTATCCGCACGTGGGCAATGGCGGCCGCTATCGGCATGTCGCTACTCTCGTCCTCCTATCAGGTCGCCAACAACCTGCCCAATATGCTCTACGAACTCGTGATGGGTGGCATGCTCGTGACGGCGTTTTTGCCCGTGTACATGGGCGTGAGGCGTGAGCAGGGTCGCGAGGCCTCGAACGAGTACGTGGGCAACCTGCTCGGCATTCTGCTTTTAGTGCTGGGTGGCATTTCGTTGCTGGGGACCGTGTTCGCCCCGGGCTTTATCTGGACGCAATCGTTCCTTTCGGGTGACGGTGGCAGCATGGATACCGCTGCGTTCATGTTCCGTTTCTTTGCCATCCAGATTCTGTTTTATGGTTTGGGCTCGGTGTTCTCGGGCGTTCTCAACGCACACCGCGACTACTTCTGGTCGACGTTTGCCCCGGTCCTCAACAATGTGATCGTCATTGCGAGCTTTATGGGTTTTGCGCCCGTGTCCGCACAGTTTGGCGAACGTGCCGGCATCATCTTGATTGCGGCCGGTACGACCCTCGGTGTCTTTGTTCAGATGGCATGTCAGATTCCCGCGCTTGGCAAGCACGGCGTGCATCCCCATATCCATATCGACTTTAAGGACCCCGCGCTGCGCCAGACGATTGCGCTCGGTATCCCGACGCTGCTCGCCACGGTGTGCATGTTTGTCTCGACTTCTATCACCAACGCTGCCGCGCTGGTGGTCCAGCCCGAGACGGGTCCTTCCGTCATCGCCTATGCGCGCCTGTGGTACACGCTGCCCTACGCGCTGATTGCCGCCTCGCTTTCGACGGCGCTCTATACCGAGCTCTCTCATGACGCACAGGAGAAGGATTACGACAGCGTTCGCACGGGCATTTCGCGTGGCGTCGCCCAGATGCTGTTCTTCCTGATTCCGTTCGCACTGTACCTGATTGTCTTCGCACGTCCGCTCAATATGATCTACTGTGCTGGCAAGTTCGATGAATCCGGCGTGGCGCTGGTGTCCGAGTACCTTGTCTACCTGGCGCTCTCGCTGCCGCTCTACGGCGTGGTCGTGTTGATGCAGAAGAGCTTCTCTGCCTTGCTCGACATGAAGCCCTATAGCCGCTATTGCCTGTATTCCGCCATCGGCCAGGCCGGCTCGGTTCTGCTGTTTGGCGTTGTGCTGGGCTTCGGTATGCCGGCAATCGCGCTTTCGTATGTCGTCGACTACGTGATCTTGGTCGGCTGTTCGCTGTGGTGGCTGCGTCGTCGCCTGCGTGGCCTTCAGGTCAAATCTATCCTACATGGCGGTTTCTTTGGCCTTTTGCTCGGTGGCCTAGGTGCTGCCGCAGGCGCCGGCGTCATGTGGGCGCTTGAACACTTTGTCGGGGCACTTGGCGGCTCGATTCTGATTACTCTTGGCTACGTTTGCGTTGCGGGTGTCGCCTCGCTTGTTGTTACCTTTGGCCTTGCCGTCGTCCTTAAGATGCCCGAGGTCTCGGCGCTGCTTCGTCGCAAGTAGGTGCGCGTGGCCGGTCACGACAACATACCAACGCTTGCCGAGCAGGTTTCGCGCGTTCCCACACAGCCCGGATGCTACCTTTGGAAGGATGCCAAGGGCGATGTCATCTACGTGGGCAAGGCGAAAAACCTGCGCGCCCGCATGCGTCAATACGTGACACTGCAGGATGAGCGTCAAAAGATCCCGCTGATGATGCAGCTGGTGGCGAGCTTTGACTACATCGTTGTCGAAACCGAGCATGAGGCGCTTGTACTCGAGCGCAACCTGATCGGCCAGTACCATCCGTACTTTAACGTCGACCTCAAGGATGACAAGAGCTACCCCTTTATCGCCATTACAAAGGGCGACCTGTATCCCGCGATCAAATACACGCGTGAGCGTCATAAGCCGGGAACGCGCTATTTTGGACCCTATACCGATAGCCGTGCGGCACGTGAGACGATAGATACGCTGCGCAAGGTTATCCCCATCTGCTCTGCATCCTGTGCGGAGTGGCGTCGTTGTCGCCGTACCATCGAGTCCCACAAGGGCGAGGAAGACATCGTCAATATGATTTGCGCACAAAACGGGCGTCCCTGCTTTGACTACCATGTCGGGCGCGGCCCGGGTGCGTGTGTCGGCGCGATTTCCCCGGCAGACTATGCCAAGAACGTCAAGCGTGTCGAGCGCTTTTTGTCGGGCCATCGCAAGGATGTCGTCGATGAGCTGACCTCCGAGATGACGGATGCCGCCGAGGCGCTCGACTTTGAGCGCGCGGCACGCGTCAAACGTCGTTTGGAGGTCATCAGGGGTCTGGACGATCGTCAGCAAGTCGTTTTTCCCTCCAGTGTCGATATCGATGTCATCGGGTTCTATCGCGAGGAGACCATCTCCGCCGCTTGCGTCTTCGTCGTTCGCGAGGGCCGAACAGTTCGCACCTGCGAGTTCATTCTCGACAAGGGTCTTGATGTTGACGAGGAAGAGCTCCAGTCGGGCTTTCTTAAGCGCTATTACGACGAGACGGCTGATATTCCAGCTGAGGTCAACCTTTCCGTCGAGCTTGAGGATGCGGAGGCGCTGGGGGAGTGGCTTGCGGGCAAGCGTGAGCGTTCCTGCCATCTCCATAGGCCGCAGCGTGGCGAAAAGTACCGTCTGCTCGATATGGCATCCAAAAATGCGCGCCATGCCCTCATGCGCTACATGATGCGAACGGGGTACGCTGACGACCGCACCAATCAAGCGCTCCTGGAGCTCGAAAGTGCGTTGGCGCTGCCATCGCCGCCGTTGCGTATCGAGTGCTTCGATATCTCTACACTGCATGGCACCTTTACGGTCGCCTCGATGGTGGTGTTTACCAACGGGCGCGCCGACAAGAGCCAGTACCGTCGTTTTAAAATTCAGGCCGAATTGGACGAGGCAAACGACTTCGTGTCGATGTCCGAGGTTTTGGGACGACGCTATGCTCCCGAGCGCATGGCCGACGAGCGCTTTGGCTCGCGCCCCGATTTGCTCGTTGTCGATGGCGGTAAGCCGCAATTGACCGCTGCGATCAAGCAACTTGAGGCTCTTGGGCTCGATATACCAGTTTGTGGCTTGGCGAAGGCCGACGAGGAAGTTTTTGTGCCTTGGGACGAGACTCCTGTCGTGCTGCCGACCGGGTCTGCTTCGCTCTATCTAATTAAACAGGTACGCGATGAGTCCCACCGATTTGCCATCACGTTCCACCGTGAGTTGCGCGATAAAGCCATGACGGTTTCGGTACTCGATGACGTTCCGGGCGTGGGACCCACCAGAAAACGTGCCCTTATGCGCCATTTTGGCTCGATGAAGCGTTTGCGCGCGGCGAGCGAGCAAGAGATCGCGGAAGTTCGCGGCATACCTGCCGATGTTGCCAAGGCGGTCCACGAGGCGCTCGTTGCATGGAATGCCGAGCGCGCCGAGGCGGCGGCTGGCCATTCCGATAGCTAAACACGAGCCTAAACAACTGATATACATGATTGCGCGATTTTCAACCATTTATTTCGCCATGATTGCCTGCTGGTTTCGGGTTTTATTAACGCTAAAACGTTTGACTAACCCAAGCGAAAACCCTGCTATCCTGCGGGTTGACGAAGACTGATATCTCACCTCGCCGATACATACTGTCTGGCGAATCATTTGTCAATGAATTCGGTGAACGGTAGTAAATACCGTTCAAGCGTATGTATGTATCGGTCGCCGAGCGCGGCACCTCAGTTGGGTTCGTCGGTAGGTAAGGTATATATCGTCCGCAAGTTGCGCGGGGGCAAGTCTAGGTGCTCCCGAGTAAGATTCTCTATTGATAGGAGAAGACATGGCCATCATCAACAAGGGTATGTCCAGGCGTTCGTTCCTCGGCCTCACCGGCAGCGTCGCTGCTGTCGCCGGCCTTGGTCTCACTGGCTGCGGTGGCAGCTCTAGCGACGAGGGTTCCGCTTCCGGCTCCACCGATTCCGCCAACCGTGGCGGCGGCGTGATCACCGCTGGTTCCGCTTACGCTCCGTCCAGCTTCGATCCCGCCAGCACTGGCTCCGCTGTGGGCCTGGGTGCTAACTGGCACGTCGTCGAGGGCCTCTACGGCATCGATTACCACGACTACAGCACCTTCAACGAGCTCGCCACCGACGATCCCAAGTCTGTGGACGACACCACTTTCGAGGTCACCATCCGCAAGGGCGCCAAGTTCTCCGATGGCACCGAGGTCACCGCTGACGATGTCGTTGCCTCCTACACCGCTTGCGCCGCTTCCGCTACCTATGCTCCGTTCTTCCAGCCCTTCGAGTCCATCGAGGCCAAGGACGCCAGCACCGTGACGGTCAAGACTAAGGTCCCCAACTTCTCCCTGCTCAAGGATCGTCTGGCCATCGTCCGCGTTACCCCGGCCACCCAGACCGAGGAGGATCGCGCCAAGCAGCCGATCGGTTCCGGCCCCTGGATGTACGACTCTATCTCCGATACCGAGATCACCTTGGTTCCCAACCCCGAGTACAACGGTGAGTATGCTGCCGAGGATAAGAAGATCCAGTACAGCATCCTGACCGACCCCACCGCTCGCGTTACCGCTCAGCAGGAGGGCTCCACGCTCGTTATGGAGCTCGTTACCGCTGACGCCGTCGACCAGCTCGAGAGCGCCGGCTGCAAGATCGATAACGTTCAGGGTTTCGGCACCCGCTTCATCATGTTCAACGTCGCCAAGGAGCCTTGGAACAACGTCAAGGTCCGTCAGGCTGTCATGTATGCGCTCGACACCGAGAAGATGGTCAGCAACACCTTCGCCGGCCTTGCCACCGCTGCCAGCTGCTACCTGCCCAAGAGCTTCACCAACTATCATGAGGCTTCCACGGTGTACAAGACCGACGCCAAGAAGGCTAAGAAGCTCATCGAGGAGTCTGGCATCACCCCGGGTGCCATCACCCTGCGCACCACCGACAACGAGCAGATTAAGGGCATGGCCGCCCAGGTCAAGAACGACCTCGACGCTCTCGGCTTCGATGTGACCATCCAGACCGATACCTCGCCGGCCACTTACGCTGCCATCGACGGCGGCGAGGCCTACGATATCCTCCTTGCCCCTGGCGATCCTTCCTGCTTCGGCGCCGACCCCGACCTGCTGCTCAACTGGTGGTACGGCGACAACGTCTGGATGCAGACCCGTTGCCCGTGGAAGGAGTCCGCTGAGTGGCAGAAGCTCCACGGCCTCATGGACGAGGCTCTTGCCGCCGAGGGCGACGAGCAGCAGAAGAAGTGGAACGAGTGCTTCGACATCATTGCCGACAACGCCGTTCTGTACCCCGTTGTCCACGTCAAGACCGTCTCCGCTTCCTGGGACGATCCGTCCACTGCACCCAACGGCGAGGCCCTCGATGGCTTCAAGGGCATCGGCACGACGAGCATGTCCTTCAGGGGCGTTGCGACCGTCAAGGCGTAAGACTCGCTTGAGTCTGTATGCAGGATGTCGGTCGTTGGGACCGTATCCTCATAGTTGAAACAAAGACCCGGGCGGCAACGATGTCGCTCGGGTCTTGTAATGAGTATCCGTACTCATATACCAGTTGGTCCTACCGACAAAAGAAAGGGGAGAGAACGTGAACAACTTGCTACGTTTGATTGGAAGGCGTCTTGTGGCGCTGCCGATCATGGCATTGGGCGTCACCGTCCTGGTGTTCTTCCTTATGTCGTTCTCCAAGACCGACCCCGCCTACACGGCGTTGGGTGACGGTGCCTCGCCCGAGGCGGTTGCCGAGTACCATGAGAAGTATGGTCTGGACGACCCCTGGCCCGTGCGCTACGTGCGCTATATGGGCGATCTGATCCATGGCGACATGGGCACCTATGGTGCTGCTCGCAACTCCGTTGCCAAGCGCATCTCCACGGCCCTGCCCGTCACGATGCAGCTGACCTTTATCGGTCTTGCTATCGGTGCGGTCGTTTCGTTTTTGCTCGGCGTCATCGCGGCACTGTATCGCGACAAATGGCCGGACCAAGTGATCCGCGTCTTTTCCATCGCCGGCTTGGCAACCCCGTCGTTCTGGCTTGCCGTTCTGTTGATCCTGCTGTTCTCTTCCTACCTTAAGGTGCTCCCGGCATCGGGTGCTCTGCCTCACTTCACCACGAATCCGGTTGGCTATCTGGGACGTATGATTATGCCCGCTATCGCCTTGGCATTTCCGCTGACGGGCCAGATGACTCGTATCGTGCGTACCGCCATGGTCGAGGAGCTCGATAAGGATTATGTCCGTATGGCTCGCGGCGCCGGCGTTCCCGAGAAGGTCGTCGTCGGCATCAACGTTCTTCGCAATGCGCTGATCACCCCGGTCACCACCCTCGGTCTTAAGATCGGTTACCTCATGGGCGGCGCCGTCGTCATCGAGGTTATCTTCAACCTCCCCGGCATGGGCACCGCGATTCTGCAGGGCGTTCAGGGCAACGAGGCGAACCTGGTTCAGGGCGTCGTTATCGTCGTTGCTCTTGCCTTCATCATCATCAACATCGTGGTTGACATGCTCTACCTGCTCATCAACCCGCGCATCAGGACGGTGTAGATTATGGTAAAGATTCGAGAGAAGCAAACCGAGCAGCTCGAGAAGGCTGCCTCTAAGGGGCTCAAGCTCGGTGGCTGGAAGAAGATGACGCTGTCTTCTAAGATTGCAGCCGTCGTGCTGGTGCTGGTCGCCCTGACTGCGATTCTGGCGCCCCTTCTTGCCCCCTATAGCCCGGTCGAGATCTTTACGGCTCGCCAGGCTCCCGGCAACGGATTTATTTTCGGTACCGACGATAAGGGCCGCGACATTCTGTCGCGTATGCTCTACGGTGGTCGTTACTCGCTGATTATCGGCTTTGGCGCCACTGCCATGGCTCTGGTCTGCGGCTCGGTCGTAGGCGCCCTTGCAGCGGTTTCGCGCAAGGCCGTCTCCGAGACGATCATGCGTATCTTGGACATCATCATGTCCATCCCCGGCATCGCCCTCGCGGCCGTCTTCGTCTCCATCCTGGGCAACTCCGTGCCGTCGATCATCTTCGCCATCGGCTTTATGTACACTCCGCAGATTGCCCGTATCGTGCGCGCCAACATCGTGTCCGAGTACGGCGAGGACTATGTCCGTGCGGTCATCGTTTCCGGCGCCAAGGCTCCGTGGATTTTGATCAAGCATGTTCTGCGTAACTGCATCGCCCCGATCATGGTCTTCACCGTTACCCTGGTCGCCGACGCCATCATCTTCGAGGCCTCGCTGACCTTCATCGGCGCTGGTATTCAGGAGCCCACCGCTACCTGGGGCAACATCCTCGCCGACGCCCGCGGCGGCGTGCTTGCCGGCCGTTGGTGGCAGGCGCTGTTCCCGGGTCTGGCCATCATGATCACCTGCCTGGCGCTCAACATCCTCTCCGAGGGCATTACCGACGCCATGGCCGCTGCTCCCTCCGCCGCCCTGGATCCGACCGATTCCTCCAAGCGTCGCGAGGCCGACCTGCTGGTCTCCGACCCCGTTCGCGCCTACAAGGAGCAGGCCCAGTCCCTCTCCGCTCGCCTTGGCGCCCTGCGCGATGTCGAGCTCAAGCGTGACGATCGCCATGTGCCCGACGAGTCTGTCGAACCGATTCTCTCGGTCCGTGACTTCTGCATTCAGTTTGAGCATCACGGTGATATCAACGTTGTCGACCATGTCAACTTTGACGTCCGTCCTGGTCAGACCATGGGCCTGGTGGGCGAGTCCGGTTGCGGTAAGTCCATCACCACGCTGGCCATCATGGGCCTGACCGATGAGGACGAGCACCTTTCCGGCGAGGTCCTCTGGGAGGGCCGTGACCTGCTCAAGATGAGCAAGAAGGAGTGGTTCGGCCTGCGTGGTACCGATATCGCTATGGTCTATCAGGACGCCCTGTCCTCGCTCAACCCCTCCATGCTCATCTCTGCCCAGATGAAGCAGCTCACCAAGCGCGGCGGAACCCGCAGCGCCGAGGAGCTCCTGGAGCTCGTCGGCCTCGATCCCAAGCGCACGCTCGAGAGCTATCCGCACGAGCTTTCCGGCGGCCAGCGTCAGCGTGTCCTGATCGCTATGGCCCTTACCCGCGACCCCAAGCTGGTCATCTGTGACGAGCCCACGACCGCTCTGGACGTTACCGTCCAGAAGCAGGTCATCAAGCTGCTCAACGATCTTCAGGCCAAGCTCGGCTTTGCCATGATCTTCGTTTCGCATGACCTGGCTCTGGTCGCCGAGGTCGCCCATAACATCACGGTTATGTACGCCGGTCAGGTTATCGAGCAGGCACCCACCAAGGAGCTGCTCACTAACCCGATCCACGAGTACACCCGCGGTCTTCTGGGTTCCGTTCTGTCCATCGAGAGCGGTTCGGGCCGCCTGCACCAGGTGCCCGGCGCCGTTCCGAGCCCGCGCGATTTCCCCAAGGGCGATCGCTTCGCGCCCCGCTCGAGCCATCCGCGTATTGGCCTGGACACCCGTCCGGTCTTCAAGCGCGTGCCCGGCACTGAGCACTTCTATTCCGAGCTCCCCGACGAGGTGCTCAAGGCAAATGGTTTGACCCCTCACGCGGAGGTGATGTAGATGAGCGAGACCGCAGTCAACGGCGTCGAGCCGATCATCTTCCTTGATGACGTCCACGTCACCTTTAGGACCCGTACCGGCTCGATTCTGCACCCCAACCTGGTTCACGCCGTCCAGGGTGTAACGATTAAGCTCATGCCCGGTCAGACGATCGGCATCGTCGGCGAGTCCGGTTGCGGTAAGTCCACCACTGCCAACGTCATGTGCGGCCTGCAGGCCCCCACGAGTGGCAAGGTCTACTTTAAGGGCAAGGACGTTACCAAACGTACCGCCGAGGACCGTCGCCACATGGGTCGCGTAATCTCGGTCGTGTTCCAGAACCCGGCCACGGCGCTCAACCCCCGCATGGTCGTTCGCGAGCAGCTGCTCGACCCCATGCGCGTCCACAACCTGGGTACCGAGGCCGAGCAGGAGAAGCGCGTCAAGGAACTCTTGGAGCTCACCGGTCTGCCCAGCTCCGCCGCCGAGGTTCTTCCCGGCCAGCTTTCGGGCGGCCAGCGCCAGCGCGTCGCAATTGCCCGTGCCCTGTCGCTGAACCCCGATGCGATCATCGCCGACGAGCCCACCTCAGCTCTGGACGTTTCGGTCCGCGCGCAGATTCTGAACCTGCTGACCGACCTTAAGAAGGAGCTCGGCTTGGCCATGGTGTTCATCAGCCATGACATCCAGACGGTCCGCTATATCTCTGACGACATCATCGTTATGAATGGTGGCAAGATCGTCGAGCAGGGCGAGGCCAAGCAGGTCTTCCAGCACCCCCAGGACCCCTACACCAAGATGCTGCTCGGCGCTGCGCCGTCGTTGCTGCACCCCAAGCTCGGCGAGTAGGCTCGCTTTCCCTCCCGTGCGCCCGGTTCCCTTGCCGGGCGCACCTCCGTTGCGATTTCGAAAGGTTGGGTTCACGAGCCATGCCAAGTGCTCAGGAGCTACAACATCAATTTGGTGAATATCGAGGCGCCATGCCCCGTCCATCAGATTTCGATCTCTTTTGGAAGGATCGCATGGCCGAGGCCGACGCCGTTGGGCTTGACTATGCGATCGAGACGGCATCGGTCACCGATGCCGCGACCTGCCAGCTTTTCGACCTCTGGTATACCGGCATGTGTGGCGCTCGCCTGCATGCCAAGTACCTTAAACCCGTCTCGGACGAGCCCGTGCCATTGGTACTTCAGTTCCATGGGTATCCGGGTGCAAGCCGCAGCTGGTTTGAGCAGGCGTCGTTTGCGGGCATGGGCATGGCACTCATCGCCCTCGACTGCCCCGGCCAAGGAGGTCCCTCCGAGGACATTGGTGGATTTGAGGGCACAACGGTTGCCGGTCATATCGTCGCCGGTGTCGACGGCGACCCGGCCAACCTCTACTATGTCCGCTTGCACCAAGATATTCGCATCCTGTGCCGCATCGTTCGCGAGCTCGAGGGCATCGATCTTGCGCGTGTGTTTGTGAACGGCGCGTCGCAGGGCGGCGGTTTGGGCATTGCGACCTGTGCGCTTAACAGCGAGCTTATCAATCGTGCCGCCATCCTCTATCCCTTCCTGTCAGATTTCCGCCTGGTCTGGGATTTGGATGCCGACGACATTGCCTACGAGGGCCTGCGCTATTGGTCTCGCTGGTTTGACGAGGACTCGACTCGTATTGACGAAGCCTATGCCAAGCTGGCGTACTTCGATTCCAAGAACTTTGCCCCTATGGTCAAATGCCCCGTGCTGTTTGGCACCGGCACAGCCGATATCATCTGTCCGCCAGCGACGCAGTTTGCGGTCTATAACAACCTGACCTGCGAAAAGCGTCATGAGTTCTTTGAAGGCTTTGGCCACGAGGAGATTCAGGATTTTGACGATCTGATCATTCCGTTTTTCTGCAAGGGAGGGGAGGCTCATGTCTAAGTGCGAGAGCAATGTTGACGAGCTGATTGTCCCCGGACTCGTGGGAATTCCTGGAACGGTTTCGTCAAGGCTCGCAGAATATCGGGACTGGCGCGGTGATGTCCAAGCAGATGTTTCTGATTTAGAGACATGCGCTTCGAATCTTGAGATTCAAGGCCTGGCCATTACGGCGATTGACTTTGTTAACCCCTGCGCCCGTTACTCGGAGGTCTCCTTTGAGCTCGGTGACGATGCGATTCACGCTCGTTTGATCGAGCCTGTCGGTCGTGCCCGAGTATCTGAGCGCGTGCCGTTGTGCCTGATGTTCCACGACATCGATCGGCCTGTGCGCGGCTGGCATCACATGACGAGATTTGCCGCCATGGGGTATGCCGTCCTCGCGCTGGATGACGATGTTGCTGGTGCGGACGACCTGCAGCGGGGGATTTCTTCGCCCGCTTTTGTCGAGCGCGTCCGTTGGGGTTGCGCGCTGGCGAAGGTGGCGCGCAATCTTGATGGCATGGACCCCGACCGCATCTTTGCATGGGGCGAGGGTCTTGGCGGCGGAGTCGCGCTGGCGGTTTCTGCTCTGGACGAGCGGGGCCTCGCCTGCACGGCGGTTGCCAATCCGCTTCCTGGCGGCCTCGAGGCGCTGTCGTCTCGGGTGCGCGGATCGGTGCTCATGGGCACATCGCTTATGGATACCGTGAGCGATCCCAAGGATCAGTTTGCCGTATTCAACGGTCTTGAGTGTGACCGGAGGCATATCATCTATGCAAAATACGCTCACGAGCGCATCAATGCGTTCGAAAACGAAGTCGTCGACTTTTTTAACCAAACGTTCTACTCGTGTTCTTTGGCCTAGACGGCCTGGACACTGCCAACAAGAGTGGGTGGCATAGGGCTGCCCGCCAGACAACTAAGGAGATTCTTGTGGCAACTCAGAAATTCACCGGCGTTATCCCTCCCGTCGTTGTTCCCGATACCGAAGATCACCAGCTCGACGTTGCCTCCTTTGAGCGCAGCATCAACCGCATGATCGATGCCGGCGTCGATGGCCTGTTCTTCTTGGGATCCTCGGGCGAGGTCGTCTTCTCCACCGACGAGCGCCGTCGCCAGATTATCGCCGAGGCCGTTCGTATCGTCGACCACCGTGTGCCTGTTCTGGTCGGCATCATCGATACCGAGACCGAGCGCATGATCGAGCACGGCAAGGTCGCCCAGGAGCTGGGCGCCGATGCCCTCGTCGCCACCTGCCCGTTCTATGCCCTGCAGGGCATGACCGAGGTCGAGGAGCACTTCCGTATCCTGCACGAGGAGCTCGACCTGCCCATCTTCGCCTATGACATTCCCGTCTGCGTTCACACCAAGCTCCCCTGGAAGCTCCTTGCCAAGCTCGGCGCCGAGGGCGTCCTTGCTGGCGTCAAGGATTCCTCGGGTGATGACATCTCGTTCCGCTACCTCGTTCAGGAGAACGAGAAGAACGGCCATCCGATGAGCATCCTCACCGGTCACGAGGTTGTTGTCGACGGCGCCTACCTCGGTGGCGCCGACGGTTCCGTCCCGGGTCTCGCCAACGTTGAGCCCGAGGGCTACGTGCGTCAGTGGAAGGCCGCTCAGGCTGGTGACTGGGCTACCGTCAAGGCCGAGCAGGATCGCCTCAATGAGATTTCGCACATCTGGGATGTCACCTCGGGCGTCCAGGGCTATGCCGGTGGCGTCGGCGCCTTCAAGACCGCTATGAACCTTATGGGCATCTTCGACAGCCCGACCATGCCGCGCCCGGTGAAGGCCATGACCGGCGAGAACGTTGAGGCGATTAAGAAGGTCCTCCAGGACAACGGTCTCCTGTAAAGCTTCCCCAGGCACCCGATCTTGGGGCTCAAGTGGTCGGGCGTGACCCATTAGGTCAACGCCCGACCACTTTCACCCCAACCTCGGGCACCTGGGAAACCTTTACTAAGTTGCGGCGATAACACCGCCTTCATTTCCTGTAGTTGTTTTTTATCTCCTAAGGAGAGCGACATGGAGAACAAGTACGTCTGCTCTGTCGATATCGGCGGAACTAAGATCGCGACTGCCATCATGGAGTACCCGGCTGACGGTAGTGTGCCCCATCCCGTTTTTGAGGCCGAGGTTCCTACCGAGGCCCAGGAGGGCGGCGAGGCCGTCTTCCAGCGTATCGAGGCGTCCATCAAGGCTGCTCTCGAGGCGAATCCCGATGTCGAGGTCCTTGGCGTCGGTATCGGTGCCGCCGGCGTCGTCGATCCCAAGACGGGCGCCATCGCGTATGCCAACGAGATCATGCCCGGCTGGTCCGGCGTTCAGTTGGGGCCGCGCCTGCGCGAGGACCTCGGTCTTCCCGTTGCCGTTGTAGGCGACGTGCAGGCTCATGCTCTGGGCGAGGCCCACTGGGGCGTCGGCAAGGGCAAGTTCTCCGTCTTGTGTCTTGGCATCGGTACGGGCATCGGCGGCGCATATGTCGAGAACGGCCGCGTGATGCAGGGTTTCCATGGTGCTGCCGGCCATATGGGCCACATCGAGTGCTCGGCTGCCGCCGGCATTCCCTGCGCCTGCGGGCGTTCCGGCCATCTGGAGTCGGTTGCTTCGGGCACTTCCATTGGTCGAATGTACGATGAGCGCTTTGGTCGCGTCGACCCCAGCCGTCCTTCGGTCGGTCGCGATGTGAACGACCTGTGCCGTGCGGGCGACGCAAAGGCGACCGAGGTCATCCATGACGCCGGCTTTGCGCTGGGGGCCAGCTTGGGCTCGCTCGCTAACATCCTGGACCCTGAGGTCATCGTGCTTTCGGGCGGCGTGATTCACCAAGGTCCCGATTGGCGTTCGCAGACGTGGAAGGATTCGGTGCACGAGGGCTATGCCAGCCAGGCGCTCGATCCGCTTCAGGACACGCAGATCCTCATCGGTTCTCTGGAGGGCGATGCTCCGCTCATCGGTGCCGCCGAACACCTTCTTGCTTCGTTGAAGTAAACATAACTACCAAGTGTGCCTTCTGAGGTGCCGCAGATTGACGTGAAAGAGGAGCGAAGCGTACTTCGGTACGCGAGCGACGGTTTGAACGTCAAGGTGCGGCGTCTCAGAAGGCTGTTTTGAGAAAGGTTGAGTCGAACATGACCGTTGATCCTTTGATCCAGTCCCTGAAGGGCAAGCTCGTCGTGAGCGTTCAGGCGTATATGGGCGAGCCGCTTCGTACGTCCGAGACCATGGCGCAAATGTCTCGCGCTTGCGAGCTCGGCGGCGCCGCCGCCATTCGCTGCCAGGGCCTTGCCGACATTGCCGCCATTAAGGGTCGCTGTGAGGTTCCCGTCATCGGCCTGTGGAAGGATGGGCACGAGGGCGTTTACATCACGCCGACGCTGCGTCACGCTCGCGCCTGCGTTGCTGCCGGTGCCGATATCGTGGCGATCGACGCCACCGATCGTCCGCGCCCCGATGGCAAGACGGTCGAGGATACCTTCCGCCCGCTGCACGAGGAGGGTGTGCTCCTGATGGCGGATTGTGCCACCATCGAGGATATTCGCCGTGCTGTTGATATGGGCTTTGACCTGGTATCCACCACGCTTTCTCACGGCGTCGCCGCCATCGACTGCACCATGGCCGATGGCCCCGACCTGCCGCTCCTGCGTCAGGCGACTGAGGAATTCCCCGGCCTTCCTATCATTTGCGAGGGTCGCGTGCATACGCCCGAGGAGGCTCGCGCCGCGATCGATGCTGGCGCCTGGGCCGTTGTCGTCGGCACCGCCATCACGCACCCCACGAGTATTACGAGTTGGTTCAAGGCTGCACTTGAGGCGTAAGACAGGCCTCGTATCCGCTCGGGGCGGTATACTCAATATAGGCAATTGACCGCGCGGGATCCGGGTTGCTGGGTCCCGCGCTTGTTTTCGGGAGGCAGCACATGCAAAAGGGAGATGCCATGGATGCGGCGGAGCGCTCGGAGCGCATCCCCGATATCGTCATCATCACCGGAATGTCCGGATCGGGCCGCACACAGGCCATGCACGTGTTCGAGGACATGGGCTATTTTTGCATCGATAACCTGCCTCCGCGTCTCATCGCCCAGCTTGCCGAGCTCGTCGGCATCAATACGGGCGTGGGCAGGCATCTCGCCGTCACCTGTGACCTGCGCAGCCAGGGCTTGTTCGATGAGCTGCTCGATGCCGTTGCCGCACTCGAGGAGCGCGAGATGAGCTGTGACATCGTGTTTCTCGAGGCCTCTGACGAGGTGCTGATCCGTCGTTATAGCGAAAACCGCCGCCGCCATCCCATTGCCAAGCCGGGGGAGACTACGGCCGATGCGATTCAGCGCGAGCGCCTGCAGCTGCAGGGTGTGCGCGACCGAGCCGATATGATCATCGACACGAGCCGCCTGCGTACCTCTGCCCTGCGCAACAAATTGCGCATGGCGTTCTCCGAGTTGTCCGACCAGCAGCTCATGGACGTTCACGTGTTCTCGTTTGGCTTTAAGCACGGTATGCCCGTTGAGGCGGACATTATGATCGACGTTCGCTTCCTGCCCAATCCGTTCTACGATCCCGAGATGCGCACCATGACCGGTCTCGATAAGAAGGTCTCCGACTTTGTTCTGGACCATCCCAAGACCCAGGAGTTCTGGAAAGCTTGGACGCAGCTGCTCGATACGGTGATGCCGGGCTATATCGCGGAGGGCAAGCCACAGCTTTCTATTGCCATCGGCTGCACGGGCGGTCAACACCGCAGCGTTGCCATCGCCGAGGCCACGGCACGTTATTTGGAAGGCGCTCAATATCACGTGAGCATTTCCCACCGCGACCTGTCGCGCGCCAACACGAAAGCATAGGCCTGCATGTCGTTTACCGCCGAGGTGCGTGACGAACTCGCGCGCTGCGAACCCGAATGTGAATACTGCGATTTGTCGACGCTTGCCGCCCTGACGCGTGTGAGCGGTACACTTTCGCTGGCCGGCTCCGGGCGGTATCGTTTGACGGTCGCGACCGAGACGGGCGCCGTCGCGCGCACGATGATCACACTGACGCATCGCATCCTTAAGCTCAAAACGGAATTCACCGTTCGTAAATCTGTATTGCATAAGGTTCGAAACTACCTCATCACCTTGCCTGATCAGCCAGACCTGGATAAGGCTCTGGTGCTGCTGGGCATCCTCGACCGCAGGGGAGGACTTGTCGCCGGCGTGCCCCGACATATCGTTGCCCGTCCCTGCTGCAGGCTTGCCTATATCCGCGGCGCGCTCATCGCGGGCGGCTTCGTGGCCGATCCACGCGGCGATTTTCATTTGGAGATCGCGGTGCAGGGCGAGCAATATGCCAAGGGGCTTTGCGATCTGTTGGAGCAGATTGGGGTCCATGCTCGTGTTAATGCGCGGCGGGGGTCATATGCCGTGTACATTAAGAGCGCCGAGGAGATCGAGCAGCTCCTAAAGCTGGTCGGCGCCAAGCGCAGCGTTGCCGAGATCGAGGAAGCGCGCGCGGTCAAATTGGTTAAGAACGACGTAAACCGTCGCGTGAACGCCGAGCTCGCCAACCAGACCAGAAGCGCCGGTGCCGCCCAGCATCAGCTTGCGTTGATCGATGAGCTCGAGCAGCGTGGCCTTCGCGATGCGCTTCCGGATGCCTTGGCGGTCTTTTGCGACCTGCGCGAGCGCTACCCCGATCTGTCACTGCGTGATTTGGGGGAGATGGCTGACCCTCCCTTGTCGAAGTCGGCCCTCTACCATCGTGTTTTACGGCTTGAAAAGCTCATTGAAGCAAACAGGTAGTTTGAAGTATCGACTTATATATGGATTTAACTGCTATTTTAGTCTTTAAAACGTTTTAACGTAAATTTGATTTTCAATTTCGAGCATTCTCGTGAAATTCAAGTCAAAAAAAAGGTATATTAGGCGAGTGGTTAGTTTGTGGGCCTCAACGGCGGGCGCTGTAGCTCGCGGGGGCCTTACGAAAGGAGACACAATGGCAGTAAAGGTTGCTATTAACGGCTTCGGTCGCATCGGTCGTCTGGCTTTCCGTCAGATGTTCGGTCATGAGGGCTCCGAGATCGTCGCTATCAACGACCTCACCTCTCCCGATATGCTCGCTTACCTGCTGAAGTACGACTCCACGCAGGGCAACTACGCTCGCGATCACGAGGTCGTTGCTGGCGAGGATTCCATCACCGTTGACGGCAAGGAGATCAAGATCTACAAGGAGGCCGACGCCAACAACCTGCCTTGGGGCGACCTCGACGTTGACGTCGTTCTCGAGTGCACCGGCTTCTACACCAGCAAGGCTAAGGCTCAGGCCCACATCAACGCTGGCGCCAAGAAGGTCGTCATCTCCGCTCCGGCTGGCAGCGATCTGCCCACCATCGTGTACAACGTCAACCATGAGACGCTGACCGCTGAGGACAACATCATCTCCGCTGCTTCCTGCACCACCAACTGCCTCGCCCCGATGGCCAAGGGTCTGAACGACTTCGCTCCCATCGTGTCCGGCATCATGACCACCATTCACGCCTGGACTGGCGACCAGATGCCGCTCGACGGCCCGCAGCGCAAGGGCAACAAGCGTCGTAGCCGCGCCTGCGCCGTTAACATCGTCCCCAACACCACCGGTGCTGCCAAGGCTATCGGCCTGGTTCTCCCCGAGCTCAACGGTAAGCTCATCGGTGCCGCCCAGCGGGTCCCGACGCCGACCGGCTCCATCACCAACCTCTACGCTGTCGTTGACAAGAAGGTCACCGTCGACGAGGTCAACGCCGCTATGAAGGCCTACGCTGCCACCATCTCCGAGACCTTCGGCTACAACGAGGACGACATCGTCTCCACCGACATCATCGGCGAGACCCACGGCTCCATCTTCGACGCCACTCAGACCATGTGCTCTGACCTCGGCAACGGTCAGACCCTCGTTCAGGTCACCTCTTGGTACGACAACGAGAACTCCTACACCTCTCAGATGGTCCGCACCATCAAGTACTTCGAGAAGTTCGTTGCTTAATTTAGCTTTTAGCGAATAGCTCGTTGAGCGTCTAAAGAAGGGCGCGGCCTTATAGGGCTTACACCCTAGGGTCGCGCCCTTTTTATAAGAAATCGTCTGCCGTAATGGGAGGCAGACACGTACGAAAGGTAGAAGCAAACATGGCCTTTACCAAGAAGACCGTTCGCGACATCGATGTCGACGGCAAGCGCGTTCTCGTCCGCGTTGACTTCAACGTGCCTATCAAGGATGGCGTCGTTGGCGACACCACCCGTATCAAGGCTGCCCTGCCCACCATCAACTATCTCGTTGAGCACAACGCTCGCGTCATCCTCATGAGCCACCTCGGCCGTCCCGAGGGCACCGGCTTCCAGCCCGAGCTCTCCCTTGAGCCTGTCGCCAAGAAGCTCGCCGAGCTCTCTGGTCTCGACGTTGCCTTTGTCGCCGACACCTACGGCGAGAAGGCTGCTGAGGCTGTTGCCGCCGTCGAGCCGGGCAAGGTCCTCGTTCTCGAGAACGTCCGCTTCGATAAGCGTGAGAAGAAGAACGATCCCGAGATCGCCAAGAAGCTCGCTTCCTATGGTGACGTCTTCGTTCTCGATGCCTTCGGCACCGCTCACCGCGCCCAGGGTTCCGTCGTGGGCCCCGCCGCTTACCTGCCTGCCGTCGCCGGCTTCCTGCTCGAGAAGGAGGTCGACACGCTGACCGGCATCTTCGCCGAGCCCGAGCGCCCCTTCGTCGCCATCGTCGGCGGTTCCAAGGTTTCCTCCAAGATCGGCGTTCTCGATCACCTCATCGACTCTGCTGACACCCTGATCATCGGTGGCGGTATGGCCTACACCTTCTTCCTGGCTCAGGGCCTGTCCGTCGGTCAGTCCCTCAAGGAAGAGGACTGGGTCGAGCGCGCTGGCGAGATGCTCAAGAAGGCCGAGGAGAAGGGCGTCAAGATCCTGCTCCCCATCGACAACCGCGTTGCCGATCACTTTGGCGAGGACGCTGTCCCCGAGGTTGTCGCTTCCGACGCTATCCCCGACGATCGTGAGGGTATGGACATCGGCCCCAAGACCGAGGAGCTTTACGCCGAGGCCGTCAAGGGCGCCAAGACTGTGTTCTGGAATGGTCCCATGGGCGTCTTCGAGTTCGACAACTTCGCTCACGGCACCCAGGCTATCGCCGAGGCTGTCGCCGATGCCGACTGCACCTCGATCATCGGCGGTGGCGACTCTGTCGCAGCTGTCAACAAGTTCAACCTGGCCGACAAGATGAGCTGGATCTCCACCGGTGGTGGCGCTTCCATGGAGCTCGTCGAGGGTAAGGCCCTGCCCGGAGTGGAGGCGCTTCTCGATGCCTAATCGCACCCTTCTTATCGCTGGTAACTGGAAGATGAACAACGACGTCGCCGAGGCCGCCAAGCTCGCCGACGAGCTGGCTCAGGCTCTGCCCGAGGTTCCGGCCGGCGTCGAGGTGCTCGTCTGCCCTCCGACCATCGACATCACCACGGTTCATGACCGTATTCAGGCTGCCCCCATCGCCCTCGGTGCACAGAACGTGTACTGGGAGGCCAAGGGTGCCTTCACCGGTGAGTCCTCTTGCGACATGCTCAAGTCCGCTGGCTGCACCTACTGCATCATCGGTCACTCCGAGCGTCGCGACTACTTCCACGAGACCGACGAGGACCAGAACAAGAAGGCTAAGGCTCTCGTTGCCGCCGGCCTTGTTCCCGTCTTCTGCTGCGGCGAGTCCCTCGAGGTCCGCGAGGCTGGCACCTATGTCGAGCACGTCGTGAACCAGGTCAAGGCTGGCCTTGCTGGTCTTGAGATCACCTGCCCCAAGCAGGTCGTCGTCGCCTACGAGCCCATCTGGGCCATCGGCACCGGCAAGACCGCTACCGCCGAGGACGCTCAGGAGGTCTGCGGTGCTATCCGTGAGACCCTCAAGGAGATGTTCGGCGAGGAGCTCGCTAACGGCATCCGCGTGCTGTATGGCGGTTCCGCCAAGCCCGGCAACATCGCCGAGCTCGTCGCCAAGCCCGACGTTGACGGCGCCCTCGTGGGCGGCGCTTCGCTCAAGGCTGCCGACTTCGCCTCTATGGTCGTCAAGGCAGGCGAGTAGGACATATGGCACAACGTCATCTTCCTGCACTCCTGATTATCATGGATGGCTGCGGCCTGGCTCCGGCCGATGGCGAGAACGCCGTCGCCGCTGCCAAGACGCCCTTCCTTGATGGCCTGTACGAGAAGTACCCCCACACCACGCTCGGTGCTTCGGGCGAGGACGTGGGCCTTCCCGACGGCCAGATGGGTAACTCCGAGGTGGGTCACCTCAACATCGGTGCCGGCCGCATCGTGTTCCAGGAGCTTTCGCGCATCAACAATGCCATCAAGGACGGTTCCATCGCCAAGAACGAGGTTTTCGTCAAGGCTATGGACGATGTCAAGGCTGACGGTAAGACTCTCCACCTCATGGGCCTTATGAGCCCTGGCGGTGTTCATTCTCACATGAACCACGTCGAGGCTCTGGTCAAGATGGCTGCCGAGCACGGTGTCAAGACCGTTCGCGTCCACGCCTTCATGGATGGTCGCGACGTTGACCCGCAGTCCGGTGCCGGTTACATGAGTGAGTTCTGCGCTTTCCTGGCTAAGATCTCCGAGGAGACCGGTTGCGACGCTCGCGTTGCCACCGTCTCGGGCCGTTATTGGGCCATGGACCGCGATAATCGTTGGGAGCGCATCCAGCGCGCCTACGACGTCATGGTCAACGCGTCCGATGCTGATACCGACCCCGTTGCCGGTATCAAGGCCTACTACGAGAAGGACCCGCGCGGCGACGAGTTCGTCGAGCCCTTCGCTGCCCACAACGAGGGCATTCACGAGGGCGACGCGGCCATCTTCTTCAACTTCCGTCCCGACCGTGCTCGTCAGATGACCCGCGTGTTCACGGACAAGGAGTTCGACGGCTTTGAGCGCGAGCAGATCAAGCTTTCGCACTTTGTGACGATGACCGAGTATGATCCGACGTTTGACGTCGAGGTCGCCTTCCCCAAGACGTTCCCCGAGAACGTCCTGGCCGACGTTATCGCCGCCAATGGCCTGAAGCAGCTGCACACTGCCGAGACCGAGAAGTACGCCCACGTGACGTTCTTCCTCAACGGTGGCATCGAGGAGCCCAAGGAGGGCGAGGAGCGCGTGCTCGTCGCTTCCCCCAAGGTTGCTACCTACGATCTGCAGCCCGAGATGAGCGCTCCCGAGGTTACCGAGAAGCTCGTCGCCGCCATCAACGAGGATCGCGCTGATTTCTACATCGTGAACTTCGCGAACTGCGACATGGTTGGTCACACCGGTGTCTTCGACGCTGCCGTTAAGGCCGTTGAGGCTGTTGACGATGCCCTGTCCAAGGTTGTCCCGGCGATTCTCGCCAAGGGCGGCTTTGCACTGATTACCGCCGACCACGGCAACGCCGATCACATGTTTGACGTTGCTTCCGACGGCTCCAAGCATCCGTTTACGGCTCACACCACCAACCGCGTGCCGCTCATCATCGTTGATGAGAAGGCCAAGCTCACCGGTATCGAGGACGGCCGTCTTTCCGATATCGCTCCGACCATGCTCACCATGGCTGGTATTGAGCCTTCCGCCGAGATGACGGGCCGCGTGCTCGCTACCGAGGCCTAATAGAAAACAAATACCGTTTTCTAGCAAGGGGGTTGTCCACAACCGGACAACCCCCTTTTTGGTATTTCTGCCATTTCCACCCCGTCCTTGAGTGGCAGGTAGGGGAGAGCGGGGGATTGTGGTACAGTACTGGAGTTTGAACTGTTCTATTAAGGAGCTTATCTATGGGTCCGTTCCAGATTCTTCTGTTTGTCGTTTGGGCTGTTTCTGCCGTGGCGCTGACGATTCTCGTCCTGATGCATTCCGGTAAGGGTACCGGCGTTTCGGATATGATTGCCAGCTCGCTGTATAACTCCAGCTCTGCCACGGGCGTTATGGAGCAGAACCTTGACCGCCTGACCGTCATCATGGCTGTCGTGTTTGCCGTGTGCGTCGTGCTGTGCATGTTCTTCTTCCCGCAGGGCATCGTGGGCTACTAATCACGAACCGCATAAATACTTGAAAAGGGTCCCGCAAGTGCGGGACCCATTTTGTTCAAGACTTTAGTCTGCTGGCCGCGCAGCGGCCAGCTTTAAACCACCCGCTACG